>CAZEQY010000025.1:0-1465 GCA_964514655.1 uncultured bacterium
AGCTCGTAGCTGCGGACTGAAGGGCCTTCAGCCGTTTCTGACTCCGCGCCAATGTCTGCGCCCGGTTCATAGCCATAGTCTTCATCCAATACCTTGCGGTCCTCTTCGGACAGCGCGGCAAGGTCGCGTGTGTCCAGCATATCCTCATGTTTGAGCGCAAGCGAGTCGCCATGTTCTTGGCGGAAGGTGGCCAGCTTTCGTGCCGCCACGCCCTCGCTATCGTTGGCACTGACGCCGGCGCGGCCCAATTCCTCGTCCAGCATCTGACGGCCATGCAGCTCGCCAGCGGCTTCCGACGCGGGGTGATAGATTTTTTCACCGCGCTGGTGGCGCCCAAGAACCTCGTAAAGATCGTCCAGCGTGGTGTGCTCGCTGTCGTTGGCGCCACTGAACCAGCCGCGCTCGGACAGAGCCTCCCGCAAGGCATCGGGCGCAAGTCCGGTCTTGTTGTTCAAAAGGCCAGGGTTGCGATCCAGGATGTCCCGAATTTCCGGGCCACCAGCCAAATGATTACCAGCCGCATTCTTCAGCTTGATACCACCAAGCGAACGGATGGCCTGACCCAGCGTCTCGGCCTTCGGCATCGGCGCCCGTGCCGCGCGAACGCGGGCCAAGGCGTCATCAAAATGCTGGTCGGGCTCGGCGGCGCCCAGGGCTTTTAAGACGCGCGCGGCGCGCGGCGCGGAAACACCAATCTTCTTCGCAAGGGCGGCGGCGGTGAGCGGAGGCTTGCCTGGCGCCTGGGCGGCGCGGGCCTCGTCCAGATATGCCGCCGGATCGAATTTCGGCGCCGGAACCTTGGAAGTTCCTACGGTTCCTTCGGGAAGTGCTTTTCCACGATCGCCTTGATCGCTAGGCTGTGTTCCTGCCGCTTTTTCTGCACCTCGGTTCCGTGAAGTTCCAGATGGTGCGCCCTGCAAATCCACTCTACCAGAAGTGGTTTTTTGTAGTCCGGGTGGTGCATTTGCGCCTTCCGGCGGCATCCTGGAATTTTGCACGGCCCGCGCTGTATTTTCCCTCGTCGGAGATAGACGTTCGCGTACGCCCGCGCCCGATCCTTTACCTTCTGATCCGGCGTCATTTTGTGCGTTTTCCGCCATTTCCTGGCGTACGCCGCCTTGCATTTCAGGCAATACCTCTGCCCCGGCGCCGGAGGATTGGGACAGCGGCTGCACATTCCGTTCATTGGTTTCCCGTGGATTTGGTTCCACGGAAACAATATCAGCGTTCTCGGTTCCGTCAATAACCGCCTGCATACGCTGACGAAATTCGCGCAAGGCAGCATTGCCCTTGGGCTTTTTCCCGGTTTCCGGGTCAATGTTCGTGCGCAGAGCCTCCTGGGCAGCCGCCACCTTGGGATCGGGCGCTTGTCCGCGCGCGCGCGGATCGTCCAGCGGCAGGATGTTCCCGGCTTTATCCTTCCAACCGGTCTGAACCCAGGTTTCCGGGTCATGGACGGTATCCA
>CAZEQY010000025.1:1565-5131 GCA_964514655.1 uncultured bacterium
GCTTTATCCTTCCAACCGGTCTGAACCCAGGTTTCCGGGTCATGGACGGTATCCAGCACTTCCTGCGGCGTGCCGGCGGGCGGCTGCATCACCGGCTCCAGCTTTTCAGCGGACCCTTGACCGGGGATAAGGGTTTCG
The DNA here is from genome assembly GCA_964514655.1 of uncultured bacterium. GTDB lineage: Bacteria > Chlamydiota > Chlamydiia > Chlamydiales > FEN-1388 > SZAS-7. The sequence continues at coordinate 1,704 of CAZEQY010000025.1, forward strand.
GTCCCGGCCATTTCGCCACGCCGTCCAGCGATGCGTTTTCCGCCAGGGGTGGCAATCGCTTGTCCGCCTGCGGATACCGGGGTTCCATCGGGATTGAGTGGACCGGGCTGCACGCCGCGATCTTGGGGTAAGACTTGAGCGGGCGCGCCCGATGGCCCAGGTGGCGCACTTGGACCAGGGGCACCGGGTTCTGGCGGCGGCGTGGTGGACGCGGCGGTGGGCTCGATCTTCTCGGCTGCTGGCGCTTCCGCCTTTTCCTTACCGGCGGCGCCGTGGCCCACAATGCCGAAGAGTCCGCCGATCAGACCGCCCACCTCGGCGCTCTGCTTCATGGCGTCCAGGGCCTCGGCCCAGGTCATCTTTACGTCCAGAATTCCGGCGTCATAGGCTTTTTGCAACGCCGTGGTGATGGTGTTGGCGGCGGCGCCACCAAAGGCCGCTTTGCCGATACGGCTGAGAATTTTCCCGCCTGGCTTCAGGATCGCCGAAATGGGCATTTCAGCCGGGACGGTCGCGGCGGCGGCGCTGAAACCGGCGTCCACCCTGGCCTGTTCCGGCGTGCGGCCCATCTGGATGGAGCGGTCATATTGCTGGCCATAGGATTGCGCGCCGAAGGCTGCCAGGAGCGGACCACTGCTCTTGGTGATAAGCGACGCGAAGGCGGCGGGCGCCATCTGCGCCACGGAGGTGATGCTTTCGCCGACAATGCCCTTGGCCGATCCGGGCTCCACATTGGGCTCGTTCGCCGCAAGAACCTTGGAATTTTCCTGGGTGATGTCGCGGCCCTGCTGCGCGCGCGTGTCCAGCGTGGGCAATGTCGAAATGGGCTGGTCGGGATGGAGCGCGTTCCAGCGGTCCACATCGCCCTTGTCCAGCATCTTCATAAATTCGGATACGCCGGTCAGTGCCTGGCCGGCGCCAGCCGTCACAGCCGCCGGGATATTCTCGGCGGTTTTCTTCAGCGTGGTCAGCCACGAATCTTCCGGCTGTTCGGGGTGCGGGAGCTTCGACGGTGCAGGCGGCGGCACCAGATCGGCGAACGGGTCGCCAGCCGGCTTTTGCGCCGGGATCAGATCATCAAAGGCGCCCCCAGCATCGGCGGGCGCGGCGCCCTGGTCCGGCACCAGATCGGAAAATGCCCCATCCGTGATTTGCGCGTTGTTCTTGAGAATATAATCCTGTGTTTCCTTGGGCAAAACAGATGGGTCGCCCGTCGCCACCAAGGCGTCGCCGCGTCCCGGACCGCCATTGTAGCCCGCCCAGATCGCGTCCCGGCGGTTCGGCGCGTCACGGTATCGATCGGCCAGGTCCGCCAAAATCGTGCGGGAAACCTGGGCATTATAGGCCGGATCGGTCAGCTTTTCAGGGTCATAACCATACTGGCGGGCCGTGTCCGGCATCACCTGGCCAATGCCGACAGCGCCCTTTGGCGATACCACGGTGGCACGGTTGGCCGCACCGCCGCTCTCGGTGTTCTGCATAATGGGCAATGCGGCATCCGCAATGTCCGCATCTTCCGGGACAAGATCAGCAAAAGCGCCGGGACCGGCCATATCTTACTCCGGCGCGGTGGCCAGCATGGCGCTGAGACGCTTGTTTACCTGGTCGGCATTGGCGCCGCGCTGGATCGCAGCGGCTGCCTGTGCCTTGAGTTGGGCCTTGGAAGGCCCCTTTGCGGCGGCAGGCTTACCACCAGCAGGGAGGGCACCGCCGGGGTTCTTGCTTCCCGGAAGGGCTGGCGCACCATTCGACGGCGCCGGCGCGGCGGCGCGGCGCTTGTTCTGCTCCAGGATGTTCTGCTGGATTTCCGACGCGCGATTGTTAACCCATTCTTCCGGGTCGGCAGGCTGGTCGATCAGGCCGGCAAGCTCTTTGCCCGCCAGCGCATAGGCGCTCTGGAGGGTCTGGCCGGGCGTCAGTTGCTTTTCGCCATTGGCATAGGCCAGCGCGCCTTCAGCGTCATTGGGGTGCGCTTCCAGCCATGCCGCCTGCTTTTGCTGGAAGACGGAGGTTTTCGAACCCTTGGAGAAGGGGTTTGCAGCGTATGTGGCCGCGCGCGAGGCGGCGGCATCGGCGGCGGTCTGGGCAGCCTTGGAGCGCGCCAGAGCAGCCTCACCGCGCTTGTCCGCAGCGGCTGCCGTGGTCACCGCCGCGTTGCCCTTCACATCGTAAAGGGCGCCCTGGGCATCGCGCAGCTTCGCCTTGCTGGCTTCTTCCGCCGCCGCCAGGTCTTCCTGCTTCTGGGCCGCGCGCTGGCCATAGGCGGTGTTGATCCCCTCCAAAGCGCCTTGTCCGACAGAGCCAAGAGGCGTGGCGCCAGGGCGCGAGGCGTTGGCCATGGTGGCCAGGCCGCCGGTCAGGAGCGCCAGGCGGGCGCCGTTGGCCTTCAGGCGGTCCAGCCAGTCCTGGGGCTTATAGTCATCGCCATAGCGGGCTTTGATGGTGTCCGCGTTCGCGCCATTCGTCAGCGGGTCGCCATGATCGATAATCCCGCCGAAATTGCGCTCAAAAAATCCAGGCTTGTCCGCTTCAGGCGCGGTCTGCCCGGCTGCCGTGTCCAAGGCGCCTGCGGTCGGCGCATCCATGGTGCGCTGGGTTCCATCGCGGTTCGTGATCACCGGCTTGGGAGTCGGAAGCGCGGCCACGGAGGCAAGCGCGCCGTTATCCGTTGGCGCGCCGTCGATAGGCGCCAGTGGCGCGGAAGACACAGGGCCCGGACCAGGCGCGGTCTGCATATTGGGATCGATCGTGGACGCCCCGCTATTGGGCACCTTGTCGCCGATTCCCAAGAAACTCTTGAACTTTTCCAGCAAACCAGGCTCTGAGCCCGTCTGGCGCGGCGTCACTTCGACGGGGCCAAGAGGATCGCCGCTGCCGGCATTCTTGCCCAAGGACTTCACCAAGCTCGCCAGCGCGCCCATATCGCCGCCGCCACCCTCCGGCGCGGTCATAACCGCCGGCTGCTGGGGCAGCGCAAGGCCAGGAGCGGGCGCACGGTTGGCGTTCACATTGGGAGACCGCCCCGCGCCGCCGCCGCGCTTGCTCGTCAGAACGTCCGGGAGAGCCTGTGCAGCCGCGATCTGGGCCGCAGCTTCGTCGCCCGCCGCCTGGATTTGCTTCCCGGTCATGGCGCCGGAATTATCGGCACGCGCCGCCGCCACGGTGGGCGCGGCAGTATCGACCAAGGCGCCGCCGCTGGCGGGCACAATGCGCCCGTCCGGCATCTTGATCAGGAGCGGCGATCCGTCAGCGGCAAGAAGAGCGGCCATTTTAACCCCGTTAAAACCCGGTAAAAACCCGGTTATTACCCGCTAACTATCGGGTCTTTACGCCGCCAGGCGCTTCAGATCGCCCAGAGCATCGTTGTCGTTTTCCGGCGCCGTGCGGGCGTCCAGGGCGCGAATGGCGCTGAAGATGGCGCCCATCGC
>CAZEQY010000025.1:5231-12382 GCA_964514655.1 uncultured bacterium
CCGGCGCCGTGCGGGCGTCCAGGGCGCGAATGGCGCTGAAGATGGCGCCCATCGCTTCCGGCATGGGAATGAATTTCGCCTCCGGGTCGCCCAGGAATTCCCGGCCAAAGTCCTGAGACATCGGGCCAATGCGGCGGCGCCCATCGTCCCCGATCGCCTCGCGGACCCCCTTCTTGTACCGATAGGTTTCCACGGGCATGCGGGCAATACGGGCCAGAATTTCCTCGTCATTGACCGGGGCAAAGTCCTCTTTGGACCCACGGTCGGACACGGCGCCCGCAACCGCCGCGCCGGCGCCGATAAGCTGGCCAAGCATGGACGGGCTCTGCACCACCTGGGTGCCCTGGGTGTTGCTGGTGCTGGAGGTGCCATAAGGCACGCCGCCAGCCGCCGCCAGGAGCGCATTAAGCTGTTCCTTGGGCCAATTCACCTCGTTCTGGAAAAGCTGGTAATTGGCATTGTCCTGGTTCTGCTGCTGCGTCTGCTCCAGGTTTCCGGTGGTGAGCAGCCGGTTAAGCTGGTCATTCGTCAATTGGCTCTGGGTCTGCGCGGTCTGGTTCGCCGGATTCACCAGCGATAGGAAGCGGTTGAGGTCTTCCGTCGAAAGCTGGCTCTGGGCATTGCCCAATGCCACCTGGTTGGCGCCAGCCGTGGACAGGCGATTGCCCGCCGCCGTCGCCAAATCGCTCTGTGTGGTGCCCGCCTGGCCCGCTGCGCCGGACGCCTGCGTCAGCCGCGACAAGGTGTCATTCGCATGCGCATTGGCGCTATTTCCGATGGAAAGCGCGGTCTGCCCGGCCTGCTGCTTGCGGGCGAGTTCTGCCGCCGCCTGGGTCTGGGCATTGTTGAAGGCATCCAGATAGCCCTGGCCGGTGGTGCTGGCGATCTGGTTCAGGGCATCGGACGAAAGCTGGGCCGATTGCAGGCCATAGCGGCTGCCGCCGAAGCTGCCGCCCAGCGCCGCCTTGGACGCCAGATTGGCCTGATTCATGCCCGCCGTCTTCTGAAGCTGGGCAAGGACCGGGTCCAGGGCCTGCTTCACAAACGGATTCATGTACGAATTGATCATGTCGCCGGTGATCGGTCCGGCGCTGGAATCGTTATAGCCGCGCGCGGCGCTCAAATCGGACGCGCCCGCGCCCTGGCTGCCCACGGCGGAATTGGCGCCGATCGACGCCAGCGCGGCGGCAAGGTCGCCACTCGCCTTTCCGGCGTTAACCGAATTCGTGGCATTCGTGGCCTGCTGGCCGAATAGACCGCCAGCATTCGAAAGCGCGCCCTGACCGGCGCCGCTCCCGGCGGCTGCCGTGCCCGCTGCCGCGCCAAGCGCGCCCTGGGCAACATTCGAAGATGCCTGCCCCACATTCCCGGAATTGCCCGCCAGCATCACCGCGCTGTTCTGATTCGTGGTCAAAGGGGCGACAAGTTCGCCGGTATATTTCTGGAAAGGCGTGTTGGACATCGTGGTGGCTTTGTCCACCGCCGCTTGTCCTGCCTTCTTCAAATACTCTGGAATTTCAACGGTTTGCTGGGTGTTGCTAGTGGTCGGGACCACCTTCGTGCTGCTGCCCATCAATCGCCCCTGCGCCCTGACTTTTGGGAAACCAGACGTGATTTCCGCCGACATATTGGAAGCCGTGAATCTTACGGTAACGGTCTTGGAGTTCTGGTTCAACGCCCCAGATGCTGTCCAGCCGCACGGGGAGATTCATTTTCATGCCGGTCTCTTTCGCCGCGCGCATGAGCTGGTTCGCGGTCCCGCCCGCCCGCCGCTCCGGCGTCACGTAAAACCAGACCCCATTGAGATAGGCCATCGTCGGCGCCCAGGGGAAATGCCCAATCTCCAGGCCCACGCTGCCGATGATTTTGTTGTCTTCGATCGCCAGCGTGACGCCCCCCTTCAGGATCAGGCCCAAGCCCCATGCCAAGGTGGGCTCCATCACCGGCGCTGGATAGAATAGCTTCAGCTCTTCAAAATACCGGATCAGGACGCGGTAAAGTGCCACCACATCCAGGGCGTTGGCATTGCGCAGGAATATGTTGCGCTTCGGCGCCGCCGGCGTGTCAGGAATTACGGCTGCGGTGCCCAGGAGATCGGCGGACAATTCCATCGCAGGCTGCGATGCGCGCTTTTTCGACATTGCTTGCTCTCTTCCTTCAGCCCAACCGCCCAGCCTTCTTCATATCGGAAACCAGCGTGGCCAGGAAGTTGCCAATTTCAGCCGCGCCCGCCGTTCCCATGTCCAGGGTTCGCGTGGGCGTGAAATTCGAGACCGTATAGGTGCTGACAGCCGCCTCAAGCGCGCGGAATCGCGATTCTATATCGCGGATGATTTGCCGGAACTGGATCGGGTCATATTGCGTCGGCACATCGGCAATGCGGTTTCCACCGGCCATCAGTTACGCCCCTGTGCCCGACTGTCTTTGCGCCAAGAACCAATCTCGATGTCTGCGCCGATTTCGCTGCTTTCGATGCGCATGGACATTTGCCGCGCCCGAAGATGCAGGTCCACGCGCGGCCTGCCCGGATAGAAATATCCCGACGCGCTCGAAAATTGCTTGTCTTGCGGGTATTTTCGACCCTTCAGCGTGACCTTGTGGCGCCCGGTCAGCCGCTTAAAATCTGGGAACAGGCGTGTCACCTTATCGATCACCTCGCCCGCACCACTGCTGGCGCCCGTGATCCCGTTGGAGCTGGCGCCGATTTCCATGTCCCAGGTCTCTGCGAAATACGGCAGCGCCGCGCCATCGGCATCGCTGCCGGTCTCATGCAAATACATCACGCCAGCCGGATATCCGAGTTCGTCGGTGGTGGCAGAAGTGGCCATCGGCACATTGAAAAACGGGCTCTCATCAAGCCAGACAGTGCGCGCGACATTCCCCAGCCACCAGTTTCCGTCATCGTAATTGTAGCCAGCGCACATATCGATTTCTTCGCTGTTGGCGCTGGGCCAGAAGATCAGGATTTCGCTCTTGGTCTTATTGCGGCGCACCTGGACCTTTGCGGCCTGGTTGAGATTGATGTTCCCGAAGATGCGCGAATGCACGTCGCACGGCAGGATTTTTACTGCGCCGTCATAGGTATAGAAATTTCCATTGCCCATGGCATAGACCACGCCATTTACATCGCACGCGGCATTCGGACCCAGAAGTCCAACGGTCTGGCCCTTGCTCAAGAATGTGAAAACATTGTCGTCGCCCGACAGCGCCATGGACCATACTTGCGTATCGGTGAAGACCGCGATTTCGCCGCGCGTGATGACGCCAGTGATGATCTGGTTTCCACCATCCAGGCGCTTATCGCCCGCCAGGTTGGTGGGGCTTGGCGTGAAGTCGCCATAAACTTCGGAATCGCTCCAGCGGATCAGCATAGGATCGGGCGTGGTGCCATCGTGGCTGCCCAGGCTGATGAGGATGCGAAGCTGGTCAGAGACCAGGACTTTCCTGTTCTGCGCCGGCGCCGTGGCAATTTTCACGGCTCGCGTATTTGTGCCGCCCGACGCAACCCAGACATAAATCGGGCCATCGACCGGAGAGGCAATCAGGTCTTCTCCCCAATTTGCCAAATTCCAAATTCGCGCCAGGGTCAGGACATTGGAAATGCGCGGATCGCCCCAGGTGCCAATGCCCCAGCCGCCGGCGCCCCAGCCGGACCCGATGACGGAATTCTCATTTCCGGAGTGAACATCATAGACAAAATCCACCGCTGCGCCGCCGCCGGTCGCGCCGGCATTAGCCGCTGTCGGCATCTGGAAAGAATAATGATCATTGTCGATCACCACATCCACATAATGCTCGCCGTTCATATCCAGACCGCCAACCACTGCCGCGCCGGAATAGGCGACATAATCGCCAACATTCCGGCCATGGGTAACGTGCTGCACAATGACGGTCTTGCTGAGGTTGACCGTGGTGAAGGGGTTCGCCGCAAGCGTTCCTGTCGCGTCCACCGGCGTGATGTCGAAATAGCTGGCCGCGTCGCTGAGGTAGAGCTTGGCATTCGTGCCAAGGCCGATCAGGCGCTGATATGAAAGCGTGGTCCAGGAAGTGCTGGAGCGGCAGATTCCAGAAAATGTTTGCGCAATCTGTGTGACCCAGCCGCCGATCTTTTGACCATTGCCCTTGAAGAACCGCCAGTTCAGGCCGTCCTTATAGCGATTGATCACGGTGCGGTCGGATGCTTCCGTGTAAATGCCGGGCTGAAGTGCGATGGGTTCAAGCATTTTTACCCGTTATTATTGGCGTATTCGTATGTCATCGTCACTTGTGCATCGGCAGATTGACCCGATACCAGATCGACCACATGAACATTCCACTTCGACGAGGTGTCGCAAACCGTGGCGATGGGGCAAGTTTGCGTGGTGCTATGGAAGGAGAGGTTGGCGGTGCTTGATCCCGAAGTGCTGGCTGCCGTGTCGCCGCTCACATAGGTCCAGCTATAGGACATATTGCCAGAGACCGGACCGCCATTAAAGCCGGTCACCGATGCGCTGCCATTCCAAGTATAGGTATTGGAGAAGCCGCTGCCCGAACCACTGCTGCCAGAGGTGACCAGGGTAAATGGCCCAAGGCACGCCTTATTGTTCGTATAAGTCAGGGATACGGTGATGTTGTTGCTCACCGCCTGATAGCCGATTCCATCTGTTGCCGTAACGCTCCAGGTGGAATTCGCGGTGTTGGAGCTTTGGCAAGATGCCGAAAGCGTCGCGGACCAGGATGGATTTTGGGCCACGGAATTCGATATAGAAATGCCCGTGCAATTCGCGCTGCATGCCCAATTAAACCCTACGGTCGGGAAATATGATCCGGACAGCGTGGTGTTCGGGCTTTGCGCAGAGGTGTTGGGCGTGCCCGTTCCTGTCGCGTCGGTGACGCTGCCGCCAACATTGCTGGCCGATACGCTGGGCGTGGAATAAAAAGGCTTCCAGGTGCCCCCATTTCCAACCCACGCCGCCTTTGGCGCGCGAAAGGTGCCGCTGGCGCCAGGCCACGGCTTCCCGCTGCAATGCCAGGCCGCGCCAGAGCCCACGCAAATTTGCGCAGCATGCGTGGGCGAAGACCCCGGCAGAAGAGCCAGGGCGGCGAAGGCAAGGGCGAGAAGAATCCGCTTCATGGTCAATACTGGATATAGATATCGTTATCGGCAGGCGTGCCCGGCGGCGATCCCGATGTCCCGCTGGAAATCGTGGCCGTCGCGCCATTCTTCAGGCCAAGGTTGGTGCGGCTGGTCGGAAGATCGCCAAGCCCAGACAGGTTGCCCGCCTTGGTGAGAAGCGCGGAAAGCGCCGTCCCGCTATCAGCGATCGTGCCGGCAGTACCGGAATACTGCGCCAGATTGCCGGACACCACGCTGCCGGTCACAGCGGCAAGCGGCAGGCTTCCGGCGCTGGCATTGGCCACGGCAGCAGTGCCCAGGCCCAGCGTGGTTCGCGCCGTTGGAATGTTTGTGAGTTCGGACAGGTTGTTGCTGCCGATCATAAAATCCGTGGCGGGATGCGTCGCAGCCGTTCCCAGGCCAAGCGTGGTGCGCGCCGCCGCCGCGTCGGCTGAGACCATGAGGCCCGCGCCAAATGTGGTGGTCTTGATCACCGCATTGGCGTTGGTGGCGCCATCGGTATAGATCAGCGCCAGCCCGCCAGGCGCCACGGTGGAAGTGACGCCGGCGCCCGCATTGAAGACGATATTGCTGTCCGATGCGTTGGACACCCAGGTCAGCTTGGAAACATTGGGCATCACCACGGTGCGCTGCACGCCCGGCGTTCCGGTGAAGGCAATGATGGCATTGCGCGCCTGGTCGGTAGCGTTATTGGCCGTGGTCAGGGTGACATCGGCGCCGGTGACCGAAATAACGGCACCGCCGGCGATGCCCTGCTCCAGCATGGCAAAGGCCGCATTCGCCTTCACGCCCCATTGCGTATCGTTCGATCCGGTCGGCATCTGGACGATGCGCAAGTCCGGCGTATAGCTGTCAGCGGCATGCGCGGTATTGGCTGCGCACATAATCCCCAGCATGGCCAGGGCGCCAAGAATTATGGAGATTTCTGCGATGTTTCGGCGGAAAAAGCGTTTCATTTATGCCCCCAATCGAAGGATGCAGTGGCTTTCGTCTGGCGGTGGCCACGTGATGCCAAAGTTTATGGTGGCAAAATACCCAGAGCCCCAATCGATCACGGCAACGGCGCGATTCGCCTTGCTGGAATTATAGATCAGGCCATATGCAGTGGCGAAAAATGCTGGGTTCACCGCGATGTCGTTGAAGTCGATCAGCACCAAGGGGCGCCCATCCACAAGCTTTGGAAAGCCTGGCGGGATAACCAGATCGAAGCCGCCAGCAACATATCCCGTTCCCGCCGATTCATGGTCGGTGGTGTAGGCCGTGATGGCATTGGGATCGAGTTGGGCCGCGCTGGTGTAAAGCGCCAGCTTGAATTGATCCGTGGTCCAATTATGAACCGCCTGGTGAAGCTCCAGGAGATAGGACCGGCAAAGGTTCTGTGTTGGGCTTGTCATAGCGGATTGCCTGCCTGGCCCGCCATGCGCGCCATTTCATAGGTGGAGCGGGCGAGCCCGCGCAATTCGATCTTCGCGGCTGCCAGCTTGCCGGCATAGTCTTCTTTCCATGCCGCCACTTGGCCGGGGTTGGAAAGGAATTTCTCCATGCGGATCAGGCACGCCAGCAAAAGAAGGTCCGCCGCATAGAGCGACAGCCAGGTGGTGCTTACGGTCGGGCCCAGGCCGGGCGGGCGCAGAATTCCATAGACGATGACCGGATATGCCTGGTCCGGAGTGTCCACAAAAAGAAGCGTGTCCTCGTTCTGGGTCGCGTAATAGCTCGGCAGCTTCTTCACGGTCGGGTCTTCCGCGAACATTTCGCAGAACCCCTTGGTGCGCTTCTGGATATATTTGCGCACGCCGGCCACGGTCAGCCACAGATCATTGATCTTCACAATGGTGGCAGGCCGCGCGAAAATCCGATTATTGACGGTCAAGTTTCCGGCGTTGGGGATTTCCTGTTGGAAAATCTCCAGGTCCAGATCGCGCAAAACCTGAAGCTCCGACTCCGCGATCGCGCCGGGCAATGCCGCCAGCGCCTCGTTGGATTGGTCCTCAAGATTGATGAGGATGTCCGCCTGAAGCCCGGCCCATGTGGT
>CAZEQY010000025.1:12482-27319 GCA_964514655.1 uncultured bacterium
CATTTCCCGCCCTTATAGCTGGATCACATTGCCGTTTTCGTCGGTGAGGAATTCGCCGCCTTCCGTCACCAGGTACTGCTCCAGCGCGATCGGCTGGCCGTTTTCGTCGATAATGAAAATGCCATCTTCTGTCGCCAGATAGCGCAGAGTGGCGGTGATCACGGGCGGCGACGTCTCATACTTCGCCACCAATGGGCGCAGAATATCGCCTGTTGCCATGTTGAAAAGTGTCCCCACAATGACCTGTGTGCCGATCCGGTCCAGGTCTGGAGCCGGATTCTCCAGGGCCACGCCGTCCACGATATCCGTGGGCGGGCGCGGGAGAGGCGGTTCAGCCCAATCTGGATCGACCAGCAAATCCGTCAGCGGGTCGCGCACCATGTCCTTGAGCAACATGCGGCGGTTGGACCGCGCGCACATGCCCCAAGCACGATCGCCCCTCGCATAACGGAGTGTCACCGGCGCTGCCTCCGGCCTTTGTGGACCACCATAACCGTGTCGCCGCGCTCACGGTTGCCCATGCGGGCGACGCGATAGGCGCCAGCCTTGCCTTCAAATTGGGTCTCCGGACCGCCATAAAGCCTTTCTTTCTCAGCAACCCGCGCGACGGCAAATTTCTGGGCCAGATACCAGGTCAGCCCAGCGGTGAAACATTCCATCCAAAGCGGCGGGATGTCGGGCGAGCCATTGAGAATGGTCGAGTCGTTGAACTGGACCATGTAGTCATAATTCAGGATATCGGTGCTGTTCTCGGCGAAGGGATAGATATGCGCCCTGAAGGTGGGCAAGGTGCGCTCCACCCAGACGCGATTTGCCATGCCCTGCACGGTCGCCTTGTCCGGGATCGCAAACCAATCCGATTGCGACAGGATCACCATGGGCGTGGTGTAAGTGTCGCGGAGGACCGCCATGCGCAAAACATCGATCACGCCGGCGGGCAAATCCCAGACCGCCTCGCCCAATGTCTGCGGGTGCTGGGCGGAAACCACTTTCCAGAAATCAACGGAATCATTGTTCCAGGTCACCAATAGGCTGCGGATGCTGCGCTTGGCGCTGGTCAGGTGCTGGGATGTCAGACCTTCGGGCGAATACCCGATCCGCTCAAATGCCTCTTCGATGTGTTCCGCGACGTTGAATTGCGCCGACAAAGCCATTTTTCATGCCCTTATGCTTGTGGCGCCGGGGACGGCGTAACGACGATTCGGCCTTCATAATAGCGGGTTTGCGACGTGACAGGATTGCCCTCGCGCACATCGACCGTGTACCAAAAAACCCCGCTGTCCGGGATATCTGTCGGGCCGATCGATACCGTGATTTGCCCATTGGTCGCGGGCGCCACGATGACAACGCCGGCCCCCTCATTCTTCTGGACAATCGCGTCGCCGCCGATCTGAGGCGACAGCTTGAAGAGGACGCTTTTGCCCGTGAGATTTACCGGGTTGTCGCCATCCTTCAGCACCAGAGCGATTATCTGGCTGTTATAGGCAGGAAAGCTCAAATCCTGCCGCTGGACGGTCATTGCTCCTCCGCGAACCCAGGCGCCAGGTCCATCGTGACGGTCACGGGCGCCGTGAAGCTGTTGAGGGTGAGGCGCACCGCCGTGGCGGGCTGGCCGGTCAGGAAGCCAGCCTTATTGGCTGCCTGTGCCGTCAGGTTCGCATGCGGATAGGGCGTCAGATAGAAGCTGGGCATTCCCGAATCCGGCAGGACGCCGACGCCGGGAGTGAACGGGTCTTCCATGGCATATTCGACGGTCCAGTTTGCCACCCCATTCTGGTGGACACCGATGCCCAGGTTCGCCACGGAAATGCGATCCAGCGGAATCCACTGGCTGCTGATCACGCCGGAGGTGCCAACCGTGATGTTGCCAGCGGTATTGCCATCGACCGAAACGCCGGTAACCGTCTTGAAATCGTTGAGGGTATTGACGGTCAGGCCCAGGCCCGGCCCAACCAAGGTTTCCACCACGCGGCGATCATATCGATCGGTGCCGGTGACCGTGAAGGTGCGCCCGGTATCGTCAGCGTCGGATTTGATCCCGACGCGGCGCACCTGGGGAAGCGTGGCCACGCCAGCGGCTGCCAAGGCGCCCGTGATCGTCAGGGCCTGGACGCCGCCAGCGGCGGGTTTCTGGCTGAGGGAAATCCCGTTGGCCGAAAGGGCGGTCGGGGTAAGGGACACGCTTGCGTTGCGCTGCATATGATCGCTCCTTGGCCCCTGGCCGAATCACTCGAATAGCTTACTTCTTCTGTGCTGCCGCCGCCTGCTGGGCGGTGACATAGGACTCCACCTCGGCATTGTCTGCCGTGGCGCGAATGGTGTTGCGCTGGGAAACCAGCGCCTGGATGGTCAAAGCCTGCTGTTTCACCTGGGCGTTCACAGCATCAACCACCTTCTGGCATTCCTCAGCGGTCTTGCCGCAAGACGGCTTCAACGGTTCGGCCTTTGGCGCCGGTTCGGCGGCAATGGCAGCGATCGGGAAAAGCAGCATGGCGGCGAAAATAGCGATCTTTCTCATCTTGATTCCTTGCTTTGTGGACCTGCTTTGTACGATGCCGCCCGCATAGCTTCAATGATGGCGGGCCGCTCCACGATGCGCTTATCCACCATGGCGCAAATGCGGGACTTCTCGATCACCGCCAGAGCCTTGGGAATGTCGCCATAGCGGCTGTAATAGAGCGTCATGCCGTCATGGCAGCCGGTCTTTGGCACCAGCGCGACTAAGCGTTGATCAGCCCCGGTGCCGATCGCTACGCCGATCTGGACTTGGGATGCCGGGAAGACCAGGAGATACGCCGCTGCGGCGGCTGCCAGGATCATGGCGCGGCCTCACAACCGGGAATGTGGTTACTGACCACGTGGCTGGTGCCATCGAAAATAATCCAGTCGCCGCCGCCGGTGTGGTTGATCGCGTCGGTCTCGCCCGTCACCGCGCCAGCCCAGAGACCGCCGCCAAGGTCTTTCTTGCCGCCGATCTTGCCCTTATTGGCCAGGCATTCGATGGTCAGCATCTGGGCCGGCGTGGTCGAACCCGTGGAGGGATGGGCCAGAATATAGGCGCTGGGCAACATGCCGGACGCATAGTCCGCCGCCGACAGGGTGCCATTGGGGCTATAGCCGAACACCTTGGTGCCCACCGTGGTGTTGCTGGATGGGAAGTTAACGCCCGCCGCGCAGCCGCCACCATTGGCAAAATAGCCGCCCTGGAAATAGCCGCGATCGATGTTGAGCGTCCCGCTTTGGTGCGGCGTATTGCAATTGCTCTGCTCGCCCCAGGCGCCAGCCAGCGGATAGGAGGCACTCGAATTGAGGGTTTGCAGGGTGAAGTTGCCGCCGGCGCCGCCGGTCAGATTCCACTGTCCGGGCCCCTGATCTGATCCAGAAATCTTGCTGCTGATCTGGTTGGTGCTGCAATAATTGCATCCCGGATAGTTCAGCCGCCCGCCGATAAAGCACGGCTCGCCCGGAACATTGCTGGTGCAAGTGTTGGTGACCGTCATAATCCCGCCCGTGGCCGACGCCTGGAACGTGGATGTCAGGAACGGGTTGCCCTGGCCCTGGTGATAGTCGAAATCATAGAGCCAGCTTGTGCCCGCATTGCCGCCCTGGGTGAAGCCATGGAAAGAGCCAACGCCCGCCATAATGCCGGACATTTTGAAATTTTGGGTTCCAACGCCATAGACATTCACGGGCGATGCCGGACTTCCGATCACCGTTGGCGCAATACCCGTCACATTGCCCGTTGTCGGCGTGCCCGCCGTATTGCAAGCGGGAATGCAGTTGATCGTCACGCCATCGGACGAGGCAATGACGCCGGGAATGACGATGGTGGAATTTCCCGCGCCCGTTCCCCAATAGCCAGATACCCGCGTGATGATGGTTCCGGGACCATGCGCCGCCGTGCCGTCATCGATATAAGCCTTGAATGGGCTTGCGCCCGATCCAAGCTGCGCGCCACCAAAATACGGGCCCTGGGCGACGTCATCGCCATCGCCTTGTATCTGGGTGAAGCGGCGGACCGTGACGCCATTGGGCGTAGCCTGGTCGGCAATCTGCATCGTGTCGGTGTGGTTGCCGCCCGCGCGGATCATGGGGGCGATGCAATTAAAATCCTCTATCAGAACATTTGTCACGTTCTGCATATTCATGCAGTCGGAATAAATGTGCCGGATGTTGATGCGCTGATAGGTCATATTATTGCCGAGGCTCATTCCAGCTTCGGTGTAATCGATCAGGCTATCCGTGAAAGTGCAGGGCCCGCCGGTGCAGGAAAGTCCGAACCCGGAGAAGGCGGAATTGCCGTTAATCATGGCCTGAGAGCCATGATATTCCATATGGTCAAAATCGATGTCGTGCAGGGTGTTTCCGGTAGATGCGCTTCCGCCCATAACCACATTCACGCCCGAAGGCAGCGATCCGGACAGAATAAATCCGGTCACGCGCAAATTCGACATGCTGCCGCCGATGCCAATATGCGACATATAGGGAAGGCGGGCGACATCCGCCGGCGTGAATTTCACCTTGTTGGTGAAGGCGCCCGCGAAACGCATTTGGTTGGTGGCGATGGCGTGGAAGTCAGACCCAACAGAGAAAAGCACCTGGGCGCCGGCCACATTGCCAAACCCTGCCGGCGTGGCGCCGAAGTCCTGGCGATCGGCCTGGGCGAGATTCACCGCATTGGTCACGGTCTGATAGGTCAGTTGCACCGTGTTGGAAGCGAATCCGTTTCCGACACAGGAGACATTCCAGACATAATTTCCAGCCAGGTTGCCCTGGCCGGTCGATGAAACGCCCGGCGTGATCGCGGCGGCGCCTTCGGCAGTATTTGCCGGCGGAAGCGTGAAGTCGCTGCCCGGACGGCTGGCCGAATTACTGACAAAGGAAAGCGTCCAGGTATCACAAGGGATCGAGGTGGGCGCCAGAAGACCAAGGCCCGGATAGCTCACCGCGTTAACGGCGGCGGTGGTGACCGGCGGGCTGTTCAGGCGCACCGTGCCATGGCCCGTCCGCGTGAGATTGCCATAGGGGACCGTTACCGCCTGGAGGACGGGCGCGGTCGGAACGAGGTTTGGCGATGCGCCGCGATGCGCGGCATGGGCCGTCGCTGGAACCATGGCCAAGGTGATCAACGATGCGAGGAAAAGCTTTTTCATGGCGTCGGTTTGAACATCAGCTTGGAGGTGGAATTGCTGCCGTATTGGGTCTCGTTGACATAGACCCCGCGCGCCTGGGTCTGCACCACGCCGGTATTGTTGACATAGATCGGATATGGAAACCCGAAAGCCATGCGCTGCGGATTCTGTGTCACCGCTGCGGCCTGCAAGATGCCGAGGCAAAGGAATGCCACTGCAAGGGCAAGAATTTTTGTCATCATGCCACCACCACCTTGGGATCGATATAGACGGTCAAGCTTGGCTTTCCGACGAAGACGCGGAAGCGCACCATGCCGGCCAGCGCCACGGTGAAGCTGGGCAAGGTCAAGGTGTAGTTATTGCCAGCGCCATTGGTGCCCCAGGACGCGCCCGCCGTGGTCAGAGAGCTGGGCGACGATCCCTGCGGCAGTTGCGGGCTGTTGCCGGTGGTGACGCGCGATCCCAGCGGATAGCTGGCGTTGCCCATATAGACCGCCTCGGCAAAGACATCGTTATTGGTCAGCGCCGCCGTGGCGCTGGTCAGCGCGATCTTGGTGGCGGCATAGGTGCCGGGCGTCACCCATTGGTCAATTTCAAAGCAATCGAATGGCGATTGCGGATTGTTGTTGGCGGTGGCGACCACCTTCCAGGAAATGGAATTCGAGCCGTCATTCGCGGCATTATAGACCGAGTTATCAGCGGTCAAGGTGCCCTGATATGCGATGCGGGTCTGAATGAAGCTGCTGGTGTTGACCACCGTGCTGTCCGTATTGATGAAATCATACGGGCCGGCAGCCGGATTTGTGGGTGTACCGGCCAGGGTCACGGTTGCTGGCAGGCGGCAATTTACAAACTGAATTGGACCAAGCGCGCCGGCCACAACCAGGGTCTTCGATGTCATCGCGCTGAGATCGACGCCATCCAATCGTGTAAGTGTTGGGCGCGAAAGGCTCACGGCGGAATTAAAAAGATTTGATGGAAGGGTGGACCCGATGACGGAACCGCCAACCCAGCGGAATTGGCCGCCGCCGCAATAGATGTAGGAATTGCCATTGGCGACCTGGAACGTGCTGTTCAGCATCAGGACGCGCGAATTTGTCGTATTCGAAGTGGCCGCAAATCCGCAAAGATTGGCCGCGCCGGATGCCGGCATGGTGATGGCACAGGTGTCCAGCACCATGTCGCCATTGGCGGCATTCCGATTGAAGTCCAGCGCGGCGCCATTGTTTGTGGTCGATCCGCTCGCCGTGATGCCGTAGATGTAAACAAACCCGCTAAAAGTCAGCGTTCCGGCGGTGGACGTGAAAGTGGCGCCGGCTGTCAGATCGCCGGTCTGCGGCGGGCTGTTAGTGCGGCCACAGGAAAACAGTCGATCTGGGGTGGCAGCGACGCCCTTGAAGGAGAAGGAAAGCGACGTGCTGCTTTCCGTGTGCCCGCTATAGACATAGAAATCCGTGCCGGTGGTGCCCGACGCGGTGATGGCGGCGGCCAGCGTCGTATAGGCATTCGCCCAGGAGGTGCCGTTATTGGCGCCGCCAGCGGTGGAATCGACATAGACCACGGCATTGGCGGCGCGGGCGAAATTCACCTCGCCATCCGCCCAGACCATGGACGCAACCAGCGCGACGGTGGCCAGCCCCTTCAGGAATCCGCGACGATTCATGTTGGGAAGACGCGGCGTATGTTCGCCAGCGCGCGGCAGATCGGTCAGCTTTTTCAGCTTCAGCCGCTCAGTGACAAAGCTGCTCAAATCAGTGGGTCGCATTTCGCGCTCCTGGCGTGACCAGGATGTGGGTAGCATCCTGGACATAGTAGCTGAAGATATCTTTGGCATTTGCCGCCGTGCTGAGGGTCAGCGTGGTTACGCCACCTTCGGCGATATACTGCGATCCCCAGGTGCCGATGGTGCGGCTGCCGGTGGCATCCTGATCAATCTCGAATGTTCCGCTGGTGCCAGCAATCGGGGTGACGCTGGGATTTGCGATCGTGCACGGGCAAGCCGAAGTCAGACCGATCTTGAAATTGTTGTTGGTGCCGTCCGGGGTAAAGGTCGCGGTGGCGATCGTCAGAGTCGTCACCGCATTGGTCTGCATTCCGGAGAAGGTCTGGCTGGCATTGGTCCGCGCCACATTGGTGGCCCAGGTGCCGTCGCCATTCAGAACGCTACTGCTATTGGCGGTTCCCGTCAGACCGCCAAGCGATGTCAGGACCGATACTGCCGCCGCGCTCGCGCCCGTGCCGCCATTGGCGATCGGCAGAGTTCCGGTCACGCCGCTATTCAGTGGCAGGCCCGTCGCATTGGTGAGGACCAGCGCGGAAGGCGTGCCCAGCGCGGGCGTTACCAGGGTCGGGCTGGTGGCGCGCACGAAGTTTCCAGAGCCGGTGGTGCCGGTCATGGTCACCACGCCCGTGGCAAACAGCGGGACGCCATTGGAGGCGCTATTGTCCGCGCCCAAGCCGCCCTTGGTGGTGGACAGCGTGCCGGTGGTGCCCGTGCTGAGGGGCAAGCCAGTGGCATTCGTCAGCACGCCCGACGCGGGCGTGCCCAAGGCCGGGGTCACAAAGGCCGGGCTGGTGAGCGTCAGCACGCCGCCGGTGTAGACCGCCGACGAAATGCCGCCGAAGCTGCCCGCATTGTTGTACTGAAGCTGGGTATCGGAACCGCCAGGCGTTCCGGCGCCGCCGGCGGTCGGGATGGAAGTATAGAGGTTTCCGTTGCCATCGGTGGTAACTGCCGTGAGCGCGCGCGCCGCAAGGGTGGCGCTGGCGCCGGTGGTCCCGCCATTGATCTTGTCGGCAGCGTTGGGCGCCAGGGTGACCGTGTTTGCGGTCGGATTGTTGACCCAGATTGCCCCACCATTGGCAATTAAGCTGGTCGAGACCGGCATAGTGATCGTGATGCCAGACCCGTTGATGGTGAAAATGTGGCTGGTCAGATTGAATTGGTTCGCCGTCACAGTGGCATCGGTGGTGATCACCGAAGCCGTGCCCCCCAGCGCATAACCCTGGGCCTGGACATAGGCGGTGGTCGCCACCTTGGTGGTGTTGTCGGCGGTAGATGGCGTGGTCGCCGTCGCGGCGCCGATATTGCCGCCGGCAAAGACCAGGGCGCCGGTGCCGGTCGCATCGGTCATGGTCGCCAGGAGGTTGGCGCTGGAAGGCGTGCCCAGGAAGCCGGACATGCCGGTGGCGAGCCCGGTCAGGTTCGACATGGCATAGCCGGTCATGTTCGCCGCGTTGCCGCTGGCGGGCGTTCCCAGGACCGGCGCGGTCATCACGGGACCGGTCAGGGTTTTGTTGGTCAGGGTCTGGGCCGCGTTGAGCGTCACTAGGCTGGTGGAATCGGTCAAATCGCTGGAAGCCAGAAGCTGGCTGCCGCCCAGGGCAACCACATGCCCGGCAATCGTCATGGACGAATTCGCCAGCGAGGAATTTGCGATATTGGTGATCGTGTTGTTGGGACCGTTGATCGTCTTATTCGTCAGCGTTTGCGGCAGCGTCAGGCCGGCCAGGGTATCCGTGCCCGCCGGCAGGGTGATGGTGCCGCCGCCGGTGGCCGGCGCATTGAATATGGAAAAGCCAGAGGTGGCGCCGCTCAAGCGCAGCGTGCCGCTGCCAAAGGTGGTGTTGGTGCCATCCGTGGTCTGGCCGCTGATGCCGCCAAGGGCGCTGGCGGAATTATATTGGACCTGGCCATTGAAGCCGCCAGGCGTGCTTCCGCCGCCGCCACCGCCGATCACAGAAAGGACGCCGCCAACCGATCCAATGGTGGTGCCGTCCGCCTTCACGATGCCGAATGTCGAGGCGGTGCCGAAGGGCAGGCGCGCCTCCGGAACGGTGCCGGCGCTCAAATCGCTGGCGCTGCCGGTCAGCGCGATCGCCGCCGGGGTCTGGCCATTGATCTTCGCCACGGTGGGATTCGGATAGGAGCCGGTCAGATCGCCGCCCGCCGTGCCGCCCAGGCCAATCTGGCTGGTGGTCAGCTTGACGGTATGCCCGCTCTGCCAAGCCGCCACATATTCGCTGCCGGTCGGCGTGGTGCCGGTCGGCAGATTGTTGATGGTGACTTGGGCCTCCACGGGCGCGCAGCCCAGAAGCATTGCCAGCGCGAACGCAGCATATTTGCGAAACAACATATGACCCCTATCCGGCGGTCCAGGGGCGCCCTACAGGCGCCCCCGACTCGCCCCACAAACGTGTCAGTTCGAAGCGTTCTTGCCGAACAAGCCCTGCACCGAAGAGGGATCGCTGGGCACTTGCCAGACCGCATAGGTCTTGGCCGCATCGGGCGCCACGGACGGAGCAAATGTGCCGCGTGCATCGCCGGTGGTGGCGCTGGGCGCGGTGTCATCGGCCACCACGATGGTCTGGGTATAATCGGGCACGCCATTGGTCATGCCGATAACCTGGTTCTTGTCGGTGGTGCGATAGCGCAGCCCGAACACATTGCCCCAGCCCAGATTGAGGGTGTCGGCGGTGGTGTCGCCCGCCGATGTGATGGCATAGGACAAAATCCACTTGAACGCCTTTTTACCGGCGGTGGTCTTGGTGGTGCCGGTGGCGGTGACCGCCAGGGTCTCGCTGATGGCCGCGCCAAATTCATCGAAGCCGGAGACGGTGATGCTGACGGCCACGATCGAGGCGGCATGCGTCACGTTCAGCGACAGATTGCGCGGGACATCCAGCGGCCAGACCGAATAGACCTTGCCATCGGCCATGCCGACATTGGCCACGGCGGGCTTGCCGGCGCCGTCGATCGGCGAGACGCCATCGTTGGCGGTGGTATAGGTCTTGGTCGCATTGTTGGGCATTTCCGCGCCGGTGGCGGCATTGATTAATGCCACAGCAGAGGAAGCCAGGGCCGCACCATAGCTGCGATAATTGGGGATCGCCGTCAGATAGCCGCGCCGGCCATCATAGAGATACTGATGGCGCGAATATGCGGCGGCGCCGACCAAAACATTGTCGGCGGCGGTGATGTGATGATTGCTGGTCATATCGAAAAGCCCCTCCCAGGGCCAACCCGTTTTTCAGGGAAACGATTGCCGTGCTTGCTTGAAGAAAGGGGCCGGGTTTTACGCCGGCCCCTCCCAACTATTTACGTGGAGCCCGAAGACCCGAAGGTGCCACGCGGTTCATGCCAGCCGAACACATAGCGTTCGCGGGCCTTGTACCGCATGTTGCCTGTCTCGAAGTCGCCCTCGATGCCACGGGACAGCGCCTTGCGCTTGAAGTGCTGCAAGCCGCCTTCGGCGTCGGTGATCAAGAACCAGGCATTCGGGTCGGTCAGGAAGCGATTCACGCTCCAGTCCGGCACGGTGCCCATCTTGTTCATCGCGTTGATATCGCGGTCCGCAGTGCCAGGACGTTCGGTCCCGGACAGCAAACGCTCGATAACAAACTTCAACTCCTTCGGGATGATGGCGCGCTTGATCCGAAGCATCGCGGGGATTCCGCGATCGTCGGTGGTGCCATCGATCTGGATGGAGAGAGCTTCCAGCGGGGTCTCGCCCAAGTCCGCCGGCGTCGCCAGCGTGTTGGACCAGGTGCCGCCACCGCCCAGCGGGTGGGTGGTGGAATACAGCGGCTTGCCGTCGCCGCCATTGTAGGCGCCCGAAGTGTCGAAGCCATTGTTGAAGATGGCCGCGCCCTTGACTTCCTTGGTGTATTGCATCGAACGCGCCAGGGCGCTCGAATACTTTTTTCCAAGAGAGCCATAAAGCCCGTCTTCTTCGGCTTCTTCGGTGATCGCAAAGGCAAGAGCGATCGTCTGCGCTTCAAAGCGCGAGAACCACAGTTCCCGGCCCGAATCGTATGCGACGCCCGCGCCTTCCGCTTTCACACGGCCCGCGCCCAAGCCCATTTCCTGGACTTGTTCCTCCACCGCCTTGTCGGCAGTGACCACCTCGAAAGCATCCCGCCATTCTTCGGGATACTGACGATACTTCATGCCGAAAACCGCATTCAGGCCAAGCTGAAGCTGTTTCCGGAAGAGTGTCCGATTCATCACTCCGACCATTTTACAGCCCCGCCATGTTGCCGGCCATTTCGTGCTGGGCCAGGAGAACCTGACCCACCGCGTATGCGCCGTATGCGTTGATCGCGCCGCCCTGACTCGTGACCCCGGAGAGGCCATAAATCTTAAGCTGGTTGGCACCGCCGCCCGCAGGGGCAACAGCCGTCCAGCCGGACAGGTTCGTCTTGTCGTTACCGTTGCCTGACACCAGATTGGTCAGCGCGCGGATGTCCGCAGCCGCCAAGGTGTCAAACTGGATTTCGAACAGGATGAAAGGATCATCCAGCACGAAAGCCTTTACGGTCTGCCGGGTGTCGGTCACCGTGCTGGCAGGCCAGCGTTCGGACCAAATCGTGTCGCCCAGGGCATTGAGATATTCGCAGCCCTGGAAAACGCCCGTGATCTTGCCGCTGTTTGCAGCGGTCGCAATGCCGATGTCTTTGCCCGTGCCCGTGCAGGTGACAGGATCACCCAAATACAGGCTGGTGTTATACTGATCGGCGATGGTGTATTCGTTGGGACGAATAACCCCGCCAAACAAGTGACGCACCGGGCGAAGACCAAACGGCGCATTCGGATTTGCCATTTTTAAGCTCCGCAGAGGGTCTTGTTAGTCGGCTGCCGCCACTGGCCGCCGCATATGCACTTGCTCGCGCGTGTCCTCCACGATTTCCGGGGCCCGGAAGCCGTGTCGTTCACTGCCCTTGACCCGTGCAGCTTCCAGGACCGGCTCGCCAAGGGCATCGACTTGAGCCCTCGCTTTCTTGCGATAGTGGTCCTGCATCTGCCGAAAGATGGCTTCGGGCATTTCACAGAGAATGCAATCGCCATTCACCATGAAAACACCGCCCGAACGGGCATCCCTGGTCGTCGGATAGCGTCCCCGCTCATCCGCTGGCACGCTCTCAAGAGCGCGCGGTCGCCAGCCGGAACGGCCCTGCATCGCCTGGTTTTGGGCGTCAGGTTTTCCGGCAAGGCTCATTCTTACCCACCGCTGGCGCATGCCAGGGCGAGGTGCAGGCGCGTCCATCTGGGCAGGAGGTGCCCAGATCATCGGCGCATCATCTGAGTGGATTTCGCCGCCGAAATGCAGTTCGGATTCCACGCCATCGTGGAGACCCTTGTGCATGCCAACGCGGGAATCTTCGAAGGTGCCGGCCAATTCGGCATCGTCGTCGCCATCGTCCAGGTCATGCTGACCTTCGGATTCATCGATCGGCGGCACGCCGCCAGGCATCGGGGCGGTGGCGGCAGTCTGCGCCAGTAAGCGCGCGTCGGCGGCGGCTTTATCAGCAGCCTTTTGTGCAGCGGTCTTTGCCATTACGCGGCCCTCTCTTGCGCCCGCTTCTCTGTCAGCCAGATTTTGCGGTGTTCCATGTTGTTGGGGTCCATGCCGAATTTCGGCATCTGGGTCAGGTCTTCGCGGGTCAGCTT
This sequence comes from uncultured bacterium, assembly GCA_964514655.1. Taxonomy (GTDB): domain Bacteria; phylum Chlamydiota; class Chlamydiia; order Chlamydiales; family FEN-1388; genus SZAS-7. Next base: position 25,065 of record CAZEQY010000025.1, read on the forward strand.
CACCTTGCCGCCGCTGCCGCCGGTATTGGCATTGCCGCCGCCTCCACCGCTGCCGGGGACAGGGGTGCCGCTGCCGCGCTGGCGCTGGCCCGTGGCCACCACCTTGCCGTCGAGCCCTTTGTAGAGGCCGGGGTAAACCTTGTTGAAGCGACGGCCCATTTCTTCCCAATAGGCCGGATCGTTCTTGTTCAGCTTCTTCTCAGCCGCCAGGCCGGCATCGATGCCGCGCAGCGTTGCAGCCTGGGCCGCATATTTCGGATCGCTGAACCAGGCGTTCTTTTCCACAAACTTGGGCACCAGCTTGGAGCCCTTGGGCTTTGCCGGCGCTTCGGTGCGGGTGGGCGCAGCGCGGTGGCTGCCGTCCAGGATCGCTTCGCCCTTCTCATTCTTGGGCGCCTTGTTGAGCAGTTCGCGGGCGCGGGAAGCAAGAGCGCGCTTTTCGTCCTCGATGCCGCGAAGCTCGGCCTCTGCCTTGTCCAGCGCCACGGTCGCGGCGGCGAATGCCTTGGTGGCGGCGACATCGGCCTTGCTGTCGCCATCCTCTTTGGCCTTGAGCATGGCCGCTTCGGCAGCGGCTATATCTGCCGTGGCGCGATCTTTGTTGGCCTTTTCGGTGTTCTCGCGGCCTTCAAGGTTGCGGGTTTCGAGCAGAACAATCTGCACATCCTTGGGGTCGAAATCGGAAGCCTGCCCAACATCAGCGGGCGCCTCTTCCTCGTCTTCCTCGTCCTCGCCCTCATCATCTTCGTCGGCAGCGGCGGCGGCGGCAGCCGCAGCAGCGGCATCCTCGTCTTCGTCCTCGTCATCCACCAAAAGGTCGGGATCAACCTCAGCCTTTTTCTTTCCGGATTCAGGCACTTGGCCCAAATCGTCTTCGTCCAGAACGGACAAATCCTTATCGTCAACCGGATCGGGGTTGCCGTGAAGGTCCGTGAAAATCTCGTCTGCATCACCAGGACGCGGCATTGGCTTCTCCTTGGCCAGAGCCGCCGCGCACACGCACAGATCAGCCCCAGACTTGCTTGGCTTGCGATCTTGCTTGCTTGCTTACCTAAGAGGTGCCCGGCGGCAGCAATCGTGCCAACCGCCGGGGCTTTATGGGGCGCGCCGACCATCCATCTTTCAGGTACGCCGGTCTTTGCCCTTCAAAATTCAGTCGCCCTCTTCCAGATCGACCGCGCAGGGCCGACCGTTCTTGGAACCGATATTGCAGCGAATTGCCGTCCCCTTCAACAGATCGTCCGCCCGGAGGCCGGCGTCACGCACTGCCGAATTGTGAACGAAAAGATCGTCGGGGTAACCATCGACGGCCAGGAAGCCATAGCCCTTCACCTGGTCATACCAGATCACCTTGCCCGCATGGCGGGCCGGCGCAGATTTGACCTCGGCTTTCATCGTTCCAGCTTGAAGTCCCACGGACTTACCCCCTCTGGCACCGTCGCCAGAAACGAATCATCATTGAGAAGTATCAGCTTGGTGCCTTTAAAATCAATCCGCTGGTATTGGTAGATCGGATAGACGATCCAGTCACCGCGCTTGGGCGCCATGTCGGGCGTCAGGCCCATGGCCTTCCACTTCGCATGTTTGAAAGCCAGGTTGCCCAGCGCCACGATGCGCCCGACATAGTTCAGATATTGGTCGGTGTCCTGGCGCACCTGGGGGATGATGATGCCGCCCTTGGTCTCCGTGGCCACGCGCATTGGCATGACCAGCAGCTTCCAGCCGAATGGCTGAATAATCTCGTTTTCCTTGGGGAGCGGGCGCTTTTCATCGTTGACCCAATCGATGGCATCTTGCTCGGTGGCGTCGCGGATGCCCAGCGCCTCGTCCAATGTGGACAGGTCCAGAGAATGGCCCGCCAAAACCTTGCTTTCGCCGCCGCGCTTAATGGGGCTGCTTTTTATGACTTTCTTCATTTACCGTCCTGTTCGGGCAGTTCTTGCAGGCCGTCCTCAGCCTCTGCCGCTTCCTGCTTTTTGGTGAAGGTGTCGATGAATTCTTCGCGGATGCGATAGAAATTCTTCAATTGCATGGTCGCGGCTTTGTAATTCACCGCCACCTGTTCGACGGTCGCGCCGCCGGTCGCGCCCCTGAGAATGGCGCCCTCCTGGTCGGAGATTGCTTGATCCAGGTATTTCTTGAACTTACTTGCTTCCGGCGACATTCCGGTATCCCAGCTTTTGCGAAGGCGTCGAATCACCCAGCGCCTCTATAGGATCAAGCCTGTCATCGTCAGCGGTTGCAATAGGCGATGG
>CAZEQY010000025.1:27419-31150 GCA_964514655.1 uncultured bacterium
ACGCCGGCGCGGTATCGATCGTGCGCGGCCTGGAGCCAGGCCACCGCCGCCTCGCGCGTCACCGCGCCCAGAGACAGCGCCGGACGCTTGCCCGCCATCACCAGCGCATAGATTGGCGCCATGGCTTTGGCATCGGGCTCATCGCCGATTGAAAATGTGAAATCTGGTGCTTGCGTCATGCCACCCTCGAATAAGTGCCGGGTCCGTCAGTGAAGGATATGCACCAAGCCCCCGGCTTGCGGTGTTTTTCCATGAACGCGGCACGAACCGCATAATCCGCGTCCGGCACCCCCTGGGACACTCCCACATCCCAGAGCCCTGCCGGCTGGGTTACCTCGGCAAAATCAGTGGCGACGCTTTCGGCTCCGTGCTTACGTGGACAAGCGCAATGACGTGATCGCCATAGACGCGCAGCGGCGAGCCTTCGGCATCCACCAGATCGATATAGCCTTGCTCTTCCAGCGCGTCGCGCGCGTTCTGGAAAGTGTCCAGATAGCATCTGCCAGCCAGCACGCCCATGCGCGTGACGCATTTTACCGTCACGATGTCAGGTGCTTTGCCGCCTTCGATCACTTTCATTCCTCCCTTCGTCATTGCTTGCTCGCTTTCTTACGCTGCTGGTTGAGGTTGAGGTGGTGCCGCCGGCGCGGGCGCCGGGGTTGGTTGAGGTGGTTGCGGTCCAGGCGCGGCGCCTGTGCCGGGAGGGGGCGCCCCACCATTTTCGACGGCTTGGCCAACTGCAAAGGCATTGGCCACGGTCTGGCCCGCTTTGGCCAAGTTCGCCAGGCCAGCGGTGATCAGGCTCCACTGCCGCGCTTCGGATTCGTGGTGGCGATCGGCCTCCGCAGCCGCTGCCGGGTCTTGGCCGGGCGGCGTGGTTGTCAGGCCGGATTTCTGCATGAATTGGCCCATGGTCTGCGCAGCCGCGACGGCGATCTGTCCCATCTGGTCGGGCGATTCCTGTTCCGCGATCGACTTGCCCTTTTGAGCGGACAGGTTGATCGGCGGCACCGGCACGCCCAGCCCGCGCTGCACGTCCGCATACTTCAGGGCCACGTGTTCGGCGATGTGTGCCATCATGGCCGGGCCAAGCAATTGCTGTGCCTGGGGCAGACCGCCAAATTGCGGATGCTGGAAGAACGCCATGTGCGCGATCAGGTGCGCATCGTGGTTCTCGCCATCCTTGGCTTTCACCGGGCGCCCCGTGGTCATGGCGATGTTCTCGCTCACCGGGTCCATTTGCGGCACGTTGTTGGGATCGATCAGCAAGCCTTCCGGATCGGGCTCTTTGAGCGCCTTCAGCAAGCGTTTCAACATTTCCGCCATGTCGAATTGGTCGGGATTGTCCTTGGCAAGCTGATATTCGGTCTGCGCCAGGGCAATGCGCTGGGTCTGGCTGAAGATGTTGGGGTCGGAAACCGGCAGGACCGACACCACGCTATCGTCATAGTCGGCGGCGAAGACCGCCTTGTCGTCGCCCGGCACCTTGTATGGGTAGCCATCGGCTGGAATGTAGCGGCCATTCAGCTTGAACAGCATCAGCAATTCGCGCCCGCAGGCGAAGTGCGCGCGCTTGTGGACGCCGGAATAGACCTTGCTGCCCTGCTCGATCAGCGCCACCGTGGTGCCCACGGGCGCGCCTTTGGATTGCGCATCGCCCACCATCATGTCGGTGGTGCTGGCAAACCGCTGCGCCTGCTCCGTCAGGAAGGACAGCAGCTTGAACAGGGCCTCGCTGGGCTCGCGGAACGGCGGGGTGTGGAACGCCTTGGCAAGCTCGTCGGATGTCATATCGACATCCTTCCAGACACCGGGCGACATATGCAGTTCGCCGCCCTTCACGTTGGCGTCTTTGGCTTTGAATCCGCCTTGGAGATTCGCCCAGGTGGCGCTATCCAGCAGCGCGCGCAGGGCATCGGTGCCCGCCTCGCTCAAGCTGCCGATCATGTGGATCAGGCCGAAGCCATAGACGCCAAGGCCGGGCAAATACCAATACTCGGCATAGCGGTCTTCCATCTTCTTGAGCGCGTCCTTTTCATCCCAGCACCGGCGGATGGCGAGGATTTTCCCGCTCTCTTTTTCAATGGTGACAGTGTAAGGAAGCGCCACGCCGCTGGGCGTTCCGTCTGCCCGCTTGTCCTCAAAACCGGGGATGTTCAGGAAGCAATCGCATTCCCAGAATTCCCATTCGCGGTCATCGTCGTGGGTGTCTGGCGTCTTGCCTTCCACCTTGTCGATGTCCTGCTGGACGCGGCTGGGCTCGTCATCGCTGGGCTGCTCCAGGTCGATGTCCCGATATGCGCCGGCCTTCTTGGCGGCGGCAAAGTCATTCTGGGTCACCGGGAAGCGGTGGGTTTTGCGCGGCGCCGACGCCACGGACCGGGCGCTATAGGGAATGATCAGGTCTTCGCCCTTGATGAACCTCAGCAAATTCTGGTCCACCACGAAGTCATGGTACGCCTTGCGATAGGCGCTGCCGAAGATCGGCAGATAAAAGCCCAGCTTCTGGCTTTCCATGAAATAGGTCGGGTCTTCCATCGTAAGCTGGTAGTTCATGTGGTCGGCGACGCGATCGGCGCTGGCGCGCTTATCGTCATCCTCCACGCCCATCACCACCGTCTTACACGGACCGGCGGCGGGCCAAATCTCTTCCATCAGGCGGGCCTGGCTCTGCACCACGGCCTCGGACAGCATGGGGTGAACCGCCGTGCTGGCGCCCTCAAACGGGGCCTTTCCATCTTCCCAGACAAAATCCTTGAGACCCAGAAGCTCCAGGCCGCGCGTAAATCGCCGGTCCCAATCAAGCCGGGATTCCTTGTCCTTGGTGATTTTCTCCACCAGGTCTTGGCCGGTTCGGTCCAGCCAATCCTTGGCCAGAACTTCGGCCAAATTGTAGTCGTGTTCATCTGCCGGGTTCATCGCCGGCGCCGCGCCGGCAACGCCACCAAGCGCGGAAAGCGCCGCCTGGGCCTCTTCATCCGTCATCAGATCGGCGTCGGTAATCGACGGGTCCGGCGCGGCCATATCGGTGATAGAGGAAAGCCTGGGCGCCGGGGCCGGCATCACCGTGCCCTGTGGCATCATGCCGTTACCGCCAAAGCTCATCCGGTCGCCCCTTGCGAATCAGTCAGAACGATAGCGGAGGTTACTGAAGGGCGCCACGCGGGCCGCGCTTCATCGCCTTTCCCAGCGCGCCGCTGGCGGCGTCGGCCTTGTTGAATTCCTTGGCCACCTTCCGGGGAATGCCCATCTTCTTGGCGAACTTCGGATTATGTGCGGCTGCGGCCATGGTACGGGCCTGCTTCGGCGTTTTGGACGGCATGGGCATTCCTCCGCGAATCAGGTGGCGATTATGCCCGGAATGGGCGATGCGGGCACTCCAGCGCCGCCACGCCATCCAAAAGCTCTTCGCGCGTCACGCCGCATGTGCAGATGTCCCCCAACCGGGAATTCACATCATGGCTGCCATAGGGCATGCGGGAATAGCCTTCCTCGAATGCCTTGGCCGGGCTCCAGCTTTCATAGCCATCGGAATAGCAGACGTAATAGCCGCCAGACAATTGCTGGGGCATCATGGCCTGAAGCCGGTTTGCAAAGCCCTCGCGCGCCGGATCGGCCAAGTCGATTTCCAGGCCGCATTCCAGCACCAGCGTTCCGCTTGTGCGGCGCCTGACGATCTTGTCCGCCTGGACGATCTTGTGGCTCTTCCACTTCGGAAGCTCGACCGGCGC
>CAZEQY010000026.1:0-24993 GCA_964514655.1 uncultured bacterium
TGCCAGCGAAGCGAGATCCTGTTATTTTTTATTATTCTCAAAATCCCAGCCCAGACCCCCCCCTGTTGCTAATGTCCCGAGTTTTGCAAAAGGCTCTTGGTCTTAATCTTTTTTTCCTAACGTGCGTGAAAATAGATTAAGATCAAGATCAAGATCGAGATTAAGAGAAATATACTAAAAAATCCTGGGAAGACGATAAGCCGGATTCTGTCTACTAACTGTTGCCAGTTAGGAGGCAACCATTCATCTAGGAATGCTGTCGCCAGCATTCTCTGGCGGCATACCGAGTGCAACCCTCGGAGTAGGGCATATTTGCACTCTAAGCCTTGCTTCGGATAGGGTTTGTCATGCCTTGAGTTGCCTCAAGTGCAGCTCGCCCATGATGCGAGCGTTTCAGCCTGTGCATACCCTTACGGGTATGCCGGATTATTTTCTGTTACACTTTCCGTAGCCTTGCGGCTCCCAGTCTTTCACTGGTATCCTCTCCTCTAAAGTCCAGACTTTCCTCTCTCTTTATCCTCAAAGGAATAAAAACAGCGGTTGCCTGTCTTCCCAGGAAGGTATTATACTTTTGCAGGCGTTGTTCTGCGACGACGGCGCGTGCCTTTTTCTTCAAGGGCTTCGCCAATGTGCTCTTGCCAGTAGTGGATGCGTGAGCAGTGTTCGCAAAATACAAGCTTTTCGCCCTTGCGTACAAGGTTTTCGTGCTGAGCTGTGATAAGGATATGGCATCCTGAGCAGCAGCGGTTTTCTATAGGCACTACAACGCGATCACGCTTGTTTTTGAGGAGTTTTTCGTAGATCTTCATGATTTCAGGATCAGCGTGCACCTGCATTGCATCTCGCTTTTCCTTAATTACAGCACCTTCTGCATTGATTGCTTCTACAGAAGCCAAAATTTCGCGCTCTAGGTCGCTACTGCTTGTTTTGGTGCTGTCGTAGGTAGTTTTTAGGTTCTTTAAGAGATCTTCTTCAGCAGCTTGTCGGTCGTATAGATCGCTTAAACGTTGCTCTTTACCTGCTTTTTCGCGCTCTACTGCGGCAATTTCGTGGGTAAGAGCGTTAAATTCTTCAACTTTTTTCACAGCATTTTGCTGGCTTTCTAGCTTTGTAGCCTTGCTTGCAAGCTCCTGAACCTCTACTTCTGAAAGGCGGATCTGCTTTTTGAGGTCAATAACTTCATTTTCTTTTAGCACAACCTGCTGCTGCAAATCGTCGCGAAGGGAGCGTATGCGCTCAAGTTCACCCTGTCTTTCACGTTTAAGACGCATCAGACGGATCATCTGGATGTCAAGTTCCTGTATGTCAAGAATGACTTTTAGAGCATCTCGAAGCATTGTATATCCTTTGAAAAATATGAATTTGCTCAAGAGAATACCCTATTGATTCAAAAACTCTCAAGTAAAAATATGGGAAAATTCGCATTTTTCTTTAAATAAATTATTCAATTGGTATAGTGCGGGTTAAGAAGAACATTTACTGGGAGGAAATAACCATGGCATCATTGCCCGCACCAAAAAGGGCCAACACCCAAAAGCTTGGTTCACAAAAAAAGACTATAAGTGCAAAAGCTAGACAAAACTCGCGCTCAAGCCCAGCTGCAACCGGCGTCAGAAGAAGCCACCTTGCACACAACAATAAAGCAAAATCAAAGCACACAAAGATCGTTGTTACCTGTAACTGCGGCTTTCCTAATAACCTCTACATTCGAGGCGAAGGTGTTAAAGGCCTAAGTTGGGATAAAGGCACCCTCATGAAGTGCACAAAAGATGATGAGTGGGTATGGGAAACAGATGCGTTTTTCAACCACGGAAAAGTCAAGGTTCTTATCAACGATAAAGAATATGAACTTGGCGAAAACCATGAAATCGACTGCGGAGCATCTATTAGCTTTGCACCTCGCTTTAATAGATGAGAGATCTTGCTCATCGCCTTACTACACGACAGGTGCACAACCTGTCGTTTCTTATTGGTTTTGACGGCTTTATAGACAACATCTACCGCGTTGTAGAAAGCCGCAAAAATGCTAAAGAATGCACCTTTATGCAGAAGATGCATGACTTTTCTGATCGCGTTATTCAAGCTTCGCATAAAAGCACTAATATAGAACTAGTCTGTGAGGACACGCGCCTCGGCGGCAATGGCCCTATACTCGCTTCAAGTCTTCTAGCTCTTGGAACCACTGTTTCGCTCATCGGCGCTCTTGGCTATCCAAAGATAGACCCTATATTTCACAGCCTAGAAAAGGGCTGTAAAGAGTGCATCACAGTCGGACCAGCAGGCCATACAGATGCCCTAGAATTTAATGATGGAAAGCTTCTTTTAGGAAAGCATACATCTATTCTCACAATCGATGAACACCTGATACTTGAGCGTGTTGGAAAAGCAAAACTCATCAATCTTCTAGAAAACTCTAAGATCTTTGCATCTGCAAACTGGACTATGATCTTTGGCCTCACAGCATTTTGGAAGCTATTAGATGAACTGCTACCCACGTTTAGCAAAAAACCTGAGTGGATGTTTGTAGATATTGCTGATCCTGCAAAGCGCCTAGATAGCGATATCAAAGAGGCCATAGAGACGCTATCTACGCTACAAAAACACCTTAAAGTAGTGCTTGGGCTTAATGTAGCTGAAGCTGAACGCGTCGCTCACGTCATGAACACAAAACCGGATGCCAAAAGCATACAAAGGGCTTTAAACATCGAACAGGTTGTCATCCATGCAATAGAGGAGGCTGAAAGCGCAAGTAGCAACGACTATGCCCATGTACAAGGCCCTCATGTAAAAAAACCCCGCATCACAACAGGTGGCGGAGATAACTTTAACGCAGGCTATATGGTTGGCCTTGGACTTGGCCTCAACCTCTATGACTGCCTAACACTTGCCACCCACACATCCGGCTACTACGTAGAATTTGCAAAATCCCCATCCCTTCACGAATTGGCAGAATATTTAAAGTAATTGCATTTCTCACGGCGAGCTTATATATTCTTACGTTTGCGAGGTGATAGATGACATATTTCTTAGAAAGCTATTTTTCAAAACATCCCGAGGCAAGCCGCTCTAAAGCTGCTATAGCCTATTTGGCAAGTCTAGACTACCTCAGCCAAACATCGCCTCATACTGCACAAAAAATTGTGCAAGAGCTACAAGATCAGCGCTCATACTTAAAGATGATCGCATCAGAAAACTACTCTTCTCTTGCCGTACAGCTGGCTATGGGCAACTTACTTACTGATAAGTATGCTGAAGGTTATCCTTTTCATCGCTTCTATGCAGGCTGCGACAACCTTGATGCCATAGAACATGAAGCAGAAGAGTCTTTAAAAGCCCTCTTTGGCGCTGAAGCTGCCTACGTGCAGCCACATTCTGGAGCCGATGCAAACCTCGTTGCCTTCTGGGCAATACTCATCAAAAATGTGCAGCATAAGGAACTGGAACGGCTAGCCAAAAAATCTGTCGACGAACTTACTCGCGAAGAGTACGAAGAAATACGCCAGCTTCTTGTAAACCAAAAGGTTTTGGGAATGTCGCTAAATTCCGGTGGCCACCTCACACATGGCTATAGGCATAATATTTCTTCAAAAATCATGCAGTCATCATTCTACGATGTTGACCCGAAGACAGAACGCATCGACTACAGCGCCATCCAAAAACGCGCACAAGAAGAAAAACCCCTCATACTCCTTGCAGGCTATTCTGCACATCCACGCAAGATTAACTTTGCTAAGATGAAGGAAATTGCCGAAAGTGTCGGAGCAACACTCATGGTGGACATGGCCCACTTTGCAGGGCTTGTAGCAGGACAAGCGTTTACGGGCGAATATAACCCCATCCCTTATGCAGACATCGTCACCTCCACAACGCACAAAACGCTACGAGGACCTCGTGGAGGCTTTATCCTCTCGACAAATGACTATAAGGAATTTATCAATAAAGGCTGCCCACTTGTGCTTGGAGGCCCACTTCCACACGTTATCGCCGCAAAAGCAATTGCTTTTGAAGAGGCCCGTCAAGACAGCTTTAAAACATACGCAAAACAGGTTGTAGAAAACTCCCAAGCGCTTGCTCGCGCACTCTTAGAAGAAGGTTTTCGCCTTGTAACCGGCGGCACAGAAAACCACATGGTAATTGTGGATGTCTCTTCGCTACACATTACAGGACGACAAGCAGAAACTGCGCTAAGACAGGCGCATATAACATGTAACCGCAATGCGGTGCCTTTTGATCCTAATGGTCCTTGGTATACTTCTGGCATTCGTCTTGGCACCCCTGCTCTTACAACGCTTGGCATGGGAACAGGCGAGATGAAGCAGATTGCAAAAATCATTTCAGCAGCCCTTAAGCACACCAAAGCAAGCCCTACAGCATCCGGTGCTGTAAGCAAAGCTCAAGTCATAATCGACGAAGATATTTTTGAAAAACTAAAAGCCAATGTCATAGAACTCTTGCAAGCCTATCCTCTCTATCCGGAAATCGAGGTTAACCAAGAGGCTCTTGCAGATAATGCGATAAATCGCTAAGACTAACAAACAGGCATAAACGAAGGAAAAACCTCATGCGACACAAGATCATTTTACAAGATGAAGAATCAACTGAACCTGCAAACAAAATATCCCTCACGCAAGATCGCATTGACCTTGCGCTTCTTAACTCAAGACGGATACTCATTGGTAGAGCCTTTGATAACGATCTTGCTGAAGAAGTAATAAAACAGCTTTGGTACTTAGAGCTTCAAGCTCCAGGCAAACCAATCCTTCTTGTTATCAATAGCCCTGGCGGCTCTGTAGATGCCGGCTTTGCTATATGGGATCAGATAAAATGTATCTCCTCTCCTGTTACAACGCTGATCACCGGTCTTGCTGCTTCTATGGGATCTGTTCTATCGCTTGCAGCAGCCCCTAAACGCCGTTTTGCAACACCGCTTGCTCGCTTTATGATTCACCAGCCATCAATTATGGGTGTTATCCAAGGCCAGGCAACAGACCTTGAAATTCACGCACGTGAAATTTTAAAGACTAAAGAGCAGCTTATCTCCATCTACACAAAAGCTACTGGCAAAAGTAGAGAAGTTATCGAAAAGGCAATCGACCGCGACACATGGATGAGCGCACAAGAAGCGCTTGAATTTGGCCACATCGACAAAATCATCACCTCTTTTAAAGACCTTGAAGTATGACAAATAAAACACTAGACACAAAGACAATGAATATCGACGTCAGCCACTATTCCGGCTGCGGTAATGACTTTTTACTCATCGACAACCGAGATGGGCATATTCCTGAGTTTACTACTGACTGCATCCAAAACCTCTGCCAGCAACAAACAGGCGCAGGTGTTGATGGCCTTATCGTCGTTGGATCATCAAAGAGTGCAGATGTTGCGATGAAGTACTATAACGCCGATGGCAAAGAAGCAGACATGTGCGGAAATGGCGTTCGCTGCCTCATGCAGTTTTTGCGACAAAAGCGCAACTACCCACGTACAAGATGCCTTCTTGAAACAAGACTTCGCGACCTTGTCATATCCTGCGACAACCAAAATGTCTCTGTACACATGGGCACCGTGCACGAATATGGCTGGGATATACCTGTAGAGTATCAGGGTAAAACATATAAGGCGCATCACCTAAATACTGGTGTTCCCCATGTTGTACTCTTTGTCGATGATGTAGATAGCGTCGATGTTGATGGCCTTGGCCGCTACGTTCGCTTTCACGAAAAATTTGGCCCGCAAGGCACCAATGTAAACTTTGTTCAGCAGGTACATGCTGAACCAGAATATACAGCCCACATCCGCACCTATGAGCGCGGTGTTGAGCGAGAAACATTAGCCTGCGGAACAGGTGTTACAGCAGCTGCCTACTGCCTGCAAAAGCGAGCGGGCTTCCACTCACCTATTTCGCTTCGCGTACAGTCCGGAGAGTGGCTACAGGTGCTTTTTGAAGAAGTAGATGGCAAGCTCGACAACGTGATTATGAAAGGGCCTGCAACATGGATTAAAGATGGAGCTATCAATCTTGATCCTGAAAACTTCTCATTCACTCTTACATTTTCATGATAGAGCAAGAGATTGAGCGTTTTTTAGAGCACCTTACGGTCATAAAAAACGCTTCTAGCCATACCATACGAAACTATGGAAATGACTTAAAAGCCCTTTCGCAGTTTGTGGACGGCAAACCCCTTCAAGAGATAAATAAAAGCGTGCTTCGCGAGTTTTTGGCTGATTTAACAGACCAGCGACTTGCGCGTCGCTCTATTGTACGTCGACTTTCTGCAATACGCAGTTTTTTTTGTTTTTTGCATAAAGAAAAGCGCCTTACAGTAAACCCAATGGCAGATATTGAAAGTCCAAAGCTTGAGCGCAAGATCCCCCTCTCACTTACCTATGAAGAAGTACAAAACCTCTTTAGTCAGCCCGATAGCTCAGAATTTACAGGCCTTCGCGACAGGTGCATATTAGAGCTTTTTTATAGCTCTGGCCTACGTGTAAGTGAACTTGTTGCCCTTGATAGAAACGACTTTGACTTTGAAAAGTTTGAAATGCGCCTGCAAGGTAAAGGCAAAAAAGAGCGCGTTGTTCCCATTACCATGACAGCAGCAGACTGGATTCAGCGCTATCTGCAGCATAAAGACCACAAAGGAAAGTCTGAAGCCATATTCTTAAATCGCTTTTTAGAGCGGCTGACAACCCGTTCTGTAGATCGTCTTTTTGTAAAATACCTAAAAGCAAGCGGCCTTGCCGCCCACATCACCCCCCACATCATCCGACACACAATAGCCACCCACTGGCTTGAAAACGGCATGGACCTCAAAACCATACAGCTTTTACTTGGCCACACAAGCCTTGCAACCACCACCATCTACACCCACGTCTCAACCTCCCTCAAGAAAAAAACGTACCAAGAGAGCCATCCCCACGGTGAGATTTAAGGAATACAAATCCGGTCTCGGTCTCGGACACGGTCTCGGTCTCGAACGTGAGAGCACGCTTATGTGACAGATAATCGTTACAGCCGAGACCGAGACCGTGACCGTGACTCATGACTCTAATCCTCATGAAAACGCACCTTGCAGCTTGATCTATTTCCCCTCCGTCATGTATAATGAATCTTTTTTAAAATAGAGCTTGTATGATTACATTAGACGAAATTACGATGGCAATTCCCGGCAGGACGCTTTTTGAGGACGTTTCTTGCGGATTTTCTCCTGGCAATCGCTATGGCCTAACAGGCCCAAATGGTGCTGGAAAGACAACACTTTTTGGTATTATCACAGGTAAGCGCGAGCCTACAAAGGGCACCGTAACAAAGCCAAAACGCGTTGGCATACTCCGCCAGAACATTCACGACTTTGTAGACTATAAGACAATCGATGTTGTCATCCAAGGTAATGCACGTCTTTGGAAAGCTCTTGAAGAGCGCGAAAAACTCTATGAAGTTGAAATGACGGATGAAGTTGGCCTTCGCCTTGGTGAGCTTGAAATGGTTATTGCTGAAGAAGATGGCTACTCTGCTGAATCTAACGCTGAAAGCCTACTCTTAGGTATTGGTGTAGATGCTCAGTATCACTCAAAGCCCATGAAAGAGATTCCTCAAGATATGCAGTTTCGCGCGCTTCTTTGCCAAGCCCTCTTTGGCGATCCGGAAGCTCTCTTGCTGGATGAACCTACAAACCACCTTGACATGACCTCTATTGGCTGGCTCGAAGAGTTTTTGTGCCAGTATCGCGGCACGCTCGTTGTTGTTAGCCACGACCGCCACTTCTTAAACGCTGTAACAACCCACATTGCCGACATAGACTACGAAACACTTATTATCTATCCAGGCAACTATGATGACATGGTTGAGACAAAAACTGCAGCTCGCGATAGAGCATCAGAAGATGCAAAATCAAAAGAAAAAAAGATCGCTCAACTTAGAGAGTTCGTTGACCGCTTTCGCTCAGGTACCCGCGCAAGTCAGGTGCAGTCGCGCCTTCGCGAAATAGAAAAGCTCCAACCACAAGAGCAAAAAAAGACAAATATCCAGCGCCCATACATACGCTTTGTTCCGACTGATAAACAGTCAGGCAAAATCGCTATCACGGCAAAAGAGCTTGCAAAAGCATACGGCGATCACAAAGTGATAAAAAACTTTTCAATGGAATTTCATCGCGGCGACAAAATTGGTGTTATCGGTAATAACGGTCGCGGTAAGACTACGCTTCTTAAGATGCTAGCAGGTGTTCTTGCGCCAGATCATGGAGAAGTTGAGCTTGGCCACAACACCATCATCAGCTACTTCCCGCAAAACCACTCTGACGCTGTTGACAAGCACGACCAGACAAACCTCTTTGACTGGCTAAAAAACCGCAAAAGCAATGTCTATGATACAGAAGCAAGAAGCATTTTGGGCAAGATGCTCTTTGGCGGCGACGATGCCTTTAAACGCGTCTCCACCCTCTCTGGAGGCGAAACTGCGCGCCTTATCATTGGCGGCATGATGCTTGCTGATCACAACCTCATTATCCTTGATGAGCCAAACAACCACCTAGACCTTGAAGCAGTATCAGCCCTCGGCTGGGCCCTTGATGAGTATAAAGGTACGGCAATTGTAGCTAGCCACGATAGAGACCTACTTGACCGCTTTGCCAAAAAGCTCATCATCTTTACGGATAAAGGCATTGAATTTTTTGATGGTCCACTTGAAGAATACCTCCAAGTTCAACCCTCCAAAAAATAGGTATTGAAGTTTTTTGTATATCTTGTTAGGGTGCGGATTACTAGCAAGATATAAGGAATTCTTTGTGGGCCTATCTACGCAAAAAGTAGCTTTACTCTTTATCGCAACAAGCCAGCTATTTGGCTCCTTTCTGGCAGCAGAGGTGAACCCGCTTTATATTAGCCTTAACGAAGAAAAAAAGTATGCCCGTCTTGGCGAAGAGGTAGCTATTTATGGCTATCCTCTAGTTATGATGAACCTTATGCGCCAATATGCTACCTATGTAACTGCGCCTACGGACTTTAGGGCACCAATAAACCAATTTGCCCATGCAAAAGAGCAGCCAACACCACTAGATCTATACCCCTACCCAAACATCGATGTACTCACATCTAATGCCTGGCTTGACCTCTCTAGCGGCCCACAGATACTGCACATCCCAGAAATAGCAAAGCGCCACTTTCTCTTTGAGATCTTTGATGGCTGGACAAATATTCTCGAAACAATCACTAAAGACAACCAAGACATCTTTATTTCTGGCCCAGACTATAAAGGCAAAGTTCCAAGCGGCCTTACAGCGATACGCTCGACAACGAGCATGGTGTACATCAAAGGCATGATTCAGGTCTATGGCACGCGCGACTATTCTAACCTCTATGCAATCCAGCAAAACCTCACGCTCACTCCCCTTGCAAACTACCAAAAATCCTATTCACCTCCTGCTTTTGTATCCTTGCATGGACCATCTGCCACAAAAGAACCGGCTGCAAGCCAGGTTAGCCAAATGGCCTTTACAAGCTACTTCAACACACTAGGCAGACTCTTGATGGCTAACCCACCTGCCGTGCAAGATGTTGTGATGAGAGATACATTGGGCGAAATAGGCATACTAACAACCCAGCAGTTTGACAGCGAAAACGTGCCACGCCTTGTGGAAAATGGCCTTGATAAGGCCTACGGATACGCCCAAGAAAAGCTAAACTCACACGCCCAGTCTGTCTACACAAAGCGAAATCACTGGAAAACACTTATCCGAAAAGAACGCGACTTTGGCCGAGACTATCTTCGCCGAGCCCTTGTAGCGCAAGGCAACCTTGCTGCAAGCCTATCGCAAAACCTGCTTACATTTGTAACGGATACTGACAGCGAAAGTAATAGACTTAACGGCCAGCTAACCTATAGAATCCATATCGCAAAAGAGGAAATGCCTCCTGTAGATGGCTTTTGGTCGCTAACGCTCTATAATGATTTTGAACACCTTGCATATAGCCCAAATAACGTCTATGCCATACAGTCCTTTGCCGACTGGCTTGTGCGCAATCCCGATGGATCTTTAGATATCTACATCCAGCGCGAAAAGCCTCAAGGCTTTACCGGCAACTGGCTTCCCTGCCCGCAAGGTGGCTTCAACCTTGTTCTTAGGCTCTATCAGCCTAAGGCAGCTGCTCTAGATGGTGACTGGCTGCCATTTTCTGTTAACTGGCGAGATCCATAGTTTACGTAATATACGTAGTTATTGTACGCTTCACCATATGACAGCAAAAATCGGACGAAAGACTGATAGTACTGCCCCACCTGCTGCTGAACCTCCTACTTCGTGGACATTTGGCCGCTTTATACGTACGATTACGCTTGAAGTTGCTAAAAGCGCTATTGGCATGCTCTTTTTTTCTAGCGCTCAAGCAGTCTCGAGCATATCTATTTGTCGAGGTAAGCTCTGTTACTTTTCAAGTATAGAACCAGGCGCACCTCTTGCACGGCGCTTTACCCCGGGCGTTAGCACCTACATGAATGTTGGTCTACAGCTTGTTCTTAATGCCACACATGCCTGCCCTTTACAGGAAAACCCTTTTACACCTAGTCATTGCGGATCAACAATCAGCAACACTCTCAGGAAGTTTGAAGAGCTAAACCTCCCTGTTTTATCTATGAGAGACCAAAAGCAATTTATAGAAAAAGGAATTGCACTTCCTGCATTGATTGATAGTCAAGAGTATAACATACATCTCTACCTCAACCCTGAAAAGCTACTTCGCTATAAAGATGCAAGCTACTACCTTGAACATGTAGTTCTTAATGCAGAAAAGCCCTTTCAAGGTGGGGTTGAAGAGACGCTCACGATCATAAAAAACACCCATTACCTCCTCACACACGACCTTCCCTCCCTTCAAGACGAAACACCAGGGCATTTTCGCGAAAAAAATATAATAATTCAGCGAAATAATCCAGATCCGCTTACTGAAAAAGACATTGAGATTTATAAGAAATTAGCAAAATACGATGAAAATCAAGAGCTATCGGCCGAAGAGCGTACAGCTATACACAAAATGGTCTATGAACCTCCTAAAAAAGAGGAAATAGAGCCAAGAATGCGCCAATTTGCTGAAGAGCTTGCCAAGAAGCTCAAGTCGTGCACGGATTATGTAGAAGTTGCCAGCTTTATCCACCAAGAACTTGTAAAAATTCACCCCTTTAATCCAGGCCTTGGCCGCCTTGCAAGGCTGCTCATGAACACGATACTTGCTCTTGGTGGACACCCCGAGGTTATTTTTAAAGATGCTAAAGAGTATCTACTTGCTCTAGAAGATGGAATTAAAGACCAAAAGGTCTTTACAGCCTACCTCAAGCAGCAACTAAAGTGGACGAAAAAGCACCAAAGCACCCTTTTCAATAGCTTGATTTAATACCTTTTATTCCCTACAATTATTCCGGTTTTAGCAATGGAGAATCCGTGACACACCAAGGAACTTTTGAACTTGAATGCATTGACTGCAAGTCAAATGTTATGTTTTCTATCCTGGAGCTAGATGCAGAGTCCCATATCGCCACCTGCCCTACATGCAACAAAAAATATGCCTTTCAAGAAGAAACATTAAAGCGCCAGCTCAAAAAATTTGCAGCTCTTTGCCAGCAGATTCAGGAGTCTCAAGAAATTTTAGGCGATGCAAATGTTGCTGTAGATGTAGCGGGCCAGCAGGTACTTGTCCCTTTTAAACTGCTGCTTACGCGCCTTAAATCTGTTCTCAACTTGCAAATAGGAAACAAGCGAACACTTGTTGCCTTTCGCGTTGAACCAACCTCTTTACCCAAGTCAAAATAGCCATGAACCAGTTAGACCAGCTTAAAGCCATTACTACTGTTGTTGCCGATACAGGCGATATCGAAGCAATACGCGAATACTTGCCAACAGATGCTACAACAAACCCTTCGCTTATTTTTGCTGCAGCGCAAAAGCCGGAGTATCGCTACCTCATCCAAAAGTCAATCAACGAAATGCCAAAAGAAGCGATGAACGAGGAAGCTCGCCGAAGCCTGCTTCTTGATCACATTTTTGTTAATTTTGGCCTTGAAATTTTAAAACTTGTTCCCGGACGCGTATCTACAGAAATTGACGCTCGCTTATCTTTTGACACGGAAGCTTCTATTGCTAAAGCTCGCTCACTCATCAGCCTCTATGAATCTCACGGCGTTCCAAGAAAGCGCATTTTAATTAAGCTTGCATCAACGTGGGAAGGCATTCGTGCAGCTGAAGTACTAGAAATGGAAGGCATCCACTGCAATATGACGCTTATCTTCTCGCTTGCACAGGCGATAGCCTGCGCTGAAGCTA
The DNA here is from genome assembly GCA_964514655.1 of uncultured bacterium. Classification (GTDB taxonomy): domain Bacteria; phylum Chlamydiota; class Chlamydiia; order Chlamydiales; family FEN-1388; genus SZAS-7. Next base: position 12,315 of record CAZEQY010000026.1, read on the forward strand.
AAGCTACGCTCATCTCCCCCTTTGTGGGAAGAATCCTTGACTGGTACAAAAAAAATACTGGTACAACTTCTTATCCACCAGCTGAAGATCCGGGTGTACTATCAGTAAAAGCTATCTACAACTACCTCAAAAAATTTGGCTTTAAAACTGTTGTGATGGGCGCAAGCTTTCGCAATAAAGATCAAATTATCGAACTTGCCGGCTGTGACCTATTGACCATATCTCCCCAACTATTGCAAGAGCTATCAAACTCTAAAGAGCCAATTACCCAAAAGCTCTCAGTAGAAAAGGCAAAAGCCGATCCAATCAGCCGCATCGAGCTAAACGAAAGCGAATTTCGCTACAGGTTTAATGAAGATCCAATGGCAGTAGACAAACTAGCTGAAGGCATCCGCGTCTTTGCAAAAGATGCCATCAAGCTACAAGACTACGTCTTTGCCCAGTTTCCTGAAGCAAAATAGCATTGATTATAAGTAATAGTTGACAAAAACGCCGGCTTCTTGATATATTCTTTCTTTAAAATTAAGGAGAATATATACTATGGCTTTTTCTATACCTGCACCTATTACCCCAAGATTTGCACTTCCTGGCCTTGATGAACAACCAACTGGCATATATGTTGGTGTTGGCGTTAGAGACTTGCCCTCCGGCGCAGAAACTACAATGAAAAGAGCAAACGATGCTCGAGTTATTCAAGTACGAGAAGAGCATAGAATTGCAACAGACGGATATGTTCAGGACTTAGCAAGAAAGCAAGGTATTGCGCAAGATGCCTCAACAAAAATCGGCGAAGCAAGAAAAAAACAAATTCATGCAATTACAGCACTTGCTGTAACGATTATCGGAGTTATAGGAGCAATAGCCGCAACATGGATAACAGGCACACTGCCCCTTCTTTTTGTAGCAGCACCCTTCGCAATTGCACTTATTCCAGCAAGCTACTACACCCATATTTTTAGCAAAACTGTATCACAGCTAGATGCAGACATTGCAGCTCCAGGACTATTAAAAAGGCCAGTACTAAGCCTGCCGCAATATCGCCCTGAAACTGATCTTGAACTCAAAACATCAAGATTAAACGTGGTCGCTAAGCTTGCAATAAACCCAACCCTAAAAGGCCTTATAGAGTCTCACCTGCCAAGCGACGTCATTACAAATTATGACCTCCTTGATAGAGTAACTACAATAGATCCCGCGAAAAAGCCTCAAGTTTATGCAAAAACGATGCAGCTTATGACCCTCTACACGAACACAGTTACCCAATATCATGCCTACTCAAACCAGGCTGAAAGCGAAAACGCCCATTTACAACAAGAACTTAAAGACTGGAAAGAAAAGCAGCAAGGTATTATCGATAACCAAGAGCGCCAGCTTGAAGCACTGATAAGAGAGCAGCAAGATCCAAATAAACTAGAGAAATCAACAGGAGGAAAAATCTTCACAAGCTTGAGTAACGAACTGCAACGCCAGCAGATTGAATCTCAGAAAGCATCTCTTGTCCAAGACTGCCTAAATCGTAAGCAGCAAATTAGTGCATGGCTACGCGATACTAATCTCGCAATCCAAACAGCCTACCAAGAAGCCATCGGGCAACTTGAAACAAAGTTCACTGCCGTAAAAGCAGCGGCCCACTAACTCCAAGGCGTTTCGAAATCTGCTAAACCTTGATTTTAGCTCAATTTCCTATTCCTATAATACGACTTGGCATATAAGGAAGATGAACTTGAATGTGTATAAAATTAGAGAGGTGACGTATGTTTATGAAAGGCCTATACGGAGCAGAATACTAGTGGCTACGAGTATTCATTCATCCGGTGGGGGTGATTCAATTGACCCGTTTGAAAAATTTAATAAAAAAGGTCCGGATACCTCACCCGGATCTATGAACTTACCTGCCTCTTCATCCCATTCTTCAGAGGCTTCTTCTGTAAAAATTGCACCCGAATCTATGGAAGCTCTTGCGACTGAGGCTAAAGATATAGCTGATCGGCTAAGTGCTACTCAACCGACTGATCAGGTATGCAAGGTGCTTGAGAAGCATAAAGCAAGTCAGAGCACTGATGCCTATGCAGTTCCAGCGATTTATGTAGATAATTTAGATTCCAACATGATCAAAGGCGGCAAAGTTGGATTTGCTGTACGAAACATGGATGATAAAGAGACTATCGTTGTGAATTTTCAGCTTACTTCAGAAGGGATAAAAAAATTAGAGGGAGCTCTTGAACGAAATACAGATGAATTCGATGTAATAAAAAGTGATACTTTTCAATACTTCTCATCTGAGGGTGGGAAAATCGATACTGAAGAAGGCGCCTGTATAGAATTTACGTGTCAAACAGTTATATGTAATTTTCCGGACATTGGGGCCGTAATTGTGGTAAATGATAACGAGCAAAAACATCATGCACTCAATGGTGAAGTAACCGTTATTTTGGATCCCACAGTGCAACCAAAAGAGGCTCACAACGTTATAACAAAAATTCTTAACTCACTTGAGATCCAGGGAGTAACTTCTGAATCAAAGCCAGAAGATCAAGTACGAATAAAGATGTTGTCTATGTTTCAAATTCTTTATCCAAGTCAAGTCTCGGCGTTGATGGACAAAGGTGCACTAACACTGCCTCTCGACAATCTAAAAAAGGAAATGATAAATCTTGTTCCTGAATTGCAACAGAAATTTGATGACACTTTAGAAAAAATGTACGAGCAGGAAGTTAGGCCAGGGCAGAGACAATGGGCCCTAAAAGGGATAGCCGATGAAATGCGTACATGTGGTGCCATGGGACTAATGGCAGGAGTGCCATCTATTGCTAACGTCGTAAAAGTGCTGAAAGGTGGCGCTTTATCTAGCTATGACAGGATCTCAAACGGTATTGTCATACGAGGGGTAAGTTTGGAAAAGGATTTTCAAAGTGGTGGCGCAAGATCTGTGTTTACTCGGGTGGTCACTCGCGAAATGCAAGAGTGTGAACTTTCCAGCTCTTTTCCTTGGGCAGATAGAGGAATTGCAATACTCTACGACCTTGATGTTGCAGAAGGAGTATGCTCTATGTACGTAAAAGATAACTTTGGCACTAGAGAACCCTCCATCTACGATAAAAGAAAAAATATTCCTGAAACCACTAAGGATTTAGCTGCCTATAATACAGCTAACGAGCTTATGGTAGAAGAAGGGCCAATCCCTCCAAAAATGATACGTGCCGTAGTTGTAAAGGACGAAGAGCAAAAAGCTAAATTACTTGCGGAACTAAGAGCGCAAGGGCTCTTAGATAAAGATGACAACATTATGGGAAAGCATGTAGATGATTTTGTGCGAATTTCAACTACATTAAAAGAAGAATTTTGGAATAGGACTTAACCTCGAAAGGAGAGAATCCATGCAGCCAGTTACATATGAAGCCGTCTATTATGTCCAATCAGATGAAGACAACCTAAAAGTTAACCCTATAGGAATTAGGCCACATATTGTAAAAAATATGGTTTGGTGGGACGATACAAACCCAACTAGAGGAACAAGCTTTACTGTTCGAAAGGTAGATGCAGCCACAGGGAATAAACCCGAAAAAATCGAAATCCTCACTGATGATGGAAAAAAAGTGACTCTAACATATTTAACGCTAGATATTTATAATAAAAATATTCGCAATAAAGTGCCCGGAAAGCCTAGTTTTCACACGGATAAAGAGCTTCAAGATTTTTACCTTACTACAGATTTTTCTGGATAGGAAAACCCATTTCAGTCTACTTCTGTACAGGTATTGTGACAGCTTCGCTTGATTTGCCGCTTAGGCGGTCAAGTGCCATGGCAAAGCCTCCGTTGCCAAGTACATTAAAGCACGTGATTACAGGGTCAAATAGGATGTAAAGAGCTGTAATCATTGATGCCATCTCGCCGGTAAAGCCAAGCTGGCTTTCTAGCACCGGCAGCATTACCAAAATGCCCCCACCGGGAATTGCCGCAACAGAAAACTTGGCAAGCACAAAGTAGAGCGCAAATATCACATAGCTATAAAAATGCGGCTCTAAGACGCCATAATTTTTCATCACAGCAAAGGCAAAGATAGGAATAGCAAAGCAGTCACCTATCAGGTGGATATTTACCGTTGTAGGTATAGATAGGCGTGCAAATGTGGGGTTCTGAGTGTTTTTTTCGGCCCCAATGATTGTGAGGGGCATAGCAGCGGCACTTGACATGCTAGAAAAGCCTGCAATAGCTGCCGGAAACATGTTCTTAAGGCTTGCTAAAAAGGGGCTAAAGCGAAAGCGGTTTATCATAAAGTAGACGCTTGCAATATAGGCTGCAAGCGATAGCGCTACGATAGTAAAGATAAAGGCATAGTCCTGGGCAATAGTGTGGATAACCTTATCGTGGCTTAACTTTACAACAAAGCCTGCGATAAATAGCGGCACAAGGGCTGTTAGGACCTTAAAGGCATAGGCAATAATCGTATCAAAATAGGACGAAATCCTGCCGGCAAGCTGAGGGCTTAAGGTTGCCATCAAAATGCCTAAAACAAGCCCCGAAAAGAGCGCAATATCATTAGACGCCACGCTAGGAACCGCTTGGCTCCATGCGGGCAAAAGGCCAGAGACATCGCTTGGCTGAGCAAGAGAGAGGTCCATATGATAAACGATAGAGCCAATCTGGTAGCTTATCATCGTGGACAAAAAGTTTGAGCAGGATACGCCGAGCAAAATAAACAAAATAATCTTTGTTGCCCCCTTAGAAAGCTTTGCCACCGTCTTAAAAAGCAGCATAAAGATAACAAAAGGTAGCGAAAAGATGATGATTGACTTTACGAATAAACTAATAGCAAATATTTGAGATTTTACTTCAAGAGGAAGCACGCCATCTAAACAAAAGACAGTTCCAATAATCGCAAGCAACAGAAAGGGCATTTTGCTGAACATATATAAATCTATTTTTCAAAATAGTATACAAAATGCGAGAGAATATGTCAATGAGTTCCTTTAACTTGTTAGCGCAAAGTTAAAATGTCGCCTTTCTGCAAAGTTAAAATGTCGTGCTTGACACCCTAAAAAGTTTCAAAACCTGTAAGAGGAACTGCTAACCCCTAAACCAAAAAAAGGAGGTTAGCATGAAACAAAAGGAGGTCTTCATGACACAAAAAATGCTCGATAGAAGCAAGGTTCTAGACAAGCTTGCTGAACGGCGTATAACTCAAAAAGAGGCTGCAAAAGCCCTTGGCATCTCAATAAGGCAAATCCAAAGGATATATAAAGAATACCAAGTCGCAGGTATTTATGCCTTAGTGCCAAAAAAACTAGGGCAACCCAGCAATAACCAGCTGCCGCGACTCGTGGTAGCAAGGGTAAGCGAGATCGTTACAAGCGAATGCTATTCTGGATTCAGGCCCACACTCATGTGTGAAAAGCTTGAGGAATATCATCAAATCACAATTTCTCACGAGACTACCAGGCAAATCATGATCCAAAATGGGGCCTGGATTGCTCACAAAGAAAAACGCCCTGTGATTCACCAACAACGTCAACGTAGAGCTCGTAGAGGCGAGCTTATACAAACGGATGGTTCTCATCATGCCTGGTTCGAGGATAGAGGAGAGCCGTGTGTTTTGCTGGTCTTCGTCGATGATGCTACAGGGCAAATTGATGCAAGATTTTGTGAAGCAGAAACCACATTTGGCTACATGATGCTTGCAAAATTATATATTATCAAGCACGGAAAGCCGTTGTCAATATACTCAGACAAGCATGGTGTATTTCGTGTTAATAACGCCAAAGACAAAGAAAAAGCGCGCCTGACGCAGTTTGGAAGGGCGCTTAAGGAGTTAGGGATTCAGTTACTGTACGCAAATAGCCCACAGGCTAAAGGGCGTATAGAACGCATGAACCAAACCTTGCAAGATCGTTTAGTAAAAGAGATGCGACTCGCAGGGATAAGCACAATCGAAGAAGCAAATAAGTTTCTTAAGACCTTCTTGCCACGCTTCAATAAGCAATTCGCCAATAAGCCAAGATTTGAAGAAGATGCTCATCAACAAATCCTCCCAGGCACTGATTTAGATAGGATTTTCTGTAACAAGGAATTTAGAACCGTCACAAAAAATCTCGAGTTTCAGTATTGGGATGAGACCTACCAGATATGTGTTAAACAACCAACACGAGAACTTATGCACGCTAAAATCACCGTGTTAGAACACTTAGATGGCTCGTTGTCTTTTGAATATAACGATAAGTCGTTAACAGTGAAAAAGCTTGCTGAGCAGCGGTTCTCAGGGCAAGAAATCAACCTTAAAGAGCTTGCTGATCATGTAAAAGGGCAAAAGGGCCACCCTGTCCAAAAAGATCATCCATGGCTACAGGAGGCGCGCGCTAAACAACGCATGCGTGCTTACAAGGATTTGTGAAGCCTAAAGACAACGATGGGGCAAGGCCCCATCGTTGTGTGTGAGAGGGTAGTAAGTCCTCTAAATTTTGTAAAAATAAAGAGTGAAAAAAGGTTGATATATGTCCTACAAGTCATATTCGGAACAAATCAGAGAGCATTTGGCTTTTCTAAATGCAAAGCATTTTGACGTGACGGAACTAAAAGTTAATGAAGGCTTTATCCGCAGCCATGAAACAGGGCGATGCAAGAGCCGAGGAGAGCTTGCGTATAAGACGCGAACAGTGCAATTAAATAACGGCCTTACAGGCGTGCAAACCTGGTTTCGAGGGCCACAGGGAGAAACATGCAGATTTCAGACCTATGGTCTAGGACCATCTGAAAGCGAAGAAATAACGCGTGTAGAGGCAGTTACAAAAGCCAATCAACAACTCGATGCTTTGAAGTATGAGGCTGCTGGGCGCAAGGCATATGGCTTTTGGCAGCATAGCCTTACGTGCGGTACATCAGAATACTTAAAGAGAAAAAAAGTTGGCTGCTATGGCATTAGATTTCGGCATAGTGAGCAATATGGAGATGTAGCTGTTATCCCCATGGTAGATATGCTGGGAAGGCTATGGAACTATCAACTCCTAAATGCCGACGGGAGCAAGCGACAACCAAAGGATGCGCGCACAGAAGGTCTATTTCACGCTATAGGCACGCCAATTAACGGCCGCATGATAGGGCTTGCAGAGTCCTACGTAACCTCTGCAAGCTGCTTTGAGCTTACTGGGATACCTACAGTCTGTGCTTTTAGTTGCCAGAACCTCAAAAACATCGCTCTAATGCTACGGGAGCGTTATCCAGAAAGCCCGTTAGTTGTTTTTGCAGATAACGATAAGCACCTTGAGGCACGAGGAGGGCCCAATCAGGGCCTTGTAAAGGGGCTAGAAGCGCTAAATTCTCTAGATGGCCGGGCAATCATGGTGGTACCGGATTTTGGCAATACAACGGCTTCCAAAGGGCTTAGTGACTGGAATGATCTTATTAATCAAAAAGGCTATGAATATGCCAAAAGGCAGCTAGAAGGGCAGCTCAAGCACCCTAGCTACAGCGTGGAGAGGGTAAAAGAACAAAGGGTAGAAAAAGAGGAAAGGCCAGAAGAAAAAGGCATACCCTGAGAAAGCGAAACCAAATAAGAGAGGCCGGAGAGAGAAAGAACTGTGATAAGCCTACATAACCCACTTCTCAAAAACATAATATATGAAAAATCTGGTATAATGGGGCTGATCCAAGAGTCGTTAAACGCGACATTTTAACTTTGAAGAAAACACGACATTTTAACTTTGCGCTAACATGAGTTCCTTTAACTTGTTCCAGATCTAGCTTTGAGCGATTTATAGAGCTTTTTAAGGGTAAAGCGCCTTGGCAAAAGCCTGCGTATACACATGACAACCTTGTAGCGCCAGTCTATCACCTGAAAAGGCTCTTTTTTTTCTATTTGATGCAGCATGGCTTCTGCCACACTTTTAGGATGCAAAATCATGCCTCCATCAGAAGCTAACTGGACTTTACCCTTAGATGCCCTCGTCTGAAACATCGTAGCTACCCTGCCAGGACACGCTGTCAGCACGCGTATGCCATGCTGCTCAAGTTCGATATCCAAGGCCTCTGAAAAGCTGTTGATAAAGGCTTTTGTAGCGCCATATACAGTAGCACCGGGCGATGGCATCATCCCAAGAACGGAAGAGACATTAAGGATAGTTCCCGGCACATTTTCTACCTTCCACCAGTAGCATATATGCTGGCATATAGCTACAACAGCAGCGCAGTTTGCTGCAATCATCTGCTGCATATCTTGGGGATTGTGGCTTTCTAAGTCCCCATATAGGCCAAAGCCTGCATTATTGATAACAACGTCGGGAAAACCCTCTTGAAGAGCCTTTAGTATACTTTGAGTGCCTTGAAAGCTTGCAAGCTCTGCTACACAGATAGTGACGGTTGTCTTTGTTCCTATCTCATTGATAAGTGCCTGGAGGGACTCTAAATTGCGTCCATGTACAATGAGCTCCACTCCCCTATCTGCCAATAAAAGCGCAAGCTCTCTGCCTATGCCAGAGCTTGCTCCTGTAATAAGTGCCTTTTTCACAAGCTATTATCCCCACGCCTGAATTTTGTCTTTCACGCGTACACGGGTTGGATACTTCACTCTAAAATGACCGATGGCTAAAAGGCTTTTTACCATAGCCTTCTTCACGCGGCCAAGCTCTTCAAAGGTTAATAGAGACTCATCAAATTGGCCATCTTCCATCTTCTCTTTCACAATCTGGTCCACAAGCCTTGTAAGCGTCTCTTCATTTACCTCGTCTAACGAACGAGAAGCTGCTTCCAACGAATCGGCAATCATAATGATTACAGACTCTTTTGTACGCGGTTTAGGCCCTGAATACCGAAATTCCTTTTCATTGGCAAGCTCTCTGTTGCCGCCAACGTTTTCTAGCTGCTTGTGGTAGAAGAAATAGACAAGGCCATTGCCATGGTGTTCTTTGATTATGTCGATAAACTGCTCGGGAAGCCCGGCTTTGCGAGCTGCTGCAACACCCTCACTTACGTGGGAGATAATAACCTGGGCAGACTCTACCGGCGTAAGAAGCTGGTGGATGTTAACGCCCGGCTGCTGGTTTTCTGTAAAGTACTGGGCAATAGACATCTTGCCAATGTCGTGATAGAGCGTTGCTACGCGACAGAAAAGGCCGTTTGAGCCAATGGCGTTGGCAGCGGCTTCTGCGATGTTACCCATGATGAGTGAATGCTGATAGGTTCCCGGAGCTTCAATAGTAAGGCGGCGCAAAAGCTCATGGTTTGGATCCATGTACTCCATAAGCGTGATGTCAGTAAGTATGCGAAAGCAGGCTTCAAAGACAGGAAGCAAGCCCACCACAAGCACAGCTGTAAAGAGCATAAAGAGGCCGGAACTACCAATATCTGCCACTATGGATATTCCCCAGCGGCTTCTATCATAAAGATAAAAGGCCAAGATGATGGCAATTGCTGCAACCCAGGCTTTTCCGCATACAACAAAGATCTCTGTACGCCTTCTAAGCGACCGAGTGTAGAGTATTGCAAAAAAGGCAACTACGAGGTTTGATAAAATAAAGCCCTGTCTATCTATTGCAAGCACGGTGTCAAACACCCCTGTTTCAAGCGCCGCAATAAAGATAGCAACGCTAGTATTGACAAGTGAACAAAGAAGTATCGCAGTAAATGGTGTAAGTAGCGGATAGCGCACAATTTCATAAAGATCTGGCGTTGTCTTTAGCAACAAAAACTCTATGATCTTGGCAATAGCCATGCCGATAAGCACAATTGACGACAGCAAAAATAGGCGTCTATTTGACGCTAAAATATCTGCATGGTGATAGCGCAAAAAGACAGCTGTAACATACATGAGAAGCACTGTGAGCAACAAGCTACCTGCAATAGTGCGAGGATGTAGCAAGTTTCTTCTTTCGCCAAGGGCCTGCTTCATAGCCTGTATCATGGCAATATGGCGGCTTGTTACTTTTTCGCCTTGGTCAATGATGCGGCTTCCGGCTTGAACGTAGGTGTATTTTGGCTGGATATTTTGCTGTAGGGACTTTCTGAGCTTGCGTTCTGCTTGGGGATCTTCTTTTAGCGTCCAGATTTTATTTTTGAGAAAGTCTATTACAAAGTCGATTGTAGCGGGGTTAAAAAGCTGGTGGCCAAAAGCCTGCTGTCGTATAAAATCCCATACCTTTTCAGGAAAAAAGACCCCTTGAGCAGGATCAAAAGGGGCAAGCTCGTGATAGCTTGCGGTAGGAAAGCCAAGCTCTTTCATCTTTTCTATCGTGCGAGCATCGCTAAAGCGAATTTCTAAAAGAGCCTGCTCTAGGCGCTCTATCGCACGGTACATTTCATCAAAGGTGCTTTGTAGTACGCGCTTTCGCCACTCTTGGTCGTAGATGAGGATATTTTCAAAGTCAAGGCGGCGCTTTCGCACATCGTCAGGGTCAATAGCATAGATTTTGCCGATGTCTAAAAGAGCTTCTTGCTTGAGTATTGTAGTTGCTTCTTCGTCGGGAAAGGTAAAATCGGCTTCTGCAACAATGTAGCGTGGGGCTAAGCGCCCAAGCTCAAGCACCTCAATTCGCACCTCACGAAAGTGCAAAAAAGAAAAAAGGCCAAGACCAAAGAGCAGCACAATCGTCCACCTGATTGCACGGCTTTTGTCAAAAAAACCCTGTTCTCTTGAAAATTTTAGTTCACTACTGTCAGTCACAATTGCCATAAAATACATAATCTCGACTTTGCAACTTTTTGGCGAGAGATTTCTCCTCAATGGGCATTCAGCTCTCATTTATTTTTTCAGGATAGGCTTAAAAACGCCATCCTGAGAAAATAAATGAGAGATGGAGGCCCATTGAGGAGAAAGATCCGCCAAAAAGTTGCAAAGTAGAGATAATACCTTGTCGCACAATTTTCTTCCATGTAGTATAATCGATGCTATGACACACTACCAAGTTGTTGCTCGAAAATACCGCCCACAGACCTTTAAAGAGGTGTTAGGGCAAGAGGCGATTGTACAAACGTTAAAGAACGCCCTTAAAAGCGGAAAGTCTGCCCATGCCTACCTATTTTGTGGCTCTCGTGGCACCGGCAAAACTACCCTTGCACGCATACTAGCAAAAGCACTTAACTGCAAAAGCATTTCAAGCGACTTTGAACCCTGTAATGCCTGCAAGTCGTGCCAAGAAATTACTGCCGGCACTTCTTTAGACGTTATGGAAATTGACGGCGCAAGCCACCGCGGTATTGACGACATCAAACAAATTTCAGAGTCTATAGGCTACTGCCCCACAAGTGGCGAGTACAAAGTGTACTTGATAGATGAAGTCCACATGCTGACAAAAGAGGCCTTTAACGCTCTACTAAAAACGCTCGAAGAGCCCCCAGCTAACGTAAAGTTTTTCTTTGCAACCACTGAAGCCCACAAAATCCCCCCTACAATCCTAAGCCGATGCCAGCGCTTTAACCTAGCCCGCATTCCGCAAGAGGCGATGATCAAGAAGCTATCGATGATAGCTAGTGATATGCAGGTTGAAGTTGACGAGGCGGCTATTGTGCGCCTTACTAACTTTGCTGAAGGCGGCCTTCGCGACGCTGAATCGCTCTTTGACCAGATGATTGCCTACAGCACAGGCAAAATCACGCCGGAAGTTGTGCAAGAAGTTTTAGGCGTAATGCCGCGCGAGCATTTTTTTGCCCTCGATGAAGCAGCAAGCACAGGCAACATAAAAATAGCCTACGAGATATCTCGAGCTATCTTTACACAAGGAAAAGAGATTTCTCACTTTTTAGAGGACCTAAACACCCACTATAAGGCGATGCTGCTCACAAAGCTTGGCTGCCAAGAGCTTCTTACAGATCTAGACCCGGCCTATCGCCAAGGCATTGAACAATCTGCCCCTACATATAGCCAAGAGCAGTGTATAGCAGTTCTTGACATGATTCAAGAAACTGCCAACAACCTAAAAAATGCAATAGCGCCTCACATGACGCTTGAAGCACTGCTATCAAACATCATTCGCATCCGCCAAAAAATATCGATCGAGGCTATAGCACGACGCCTTGTGCAGCTTGAAGAAAAAATCGTAAACCAAAAAGGCGGCACACCAGCCCCACAACAAGAACAGCCCAAGCCGCCACCAGAGCCAATAAAGCCGCAACTAACATCTGCACCACCCCCCGTAATGGCCGATGACGTACAGACAAACGCCCGCTACGACACGCTTGTGCAGTTTGCCGCGGTAGAACTTGATGGAACAGTACAACGAAAAAGGAGAAAGTGACATGGGATCGGGATTTTTAAAGAAGAAAAAGCAAGCAAAAATGTTTCAGCAGCAGCTCAGCCAGATGCAGGAGCAGCTTTCAGAAAAGCTAGACACCATGGAAATCACCGGCAGCGCCGGCAACGGCCTTGTTCAGGTAACGCTCACAGGCTCCTATGAGATGAAGCGCATATCGATAAAACCCGACTGCGTAGACCCCAGCGACATCGAAGGCCTAGAAATGCTGATAAAAGCCGCCTACAACGACGCCCAAGCCCAAGTCAAGTCCCAAACCGAAAACCCCTCCATGGCCGGCGGCCTACCCGACCTCTCCATGTTAGGATTTTAGCAAAGGCTAAAGGACAAAAATCCCGGCTAGCATAAAATTCACCTATCATCGTATACTTTCGGCTCTTGTCAAATCATCCGCTCGGATGGTGGAATGGTAGACACTGGGGACTTAAAATCCCCTGGGAGCAAT
>CAZEQY010000027.1:0-24493 GCA_964514655.1 uncultured bacterium
TGCGAGATGGAATGGCGGTATTTGCACTAAGAATGTAACTTAATTCGCCTATCCCTTATTTTGTTAATCCTCTAGCCCAGAGAGGCAATATTTTTCTGTACTTTTAAGAAAATTTACTAAAATGGTTTCATGTATGGGCGATTTTGGTGCCTTATGAAACCAGTTTACGCAAAACGGAACTACCTCCTGCTTGATGGTGATGGCAGGATTAATTATCCGTATAGCAAGTACCTGACTTCCGAGTACACCAATCCCCACACCCGCGAACTGGTGGCGCAATCCCTTCGTGTCCTGCACCGGTTCTGTTCAGCTCACCAAATTCAACTGACACTCCGAGCCTTGGAGGGTCGCTGCCTCACTTATGACGAGGCCAAGAAATTGGCAGAGTTGTGCTATCTGCCGTTATCGAAGGTTGAGTCAATTCGGGACAAAACGGTAGTGTCCCTGACGAGTGCAAAAGCTGGCAAAGCCCCAAAAGAATTACCCCAAGCTGTAGAGCCAAACACCGCACGCAAGCGCCTGATTCACATTGCCGGCTTCCTCGACTATTTTTTCATAGTCTTTATTGAGCCACACGTCCGAGCTGCCTCAATTCGGGGGCAACTTAAGTACGAGTATGACAAGACCACACATCAGCTCCGCGACACTATCCGTGGCACTAAGCAGAGCCATCATCTAGCCATAAAGAGCTTACCCACCGAAAAGTACCTTTCGATAATCAAGGCAATTTATTTACGCCCGCGCGACCTATTTCAGAGTGAAGCCGAAAAGCCCTCGCGCACTCTCTTAAGAGATCGCGCAATGGCGTTACTCGCGTGCGAAGGATTGCGCCCAGGAACAATTGGCAATATTACTCTTGCTGATTTTCTTCCAAATACAGAGAAGCTTGTAATAAAGGACAACAGAGCAAAGCGCAGCAAACGAATTACCACGAGCACGCCCACGCTCAAGCTAGGTGATAGCACCCTGGTCAATAGCGCAAGCGAAACATTAATCACACTCTGGCCATTCACCGTTCGCGCGATCGATGACTACCTTAAAAATGAACGCTCAGAAATAATTGAAAATCGCCTGATCAATCGCAGCAAAGGGTTCCTCTTTATTTCCAATCGCGGAACACCGATCAATCATCGAGGAACCATCACCGACATGTTCAACAAACTCGGGATGAGGCTTTCGGCCCTCGGGCTACTGGACATTGGAGATGACCCCTATTTCCAGAAACAGAAACAGTACGATTTTTATGGATACGTACTTCGGCATAGTGCTGCAAGCTTCTTTTTGCACCAAAAGTGCATTGAATACGCCGAACAAGCGGGCGTCAAGCAACCTCATGATTACAGGGACGTGCCTGACAGGGTCAAGGATTTGATGAAGCTCCGATTCGGATGGGTCCCAAACTCCAACATGCCAGAACTTTACGCCGCCCGAGCGCTCTCCGAGAACGCCAGTACGGTTCTAATGGACTTCAATCAAGACCTGCTCGCAGAAGCAGCAGCGCTTAAGTCACGAAAGGAGTCAGAAAATGGGGTATAGGACCATCAGCGATACAGTCATCGAATGGATAGACGGTTCATCGACCAACTTTACCGTGACACAACCGACCGGGGCTCGCGACCGTAAAGTATCCAGCACCATCAGAATTGACCTAAGCTTGTTAAGGAAAGGCTTTACGGATAATTTCCTAAGCGCATTAAAAGAGCACCTGATTGAGCGCTGCAACAGAGTAAAACTCACCACACTTAAATGCGAGCACAAAATACTGCACAACCTCTTTTACCAGATTATCAACTTGAAAATGTTTGACACAAAAGTCGAAATTATCGACGAAGGCTTTCTTTTGTGTCTCGCGGCCCAAAAAAAAAAATTCCCAGCATCTAATCTTAAATACCTCAAATGCGCCTTCTTAGCCAACCCTCACTCTTCGCTTTTCTCAAGAAATTTAATGGAAAGCGATTTTCCGTTACACTCAAACAAGAAGAGCCCATACGGCCTGATTATCGACAGCATTCTCTCGAAGGCACTCACCCGTTCGGCAGCTGCTTACATCTTGGATGTCTGTGATCGGGCCTATACAGCAGGAACGATGGGCATCGACCACTATAGTTTCGTCCATCTCTCATTTTCTGTATTTGCACGACCCAACTCATATCGACAGATTAGAGTGGAGGATCTAAATATCACGCCCCAAGGGCAATATTTCATCAATATTACCTCCTCAAAAACCAACGAACAACATCCAAGCCGAACCTCGTTCAGAATCAATGAACCATTAGGTATCCTACTGACAAAACAGCGGCAAAACGTCATCAAGACATATGGACATCTAGTACCCCCAGAAGAAATCAACAAGCTAGCACTATTTCCTGCCAGAAGATTAAAGGCAGATAAGTCTCAATGGTTTTCGAAATACGCCAACAATAATTTCGGAATGTATGAATCCGGGATTGTATTCGACGGCGGATATCGCAAGTCGATAAAAAAACTGCACTTCAAGAACGATAAAATCACAATCGGAGCCAATGCATTGCGTCACACGGTAGGAACTCTGCTGGCACAGACCGGAGCATCCGCCAAAACTATTCAAGCAGTTCTGAAACACGCAACTGATTTAGTCTGCAAAGCCTACGTCGATATTGCTTTCCATGGACTAATGGATGAACTCTCCAAGACCATGTACCCCGCCTTTGCAGAGCACCTCCCCGGGCTTATTAACTTTCGGTCCAGAGGTGATCTAATCCTCACAGAAAAGCAGGTGCTTTCCTGGAATCGGGACGTTAGAAAATTCGAAGACATCGGAGAGTGCGGCAAAAGCATTGTGTGCTCAAATGCACCGATCGTTTGCTACGGTTGCTCCCGCTTCGTGCCCTGCTGGGATGCGGACCACAGCATCAACCTCAGACTTGTGGAGGAGGAAATCGAGGAGATGCGCAAACGCGGCAAACCCTTCGAGCATATGGTAGATAGAGCTATAAGCGCAAAAAACAAAATAATCCTCGTGATGTACGCTGCCGATCGGTATCACCAAGCTCTCCAAGCGAGACCATAGGCATGAACGAGCTCATTCCTCCGATTGCTCTTGATCCGATCCTTCAGCGGGCCGCTTTGGATAAATGGCTCGCTCAATGCAAGCGTCGAATGAACCTCCGCTTCCCTTTGATCGACTTTAATGCGGACGCATGGCCAATCCGCACGCTTTATCAGACGAATCAGCCCAATTGGAGTTTCAAGGCTTCAATTGCCGATTTTTCAGGAAAGGACATCAGCTATTGCGATGCCCTGCGCTGCCTCGTTTCAGAAATGGTCATCTCCGGCAAACCCAAGTCACCGCATCACACCGTTGCAGCGTACCGCCTACTGGCCAACAACACACCCCATCGACTCTTCGATTTGAAGATCCGCGAAGTGCGTCACTTGGAAGAGCATCTTCTCGAGTGCAGCCGATCGACCCCTCAGACGGGGCAGCATTATCACAATCAGCTAACGGTATTATCGAAACTCATAAACCAATTCACCCGAAACGGGGTACTCCCCGTACTTGGATGGCGCCCTGAAGCGTCTAAGGTGGCCGAACTACAAAAACTCTACGCCAATCAGCTAATAAAAAAACGGGAAGGTAATGGCGAACGGCTTGACCGGAGAATGGAAGCATTTGGTGAAGCCTTCAACCGGATGATTGATGGAGCACCGGAATTGTCGGCACAGGATCGCGTGTCACTCTGCACAGCTGTGCTCTTAATGTGCGCCCCCTCCCGCATTAATGAACCCTTGTGCATGAGCATCAATGACCACATGGTGCTGGAGGACTATGCGCAAAAAGATATTGGCCAATTAGCTCAACAACACCGCATACACCAACTGCTGATCATCACCATGAAAGGTAGCAAGGGCTCGCAATGGAGCCCCAAACCCGTCCTCAACTTTATGATTGATGCGCTCAACTACGCTATGGATATCATCAAACTCCACGGCCAACGATCTCGCATGCTTGTGGAGTGGTATCAAGAACACCCTAACACATTGTATTTGCCACCTGAGCTTGAGCACTTACGTGGCCAAGCCATCGATAGACGTAATCTTGAGCGGATCATCAGGCATGACGCAAGCCTACCGAACGATGCAGCAAATATCTTGGCAAACAATTACTTTAAGGAACGAAAAGATCACCAATTCAAAGTCCAAAACCCCCACTTCAATCCGCGAGGGGGACGAATGAATCGATGGAAAATAATTGATAGCCTCCCATGGAAGGTTGTTGAAGATCTTCTCTTAGACAAGATTCGACAAGCCTTGAATCGCTGCCGACACGTAACTCCTCTCAATCACTACCAAGGCGATTTAGCAAAGATGCTATTTCTCTTTGACGACGATTCAACACCCTTCCTACCAAGTTCGATTTCGTATGCGACAATCAGCCGTTGTTTAAAGACTTCACACAATTATAAAAATCGCCGCCCTCAATCTTGTTCTCTCTTCGAGAAGCTCAATATTACGATGCCAGTTGATGGCACGATCCGCATCGCGGAGCTGAACACCCATGATCCACGCCGCTGGCTGACAACCATGGCCCTCACCCACGGAGAGAAGCTATCCGACGTGTTGATCAATAAGTGGGCTAACCGCTGCAAGCTATCCCAGCTGAAAGCCTACGATTTCCGGACAGCAGAGACAATCGCCGAGGCAGCGTCAATGCCTAGGACTGAAAGCCTCAATGAGCTTGTAGATTTGTCAAATGGTCTTGCAGCAGTGGAGAGGCTAGAAGAACAGTTCAATCTTCGAAGCACTATCGTGATGGCACACGATGCGGGTGTGGCAGTGACTTCTCTGGATGCCGTCGCACAGGCCGTTGATGATCGGCCTGTCGCAAAAACAAGTCGCGGAATTATCATTGTCTACCCGCAGAGGTTTGGCATCTGCCTGCACCAGCACCACGAGAAGCCATGCCGTAACTACAGCAACGAACTCTCGGCCTCGTGCCTCACTTGCTGTGAAGGGCTACAACAGAAAGGTCATATCCCGACCAACGACGCTGTCCGCGAGGTGAACAACAAGCTGTTCAGCATCATCGTTCGCCATCTCGAAAACCTTGCCTTAACCCATAACCGTAATGTTGCTGACGATCCAGCCATGCTCGGGCAGCACATGCTAATGTTGGTAGAGAAAGGGCTAAATGCTTTGGGGATCGAACAGCTTGCCGACGAACTGATCGCCAACTTTGAGGAGGTCAATCGAGTGCTCAAGGATCGACGTTTGGCCAACTTGCTAGAGCAAGCCTTTGTAGCTCGCGAGAGCGTCAAGATACTGGATGACCCCACTAAGCCGAGTGGTGCGCTCTTCAAGTATCACAGTCCAACGCGCCATGCGGAACCCCTAATGGAGATTGCGCTTGATGAGCATGGTGGTCGGGACCAGGTGGTCCGCGACGAGCAGGCCTTGGTCGCAAAGTATCCCCAGTTCGCTCCGACATCAGACAAGCTTGTGGACGAGCGGCATCTGATCGCACCGGATGATGACGAGGAGGACTGAGCATGGCCGGACGCCCGGAAATTCTCACTGAGGAGCTCGCGCGAAAGATCGCCAAGATGATCGAATTATTCCCAGACAGTGAGATACCCGTTACTTGGGATAACGTCATTGCTCACTCCAAAAAGCGCTTCGGTCATGGTTTCAACCGGCAGATGTTTGCGCAGAAGGAATGGGGGGGGCGCAAGATCATTGCGATAGCTTTTAGCGAGGCCAAGACTGTCCAGCGTCGAATGCAAAATGACGCCCGACCAAAGTACAAGAACGCTCAGCGTTCGTTCCTATTGAATCGAATCACCGAGCTTGAGGCACAGCTCGTTGCCAAGAGCGAGGAGCTTGAGAAGGTCAGAGCGCAGCAATACGACGAACTGGATGCCTTCCTGAATACACCTCGCGATCTTCGACAAATCTTCGAGCAATTTACTGCGAATACTGCGCACGTTGATGAGCTCAAGCAAAAGCGGAATACCCGAAAACCAGGCCCCCAGCCAACCACCGAAAGCGATCAAGACTAACGAACTCACAATCGACTGGGGGTACGGGAATGAGCGCGCAGAAGGGCAGCAACGGGATTAAGGATGGCGAAGCGAACCTTCGCATCTTTCTGGCGTGGATAGAGGGTGTAAATGACTTCAAGCCCTACATTCACCAAGGAGCCCTCAGCATCTCAAGGATTGCTCGTGAGGCGGGATTGAACCGCGACGTGTTCTATACCAACCCTGAGATCCGCGATGTTCATTTCCCACAACTTGTAGCCCGCCTAGAAGAGCAAGGGGTGTTCAAGCAGCGCATTGCGAATCCGCTTCAGGACATGTCAGCACAGCGCGGAGACGGCAATTTGGTTGATGGCATGAGGATCAAGCAGCTTCAGGAGGAGTGTGAGGCGGTCAAGGCTCAAAATCTTGAGTTGCGAGCGCAGTTAGAACGGTACAAAAACATGGACGAGATTCTCACGCTCACAGGGCGGCTACCTTGGTAGAGCACGCCATCGTCCAGGTAAATGCCATTCGCGTTCAAAATCGCAACGGTGTCATCTTCAAGGGCCAGCGCATCACCACCAGTGGAGAGCTCATCGACAGCCACGCTGATCTGATAGTCCGCATCCAAGCGCGAGGACTTGGCATCACCGTTAATACGGGGCAGTGGTGGAACGTGAAGGGCGAGGTTAAAGCTCGCACCTTCATCAACCACTTGGGCTTCGAAATGACCGAACTACAGCTGGAGGTTGCGCCAGGTGATGCACGATTGGAGATGCCGTCGGGGGAGCATATCGTCGATTACCTGACTCGCAACACCCGTTATAAGGGTATCGGCCAAATAACTGCCGAACTTCTGTGGTCAACATTCCGATTCGAACTGTTTCGCATCCTCGATGAAGGAGATTCGACCGCTCTCACTGATGTCATCGGCGCTTCTCGCGCATCAACGTTGGTACATGGGTGGGCTGAGGAGGGCCTGAGCCACAGCCTCCAATGGCTTCACAGTGCCGGCATACCGCTCTTGCTCGGACGTCGCATCTTGGGCTATTTCGGAACAGATACCGTTTCCAAGATCAACGAGAACCCTTACCGCTTGCTTAGCCTCTCGGCCGACTGGAAGGAAGTGGACGCTCTTGCCCGCGAGCAGCTTGGGATCGTGCTTGATGACGAACGTCGTCTCATCGCTGCGGTTGAAGAAACGGTCTATCGCCGCTTCAACCTGGGTGACACCTATGTGCCACGGAACGATTTAGTTACTGGCCTACGTGCTCTTCTCAGAGATGAGTCACACTCGCCAAAGCGGATCGACAAGGCGATTGAGCTGAGTGAAAGCACACGGCGCTTGCTCTTTGACAGCGAGGGTAATGCCTACTCTCTGGGAGCCTCAATCTTGGAGAGTCGTGCCGCTCATTTCATTGAAGAGCGGCTCAGTTACAAGAGCCCACCTTTCGACGTAGACCGCATCATTGCAGCCTACGAGGCCCGCGAAGAGAATGGCTTTAAGCTCAACACAGAGCAACGTCATGCCGTGCATCTTGTGGCCGCGCACAACTTTTCAATCGTGACCGGAGGCGCTGGCTGCGGCAAGACGACAGTCCTCAAGTGCATTTTCGATGTGCTTGATGAACAGGGCTATCAGACCATACAGATGGCGCTCTCCGGCAAGGCAGTGAAGCGGATCATCGAAGCTACAAACCGGCCAGCGCAGACCCTTGCGCGCTTCATCAAGAATGGCCCCCCCGCGTGTAAGGTAGCCGTGGTCATTGATGAGGCCAGCATGGTCGATCTGATCAGTTTCTGCGGCGTGATTTCTCTTCTGCCCCATGACGCCAAACTTGTCATGGTTGGCGATCCGCACCAACTTCCCCCCGTGGGACCGGGCCTGATCCTTCATTGCCTGAACGGCTTGCCAAGCATGCCTCACGTCGAGCTTAAGACCACCAATCGCTTTGGAAACAAGCTCGCGACCATCGCGAATTCAGTCAGAGATGGCGAACTGCCTCCCCTGGAGCATTTCAACGATGAGATCCAGTTCGTTCAGACATCTAACGCTGAGATAGCAAGGCAAGCCTGCGCTCTGTACCTTGAGCAACCAGAGAATTCCATAGTTCTCTCTGCCACAAGAGCGATTGCCAAAAGCGTGAATCTGCTGGTCCAAGAGGCCCTAAGCGCGGACCGAAAGCCGCTCAAACTTTGGAACATCCAGCTTGATCTGTTCGAACACTACGGCCTCTATGAAGGTGATTTGGTGATCTGCTCCCACAACCACTGGGAGCTCGGTATCCAGAACGGTTCCATGGGCCGACTAATTAAGGTCATGGATACGACAGAGGCTAACAATACTGGCGAGCCTACAGCGATTGGAATGATAGAGTGGGATGACGGTGAGGTACGTCCCCTAAGTGAGGAACTTCTAGACTCCCTGGAGCTTGGCTATGCCATAACTGTGCATAAGTCACAGGGCAGTCAATGGCAGCGTGTAATCACATGCTTGCCCACAGGCTCGCGGATGTTAGATCGGAGCTTGGTCTACACGGCCCTGACCCGCTCACAAAAGGACGTGCTGATTCTAGGTGACCATGCTGAGTTGGCCAGCAAGATCAGACTGCAAAAATCCGCTGACCGACGCAGAGTGGGATTAACAAAGCGGCTCCAAAGCCCATCACCTCCTCAATGACTCACATATCAACACTCGGCTTGGATAAAGCTATTCATACAAGTTCTCGGTCACTTCACCTTCTCGTTGTCGATGATGCGGCTGCCAAGCGGCACACCCTCGGCACATACCAGAACATGATAGGGGACCTTGACGGCACCGCCCCCCCCTCCAGAGCAACCAGCTGATTGGCTGATATTACGTAGCTAATAAATCTCGCTGCGATACGTGGCGTTGCCTCCCACCTTAGCCAGCTCAATAAGGCCCCCACGTCGTCGATACATCGATCAGTACGGAGAGCTCATTTGGCGCCATACAATATCAATCGGCTCACGTAGGACTGACGATACTTAGACGCGGACTCGCAGGTGTCAAGAACATGAATCAGCTTTGAGCTAGTCTATAGCCATGGGTTCTGGGCAGACCTTGCCATGGAAACCCATAACATCGGAAAGCATGTAAGAAGAGGATAGTGGGGAGCCAAATGACGCCGCTCATACTCAAAGACGTCTGTGCCATCCGCATCCACCTGCAATACACGCACCGGAGATGCAAATCACGCCTTTATCAATCTCTCGATTGACACCAGACACAAAGTCCTCTGAAATATCTGAAGGGTCATTAGCGATCTGTAACGCATGGCACTGCCGGGGCGCTACAGATCGCATAAAGCTCAGGTTATCACCATGCGATATCCCCCAAGGCATCGAGTCCGGAAAAGTGGTCACACGATGCCTGCTCTATGTAGGCTAGCCTGCGATTCGGGCTGACTGTGAATCGATTGCCATCGTAGTCCAAGTAAAGGCTGGGGGAAAAATCTGGATGCCATGGACAAAGCAGGCTAATCATTTGACCGACAGCCGTTGATGCCAGGACGCCGTTTGGCCACACAACCTGCGGCTTACCCCCTACCGCACCATACTTCTGAGCTTCTTGAGCCAAGACCTCGTCAGTTAGGAACCCCATGCATCGCATGCATGCATGCCCAGGAAGTGACACGATGATCTGCCCAGTTACATGGTGTTTTCCGTGACTGCCGTGGACATCCATTCCAATATCGATGTACGGAATCATGTGCCTGCGCGTAAAACGCTCAAGCTGATCTCGTTCACCGTAGGAGTCGACACAGCCGAAGATTGCTGTGCAATGTTTAAGGTGATCGGTACAGTACTGCCATTCCGTTTGGAATAGTTTAACGTCAGCACTCGGGTTAACGGACTTGATCAGCCGATCCAACACATTTACTTTGGACTCACCAGTCATTACATCAGTCATCGTTAACCCAACCATTCGATTCAGGTTGGTGTCGTCAGCAATGTCATGATCCACCAGGAGTATTGAGCCAACACCGACATGCGCCAGTTGCTGCGCAACATGTGATCCACCGCCACAAAGGCCGACGACAGCTACGACTGATTGTCGTAGCGTATTTTCGCTGTGACTCCCAAGGAAACTCTGCCTAGCCAGATTTATCGTCACCGACGGCTCCTGAATGTCATCAACGGGCGGCCTACGATGTTAATCTCATCGACATAGCGAGGCGCTTTGCTCAATGGATCCCAAACTGCCGAAGTTGCCGCATTTTTGCTTAGCACTAATAGACCGTGCGGCATGGAGGCCCTAACCTTCCAGAAATCCGGTATAAACAGGGCCCCTTCCGACCAGTCAACCTTGCTGAACTCTGGCCTGCCTCGATGCTCATGTCGATGAACATGAAACATCGAGACCGGATGGTTGTAGGCAAACTCCAAGGCTTTACGAATGGCAGCCGAGCCCATCATCGCGCCTACTGTTGGATCGTGTTCGTAGTCTTGGTCTGCCACTGGCATGTAAGTACTTGCCAAGATCAGTTGCCCTGAACTGGTTGAGCTTCGGACGCACGCGATGAATCCAACGCGTTCGTGGGCAAAGGCATGTGGTCGACTGAGATCAGAGTGGATCTCCTCCAAGAGTGCTTTGGTCATACGAAATGTGGTCCTCATTTCAAGGCCCTCAGATGTGCGACCAGAATTTGCCCCCATGGAATGTCATCAGGCACCCCCTGCCAGGACCATGTCCACCAATTCCTTCCCAAGATGTGATGCATCGTCCAGTTGGCTGCGTTACTACCGATGCTTGGTCGTTCAGTGATCTGCTCGCTCAAGAACAAACGTGTGCTGTATCCGGAGTGAGCGGTCACAGAAAGCAAGGCATCCAGCACTTTGACGTCGCTGCCCACCTCGACCTTCAACTTGGGGAGCGAGACGAAACGGTAGCCCGCTTCGCCTCGTTCGCAAGCTTCAGGGCAAATGGTCAGCAAGGTAGAAAGCTGACCATGGCTCATTAGGAAGATCCCCCACGCGGTACATGGCTGATGAAGACCTCACCCCCATTAATCGTGACAGCTTCTGATTCACTCAAGGAATAGAACTTGCCATCTACGACCTGTTCCAACGCATAGTCCATCGGGATGCTGAATCGTTGCTTCAAGTTCTGCACCGAATAGACGCCGGGCAAGATAGAACGGTCCACATCGTCGACCTTTACTTGTACAGGATTAAGCTCATGACTTGACCCATTGCAACCCTGATCGGCATCGGGTGCTTTGGTGAAGAATGTGTAGCCATCCCGTAGTATCAACAACTGGTTATCGTCGATGCGTTCATCGGCTAATCCCTTAAGGTCAAGCCACAGCTCTGCTCCTACAGGAATTACAGCAAGAGCTTTAATCTCCGCACCGGTCAGCTTTGCATGCCGCGGATGATGCCGCAGCTCAAAAACCTGGTCATTGACGCTCAGCCTCAGACTCTTGCGAACGGTTGGGTTGTCAGAAATCCGAGGACAACCATCACCGATGGAAAATACCTCCCCCCCCTTTAGGACAATCACGTCTATTGGCGTGATGGGAACATCAACGTCTCCGTCAACTTCGAAGAGAAGCTGATCGGAGGGCAAAAGAGGAACGAGGTTCAGAAGGGTGTAGCCCTGCACAAGGCTAGGCACGATGTTGTGGGTCGTCCCATCAACAGAGATAGATACTAAGTGGGCAGGCATTGCTGCTCCTTTCGTCAGACGAAATCAGTCATCCTTTGTGACTTAAATGCCACAAAAGTCCACAGACATCGCTTGAAAGTCTTGACTTAAGGCTCCAGCCTGCACACACTCTCAATCGCCAAACCGAGTCCTGTGTAACAGCTGGATTCACCCCTAAGGGCAAGCTCTCAAGCTTGCCCTTTCCTATTTAAACACTGCCATTTACAACTCCTTTCTTCTTACTGGCATACCAGTTGGTTGCTGAACAGCTCGGAAACCTTGCCTCCGGCGGTAATCAAGTTTGACAACAAACGCCAGTTTTCGGTCTCTTTCCGGACTCTTCCCGCGATGATGGCGGGGTGTATTTGAAGCTGACGTGCCAACGCCATAGCGTCTTCAGTTGTATGGCTTGTCCGTACTGTAGCTTCGGCCCAAATCTCTTCTGGAATTAACGCTTCACCGGCCTCACGATCAGCCTCTTGCTCTTGATCGCTCGTCCGTGTCTTGTCGTCTAGGTTATCTGTGATGTACGGTTCATCAGGAGTCAGGTGGCGCTGCACATGAATCAACTCGTGCAGTAGAGCAAACCAGAAGTTGTCTAAACGGTCGTGGCGCAGGGTGAGTGCCACGATAGGCATTTCTCCGTCCAGAACCGCAGCACCATCGAGGTATGTCTTATCGAAATGTCGTTCAAAGACGAGCGCAATGCCGTAGTTGGATAAGTACTCTTGGGCAAGCAAAGGTCCTGTTTCGAACGATGAAAGCCTGACGAGATCGCGCAGCCATTGGGCTGTAATCGTCCCTCGCTGATATGTACCCTTGAGCGTACGACTACGCGCCTTGCGCAGGACACATGCGTGCCAGACCATCAGAGCGTTCTCATCCATCACGCGTGCCCCACTTTGGTGCAGCGTTGCGCGTAGCTTAATGGGTTGGCCACCGACGCCTGACATAGTTCTGAAGAAACCGGTTACCAACTCCTCCGCGTACTCCTTCAGGTACTGGAGATTGCGCTTGGCCTCGCCGAACAAACCGCGCTCCTGCATTTCAGCAAGTGGGAACTTGGTGTAGTCAATGTTGGGCTCTACTGAGAGGTCGTATGCTTCACCAATCAGCACTTCCGCAGGAATACCCAGACCGGCATACAACCTACGGATCATCGACAGGCTCAACGGGCGCTTTCGCCCGAGCACTTCAGACACTTTTGAAAGCGAGCCAATGTATGGCACCAAATCCTTTTGTGCCAGGCGCTGCTGATCCATGCGGAACAAGATGGCCTCAATCGGATCAGGAGGAGACGGGGGAAACTGGCTTTGCTCGTACGACTTGATCAGAAGTGCAAGGATCTCCAAGTTAGCTTCGTCATCAGAGCCAGGAGCAGGATCCTTGTCCATCAGCGCAGAAAGACGAGCCACGGCAGCGGCGTAGTCGCTTTCCGTTTTTAGTACTCGAATCTGCGCGTTCATGTTGATCTCCTGATCTTAATGCTCAAGGGTGCTTACTGCTGAAATTTTTCTTGGCGTACTCAGCATGTGTGCCGCACCACTCTATCAATACGATACCGTTGCGAAAGCGGACCTTCACGACAAGCCGGTATGAATTGCCCTTGATGTTGAAAATAATTCTCTCGCCAGCCAAAAAACTGGCTGTCGAGTACCGATCCTTCACGTCCTGTGGATTAGCCCACTGTGCGCTCTCAACTTCTGCGCGCCATGCATCCAGTGCCCCACGCGCATCCGCATGAGATTGCTTCAGCGCTTCAAGCTCCTTCAGGTTGACTAGCTGCATACACGCCGCCTTGGCTTCCCAGGTTGATTTGAATTGTAAGTTCCCAATTTGGGACTTGTCAAATTTTCTTTGTTTTCCATGCCCAAGCTCTGGCTGTGGAGCTCTTTCGATCCAGATCGATCCCAATACGACGGCCAATCATTCATTGGTCGTTTCATCAGCACCATGATCGTCGTCGAACTCATCACCAACTCCGATCGCATCCGCGCGCTCTAGCATCATCGAGTACGTCATCTTGCTGATGTAACCAGCCCCATAGAGCTGCTTAACCACCTGGTAAGGGTTATGGATCAGCACCCATTTGACGCGGCCGCGAGTCTCTTCTTTGAAGTCTATGAATCCAAGCTCCTTTAACACTCGCATGTGCCGGCGAAAGGTCGTAATTCCGCGCTCACCTCCGTAACCTGATTCGAGGGCTGCATCGGGCTCACTTTCGATGCGCGACATGCCATGACCTTGGTAGTGGAGCCAGACCGTGGTGTATGTCGTGCCAGCCGCACTGGATGTTTGGTACTTGATCTTGTGAGCCTCCTTGATCACCACATTCGCCACCAGGCCGATCGGCCGTGGCAGCGATGCCCAGCCGCCACGATCGCGATCCCAGACGTCTTCATCCTTTACCGCGGGAAAGTGGAGTGCTCGGTACTGCTTCGCCGTGTCGACAGGCGACCTTCGCTTGCGCTTCGCCTTCTGTGTGGTCGAGGAAGAGTCGGTAGCCTGTCCTGAGGGGGGAGTCGCGGCAGGAGAGGTTGGTAGAGGAGTGTTTGTTTTCGTCATGGCTTGCACTATAGCAAGGCATTTTACGCAAACAAATCTAACTCAAATTTGAATAGACATTCATTGCGGCAATCTAAAAAATTAATTGCATTACTATCGATCCACCTAGAATCTAGACAAGCGTACTTGTAAAGTACTTTCTCTTTCCTTCCAAAGACATGCCGTAAATTTAAGTCTCTACGTGTTCGGTTTACTTGCTTTCCAAGTTATCCGAATTGCTCAAGGGATGAGCGCGAGAAGGGGTCAGCAATCAACAAATCCGTTACAGCTTGTAAAATTTTCCGCTTGTGAGATTTCCATAAGGACTACCTATTTCGCCAGAACCTGCGGCACCCCCTCCCACTGCGTGGTCCATGCCGAAGACAGCTTTTCCCGCCGCATCCGCCAATCCCCGCCGAATCCCGTTGCCAGCGGCCTCAAGCTTCCCCGGCCCCATCGCTCGTTGATCCTGTCCATGGCCTGCATCAGGGCGGCAGCCCGGCCTTCCTTGGCTTTGTCGATCAGCAGGCTTTCCTGCCGTCGGGTGGCCGGCTCCAGGCCGGACAGCAGCACGCCCGCCTTTTTGTAGGCGTAACCCGCGCGGTAGATTTTGTTCAGTCCCCACAAGGCAGCCTGGATCAGCACCCGGGTGTCGGCACTCCGCTCGTGCAGGGGCACCACGGCACCCTGGTTGTATTGAGGTTCCCAAGGCTTGAACGGATTGCTTCGGATGCTCACGGTGAGGGCGCCCGCCACGCACTGCTGGGCACGCAGCTTCTCGGCGGCTCGGGTGGCGTGCGAGGCTACGGCCTCGCTGAGCTGAGCCTGGTCGAAGACCGGCGATCCAAACGACCGACTGGCCATGATCTGTTGCTTGGCAGGGGCGATGTCTTCAAGGTCCAGACACGGCACACCCCGTAACTCCCGCACTGTCCGCTCCAGCACTACCGAAAATCGCTCCCGGATCCACGCTGGCGGTGCGCCCCGAAGCTGACGCACGTTACTGATCCCCATTTCTGCCAAGCGCGCATCAAGCTGGCGTCCGACGCCCCAGACCTCGGAAACCGGGATCTTCTCGAACAGCGCATCCAGGTCCGTGGGCGATAGCTCGTCGAAGTCACACACTCCGTCCCGACCGGCCAGGCTTTTCTTCGCTGCATGGTTGGCAAGCTTCGCCAGGGTTTTCGTGGAGGCGATGCCCACACAGACGGGCAGGCCGATCCAACGGGCCACCTGCTCCCGTATTTGCCGACCTACCTCGGCAGGAGGATCGGGTAGGCCCTCCAGGTCCAGAAAGCTCTCATCGATGCTGTAGATCTCCATGGCCGGGGTGAAGTCCGCCAGGATCCGCACGACCCGGCTGCTCATGTCCGCATAGAGCGCATAGTTGCTGGAAAAGGCTTGAATGCCGTGTGCTTGGGCCAGGTCCTGAAGTTGGAACCATGGGGCGCCCATCGGGACGCCCAAGGCCTTGGATTCCGACGAACGGGCCACCACACAGCCGTCGTTGTTCGATAGCACCACGATGGGTTTGCCATCCAGCGTGGGGTCGAAGAGTTTTTCGCAAGACGCGTAGAAGTTGTTGCAATCCACCAGGGCGATGACCGGCATCTCAGGCTCCGATCCGCTTGAACTTGCCGACGACCACGCCCCAGATCACGAGCTCTGCGCCGTCGTGCAGCTCGATGGCAGGATAGGCCGGGTTCTCCGCGATCAAGGCCACCCGGCCGCTACGACGGAAGAAGCGCTTGACCAGGCGCTCGCCGTTCAGAAAGGCCACCACGATGTGCCCATGCTGCGGGGCGATGCTGCGGTCCACCACCAGAATGTCCCCATCGAAGATCTCCGCGCCCTGCATCGAATCGCCCTGCACCTGGAAGAAGAAGGTACTGACCGGGTTGCGGACCAGGTACTCATTGATGTCCAGGCTGCGATCCGCGTAGTCCTCGGCCGGTGACGGAAAACCCGCGGAGATCGGCGTCAGGCCAAGCGGAAAGGCGCGCTTGACGGCATCCGCGAACGGAAACCAGTGCTCTGGAAAGTCTTCAGGCGTGGGGAGGCGAACGGCAGACATAACTTCGGATGGGGCTTAAAGCTGTAAACATATACAGTCACTCAACCCCCGTCAAAGCGAGGCCATCACGGATGCACTACGCTCTAACCATGTGCGCCAACTATCGCCCATCCTCCCGGGAAGCCCTGTCCAGTTTCCCCTTACCCCCGCCGGATTTCGGATACGGCGAGGCTTATCCAGGCTCGGTATGCCCGGTGGTGACCAACTTTGCGCCTCGACTGTGGGTACCGGCGTGCTTCGGTCTAATCCCCACCTGGGCCCAGGATGCAAAGATTGTTCGCAGTACCTACAACGCCCGCTCCGAGACCGTAGCTGAAAAACCCTCATTTCGCAGCGCGTGGAAGCATGGGCAACTCTGCATCGTGCCCGCCGATGCGATCTTTGAACCCTGCTACGAAACTGGCAAGGCGGTCCGTTGGCGCATCGAAAGGGAAGACGGCAAACTCATGGGCCTAGCCGGGATCTGGGAGCGGCACCTGAAAGACGACGGCCGTCCCTCTTGGTCGTTCTCGATGCTCACGATCAATGCCGACAAAGATCCGGTTTTCCGGCGTTTTCACAAACCCGAGGACGAGAAGCGGAGCGTGGTGATTCTGCCCGACGATGCATGGGGCGATTGGCTGCGATGCAAATCGGTGGCGGAGGCGCAGAGCTTCCTGGGGGCTCCACCGTCCATCGCGCTTAGCACCCAAGCCGATCCGCGCTAAGTGCGCTTACCCAGGGGGTGGTGTTGTCCCAGTTTCACCAGATCATTCTGTAGAAGCTTCATTTCACCGATCAGAGACTGCAGTGCCTCCAGCGTGTAGATCGAAGTCACTTGGTCGGGGGATGTGGGAAGCCCTTGGATGTTGAACATGTGGCGGCCATGTGCATCGACACCCCAGCGGCCGTGGACAAGCGCATTGCGTCTGCTTCGAGTTTTGTGGGCGCGCGCGATCCACGCTCGGTAGGCTGCAGTGAGTTCGCCCCCTGCAGGTTCCGTCAGGACGACCTGCTGCTCCAGTATCTTCAGTCGTCCGCTAAACGCTAGGTCCACAGAGTCGTTCGTCAGCTTCTCCAACTGCCTGCCGGAGTCAAACCAAACCAGATGCAGCCCCAGTGCCATCTCCAGGCGGGCGAATTCGAAGAGGATCTGACCCAGCAGGGTCGCAGCGGCCTGTTCGGTGGCTCGACGTGCCGCAAACATCTCGGACGCCGTCCACTCGTCATGAGGTTTGCCCTCGTTCATCGCTTATGTCACATCCTTAGCAGATTGCTCAACTGGTTTGCCTCGGATGAAGTCGAGCAGAGCGCTGGCCTGCTTCTCCGACCCGTAGGCGAGGTGGAGAAGGTACTGCACGGGCTCCGGAATCTCACGGCCGGACTCATACCGGGAACCGCCCGACTGGGTGGTGGCGATTCGTCCCCAGAACGTCGATTGATTCAGTCCGAGCGACTTGCGTACGGCTTTCGCTTTCTCCCCGGTGGGGGCGATCAGCTTGGGACGCTTCAGCTTGGTAGGCACGGCTCACCGCCTTCCAGAATGGATAAAGTGACAACATGGCAGAGACTCCCCGCTGAGGGCAATCGGAGGGCATGACGTGATCCGCTGCAAGACAAGCTAGGGCGGCTCATGGCCGCGGCAGCGGATATCCTGCATGCCCTTCAGTCGCTTCCTCCGAGGCAGACTGTATTGCTGTGCACGTGTGCCAAGAGCGGTACAGAGCATCGTTCATTCACACCGGCACACATGCGTTCGTGTCGCGAACCGTTATGAGTTGATGCCGCATCCTAGGTTATGACATATGCCAGCAGCACGTCGACGCAGACTGCGCTTCACAAGCCAGAAGAGCAAGTCACGTATCTGCGGAGCCACGCGTGGGGCCCGCGGTGGGTCAGATCCATCAATACTGAATTTATTTGAGGATTTTCTCTAGGGGCCGATCTCCTGAAGGGGGGCTGGACGCCTTGCATTCACCAAGTCTTGTGGTCTGAGGTCTTGATGCTTATTGACGAAACAAACTTTTCTCCATAAAATTCGCCAAAATATTTTTCTCATTTTGCGGAGGCGTTGTGGATAATTCTGAGGTTATTGGCGAGTGCAAGGATTTGGAAAACGATCTCGCCAATCTGGCAAGACTTGCCGCCTCGGACTCCTACGAAGATACGCGACTGCTGCTTGCGAAGCTGGTTCGAAAGTACCGGCAACGTCGCCCTGAATTGGCTTTGCGCCTAGATCAGTCGCTAAAGACGACACAAACCCGATCGACAGGAAGCTCTGTGCTTCGGCGCGGTACGTCTGCAAGCGAAGATCAGGAGACCCCACTACCTGTCGATGGAGATTCCCGCTTGGCGCTGATCCGTGTATTCGACGATAGGAAGGGGTTGCTTGCACCGATCCTTCCTGCCGGGGTAGATGACGCAATACGGGCAATCATCCACGAGCGTCAGGAATCAGAGCGACTGACGACACGGGGCATCAGCCCCACTCGGTCTGCCGTTTTGGTCGGTCCGCCTGGCGTCGGAAAAACGTTGTCTGCTCGCTGGATCGCGCAGTCGCTCGGTAAGCCGCTCTGGGTTCTTGACCTGACCGCGGTAATGAGCAGCCTGCTGGGAAAGACGGGAAACAATCTGCGCATGGCTCTTGACCATGCAAAGAAACATGCAGCGGTTCTCTTGCTCGATGAAATCGATGCCATCGCAAAGCGACGCAGCGACGAATCGGATATCGGCGAACTCAAGCGTTTGGTGACCGTTATGCTTCAGGAGGTTGATCAGTGGCCCGACAGCGGCCTTTTGCTTGCTGCTACGAATCACCCGGAGTTAGTAGACCCCGCTCTTTGGCGTCGTTTTGACGTAGTTGTGAAGTTTGATGCGCCTGACGCAAAGTCGATTGCTGTTGCCATTGAGCGTTTTTTGGGGGAAGACCGGGCGTTCTTCCAGCCCTGGATTGATGTTTTAGCAGCGGGGTTACACGGGCAGTCACTCTCCGACGTCGAGCGAAGCATTAACGCGCTTCGGCGTGGATACACACTTGATGTCGCCCCCATTGAGAGCTTGATCTCCTCCGTGCTCGGTCAAAGTCAGGAGATGCTCAGTAAGGCTGAACGTTTGAGCTTGGCGATCGAACTCGCTAAAGCGGGACAGCATACCCACGTTCAAATAAGCCAGATGACGGGTGTTGCCCGCGATACGATTCGCAAGCACGCAGGACCATCGCCACGTAAAGGGAGAGGGCTGAAGTAAATGACGACGAGATACCTGATTGGCCGGGCGGAGCTGCTCACATATCCCATAGAGGCGCCCAAGAAAGCCCCCAACAACAAGGTTCATCCTTACACCCTGGGTGAGGCCAAACAGGTTATCGTCCCTCAGATCGAAGCGGCGAACGCGTTGTTTCAAGCGCTCCCGAGCAAGGCATGTGCAGACGATTTGGCTGTTGCCCGACTGGTCTTGCACCCAGCGTACTTGGCCAAGTCATTTTTCCCCAAGCAACTCTTCGATCAGGTAGGGCTCACGTCAGTAGGGTCGCGAACTCGCCGCATCAAACCACGACGGCAGGTGGCAAAGAAAGCAGTCGTTGAGGCCGAAACAACGGAAATCTTCGTTGCAGGAACGCGATCAGCCCTTCAGAGGTTTCCGGCCTTTGCTCGTTCCTTGAGTGACGAGATGCCGGTTGGAGAGCAGTTTGCGCGGCTTGAAAGTTTTGCCGCTATGACTGCCGCCGACCGACTTCAGCTTGAAGGCGCCGAACTCGGACATGTCTTCGAGGTCGGTCTTCACCTGCCACCGGAAGGTGATGCGGGTTATGTCCGCTCCCTCTTTGCAGACTATGCCCAAGACTGCGGGTTCTTGATGAATGGGGAGTTTGGGTTTGAGGCCGGTAGGTTGCTGTTTGTTGCCGTGGAGGGCGAGGCAGCTGGGCTCGAATTCTTGGCCCAATTTTCGTTAGTCCGTGTAATCCGACCGATGCCGCACTTGCGAGCAGCACGTCCCATCACAAGGAGTATGCCGCTCTCTGTGCCGTTCGTGCTGCCAAGTGCCGAGCCGCTTTCACGGGAGCCTAAAGTTGCCGTGCTGGACGGAGGGTTGCCCGATGAGCATGTTCTCGACAGATACGTTCGCCGCTATTTTCTTGCTGACGAGCACGCGCAGGGTGTGCCGTCATTTTTGGAACATGGTCTTGGCGTCACCTCCGCCCTCCTTTTCGGTCCAATTGAACCTGAAGAAGTCGCTGCGCGTCCGTATGCCCCTGTTGATCACCACCGAGTGCTCGATGCCAAGGTAGACGGCGAAGACCCTTACGAGTTGTATCGGACGCTTGGGCATGTGGAGACGGTTCTGCTGTCTCGTCAGTATCAGTTTGTGAACCTGAGTCTGGGGCCGGATCTACCCGTTGAGGATCAAGATGTCCATGCTTGGACTGCTGTCATCGACAGCATCTTGAGCGACGGGGAGACCTTGATGACGGTGGCGGTCGGCAACAACGGAGAGCGCGATGAGGCCTTGGGGTTCAACCGGATTCAGGTTCCTGCCGATAGCGTTAATGCCTTGTCTGTTGGCGCAGCTGATCGCTCGGGTTCGGAGTGGAAGAAGGCGACATACAGCGCGATGGGACCAGGTCGGAGTCCGGGACGACGTAAGCCTGATGTCGTCGCATTTGGTGGTGCCCCGAAAGAGTATTTCCACGTCGCTGCACCTGGACTAAAGCCGAATGTGGCAGCGACACTCGGAACGAGCTTTGCAGCTCCGCTGGCACTGCGGTCCGCTGTGGGTATCCGAGCCATCCTTGGTGATCCTGTCCACCCTCTGACGATCAAGGCCCTCCTGGTTCATGGTTGCGATAGCGCAGACGATCATGATGTGCGGCAGGTTGGTTGGGGGCGCGTTCCGTCCGACATGAATCAACTCATTACGTGCGGTGAGGGCGAGGCCAGAATCATTTACCAAGGCGAACTGAGAGCTGGAAAGTTCCTCCGCGCCCCCATCCCTCTCCCTGAGTTTCAGTTGGAAGGAAAGGTACGCATCCGGGCAACCTTCTGTTATGCAAGCCCAGTTGACCCTCAGGATGCCGGTGCTTACACCAAAGCTGGGCTGGGGATCACATTCAGGCCGCACCGCACGAAGCTGGCAGCCGGTCAGAAAAGCGCCGCATCTAAGACGTTTTTTCCAAAAGCCGCTTTCAGGACTGAAGAAGAGTTACGTTCGGACCTTGGGAAGTGGGAAACCGTGCTTCATGCGGACAACGGCTACTTGGGCAGTAGCCTGTGGGAGCCTGCCTTCGATGTGCATTACAACGCTCGTGAAGCGGGCGGAGCGGTGTCGGGAGCGCCCTCAATACGCTACGCGCTCGTCGTCACAGTATCCGCGCCGAAACATCCCGAACTGCACCAAGATATTTTGAAGGCTCACGCGGTCTTGCAGGCGCTTGAGCCTCAGGTGACCCTCCCGCTACGAACATAAACGGGGCGAAGTGGATATGAAATATGCAAATCACCCCGCTAGGGTGCCATAGGCGACAAATCGCAGCCCAAGTAAGCAAGCTCTTGAGTTGCTGGTCTTTTAAGCCTGGGATGAGCCTAAAGTGACTACGTACTTGAGGAACGTTGGAGAGGGTAGAGTTAAGATGGTCCCCCTGATCGCTACACCTATTCGCTAGCCAAGTGATCAGCAGGGCTGAGTTCCACTCGAAGTCAAACAGTTTTTACAGAGCTTGAATTCTGTCCGATTCTGAGCGCATCAAGCGATTTGCCATCGCTCAGCCATTGGATCACCCAGTTCGGCTTGCGTCCGTGTCCAGTCCAGGCGATCGACGGATCATCCGGATGACGGAACTTGAGTACTCCCCCAGTTTTCTTGGCGTTCTTTGCTTGCTTCCGATCTCCCTTGAGTTTTACTGGCTTTAATGCCTCAACGGCCTTGGGTGTGCTCACACCCACCAGATCGTTGAAATCAAACCCCTGCTCTTCAGCCATCTTCCGTAGGCGGCTCAGCAGGTCCTTCTTGTCCCCAAGTTCTTTCTTGGTGATTTCCTTTTCGATACGTCCAGCAAGGCGGCGCAGTTCAACGAGCGACAGCGATTTCAGATCCATCATCAACCTTCTCAAAACCAGTTTAGTTTGTTCAGAGATGACACCTGAGCTTACTGGTGACATCTGATTTCAATCGTGTGAGCATTGTGCCTCATTGCACATTGGCGGAGATGATCTGTGAAGGCTCCAGAAATTCCTCGTTATATCCAGGCGAGGCTTCGAGATCAGCGGCTAGGCGATTCACCATGGTGAACCATCGAGCGACCGAAATACTCAGCAGCGAAGCCGCTGAGACGCAAACTTCCGATCGGATTTCTAACGAGGCTAACGTTTCACTGTTCGCAAACAGCCTTTATCAGGCTTCGATAGCCGAGCGCGTGGAGTTCATCCGCCAAGGTGTGCCAGCTCGCCGAGTCGACGACCTAGAAGATGCCATGTGTGTTTCTCGAGATTACGTGTCAGACCTCCTTAATCTTCCTCGGACATCAGTTCGACGGAAGATCCGTAAAGACGCGCGGCTCTCGACCGACCAATCCGAGCGTGTAATAGGACTGGCACGTCTGATCGGTCAGGTTGCGGACATGTTGGAGCGATCAGGTGACCCGAAGGACTTTGATGTGGCCAGATGGTTGGGCGAGTGGCTTGAGCTGCCTGTTCCTGCTTTGGGCGGAGGAAAACCCGCGGATTACATGAGCACATTAACGGGGCAAGAGCTTGTCTCCAACCTGATAGTACAGGCGCAGGCTGGAGTGTTCGCATAAGCCATCTCGTGCCTCTCGGCCTATTCGTCCGCCATTACTATGCTGTTCGTTGTCGGACTGTAAGTCGGCAACCCCCTGTTAGCGATGTGCTAGGTGGTGTTTGCAGAACTATCAAAAAGTATGAATTAGTTGGTGCAGATATCGGTTGCTCTTGATCATCTAGTCCGAGTAGTCGTGATCTGAACCTGGGCGAAAGAGCAGTCCGTCGTTGGCTGGCACAGTTCGAGGCCGTCCGGCCTCAGATCTCACACCAGATTTGGTCACCATCCTGATGAAATTCTTGACCGGCTTAGCTCTTGGGATGTGCGCCAGGCAGTAATTCGATCCCCGTGCGTCTCACGAGCTCCTCGTACGAAATCGGCTTGCTACCACGAGCGTCATCTCGATTCTCGATCCAATAAGCCCAAGCACGATTGACCTGCGGGTCGTACACCAACTTATAAATGTACGTCGGAACCCAAACGTGGCTGACTCCGATCTTCTGGGGTTCCTGTCCAAAGTATGGCCCCGTGAACACATAAACGGGACCACCGGCCCGCATGACGTACTGGCGTGTCGCCTTCTCAACGGCCTTTGCCCAGACCCCTCGGTTGTTTTCTGGCGCTTGCGGGATCATGTTTGCGAGCGAAAACGATTGAGCCATCGCTTGCGCAGTGGGCATGTCACCTGCAGGTGCCATGTGACCGCGGTCAAAGCCGGATCCCTTGTAGTCATCCAAGGTGGCCCGCTCAACTGACGGGAGGCGAGAGTCCACGAAGAATCTGTTGGTACGAACCTCGTCCTTCGCATCCTGAAGCTGCTCCGCGGTGAGCTTCTCTACCGTATAGATAGGAGTCTTTCTCAGTCCTGAGTGAAGAACTGCAAAAGCATCGAAGCAGAGTTCCCGAGCGAAAAGTTGGCCGGCATTAGGCACCTTGGGCATCGCACCGGGAAAAAACTGGGGGCAAGCTTTGAAGCCTGGGGCGTTCGAAGCAGCGAAGAGCGTTGAGGCAGGGATGAAGAAGGCGGCGGTAACCGTGAGTGCGCCGAGGCGGGTAAGCATTATTCTATTGAGGACAAAGCAAAAGGGCGCGAGGTTTAACCTGTGCATACAGAGCACGTCAACGACCTCTTCTGGTGAATGGACCGGAGGAAAGGAGAGCTGTGATCATCCGGCAGTCCCAACGCCCTCAGCATCTCGGTGCTCACCATGGGGTGCGAAATGGAGACCATGTTGATGACGTTTGAGAACAAGCTGGATAGCGTTCACCTCGCCTACCTTGGTAACCGAATGGATTGGCGATGGGCTTTGGCGACGCTGATCAGGAACGAGAGACAACCGTGCCGCAGTTGCCGCAGGTATAGCACCGCGTTACCGCCCGAACGTGGGTACAGACTCAAGATCCTCAGCAGTGGCCGTTGCCCATCTGACGCGACAGACCGTTTGTCGGCCT
>CAZEQY010000028.1:0-22890 GCA_964514655.1 uncultured bacterium
CATACCGGTCACACGAGTGCGGTAATTTTTTTACCGCTCTTAATTTTCGACCACATAGTGTATTATTGATGGACTCCAAAGCGTTAAAATAAACCTTAACTTCTGAAGCTCTTGCCTAAAGTGATTCAGCCCTTTTTAGACCTTGGAGAGTATCTAAGTCAGGGTTAGTGGTCGAAAATTAAGAGCGGCAAAGAATTGCCGCACTCCAAAGAGGCCTTCGGCCTCACTCGCAAACGTATCGCTCTAGTTTTGCAAAAAGCTCTCAAGATCAAGATTATGGTTATTAACTTCTTCCCTGCAAAAGCTCCTGGATGGTTGGGACATGAGGCTCAGACGGCTCAACACTTGATTCTAGTTCGCTCGTAGTATCCTCTTGCTCGTCAGTGCTAGATGCAACAACTTCTGTCGTTGTTTGCTCTTGAATTGAGTGTATAGATGCACTCGAGCGCTTGCTTTCAAAGTTATCTACTATTTCATTAATAAGGCGGGCGTGCTGTTCTGCTGAGCCGCGAGAAGTGGGTTCATGGTGCAAAAGCTGCAGTATTAGCTGCTCAAAGCGATCGCGCGTTGAGGCGTTGGGGCCAGTTCCACCTTTTAACACAAGCTTTGCAAGGCGCATCTCGCGATAGCGCTTTAGGTCATAGGCAAGCTTTGCCTCTTTGACAGCCGCCGGCTGCGTTGGGTTTTTAAGATTTTTCACATCTATCCATGGGCCACTTTTTTCATAAAAGAGGCGGTGCAAGATGCAGCCTACAGCATATAGGTCTGTAGCAAAATAGTCTTCGCCTTCTAGCTTTTCGTTGATAATGGCTTCTGGGGCAAGGTAGCGGTTATTAAACTGCGCGCGTACATTTGATGTGTTGTCTATA
This sequence comes from uncultured bacterium, assembly GCA_964514655.1. GTDB lineage: Bacteria > Chlamydiota > Chlamydiia > Chlamydiales > FEN-1388 > SZAS-7. The sequence continues at coordinate 870 of CAZEQY010000028.1, forward strand.
TGACGGCACCTTCCAAAATCCCCAATGGCAGCACGTACATGCCGTAGCTTTCGCTTGCCGCTTTTTTCATAGTCTATAAAGACATTTCGAGCTGAAAGATCGCGGTGTACAAGCCCTTTTGCATGGATTGCATCTAGCCCCTCAATAAGATCTCGAGCAATATGGAGCTTTTGTTTAAACGAAAACGGATATTTTTTTGTAAATGCCTTTGAAAGCGTGCCACCCTGATAGAGGTGACAGAGCATATCATATACGGCTTGACCATCTTTCATCTTGCGCTCTGTACAGGCATGCAGCTTAACAATGCCATTTGACCCTTGGATTAGCTTTAGGGCCCTCATTTCTTTTACCATCTTGGCCTTTGATGAGCAGCGCGCAACGAGCTTTGGATGTGTAACGTCATATAAAATAGACTTTGTAACTACCTTTTTTACCCCATGCCCAAGCTCTTCTACACCATGATTTTTCAGGTGGATAAACACTAAGTTAGATTCCGGATCAAATTCGATAGTGCGCTCTAACCCGGTTTTACGGCGGCTTAAGTAGCCTTTTGTATCGCGATCAAGCTCTGCTTCGATATAAAGCGCTATTCGAAAAAGTTCACTTTTTGAAATGGCAATATTTTTTGCAATTTTTCGGATGTTTTGCGTAGCTTTAATTGCCCTTGTAAATGGCTCTACGTTTATTTCTTCAGCAAGTTCAAGCATGCGCGTTAATGACACTTCATCTTCAATTGCGGCCTTGCCGATGTGGCCAAGATGTCTATAGTCTTCTTGCTCGGCATACATCTTCATAGTATTAAGCCATACATTGCGAGCCTGCTTACGACCCACTCTCGGCATGTTTTTTGCCACTATTTGCGGTTGATTGTGTGTAAATGAGCATAGTCCAAATGCCAAGATAGAGCAGGCAAAGACAAATAATTTTTTCATAACGTAATCCTCAATGGGGGCATATTTTTACTATTGATTCTGCATACCATTCCTAAAGAATAAATTGCAACATACGCTGATTTCGCGTATGGAAATTGTTTATGAGACTAGATATCGGAAAAGGCCTTTCATCAAAAGATCTAGCAGCCTCGATCGGCAGTTTTTCAGTGCCAGTAGCTACTGCGTTCCACGAAGAACTTACGATCGAAGAGGTGCTTGTTATCCTGCGAAAACGTAAAATTGAGCACATTATCCGCTACTTTTACTCTGTTGATGATACCTATACGCTAACGGGCATTCTTTCGACAAGAGATCTCCTCCTAGCAGACCCAAGCACAAAGCTCTCAAACTTGGTCGATAGAAATGTCCTTTATATACACGAAGATGAAACAGTTGAACATGGGCTTAAGCTGCTAGAAAAACATGGAGTTCAGGCAATACCTGTTGTTGATGACAAAATGCACCTTAAAGGACTTTTTGAGCTAGTCCCCTCACACCATCCCCATGCTCAAGACCCTGCTCGTCTTATTAAATCAATTACAAGTAAAGATGTGTATCAGCTCATTGGCCTATCGCTACATCTTGGAAAGCTTGACTCTACTAGCCTTGAGTATCGCTATCGTATGCCATGGCTTTTATGCAACATGCTAGCTGGTCTTATATGTGCTGCAGTTGGCGCCTTATTTGCACCAATACTCTCTAAGTATGTCGTACTTGCTATGTTTATTCCGCTTGTCTTAAGTCTTGGAGAGTCCATTGCTATGCAATCTATGTCACTTAGCCTGCAGTTTTTATACTATGGCAAAATGCACTGGCATCGCCTTTTTAGACGCATAGTAGTTGAATGGAAAACGGCCATTTTGCTTGGTGCTACATCAGCTCTTTTAGTGGGCTCAGTTTTTTGGATGTGGAATACCACTTTTCATACAATGCTCGCGGTTACTACAAGCATTTTTTTTGCCATGATCTTTTCTTCAACGTTAGGGTCACTTTTCCCTGTCGTTCTTCATTCGCTATCGTTAGATCCCAAAGTGGCAGCCGGACCAGTTGTGCTGATGCTTACTGATATTTTAACGACAATTACCTACCTTGCTTTTTCAAATTGGCTGCTCACACATTTCTGACTTCCAATTAATTACGTCGCATTCTAAAATTCTTCTGTTCGAAAATTTTCACAGGAGCAAAAAATGAACGTACGCGATGCATTAATACAAATCAAAGAGTACAATTTAGATGACCAAACTAAGCGTTTTGGAGAAAATGGACATGTTGTAACACGTGGCGTTCTCTCACGCGTAATAAAATTCTTACATCTTGATAAAATACCTTATATTAAAGATTTAATTTGCAAGACAGATGCTGCAGCTGTTATAACCAATGTAAAAGAAATGATCGTTGTTCACCTCAACAACATCAAAGACGAAAGTGAATATCTAGAAGCAGCCGCTCTTGCCACACAAGTAGCGACAAAAGCTGATGCATTTGTCGGCAAAATAATCGACCGAAGACCAGAGCAAACAACTCTCTTAAACGCGCTTCAGATCAAAGATCCGGTAAGCCTCTATCCACAAGCGATGAAAGACGCCCTTGCAAGACTTGTTGATCCACAACCACAACCACAACAGCCACAATCACCTGCTCCGGCTCCAGAAACTGAACAAACACCTGAAGAGCAGCAACAACCTCCGGCAGCTACTATCCAGCAAGAGCAACCAGAGCAACCAGAACAACCACCTGTACAAGAAGGTGCTGATACAGGTTCTGCAAACAACGAGCCACCAGCAGCGCCAGCTGAACAGCAGCCTGCAGCACCTAGCGTAGATAGTGACCCTATTCTAGATGATTTAGATACACCACCTAGTGACGGTAAAAATATAGTACAAGTAGATGTTCGAGAAGAAGAGTTACCTCCTGCAGTAGCTAAACAAGCAGATGTAGTTGCCGCACCACCTGTTGCCACAAAAAAAGGTAAGGGTCGTGGAAAACAATCGCAGTCAGCTCAAAAGCTTTCAGCTCGCCTAGCTAGTGATGCTGCTCAAAAAGCGGATGGCGCAAAGTCCAAAGGAAAAGAGCCTAAGTCTGCTCAACCTAAGTAGTCTTTCTCTCATAAAGCCTTTTGCAACAAGTTTGCAAAAGGCTTTTTCATGTCTATAAATAATATTTTAATTTAATTGAATTTAGGGGTATTATGGGGGTGTGAAGAGGAGGTGATTGTATGAAACAGAGAATTTTTGCCGTTATGGGGGCAACAGGCCATATTGGCCATGCCGTCGTAGAGGAGCTCCTAAAAAGAGGCCATATTGTGCGTGCAATAGGCCGTAGCGAGGAGAAACTACACCACCTAGAGCAAAAAGGCGCTGAGACCCTTTCTATTGATTTTAACGATTCTACCGCTTTAAGAGATGCCTTTAGGGATGCATACGCCGTCTTTACCATGATTCCACCTGCTGCCTCAGAAAAAAGCTATTCTTCCTTCCAAACTATAGTAGGCGACGCTATTGTATGGGCAATCAGAGAATCTGGCGTAAAGCGCGTTGTAAACCTCAGCAGCATTGGAGCTGACCTCGATGAGGGCACCGGCCCTATTCTTGGCCTACATTACCTGGAAGAAAAGCTCAATACCATCAAAAACCTTGATGTCCTTATACACTTAAGACCTGACTTTTTCATGGAAAACCTCGATCAAAGCATTGTCACGATTAAAGATCAGGGCAAAATCTTTGGCCCGCTTGATCCTACTGTCCCAATAGCCATGGTAGCAACGCGAGACATCGCCTGGAAAGCTGCCGACTTTTTAGACAGCACTGCCCCACTTGGCCATATGGTTTTTGAATTTGCCGGCCCAAAAGATGTGACGATGGACCATGTTGCAGAGGTATTTTCCTGGGCATTTGACCATCCTGGCCTTAAGTACGAGCAGATTTCTATGGATAAAGTAAAAAACTGGATGCTATCTACAGGCATGGCTAAAGAAACTGTCGATATGATGATCGAAATGTACGAAGGCTTTAACTCAGGCCTTATAGTCCCGACAGAAGAGCTAAAACCCGCACATAGAGGCATCACAAGCCTAGAAGAGTATGCCCAAATGCTAGCCCACAAAATGTTTAGCCTCATGCACTAAAAGAAACACAAGGGAGTTGATCTGATGGTGCGTGATCTAAAATTGAAACACAGAGGTACAGAGACCCGAGAGACGCTTCGCGATGATTTCAAGCGGTTCCGGGCAAACCTTTGCAAACCGCATAGAGCGCCTCTGTAGTATCTCTCTATGTCTCTTGTGTTTCAATACAGATCTCTACTCTGAATCGAGCGCATAAGGGCTACAAAGCCCTATTTGGCAAGTGCCTGGGCATTCGTTTGGCGTGGGCTCACCGTTACGGCAAGTGTCTTGGAGGAAGAGGTCCACGCTAATGCCCTCTACGAGGCGGCTGATGCCAATGGGCAATCCATCGATATCGCCTGAAATGCGACCGTGGCTTAAAAAGCCCCCATAGTTAAAGCAGTGGATATTGGCAAGAAATGGGCATGTGCCGGGAGTTTTTTCCAAAAATTCAAAGTGAGGCCCGAGGTAGGCAAAGCCTCCATATTTAGCAGAAGCTAGTGGCATACGATCTTTCCACAAAAGAATCTTATCAAAAAAGCCAGATAGTTCTGATAGCGCTTTGCCATCTGCCTTATAGCCCGTTGCAAACACGATATAGTCCGTATAGCGCCTACCGTAGTTTGTATCTATTGCTACGCGACTACCGACTTCAGATAACCCCTTAATTTCCGTTGAAGCTACGAGCGTAAACGTAGAATAGGGATCAAGGCGATCTAGCGATTCTGGTGGAGGTGGAATGCCGGCATCTAGCACTCTAGAAGTAAAGTCATAGCGTTCTTGATCACTTAAAAAATAAAAGCCACGCAAAAAACCCTGATAGGCAAAAAAGGATGCATGATGCACTGTAGGCAATACACTTCTTCTCATAATCATATCTACATGAGAAGCGCCATTTTCTAACGCTGTAGCTGCCGCATCAAAGCCAGATGCTCCAACGCCAACTACTGTTACATGCTTATTCTGAAAGAGTGTGGGGTCAATTCTATCGCTAGTATGGGCCCAGTACGCTCTTGGCAAATTCTTTACATAAGGTGGTATATTTGCCCCACCAAAACCCATTCTACCAGTCGCCAGAACAACTTTTCGGCACACTATCTTTTTGTTATTATCAAAAACAAGCGTTAGCGAGTTGTCAGGATTTGGCAGAATTTTTTCTAACTTCCAGCCGCTATTTACGTTGATGTTAAGTACCGTTTTTAGCCACTTGATATACTTTCCCCAAGCACCTGTAGGGATTTTACCTACCTTTTCCCATGCTTCAGAGCCATATTTTTCTTCACACCATGCCTGAAAGGTAAGGTGAGGAATGTGTGCAGGTCCTCGTAACCTTTTTCCTGAGCGAAGTGTCCTCATGCGGGCTGTAGTAAGCCAAGGGCCCTCTTCGCCGCTTTTCGCGCTATCAAAGACCATGACATTGTAGATGCCTTCAAGCTCTAAAGCGTGTGCAATAGCAATACCTGATTGACCAGCGCCGATAATTGCCACCTCGCACATTTCGCTATCTAGTGGCCGCCAGGAAGGTGCCGGCAGGTTCATAAGCTCTAAATCACGCTGAATTTTTTTCTCAAGTACAGCAAGTGAACTAGATAAAAAAGCAGGAGCAAACAAAAGACACAAAAAAAGCGCACGCCACATACAAAACCTCTATTAAAAACGCATAGTACGTATGTGACAATACGGCTCCTTATGAGTTTTTTCATAGTATTTTTGGTGGTATTCTTCGGCAGGATAGAATGGTCCGGCAGGTACAACTTCTGTTGCTACCTTCATGCCCTTGCTTTCAAGCAGCTTGATAAGACCCTCAGCGATCCTTTTTTGTGTATCTGAAAGGTAGAATATACTTGAGCGGTACTGGTCGCCAATATCTGGTCCTTGACGGTTGACTTGTGATGGATCATGAATCTCAAAAAAGAACTTAGTTAAAGTTTCGTAGCTTGTTTTTTCTTGGTCAAACACAACTTCAATAGCTTCAGCATGACCTGTCGTGTGGCTGCACACTTCTTCGTACGTAGGATTTGCAACGCGCCCTCCAATATAGCCAACGCGGGTTCTTATTACTCCTGGAAAAGTTTTCATAAGGTGCTCTACTCCCCAAAAGCAGCCGGCAGCATAGATCGCCCTCATATAGCCATCAGATGTAAGTGCCGGAATAAAGCGCATAGAAAGAGAATTTACGCAGTGGCGCACATTTTTTTTCGTCAACTTTTCACCCTGAAAGACATGTCCTAAATGCCCTCCACAGGTTTTACAGAGAATTTCCACACGTCTACCATCGGCATCAGGGCGTCTTTCAACTTGCCCCGGTAGCTCATCATCAAAGCTTGGCCAGCCGCAGCCAGAATCAAATTTATCTCCAGATAGATAGAGCGGTGCATCACAACGGCGACATACATAGACGCCCGGCCGAGTTTCTTCTTCATACTCCCCGCTTCCTGGCCGCTCTGTGCCTTTGTTGACAATTACGCGTTCTTCTTCTGGCGTCAGTGGGTTATAGCGCTTCATCGAGAAAACACCTCTTCAAAAAAGTTCATCATGCTGATCCAAGAGCGCTTTTCGCTCAGTTGATTATAGATTAGGCCCATAGCTTTGTTATTTGCCTGAGGCACAGTAAAGGCATGTGAGGTATGCCCGTAGATATGCATCTGCCAATCTACATTTGCCTTAGTAAGCTCTTTTTGCATCCTATCGATATCGTGCGACGTTACAAGAGGATCATCATAGCCATGCAGCATCATAAGTGAGCCCTTGATGCCAGGATGAATAGGAACCGTCTTTGCTTTTTTGCCCGCCATTTCATCTCCAAGAATAGCATGAAAGCTCACAGCACCCTGCAAGGGAACCCCACTTCTAAAAAGCTCGATAATGCTAAGCCCCCCAAAACAAAACCCAATGCCTCCAATTTTTGCACTGTCAACGAGTGGATGTCTTTTTGCTGCATTATATGCTGCCTGTAACCGCTCTTGTAAAAGCGCGCGATCATAAAATAGTGGCAGCATTAACTTTTGGGCCTCTTCCGGTGTATCAACATGTGTTTTATTGCCGTAAATATCTATCGCAAAGCCTATATAGCCTTGCTCTACTAAACTTTTTGCTTTATTTCGGGCAAAGTCATCTTGTCCCATCCAGGCGTGGGCAACTAAAATACATGGGCGCTTTTCTTTTTTATCCTCTTGATAAAAAAATTCACCCTGCATGGTTGTATCTGCTAGCTTGTAAGATATATGTTCATTTTTCATAGTAATTTCTTCTTGTACACTAACCACCTTTTTTTTCATAGACTCTTAAGTTGAAACAATTTATACTCTTTGGAAAAAAGTGATATTATGGGACCTGTTTGTAAATATGTTCGACTTGATACTAACGGAACAAATTCAACACGTGATTTATATGAACAATTTATAGATATAATCAGTCTACCCATATTAGGAGATAGCCTTCCTGTAGAGCTTTTACGAAAACACGAGCTAACCGACTCAATCATTTTAAAACACTACTTTTCCGAAGAAGAAATCAGACATATGATAGCCGTTCTTCAATGGATCCATGTGCTTATGATAGGAGATCTAGCCAATGCAGAAATGACTGATAATGGGTTTGAAGAGCTAAAAAAATTTCTTGGTGTAGACGATATATTTGCTGTACTACACCCCAAGGGAATGAAAGGAAAATCCGTAGAGGAAGCTGTGTTGTTCACAGAAAAAAGCATCAATGTTTTATACAAATCATTTATTAAACGCTCAGCTGATAGCTTACTTGAACTTGTAAATCCCGAAAACCTTTCATCAAACATAGAATTTTTATTTAGAGTAGACGAGGCTGAAACCCTTGCCGCCCTAGAACCAGCACTCCAATCACTACCTCAAGAGGTCAGCTTTAACTGGACACTCTTTGTATCTATTGTGACAGCCTTTGTCGACGAATTTGACACCAAAAAAAGCTTTCTTGAGCAGGCTGCACCATGGTTATCGGAACTTCCTGAAGCGCTCCATCCGGTCATTACAAGGCTTGAAGAATATGTAAAAAGCCAAATGACTGACGTTGTAGTTGTACCAAAAAGCAAACCTACTATCATACCATGCTATAAACAACCTGTACGCTTTACAAGGCCAAGTAATGTTGGACTTCCAAACGACATGTATAATGGCAAAGATACCTGCTACATCTCTACAACACTCTGGGCACTTGCCTTTGTAATGCCAGACAAAGTAATGGAATGTATAAAAAAATTTGATAAAAAGATAGCTCCGACAGAAGAAATACAAGCTGCTCGAGAAAGTTTTATCAGAATTTTTACTCAACTTAGGTCAGAAACTACAGAAATTATTTCAGCATGTACTGTAAACGAGTTTAGAAGATCAATGCGAAAGGCCTTTCCCTTTCACTTTTCCGAGACTGACCCCGTTGCGCAAGAAGACGCTTACCAATTTTTAAGCTGCGTGCTTGATCACCTCCTACTTATGGACTATGGCAAGGGTATATTTTTTGTCTCTCGACTTTTTACTCGCCCCAATCCTGATGTACCCCTTGTAGACCCAGACCTTTATAACTATAAAGAGCAGCTAGCTCCCCACTATGCAGCGGAACCATCGTGCCTTCTTACGATACGACTACCAACCGCTAAAGAAGAAGGAGTCACATTTTCTGACCTTGCAACAAAAAGCCACAGATCGACAGAGATACTACAGCGGACGGTAAAACAAACTACCAATAGCGATAAGCCTGCCACGCAAGAAGTAGCTGTATACACAAGTGACCAGTACGTTCTACCCTCAGTAGAAGATGCCCCGGAAGTTGTTATATGTACGCTCGCAAGATTTGACCTTGAACATGCCGCAGCAGTAAAACGACGCGACGTTATTGAGCCAAGCCTAGAGCTTTCCTTTCATGTTATGGGTGAGCCCGGAACTCCAAGCGACACAACCGTCACCTACGACCTTGTCGCAGTAACCGTGCACACAGGTACCACGCTTCATCGCGGCCATTACGTCAACTACATGAGGTATGGTGCCGATCGAAAGATCATCAAATACTGTGATCTTAGCGGCCCGAGTGTTGACCCAAAGTTTGAAGATGTACGAGATCACACATCACGAGATTCGTACATACTTTACTACAAACGGCGCGTCTAGCTGTAACGGCACTTGGGGTCTGACCCCGAGCAAAAGCACCTTGAATTTTTGTTGCTGTGTAGGGTAGTATAGAGGCGTTCGTTGCTAATTAAGAGGGATATTATACTTAGATACTATTTTGCCTTATTACTATTTACTGTAACATTAAATGCTGGGGAAACCTTTACTGTTACTGCAGCTAAATTTAAAAATAAAGTCATTAAAAGAAGTGTGGACATTGAGCTGGATAATTACCATAAGCTCTCTGTAGATCTTCATGTGCTGGGTGTTTTTTCTCGCGAATTTAAGCCGGGTGATCTGGTTGAAATTACAGAAGAAGTGAGCATTCAGGATATCCCTGGAAAAGCAAATTTTATCTTTACTAACCTGAGCACAGGTCAGAAGTTTACTTCTTGTGGCGAACAGATTACGAGTAGATGGACGCCAGATGAGAATGACCACAAACGTATATTTCGTGTTTTAAAAGTGCTTTATGACGATTGCTACGATTATTGGGATTACTGGACAAGCGATGGGTGTTATGCTCACGTTCGGCGTACAATTGGCCAATCAAATCCCGAATCTTGGGAAGTTGGAGATCAAATTTTTTCTCTTGTTCGCTCTAGCGATAACGCTGTACTCAGCTACAACTTAAGAACTGGTAACCTAAACGAAATTTCTGGAGGCTGCCCAGTAAGTGCCATTGTAAATGATAGTGATTACATTATCTGGAGCAAAAACCCACTTTAAGCGAGTCGTGCTCGGGGTCTGACCCAATGGTGTCAACTTAAGAAATTTTCTCTTAATCTCGATCTTGATCTTGATCTTAATCTTTTTTTTCTTCTCTCGCAGACTGCTTGAAGAATAAGGACAAGATCAAGATTAAGATCAAGATCGAGATCAAGAAATGACCTTAAGTTGACACCATTGTGGTCTGACCCCACACTTGTCTAGCTGTAGTACACTTCCATCTCTTCGTTCTTTTTAGGGCCAAGCACGCGCCATTTAAGGCGCAGTGTCTCTGGATCCAAAACCACCTTGCCAAAGTACGAATCCTCTGCACAAAGGTATGAGTCTATTGAAGCTAAAGACTGCGGGCCATCCGGTGCTAGATGAAAAAGAAATACAGGGTGATTTACGCCTCTACGAATATGCTCTAAAGAAATAACCTTTGTCTGTTTATCTAATGTCCAGCGCTAGGCATTTGTAAAGTCGATTTCTTGGCCATGCATATTTTTCCATGAGCCCTTTTCGTAGTAGTGTAGCACATGATCTCCATCTTGCTGGACGCTAACTTCGCCCTTACCTTGCCCATTCCAGCCCCCTCCATCTTGCGATTTTGTTCTCGCATGAAAAGCAAGCTGACGTACATCCTGCAGGCGCTTCCATATCAGCATGAGCACCTTTGCCTCTTGGAGATGTTCCTGATAGGATTTATCTCCCACAGCATAGCTAAAGCGCTTTTTTTCGTGTGGCGACAAAAGCGAATAGGCCTTCTTTAACATAAGCTCAAGCTCTTGCAGCAAGGGATATGAAGGGTTAAATTGGTACACCCTTGTTTTACCTTCATAGTAACTTACCAAAATTTCGCCCTTCTCAAGGCGCTCTAAAGCCTTTTGGATGGGTGTTAAGGGCGCCCCAAGCGCCGCTTTAAGCCGTGATCCATAGCATTTACCATTGACGATCAGAAAAAGCAGGATGTTCTGTATATTCTTATTTCCAAATAGCGCTTCAAGCATAAAAAAATCGATCCTCTACCACATCTACATAAACTACTTTCTAGGTAATACACCAAGAAATGAATCCCTATTTTCTACCCTTTTTTTAATTTGTGTCACCTACTTTTTAGTTTTCTAAATAAATAGATGCAGTTGAATAGGCAAAAAATTGCACGGTATTATCATGCACTTTACATTGGAGGCTCTATATGACATCAGCATTAAAACGAATGCGCGAAGCAAGAGAAACAATACGCATCTACTGCGATGCCGGCACTCATCAAACAAGCATTATCGCGATAAAAAATCAGCTCAAAGACTTACCCTACAAATTAAAGACAATAACAGCAGGCCAGCTTTTGCAAAAAGATTGGGAGGCTAAAACCGTAGCTCTTATCATGGGCGGCGGCAGCTGTTCAGAATGGGATACATCTCTTGGCCAAGAAGGCATACGAAAAATCAGGCAGTATGTGACCAACGGAGGAAAATACCTTGGCATATGCGCTGGGGCCTACTTTGCTGCAGCATACAGTATCTTTCAGCAACAAGATAGGGAGGATATCATCAAAGAGCGCTCTTTAGGTTTTTTTCCCGGAGTAGCTTCTGGCCCACTTACAACTACAGCTCATCACCTCTCACCAAAATCAGCACTTGCCGTACGTATAAAGCTACTTGCCAAAAGCGGCCTTTGCTACTATCTAGGAGGCTGCTCATTCAATACTGTAGAAGAGGAAAGAGGCATCAAAGTGCTCGCTCGCTATAAGCGCCCTTATCAAGGAAACGCTATTGTCTCCTGCCAAGTCAATAAAGGAAAAGCCGTCCTTTGCGGTCCCCACCCTGAATTTCCTTGGGACAATACCCTCACAGTCACACCCGAAATCAATCACCTAAAGCGCATGCTCTCAAGCGAAGAAACCTTCCGTCAAGAAATCTGGCAAGTCATGCTTCAGGAGCTACTATAGACCCCACCGTAAATATTACGGTGTCAATAAAAGCCGCGACACGAGTATCATTTCGCAAAAAAAATAGGATTTATGAGCGTGAGTATTATTCCCGATACAATCAGAGGCAGTTTTATACCGGTTTTGCCGCCGGAAGCGAAACTCTATGGCACCTCGTGGCTTGCGACAAGAATTGGCAAGCTCCTTTGTAACACTCTATTTTTGCCGTTACATGGCCATGTAGATGACTACCTGCAATCTACCCACAAAGAAGTTTCGCGTCGAGTACAAGCTTTACAAGATAGCCAAATACCTACTACCAAGAACTACCAAAAGATACGAACCCATTTTCAGATGCGGGACGTGCAGGTTGTACTTGAAGACCCTGTAGATAACTCCACAAGATCTTTTATCGTTCGCCTATTTGAGACTACACAGCCGATTAAGGGAAAATCACTACGAGTCTTTCTTTTTTCTTTTTATGGAAACACCTGGGACCCTCAAACCATTACACAACTAAGTAGAGGCCCCTTGGATGTGCTTGCAGCACTACACAAGCAGGGCATCAAGGTTGACTCTATCATGTCACACTCTCTTGGTAATTGCGTGTGGCATGGCCTTGACAGCTTTTTATCAGAGCACAAGGATAGAACCATCATTCCGCAAACAATACTTATAGATAGAGGCATTACATCGATAGAAAAAGTAGGCAAAAAACTCTACTCGTGCATTCCTCGAACCATCTTATCATTTCTTACACGCTGGACTGAATGGAGCGCAGATCCTGAACAAGCACTTTGCAGCTTTGTTGAAAGCGCCCCTCAAGATGAAAAGCGAATAGTTCACATCTATCAAGCAGAAACTGATCATTACTTTTCTGGCCCCGGGGACTTTGATCCAAATCACCACACAAGACTTGCTCGTAAAGCAGAAGTAGTACGCCTCTCTTTTACCCCTGTTGACCTACACCCTACTGCCCATCACGGCGCCCCGATTAACCAGCTGCAGTTTAATTCGACAACCAAGGTAATAGCTGATACCGACCCCGCGTTCGGAGAAGATCACCAAAAACTCCCCAGTGTAATAGCAAGAAAGATACTGCTAGGCAACGAACGGGATGACCACACACTTTTCATTGTGGGCGGAAATAAAGGAACCCTCGACATGATGGTCGAAGAAATTGGCTCTAGACTTTTAACCGCCTTTATTAAAGAAGCTAACAACCGATAATTCATGTAATTGTTACAAGTACGTTACAAAAATATCTGTATATCATGAGGCAGTGCACAAAAGCTGCTCGACACGATCGCCAAACAAGGCAAGAAACAGATTGTTATAAACTGAATCGTTTCATGAAACATTCATATGAAAATGTCTAAATACATGAACATTGCCTAAGATCCTCACAAAATCACGCCCCGGCAAGGAATTTAAAGGAGTCTGGCAAGTCATGCTTCACGAACTTCTCCAACACTCTTGAATTAGAATTTAAACCATGTGCTTATCGAAATAATGCTAGTCGTGCTTGGAGCTATAGCAGCAGGTGGAAGCGGTGTTGGAGACGGGATGTCAGCCGGAGGAGCTACGGAATTTGAGCTTGGCATAATGACCGGATATTCCCCTGAAAATGTAGATATAAGCCTACCTATCGGTCAGCAACAGCAAAATCCAGCAAACCGCAGACTGCAAGAAGATCCATAGTTTGCTGAATGTGCTGGCCACGACTACCACCGCTACGGCAGCCTCATGGCAAGAGAGGGAGAAGTGCGAGAGCCTGTGAGGTAGCAGCCTCGTGAACTATATTAATTAGGAGAACTTCATGGAACCACATTCCCTTCCCCTTTCTTCTAGGCCTCAAGATGGTTATGAAGGTGCACGCAATCAACCTGTTACCAATTTAATTAATCAACTTACGCACATAATTATGTCAAGGACTTTGGGAGCAAGGAGCGAGAATGTAGGGAACAGGATTTTCGCGATTTTCACGCCAAGGGAGATAGTTCTTTTTGATAACCTGGAAAAGAGCTGTCTTTTCTGGTTTTCGGAGACGATATACAGCGAGCGTTTATTTGGGGCAACTGAGTGCCGTCATGCATTATCTCATTAAGAAAATAATGAATATGAAAAAAGGTGTGCTTTTTGAGAATAAAGATTTTACGTGACTTTTGAGATTTAGTGCCATTTTTTGATGACTTGGGCGGCTAGGAGGGCCCGTTCGCGGCCGTAGCCGCTATAGCGTTGGTAGACGATTACTACAAGGTCGGGCTCGTCGTTGCGGTAGGAAATGCCGCCAAACCAGGTGTGGTTGTAGATGACTGAGGGTTGGCCTATGTCGATGGCGATTTTTTCTTGCGACTCCGCAGTACTCGTTTTACCGATAAAGCTATCCCTTTAGCTCCATAAAGGCGCGGTATTGATCAGGCCGCGTGGTGCTTAGGCGCTTGAGTGCTCCTGTGCGATCTTCGTGAAAATTTTCCAATAAGATCCCGAAGAGAACCCTGAAAATGTCACCATGATGAACTGATCAAAGTTCTAGAAAAAGAGGAAAAACATCTTGCAACTTTAATGCGCAATTAGAGAACCCCGTCTTTGACCCCGTCTTCGTCTTGAGGTCTAATTGATATAGTCGATTATGCCTCCATAACCCACCAGGAGCACAAAAGTCATATCGATAGATGGGAGTGGTGTTTTACGCGCAATCATAAGTATTGTACAAAAACACATATACTGCTATGAATGAACAAAAAATCTTTAAGTGATAAACCCTAAAATGATAGAGGAAAATTTATGAACGTAACACGCGTGAAGTACTTTGTTTTACTCATAACGATATTTTTGACGAGTTTTTCTACAATAAGCGCGCATATTGGCTCAAAGAAAGCAAATAGGGCGCAAGAGTATAACCACAAAAAGGAAAACCAGAGAAAGCGCCATTCAAGAAAGCCTTTTCAGCCAAAGCGCTTTGAACCGAAAAGATTCAATACAAACGCTTCTAGGAAGCGACCTTTGAATAGACTTGTTGGCCCCAGAACTTTAAACAATGTAGACCGAACTATTTCTCCTAAGATCAACACTTATCTTCAAAAAAATAAAATTCAACCAGAAGTATCAGAATGTTGCGAATCTATAGTTATTACCCAAGCAGATTTCGGTCCAAATGCAGATCAGATTTATTTCATTAGTTCTCCGGGCAAGTACAGTTTCGAATCTGACATTTATTTTAACGGATCCGACCCTTACACCCCAGCTATTTTAATCTTACCTGGAGTAGATAACGTTACCATAGATCTTTGTGAACATACTTTGTTCCAACAGAATTCTGCCATCTTGACTTATGGCATTTGGATAGGAATAACATATTTCGGATCTGGAGTTGGAAACAACAATATTACTATCGAAAATGGAACTATTACTAATTTTACCGGGTCTGCAATTCTAGCTTACAGCGACACCTTAGACGTAATTTATTCAGATTTGCATTTTTACAATTTGAATCTTCTAAGAAATGGTATTCCAGGATTTGATGCTGAAGATTCTGGAGTTCCTGGACTTTCTTTATTTGGAAATTTACCAGCTAGTGTTTACCCTACAGCGTCAAATTTCATCATCCCTGAGGTTACCGTTTTTCGTAATGTCATTATCGAAAATGTAAATGCCAACGAATCAGTAGGAGGTGTAAACGGATGCGCTGGTATATTAGTTCAGTGGTATGACAACGTAGTCATAAGAAATTGTCAAGCCAACAATTCTATCGTTCCTTTTCAAGAAGGTATTGCCGATTCTGGCGCTTTTGGATTTGTGGTATACGGAGTGAACTTAAAGATGATTAATTGTCAAGGAAACGATACTAGAGCAGAAGATCCGGCTATCCAGCAAGTTGGTGGATTGGATCACGAATCTTCTCAAAACTCCTATTTCCAAGATTGCCAATTTAATAATGGATATGGAGTTGCTGCTTTCATTGTGAACAGTAATATTTCTATAAATCGTAATGTAGTTTTTGAGAATTGCCAATTCAACAATAATCGAGGAGGATCAGATGCCGTGCAAGTATATGGAGCTCACGGGTCAGGTGCTCCAAATCTAGAATTTGATGGTCGCAATTACAAATTCATCAATTGTCAATTTAATGGATCTAGTTTTGAAGACAATCCTACTCAACAAGCATTATCTTTGGGAGGAATGATTCTTCAAAATGTTTCCCAAATTACCCTAGAAAATTGTG
The DNA here is from genome assembly GCA_964514655.1 of uncultured bacterium. GTDB lineage: Bacteria > Chlamydiota > Chlamydiia > Chlamydiales > FEN-1388 > SZAS-7. The sequence continues at coordinate 16,900 of CAZEQY010000028.1, forward strand.
AATGCAGAGATCTCAAATCCAACGGAAATAGTTATAATGCAGTCGATATGTGGGGATTTTATTTAACATCCGAAGCTACGGATATTCCTTCTTCTATTGGTAACGATAACGACATTGTTATTAGAGATTGCATTATTTCCAATTTTAGTAATGTAGGTGGTTCGAGCACAGTTGCTATTAGAACTGGAGGAGGAAATCTTCTTAATGCTTATGGAGAACAAGTAGTCCATTACAACACCTTGGTTGAGAATTGTGTTGTTCAAAAAATTTTTGGATCAGTCAATTCAGATTTTTATGAACAAGCTCCCTTGTCCGTAAATGTTGCGGGTGTTGGAGATCTTAATCGAATCTTTCCCGAAGGATTTTATGAATTTCCAGGATTTCCCGGAATTCAAGGTCCCCCAGCAAAACGATTTAATACTTTTATCAAAAATTGTACGATTAGTGATGTTCATGGAGTTTTAGATAATGATCCTCAGAAGGTTATCCCCAAATCTGCGGGTATTATTGTAGAATCTATAGAAAATGTTATCGTCAGCGATAATCAAGTGATGGATTGCGATAGAGGCATCTTGTTTACTGGTACAAACGATATCCTTCCTGGTCCAGCAAATAGTATAATTTCAGGATTGGAAACATGCTTCCAATTAGCGGAAACTAAGCAAGATGCTCTTGATCTTCCTCCCAAATTTATTACTATTTACGGAGATTATTTAGCAACAAACAAGCCAGGCCTTGGACCGTTTTTACTTACGCCTACTATAGCTACTCCTCAACTTACAGCACCAATCACTGCAGTTGGCGGTTTAGCTAATCCTTTAAATGCGTGCTCTGGACCTGCGACTAACGTCAACGGCAAGATCGGCATTGTTCAGTTTATAAGAGGATTTTGCGGATCTGTTGCATTAGTCAACAATGCAGAAGCTGGTGGCGATGTGGCGACCATCCTTATTAATTCAAACAATCCTCCAGCTACATTTACCGGAGGTTCTAATCAATACAACGCGTCTATTAGTTATGATGATGGTCAGGCTCTGATTTCTGCACTTACTAATGACCCCACTATCGTTTTGACCATTACAAACAATTCATTTACTGCGGCTGGAGCTATTTTTACCAATGTTACTCGAGGAAATAGTGTTTCTATTACTAGCTCAGAAACACAAAGAAATTTTAGCTTCCTCTGCACTCTTTCAGATTTGAACAAAATGGGCTGGCAACCTGGAGATAAAATTGTTTACAATTCGAACGGTGGTCCAGATATTGTTCCTTTAGTAAATGGATCTACATATTATCTTATCGTTTATAGGCCAGGATACGTAAAACGTGGATTGATTGAGAATAATACAGTAAGTTCTTGTATCGTTTCAGGATTTGAAGATACATCTCCTAAAAGAACAAAATCTGTTTGGTTAGGAAACATAGCTTATTGCAATGGAGATAGACAAAAAGATAATTATCGTATTAGATGGAAAAATAAGGCTCCTGTAATTAAGGGAACTCCATACCATTATGCTCATAAATCAAAATACGCAAAAGCCAATCTTTCAATTTCATGTGGTTCGGATAGTAGTTCCTGCAAATAAAAATATCATATCTCGAATCAAGACCTCAAAGGGTCGAGGTACTGGAAATTGAGCCCCCCCAACCTGATTTCCCCCTGGGAGAAATCAGGTTGGGGGTTTGTTTTTCCTATACCTCCATCCGCTGTGCTTGGATGCAAGTGACAGATGTCGTCACAGTGCTCTTCTGGAGGCTGGTCAAATTCTGGGATTGTTATTGGCCAGCCAATGCCTCTCAGGATACGCCTTATATGTTCCGGATGTGTTACAAAGATGATGATCTTTATTTTCTTACCGCAGCTTGCGCATGTTAATGGATCTACCTCATAAATTCTTGCAATTAACTGAGCCCAACCTCTAGACGCTTTCGTAACCTTCTCATCTGTTTCTTGTCTGGTTTTAATGACTGTTTCGAGTCGTTTTTGTGCATTAGCGGCTACTTGCTTTCGTAATGGTGATGAAGGTGCAAGCACTCCATGATAGTGCCTTCGATGGCGGCGTGGATATGGTATGAAGTGAGAAATCCTCTCTAAAAAATCTAATGGGTCGAGAGTCATAAATAATCTCCCATCCTGAGATGGTTTTGGGAAGCGATAGTTTATTAATGAGTTATGCACTCGAATATTGTCACTGCTAAATGGAGGTCTTGCACAGTATCGTATTAAGCGTTCTAAGGCTTCATTATCATAAGCTGAAATTTTCACGGTGGCATCCAACGAAAAGCCAGAATTCTCATATGCCAGCATATTTTGCATCTCGTCTTTGTCGAAGAATTTGCGGTTGCAGAAATACCTGAGCACACGTTTTTGGATAGCTTCTTATGTGTCCGCGATATCATCTTGAGTAAGTGTTGCTTCATGAAACTGCAGGCCATCTCCGGAACTGAAAACACCATCAGCAACAATAAGATGAAAGTGAGGGTGATAATTAAGAGTGTTGCCAAAGTGCTGTATAAAGCTTATTGAGCCAATATGCGGAGTTTGAACATCAGGATTGTTTGCTGTGAGCGTTTTGCGGATCTCGTCCACAACTATTTTAAGGACTGTTTGGAGAGTTTTGTGGTTATCTATGTAACAGCGTATCCTCTTGGGAAAGCTCATCACAAACCGCCTAAAGGGAACTTGCGGCAACACATGATCTATTAGATGCGCTGCAGTTTCAACCATAGTACGTTGATTGCAGCTTGGACAGATTCCCCTGCCTTTGCATGAAAATGCAATTAGAAAATCTTTGCAACACCCATCACAGTGGGCGCATGCAAAGCCTTTAGCCAAGATCCCGCACCTGAAATATTTTTGGAATACGTTTTCTATGTAGTGTGGAACAGGATTTTCGCGATTTTCACCCCAAGGGAGATAGTTCTTTTTGATAACCTGGAAAAGAGCTGTTTTTTCTGGTTTTCGGAGACGATATACAGCGAGCGTTTATTTGGGGCAACTGAGTGCCGTCATGCATTATCTCATTAAGAAAATAGTGATATGCGATTTAGGTAATAAATGCAAAGCAAAATTAGGGCCTTTTTTGGCAAAACTTGACACCATATTCCTTATTAGTTAAAACCATAATTAATACTTGGAAGGGGTTTTTATGGTTGTTGGTCCGGGTCATGGGGCCGGGTATGAGAGGGGTGAAGTAGGAAAACGGGTTGTTCCTCAAAAATATCTCTCTAAATTTCATGCTATAAACCAAGAGCAGATGGAAACAGGGCCTATTGGACAAATTCGGAGGCTCATCGGTTTGCTTTTTCATTCAATTTTTAATTATAGATTGGCTTGGCAGACTCATATCGCTGCTGAGCATTTAAGCCAAGGATCGCTTTCTGGAAACTTTACATCTGCTGCCCTTGCCAGAACGATTACACTTTTAAAAAAAATGGAGAGCCCCCCGCAAGATGTACTTAAGGCATTAACCTATGCCCATGAGTCTCTAAAGTACCACCGTTCAGCAAAAACTATAAAAAATGATATTCGTAATTTAGAGGTTGGTCATAGTCTTGCGATTTGTAGCAATTCTCAACCTCATGCCATGATACTTTTTATTACCTGTACAGGAATAGACGGCAACGGCAAAAAAAAGTACCGTGTTGTGCAGCACAATCAAGGGCAGGGTATTGAAAACTATCACTACCAGAAAACAGAATCTCATGGTGGCAAAAAGCGCTATCAGACAGGGCTTGAAATTGCCGATGTTTCAGAAGAGAACCTCTGCAGCAAAGAGGCGCCCTTCATCAGTCGACTGCTGCGTTGTAAGTACTTCGGCTCAACAAAAAAACTGTATGAAGAAATACTCCCTCTTCTTAAAGGCAAGATTTTACCACCAAGTAAAGATGATCGTCTCTGGGGCCATGGGCAATTAGGGGGCTCGTGCACAGCTTTATGTCTTCTCTCACTTATTCGTTCGCAACTTCCAAAAGATGCCTATAAAGAATTTCGTGATCTTGCAAGAGTAGAGGTGCTCTTAAAGTCCTATAGGCAGATAAAAAGAGGCTGGGGCAATAACACTACCCAAAAAATGATCGCCCTTGAAGTTATTAAGAATATGAAAAAGAGCTTGAAAACGCTGCCTAATGAGCTAAAGTTAGTAAAAGCGCATCTCAAAAAAATAGAAAAACCAAGTAAGCGGTCGCGAAAAATAGAAGTTGAAGGTGCCGCCAAAATTCGTCCGCCTCTACCCGAACACGCCCCACCTCCTCCATCCGTCACTGCAGCAGTTAGAATGGTACATCACAAAAAACCGCCATCCGAAGACTATGCAAACGACCTACAGAGTGCAATAGCTCTTTTAAAAAAAGGCAATTTCACCTTTGAAAACTTGGACGATGCTAAACATTTTCTTCTAGCCGCCTATTCCGTTCGTTTTGTAGATCCAGTAGACCTTTCACATATTAAAAATTTTCTCCGAGTAGCTTCACGCTTTATTGCGTCTTGCGAAGAAAAAGCTTTTACCAAAGAGCAGCTCTACGTACTGACAGTCATTTCCTCTGCCATGTACACTATCAGCAAAAACTTAGAGAAAAAACAGAACCCACAAATAGATGCGCTCCTTACTGAAAAAATAGCGGATAGGATATTCTCATTCACCTACTCCATGCATAAATCCTATAACGCACTCTGTTTGGGGTCCTACTATTCCCATCCTGAATTCCAGGGCTTAATAGACTACTACCAAGGTTTATTCTTCCGAGAGCAACGAGACACGCCATCTGGTTTACAAAACCTTCTTAAAAAGATGTCCTAGGGCTGCCGCCCATTTCACTAAATGAGCGTTTAAAGTCTTTTCCTAGCACATGAACCTCTACTTCTCGGTGCCAGGCGGCTACGCCATCATGAATAGGCTTTAAATTCTGGTTAAATTGGCCAGGCGAAACGGATTTGATAAGCAGCTAAAACACGAAATCGCGGATGACGTGAGCGTTAGGGACAGCTTTTGACGGAGTATATGTATATGAAAAGTCTGGAAATGGCGTTGTAAACTAGTGCTCTTCATCTAAAGATCTACCTTCAATATATGTCATGAGGTCGCGGTGAATTGAGCTGGCTTGCTATGCATTAACGTCCCATCTAAGCTTAAAAAATGGGAGCTCGTCGCCGAGCTGTATTCGAAGCTGTACTACGTTATGGCCCTCTATTGCTGCAACTGTTTGAGTGAAGAATAGGTCGCGCTATAGACGAAATTGCTGCATGACTTTTGCAGCTTTTGCACCTAAATTGTCGGTTTCGGTAAAAGGGCGGTCGATCATAGGGGGAAGAAGCAAACGTGAAACCTGGCGCCATTTTGCAAAAACTTCATCCTTTAAAGCGTCTGTGACACAGCCAAAATGGGCTTGTCCTTCCTATTCTCAAATTCAGATTTACGAAATAAAATAAATAAAGTAGTGTTGGTCTGCACACCTTAAACAAAGGAATAACCTTATGAATTTTCGCACCTCCCTATTTGCCCTTACAGCTATGCTTGCATTGGCAATACCTGCTTTTGCTGCAAAATCTAGCTCATCTTCGGACTCAAGATGCTGCAAGAAAGTAAAAAAGCTTGTTAAAGACATTAACCGCACCACAACTCAAGACTTTATCGTGGACACCAATACCAATTTTGCTGTCCAGCAGATCAACCAAACTACACAAGAGATTCTTTCGATCTTAGAAACTGAAACCTCCTGCATCAACTTTATCGCGAGCGTGCCCTATGAAATCAGCGCTCCCGGCTATTACAGGGTTGTTTGCGATCTGTTCTTTTCGCCTACTGATGATGGCACAAATGCCATTACTGTCGACGAAGACTTAAACGACGTTACCATAGATTTTGCGCAGTTTGTTTTGAGCATGGACCCAACCGTGACAACTGCTGACAATAATGGCATTTTAATTAGCGAAGGTTGTGAGGTGGTAGGCGTTTTCTGGACAGAAACCTAAGTTAATAAATTTGACCTCCG
>CAZEQY010000029.1:0-22177 GCA_964514655.1 uncultured bacterium
TATCTGCAAAATTGACATACTGTTTCATGAGTATCCCTCTGTTAAATGTTTTTTGTGAAAACTTTATTGAGGGTATACTCTTTTTATTTTAAACACAACTTTCCGATGGTCCGGTTACTAACATGGGTAACACATAGTTCACCAACATAGGTAACACTTTTGTGTTAATAATGTTTTTTAGTTCTCTAAGGTCTCTAAGTTTACATCCGGTTACTGAGTGTTTGAGAGAAGTAGAGGTTGCAACCTATTTTCTGTCGGGGGTTTGGGGGCAGAGCCCCCAACTTATCCCTAAGTTAACATCCGTCTAACTTCGTGTATCGGTCAGCGTCGGAAGCAACCGATTTTCTGTACCCACAATGTTATCAGCAAGCCTCCTTTTTCGCTACCGGTGTTTTCCTGGTCTTAAGCTTTGGTTTCTCTAACCCTTTTCTTAGGTCTAATTTGCCTAAGTATACTGCTCCATAATAGACCTCAAACTGGCCGTCAGCAGTAGCTTTTAGGCCTACATATTCTCCAGAGAGTGTTTTCCCAAAATAATGGTCGACTTCATCGACCGATATGCAGCCGCTCGGGTCAACCTTCCTTACTTCCATTTCCCTCCTATCATATTCTGGGGGTCGAAATACACCATCCCAAGTCTTAGGCGAAGGAGTATACCAGCTGCCGGGCGTACTCATATGTATTGCCTCGTGAGGCCTCTCAAAGTTATATTCGTGCTGAAATTCACTTATTGCTTCTATTTGCAAGGCTAAAGTGGCCTTAGGGGGATTGGCCGTCGCTTGCTGCAGCGTTAAGTGAAACCGTTCGTGTCGGCCATTATCTTCTGGATGCCCTGGACGTGTCCATTCAGGCATTACCCCTGCTTTGATTAACTTAACCGATAAGGGCGTTAGCCTGCCCACACCAATAGATCCAAATGGAGGGCCATTGTCAGAGCGGACTCTGTTAGGCAGGCCAAACTCTCGAAATGCTTCATCAAATATAGGCCAGACATCTTCGACAGTATGTGTATCAAGATGACTACATCGGATTAAGAATCGCGAATAGGCATCCGTAATTGTTAGAGGCTCACACTTGCGTCCCGCACCTGTGCGAAACCACCCCTTGAGATCCACTGTCCAGGTGTTATTACAGGCGGTAAGCACACCTAATGGTGCTGTAGCGGGTACTCGATTTCTAAGCCTTCTGGACGTTACCAGATGGAGCTCTTTGAAAATTTGGTAAAGGCGGGTAGGCGAAGGCCAATCCTGATCAGGGTAAAGTTCCCTAAGCTTCCAAGCTATCTTCTTTGGCCCCCAATCCCGCTTCATAAGCTTTAAAGCGATCGCTTGGTCAATTATGAAGCTATCGTAGGCTTGGTTAGGGCTATGCGGGGCTTTAGACACGTCTCTTAGCCCTTCTTCGCCAAGCTCTAAATACCTTTGTACCCACTTGTAGCCCGTTTTTCTAGCTATGCCATAATGCTTACAGAGGCAGGTCATAGAGGCCTCTCGCTGGGTATATGCACGTACTAGCTGTAATCTTTGTTCTTCCACTTTATAAGTCTCCCACGCCATAAACTTCTTCCTTAACTTGTTTAGGTTGAAGATATTATAGCATTTTTTATAAAGTGTTACCTATGTCTATGAATCAAAGTGTTACCTATGTTGGTGAACTGGACCCGATCATATCTCTCGCGGATTTGCTCTGTCGCCAAAAATGCCGCTCACAAATTTGCTCAGGCCATATGTAATTGTCATGATGCTCCCCAAAATCCCAAGGTCTGCTTTATCCAAGCCAAGCTCCTGCATGAGAGAAGGCATAGCAAATGTGAAGCTTTTTCTCGTAAAATAATAAAAAGCATATCCCAGAAACATGGAATAAAAAATGCGCATACGCCAGTACGCGTAGCTCTTTTTTACCTCACTGTCATCTCGGATTTCTTCCTGATGAGGAGCTGGATTAAAAATATCAAATACAGACATGCCTACCTCTTTTAGGTGGTATTGGCATATATGCAGAAAATGTGTCAACTAAAAAACGCTTTACGAAATTCACATGATTTTTTATAAGGAAGTGGAACCTAAAAAATCATATATGAGGTTTATAATGGGCGTCGTAAAAAAACTTGGCATGATTTTTCTTGCCGTGTACTTGATCATTACTGGAGTTGCTGCACTAGGTGGAATCGCGCTTCCTACGCACATCGACCAAGCAAGAGATCTTCTTGCAGTTGTATCAGGAATTTTAATATTAATTTCAATCGGTACATTTTGTGACAAACATGATGAATGTGAACATCATCATAACTAATCACCGCATGAACCGGGCCATTCTTAGTTGGAACGGCCTCTAATAATAAAATATTTTATGAATGTAAGTAAGCTTATTTATACCTTTGTTGCCATCATAATCCTTGTACTCACAGGATGTGAGTCTAAGAGTACTATTGTGCATGAGTTGAACGAACAGACGGCAAATGAAATTATGGTTCTTTTGGCAAAGGACCACATCTCTGCCTACAAAATTGCACAAAACGCAGGACAGGGCCCTGGTGCACAAGCTAAAACGATCCAATGGGATATTGCAGTAAATGCGCAAGATAGGCTTCAAGCGATGGCAGTACTATCGACAAATGGGCTTCCTCGAAAGCATAGCCCAAATCTCTTAGAGCTCTTTCCCGAAAGCGGCCTTGTGCCCTCAGACACGTCACAACAAATCCGCTACGAAGCTGGCCTTGCAACATCCTTAGCCAACACTATTCGCAAAATCGATGGCATTCTTGATGCTGATGTAATTGTCTCTTTTCCTGAAGAAAACCCTTTAAACCCCGCTGAACATAAAAAGCCTATCACTGCGACTGTCTTTATTAAACATAATGGCATCTTGGACGATCCTAATAGCCATCTCCTCTCTCAGATAAAACAGCTTGTTTCTAGTTCTGTTGCAGGACTGTCCTATGAGAATGTAACAGTTATCGGGGATCGGACTAGATTTTCTCTCCCCTCTAGATCGTTTGTTACAAGCCCAACTGAGTACGTTGAAGTATGGGGGTTTATCCTTGCAGCGACCTCTCTCAAGCTGTTTCAGTTTGCCTTTTTGTTCCTTTGTCTGCTCCTGCTTATCCTCTTACTTGGAATCATGTGGGTTACATGGAAAATCCATCCCATAGCACAAAAAGCAGGTGGTTTAAGCTTGCTTTTTAGTTTGAAACCAATTCCTGACACGGTAAAAAAAGAAGAACCTCCGAAAAAAGAGGAAGCCCTTGAAAAAGAAAAACCAGCCGAAGAGCCCAAAAAGCCTAACGTTCAAGAAAATATAGAGGAATAGCATCATGCTCACCCGCTTTTTTACTTTACTTATTTTGTTGACACTTACAGGATGTCAAAGCTCTAAAACTATTGTAAATGGGATTGATGAACGAGATGCCAATGAAATTGTGGTTCTTTTGGCACAAAAAAAAATTACTGCATATAAGATTCAGCAAAAAGCCGCTCAAGCAGGTGCCGGGCCACGAGCGATCCTCTGGGACATTACTGTAAACCCAGATCAAGTTGAACAGGCCATGGCTATTCTTGCCCAAAATGGCCTACCGCGTACAAGAAATCCGAACCTTATCGACCTGTTTTCAGCACAAGGGCTTGTACCTTCTGATATCTCAGAAAAAATTCGTTATAGAGCTGGCCTTGCCGATGAGCTTGATAACATGATTCGAAAAATGGATGGTATTGTAGATTCTGAAGTCCAGCTTTCTTTCCCTCAGCAAGATGTCTTTAATCCTAATGCGCCTCTTCCGCCTATTACTGCTTCCGTGTTTGTAAAACATACAGGGATTCTTGATGACCCTAACGCACAACTTGCGCCGAAAATAAAACAGCTTGTCTCAGGTGCAATTTCAGGGCTATCCTATGATAATGTTACTGTCATACCGATTAGAGCAAGATTCGCTATTCCTAGCTCAATGATAATTCAAGTAGCACCACAAGAATACAAGCATGTTTTTGGCTTTACCGTCGAAAACCAATCAGTAGATGCATTTCGGATGTTCCTTTTGGCCTTCGGACTTACGATCGTTGTGTTTATCTTTTGTTTTAGCTGGCTCATTTGGAAAATTAAACCTATCACAAAGCGCCGAGGCGGCTTTAGGATGCTCTTTCGCATGGAGCCTCTTCCTGAACCAAGCGCAGATGAAACTGTAACACTTAAAGAAGAAAAAGAAGAGCCTAAAACGTCATGAGGGTCTTTATGCAAAAAAAGATTTTTTATTCTAGAGGAAGATACAATTGTATGAAGAACATAAAGCTTAAAAGAGTGTATGATGCACCATCCCGGGATGATGGCAAGAGAATTTTGGTAGAGCGTCTCTGGCCAAGAGGCATCAAAAAAAGTGACCTGCACCTTGATGTGTGGCTAAAAGAGGTTGCCCCAAGCACTGAGCTCAGAAAATGGTTTTCTCACGACCCTGCTAAATGGAGCGAATTTCAAAAAAGATACAAAAAAGAGCTGGATGCAAATCAAGCGGCTTTAGCCCCGCTTTTACATGCAATTTCTCAGGGCCCTATAACTTTGCTCTATAGTTCACATGATACAGAGCATAATAACGCAGAATATCTAAAAACTTACCTACAAAAAATAAAGTAACTATTTAGGAAGAGCCATGAAAGAGAATCCTTTGACAAAATTGAAAGCTCTTGGTCAGTCCATTTGGCTTGACTTCATCAGCCGGGATCTTATCACAAGCGGCAAACTCAGGCAATATATTGAGGAAGATGGTCTTTCAGGCCTCATCTCAAATCATGCTAATTTTGATAAAGCGATTGCTGAGAGTCATGAGTATGATGACGATATCCGAAAATTGGTCGAAGCTGGAAAGGATACGAAAGCAATTTACGAATCCATCATGATTCACGATATACAACTTGCAGCCGATGAATTCCGTAAGCAATATCATGAGACGGACTGCCAAGAAGGCTATGTGAGCTTGAAGTTGAACTCCTACTTAGCTCACGACATTCAGGGAACTATTGAAGAAGCTCGCCGATTATGGACCGCAGTAAATCGTCCAAACATCTACATTAAAATCCCCGCGACAGTAGAAGGGCGAGCTGCAATGGAGCAGCTCATTAGCGAGGGTATAAATGTCAATGCCACCTTACTTTTTTGGCTACAAGACTATAACCACGTGATCTCTGCCTATCTTTCCGGGCTTGAGTTGCGTATTGCGCAGGGAAAGCCTATTGATTATGTCTCATCGGTTGCAAGCTTCTATTTGGGCAATATCGACGAGCTTTTTGCAGCGAAATTGGAAAAACTGATCTGTGGGGGTGGGGAAAAAGCTGACCTTGCCAAAAAGCTGAAAGGCAAAGTTGCGATTTCTATTGCAAAGACAGCATACCAAATATATAAAGAATTTATTGATAGCGGACGATTTGAAAGGCTTGTGATGCATGGAGCGAATCCTCAGCGATTGGTTTGGACAAACTTTAGTGACATGAACTATGTCGACTCCCTCATTGGCCAGGGTGTTATAACAGCAATGCCGCTTGAAACACTGCATGACTATCGAGAACAAGGTAGGCCTTTTGCCAGTATCGAAGATGATGCAGAAGAAGCAAGTTGGGTCACCCACCAATTGTCAACACTTGGTTCAAATATCGAAATTATCAATCAGCAACTCGAATGTAAAGGAATTGAGCAGTACGATCAAGCATATGACAAGCTACTTTCCACAATAGAAAAAAACTTAGTTAGACTGCGTTAAACTCGACTTTGTACAATTTCGTGACCTGAACGCGAAGCGCTCGGTTCGCGAAATTGTACAAATAAGTTGATAGAGAGCGCCCCACTATGCATACTGTTTGTTTTACAAAGACAACGGTAAAGCACAATGGACTCTCTATCACACAACATTCTATCAGTACTGCACCCTTTTGCGGTACTTTTTTCAAAGCCCTCCTGGAAAAAAGTCCATACACTTTTGCTCGGCACTCTCTTGTGTACCGGTAAGCGCACCATTTGTTCAGCGCTTCGCGCAATGGGATTATGCGATGAGACAAGCTTCTCTAAATATCACCACCTTCTGAACAGAGCAAAATGGTCGTCTTTGCATGCCGCGAAAATTTTATTCTTTATGCTGCTTCCTCTTATCGACCCTAGCGGCCCGATTGTGCTGTTCGTTGATGAAACACTAGAGCGACGAAGAGGGGTAAAGATCAAAGCCAAAGGCTATTACCGTGATGCTGTGCGCTCTTCAAAATCACAAGTTGTCTAAACCTCTGGTTTAAAATGGCTTGTCTTGGCCCTGTCTGTTAGGCTGCCGTTTATGGCAAGAGCTCTCGCTCTGCCATTTTTAACCGTCCTAGAGCCATCCAAAAAGTGCGATGCACAAAGGGACCGACGACACAAGACCACTCTTAAATGGACTAGTCAAATGGTCCTGCAAATCCGGAAATGGGTTGGCAAGATGCGAAAAATTATCCTGGTAGGAGACGGCGGCTTCGCCGCCGGCCTCCTGGCTTTATATTGCATTAAGCACGGCATCGCTTTGATATCCAGGCTGAAAATGAACGCGAGCCTTTTTGATTTTCCACCTGAATGGCAGCCGGGCAAGAAAGGCCGCAGGCCTTTAAAGGGGTGTGCCTGGCATGAACAATAACTAGCCGATGGAAATTCGGTCATAGCCCATAAGGAGGGAATATGTAGATGAAAGCAAGGGTGTCCGAAGAAACCGAGCGGGGCGCTACAGCAGTAGAACAAACGCGTCGTAAACGGCCAATGAGGAATCTGAAGGAAGCTGGAGTCAAATTTGCTACCTAAACGAAAGTGAACCTTCGTGAGGCGCGGGGAGAGGATGAGGTGCCCCCAAACACCGAAATCCAATGTCCTTACGTAATCAAACCGTGTATGGAAGGTAGGTGAGCGAAGGAAGTTAACGTTCTTACCCAGGGAAGACCCGTTGATGAACCGAAGACTTGTAACTACGACAAAGCTCTTCTAAGCGCAGTAGCGATACTGTCGTTACGGATCAAGGGGTTTCAGATCCACTCATAGTAGTCGTAAAACCAAGAGCCGATGAAGGATATGGTGACATACCTGAGGATAAAACTCTTAGTAAACAGCCAAGAGGCCGAAGGCGAAGGGGTGGACATGTTAACGTGAGGAACTCTAACAATAATAACTGCGGTTATGAGATCAGAAGCCCGAAAGGAACTCCAAGAAGAAATCGAAACGTAAGGCAGTCGAGAAGGCTAAAGACATAGTCAACGCCGGAAACGAATATGTGGTAGACATAGATCTATCAAAGTTCTTTGACAGAATCAACCATGATAGGTTGATAGAGCGCCTCAAAATGCACGTTAAAGACAAAAGGGTATTGAGATTAATTGGAATGATCCTCCGAAGCGGCATCATGAACGATGGTATCGTCACGGCCTCAACAGAAGGGTCTGTACAAGGATCACCTCTGAGCCCTTTACTCAGCAACGTTGTTTTAGACGAACTCGACAAGGAACTAGAAAGACGAGGTCTACAATTTTGCAGATACGCAGACGACTGCAACATATTCGTCAAGTCGATGAAAGCCGCAGAAAGGGTGATGAAATCGATAAAGAAATTTATCGAAAATAAACTCAAACTGAAAGTCAACGAAGAAAAGAGCAAGACAGCGAAATCCAACCAGGTGAAGTTCCTGGCTAAGACGATCGTCGACGGCGCCATAGCGATATCCAAGAAGGCATTAGACAAGGCCATGGATAAAGTGAAAGAACTGATCCCGAGGGGATCGCATCTCTCTATAGAGCAGACGATGGAACGCATCAACAGATGGTACCAGGGATGGGCGACATACTTTAAGATGACGCAATTTCCCTCTCAACTGGAGAAAATCGAAGCTCATATTCGACGGAGACTACGGGCGAGGATAGTCGCTCAACAGAAACGTAAGAGATTCCTATTCGCTAAGTTAAAGAAAAGAGGAGTGACTAGCCCACTAGCCAAGAAAACGGCCTACTCTAACAAGAAAGGATGGGCTATGTCCCATACCAGGGGGTTAGAAAAGGCATATCCAGTAAAATGGTTCGTGGACACAGTGGGACAGAAGATCTTCTCTGACCTTAACTTACCAGGGTGGAGACCAATCCACGAATGGGTGAAGTTAACATGAAGAGCCGTATACGGACCCGTACGTACGGTTCTGTGAGCGGACGGAGCCCTCACCGGGCTCCTCCGACTCGATGGTGGGAGCGTATAATCCTACATTCGGCTTAGTTCTAAAAATCTTCTTTTACTGCAGCAGGAATTGATAATTCCTCCCCGCACTTGATATCTCTAAGGGCAATATTCGCCTCTTTCTCAAAGTCGGGATACACATTAGGATTGTCTGATCGATTGACATATCTTTCGGGCATAGGATAGTAATAAATCACTCCCGAACGTTTGTGACAAAAGGTATTTCTTTCATACACAGAAAGCTGATCAAACTCTTCCTGGGATAGCATTTGCAAATGCCATTTGATCACAACCTCCCCCTGCTTAAAACTGCGCTTTGCAAAAACACCAAGACCATCTACAAACTGCCCGATACTAGATTGTCCTATTGAGACATCCGCAAAATCCATTCTAGCACTTCGTTTTTCAGAATTTTTTATTCGTTCTAGATAATAAGATATCGAATCAGTTTCTGCTTCTAGTGCTTCACCCTCTTCTAATTGTGCGATTATTGACCGATTGACACGGGCCAGTTCATATGTAGGATCGAGAGAAAGTGCTTTGTCAAGATGCTCTAAGGCTGTTTTTTTGTCTCCTATTTGTGCATAAGCCAAGCCTAAATTGCCATGAGACTGTACGTTGTCTGGTTCTTGCTCTAACACTTTATGAAAAAGTTCAATGGACATTTTATATTTTTTCGACATCAGGCATTCAAAAGCGGCATCAAATAATTTCTCCCTTTCCAGGTATCTGTGGAGAGAGGTTTTGTATTGCAAATTTATGAGCCTTTCAATCCAGTCAAGCTCTTGTTGGGCCTTTTCGCCTAACTCGCTATTCTTCCCTTCAATTTGAATAATTTTCCTGAAACAGTCTACAGATTTATGAGTGCGGGCAGTTTGTAGATAAAGCGATCCCAGGTTGTAATAACCTTCAGAAAAGTAAGGGTAAATTTGCACCGATCTTTCGAAGGAAGCAACGGCCTCTTCCAGGAGCTTTTCTTGCAAGAGACACACCCCTAGAACAAAATGCACGATATGGCTATCTGAATAGCTGTCCATTAGCCGATTTGCGATCTCTTTAGCATTGGCTATATCACCATCTTCGAGATAAGAAAATGACTGATCAAACTCTTCATCAAGTTCTGGGTACAGTGGAGCGATAAAGTTTGACTCGAAAGAGGGTAGTTTAGGTATATTATGGAGACAGCATTTTTTATACTTTTTCCTGCTCCCACAAAAACAGGGCTCATTCCTTGATATGTGCATAAGTTTATCCTAAAGAGAAATAATTATCATGATCGGTGGGATTTTGTGAAAGGGAGAAATGCAATTGAGCAAAATTATGATTTATGCTTTGCGGGATCACCCCCGCTTCTCGCGGTTGCTCTGTCTCTCTTTCCATTTTGAACAGCCATTGTTTTTGTTACCTTTTATGATAGGGCTTTTGCATTTTAAGCAGTCGCCATAGATAGCAAGACTAAATTTAAACATGTCGCTTTCGTGGATGAGCGGCTTGGTGAAGGTGGCGATTTCACCCATAAATGCCAGTATATGCGTAGCGCCTAACCTCGTATTTTCCCAACAGCTGCAAACGGCCGTTCTTAGTTAGAACAGCCTCTAATAGTTTGCATTAAAGCAAGAAGACCTACACTACCCCAAGCAAGAAGCGACACCCACAACATAATCTGGACTAGTCCATGCAGTATTGTCAGGCCTATTGTCTGAGTAAGAAGCTCTGTTGCGGCGGTGTACATGGCAAGGGGAAAGACCATTGCCCATAAGGCGGGAGTGTACTCTAGTGCTATTCTAAAGCGGAAGTATTTCCACAATTCCATAATTAGCAGTATGGGAAACCAGGCCGTTGCCCAACCCCATAAAAAGATGTTCATGCCTTCAATAAATGGGCGAATAAGAGTAAGAAATATGGGCGCATGGGAAAGGCTTGCTAGATTGCTCCCATCCACAACAGCGATAGCTGCCGCGCCAATACAAGTCCAGTAAGACGGATTTATATCCTTCCCTTCAAAGTGCATAAAGAACATCCTGAAGAGATTGAGGGCCATAAAAATCATGTAGATCGCAACCCCAAAACTCCAAAAACAGAAGGCTGTTACTAGAAATAGAGGATTATCAATAGACCCTGCCTCCCAAAACGTAGTGATAATGATGCCAACGTAGTTGGTCGCAATGCCCATCAAGAGCCAATAAGGGCTCACAGACTGAATGGAGGTGACTTTTGAAAAAAGAAGCAAACAAAAGGCAGAATAGATCAAAAGAATGCACGAGCCGGCCCCTATCACCCCTAAAAAGGTAGCAATGCTAGCGTTTCCTTCCAAGCAAAATCGCACAGCAAGACCAGAGGCTGCAGCGCTAAAGGTAAAGTACGTAAACAGTGTTTCAACCTTGGTCATTTGGCGTAGCACTTCGCGAGGAGAGAGTAAAAATTCCGCTAAAAAAAGAAAGATAAAAACCAAAAAAGCGAGCGTGCCGACAACAAAAAAAAGCCCTGAGAAGGAGCTGACACCTAACATGTGTAGCAAAGTAGAAATCATAGCCGTGGCCATGACGAAAGCGAAGTTAATGGGGTTTATTGTAGCCATAAAGCAATCTATATAATTTTGTAAAAATTTCGTAAACAATGAAAATCATATCCAAAAATCATGGAAAGGGGTAAGAGTAGTCTTTTAGACTCTTTTTTGAGAGGGATTATGCTTGAAGGAACAGTTGTTACGAACAAAACAGCGCTGGCTGCAAAACAGGCAAAAAAAGTAATCACGGGCTATTTCGCACTTGCTGATGTTGAAGTTGGGGGAAATCGTCCCTGGGACATTACAATACACAACGAAGCTTTTTATGATAAGGTGTTCCTAAAAGGCTCTTTAGGCCTAGGAGAGGCCTACATGGATGGCTGGTGGGATTCCTCAGATGTCGACCAGTTCATCTACCAACTCTTATCATCTCACCTTGAAAACTATGCGGCGCTGCCAATAAGTGCCGTGTGGACCTATTTCAAATCCTACCTCTTAAACCTGCAAAGCAAACTTGGTTCCAAAAAGGTCATAGATCAACACTACCAGCTAGGAAACGATCTCTATCAAGAAATGCTTGATCCCCTTATGGTCTATAGCTGCGGGTACTGGAATAAGGCTCACTCGCTTAATGAGGCGCAATGTGCAAAATTTGATCTTATCTGCCGTAAACTTAAGCTAGAGCGCGGTATGAAGGTGCTAGACATCGGCTGCGGCTGGGGCGGCTTTGAAAAATTTGCTGCGGAAAATTATGGTGTATCAGTTTTAGGAGTAACCCTATCTGAAAATCAAGCTTCCTATGGTCAACAACTGTGTACAGGTCTGCCTGTAGAAATTCAGCTCAAAGACTACCGTGAACTCAAAGGCAGTTTTGATCGCATCGTCTCTATTGGAATGTTTGAGCATGTAGGAAGAAAAAATTATCAAAACTTTATGAAAATTGCAAAGTCCTGCCTAAAACCTGACGGGCTCTTTTTACTCCACACCATCGGCCGCAACACCTCAGGATCGTTAACTGATCCGTGGATCCATAAATATATCTTCCCCAACAGCTTACTACCCTCTGTTACTCAAATTGGGTCAGCTATCGAAAACCATTTTGTTATGGAAGACTGGCATAACTTTGGAACAGACTACGATAAAACACTTTTAGCCTGGTTTTCAAAATTTAATGCTAGCTGGCCAAAACTTAAAGACAAATACGATATGCGCTTCTATCGTATGTGGAAGTACTACCTTCTCTCATGCGCTGGGGCATTTCGATCAAGAAAAATCCAACTCTGGCAGATCGTCCTCTCAAAGCATGGCATTCTCGGAGGATATCAATCGGTGCGCTAAAGAGATAAATTATGAACTTCTGGTTCTTGCATTAGTTTAAGAAATTTGACATCTTTAACCGGACTTGTTTGTCGAGCAAAAATATTGTTAAGAAAGTGGATCAGGATATCTTTGTTTTTTTAGGAACCAAAGATGCGCTTAAATGCCAAATCATTTTTAGGGTCTAAAAAGGTCATTTTAGATCTATTTCCAGCAGGAGTGCTTCAGCTTTGGGATTCCATGCAAAATGGGTATTGGCATGCCCGTGAGCTCACTTATTTAATGTCTGGATATTTTCATACTCTCGAATGGATTCGCATGTTTGGAGATCTTACATTTATTCTAATAGGAGTAATACCAATTGTCGTTGCGATTTTAAGGACATTTATGTTTGGAGGTTTTTCAGCGCCTCAGTTGTAAGAAAGCCAAAGACAGTCCTCTTAAAAGATGTCGTGGACCAAACTGTGCCGCCGGTGTGCCATGCGTTAAGAGAGGAGAGAAATACCTCTTTGTGAATAAGCATAAAGATGAGATACTTATGATCAATATTCACAAGGGAGGTCGTGCATGGCATTGGAGTTTATTGGATCAGATGGTGCAACTATTGGTGTTGAAGTCGAACTGCAGATCATCGATCCTATGACTATGGACTTGACTCCAAGGGCGCAAGAGGTGCTTATGCTGTGTGAGCAGCGAGGTATTTCACATGTAAAGGCCGAGGTTCATCAGTCAATGCTTGAAATTGATACTAAGGTGTCAGCCGATGTGAAAGAGTGCCGTAAATGTCTGGAATCGACACTTAGTGACCTGCATGGCGTAACGGAAGACTTGGGGTTGTTGTTATCGACAAGCGGAACACATCCTTTTCAAAATTGGCCAGAACGTCAGATTTTTCCTAATGCTCGCTACATGATACTTCAGAAAAAATTTCGTTGGCTTGTAAAAAGGATGAATGTTTATGGTCTGCATGTGCATCTAGGGGTGTCGGATGGGGAAAAGGCCATGACGCTTTCTCGAGCAATGTATCGATTTTTGCCTCACCTCCTTGCTCTTTCTGCAAATTCACCCTTTTGGCATGGACAAGATACAGGAATGCAGGCGTGCAGGCCGAGTATTATGGAATCATTTCCGACAGGCGGCCTTCCGCCTTATCTTGAAAATTGGAAGCAGCTTGAACTTTATTTTGAGACGATGGTTCATGCGGGGGCTGTTAAATCGCCAAAGGACCTCTACTGGTATATACGACCAAATATAGAGTTTGGAACGATTGAATTTCGCATCTGCGATGCAGGCAATTCAGTACAAGAAATCATGGCTATTGTGGCCTTTATCCAAAATCTTGTTGAGATGGTAGATAGAGATCCCTCAAAATGGAAGTGGGATCAAAGGCAGCATTGGGTTGCTCCGGAAAATCACTGGATAGCTGCAAGGGATGGTTTAGAGGGTGTCATCACGGCCGGCGCAAGCGGCGAAAAAAAGCAAATCAGTGAAGAGATCTACTCCCTTATTGATGAACTATCCCCCATTGCGCGCAGTCTAAATAATTACGATGAGTTGACCTATCTTAAGACTATACTAAGGCATGGCAATGGAGCCATGCGACAACGTGAAGTGTTTAAGGAAACAAGAGACCTTGCGCAGGTAGTAAAAAAGTGCGCTGAAGAGTGTCGTTCGGGTTGTTCATTGTTTCTTGGGTAAGCCAAAGCTGTGCCATTTTTCAGATTCTACGACGAGAAATGAAAAAAGGCAACGCCTATGCCCACAAAGAAAATCATATCCATAAATCAGTGAAAAAGGTAAGAGAAGTCCTTTAGGCACTTTTTTGGGAGGAGTTATGATTGAAGGAACAGTTGTTAAGAATAAAACGGTACAGGCTGCAAAACAGTCAAAAAAAATAATCACAGGCTATTTCGCACTTGCTGATGTTGAAGTTGGAGGGAATCGTCCCTGGGACATTGCAGTACATAACGAATCATTTTACGATAAGGTGCTCCTCAAAGGCTCTTTAGGCCTAGGAGAGGCCTACATGGATGGATGGTGGGATGCAAAAGATGTCGATCAGTTCATCTACCAGCTCTTATCATCTCATCTTGAAAACTATGCTTCATTGCCAATAAGTGCCGTATGGACCTATTTCAAATCCCATCTCTTAAACTTACAAAGCAAACTTGGTTCCAAAAAGGTCATAGATCAGCATTACCAGCTAGGAAACGATCTCTATCAAGCTAAAATAAAGTGCAGGTAGGTATGTCTTTCTTTACCATCTTCAAGCCAGCACCTCATCTTGCTGAAATTCAGGATTCAGAAGAGGTAAAAAAGAACTACGCATATTGGCGAATGCGCATATTTTATTCGATGTTTTTGGGTTATGCTTTCTTCTATCTGACGCGAAAGAGCTTTACCTTTGCAATGCCTGCCTTGGTACAGGACTTGGGGTTGGATAAAGCTCAACTAGGTATTTTGGGCAGCATTATGGCCATTACCTATGGTATGAGCAAATTTGCAAGTGGCATCATTGGCGATCGCTCAAATCCGCGCTTTTTTATGTCTGTAGGTTTGGTTTTGACCGGAATCTGCAATATACTTTTTGGGTGCGCCTCATCGCTAGTTATGTTCTCACTTTTTTGGGGCCTCAACGGCTGGTTCCAGGGGTTTGGCTGGCCCGGGTGTGCAAGGCTTCTTACCCACTGGTATTCACAATCTGAACGGGGAAGGTGGTGGTCGTTTTGGAATACCTCACACAATATTGGTGGGGCGTTAATTCCTCTTATTGTAGGGTTTTCTATCCAGTATTACGGCTGGCGCCAAGCCATGTTTTTGCCGGGGATAGCTTGTATTCTGGCAGGTCTTTTTCTCATCAACCGCCTTCGCGATACGCCACAATCTTTGGGCCTGCCTTCAATTGAGCGTTTTCGTAATGACTTTCCTTGCGAAAAAGCACGTGGTGAGAATGAGCGTGAATTTTCTTGCCGTGAGATACTTTTGGAGCATGTTTTGAAAAATCCATTTATCTGGATTTTGGCAGCAAGCTATTTCTTTGTCTACATCATCCGTCAGGCGGTTAATGACTGGACGGTGCTCTATCTTGTTGAAGAGAAAAACTATTCACAATTAGGCGCTGGAGGCATTGTAACCTGGTTCGAAGTTGGTGGTTTTTTTGGAGCGTTAGCAGCCGGCTGGGCCTCAGATAAGATCTTCGATGGTAAGCGAGGGCCTGTTAATGTCATTTTTTGCCTTTTGACATGTTTTGCGATTGGGGTCTTTGGTTGGTTACCTTTCTCTTCAATGTTCATAGACTCTTGTCTACTTTTTATTATTGGCTTTTTGATTTTTGGTCCACAGATGCTTATAGGAATGCATGCTGCAGAGCTTTCCCACAAAAAAGCAGCCGCAACGGCCACTGGCTTTACAGGGTGGATGGCCTATACCGGCGCGGCAGTGGCGGGCTATCCTTTAGGACTTATCACGCAAAACTATGGCTGGGATGGCTTTTTTGTGGTGCTTACACTTTGCGCGGTTTTATCGACTTTGCTTCTTTTACCACTTTGGTCGATAAAATCACGCGAAGATGGGATATTCAAAAAACCTGAGATAAAGAGTGATGGCGAAGAGGCAGTGGTGCTACCAGCAACTATACAGAATTTATAGAGGTAAGTCGCAGAAATACCTGTGACAAAGTGAGGTTTAGCAGGACTAGTTCCCCTTGCAAAACCTCACTTCTTTGACTATTAGTGCGGATTCCTTTGAGGCAATTATTTATGTAACATAACAGGAAAAATAAATTTGGTTGACATGCCTGCTGACATATAGTTTTGAAAATGGTACCGTCTCGGTTTCGATAAACAAAATTTGCAGATCCCGTTAAAAATCTGCAAACAGCCGAGACGACACCAAAATGAAGAAGAAATTAACGCAACAGGCTCTCTTTCAATCACTTGAAACCATTGTCGCGAAGATTCCCGACGATCGAAAGGGCAATAATACCAAGTACGCCATTCGAGATGCAATCATTTCATCATTTTCTTGCTTCATTCTGCATTCCCCCTCACTCGATAGCCACTTAGAACTCCTAACCAAGGCGTAAGGCAAACGCAACAAGCGTCTCTTCAGCCTTAAAAAAATTCCATGCGCTAACCAGATCCGTAATATCCTTGATCCCGTCGATCCCAGGTTGCTTTTTGACGTGCAGGATGCCTTGCTTTTCAAAATGCAAAGGAGCGGCACGTTAAGGGAATTTTATGTTTCAGAGGAGATCGGTTATGCCGTAGCGAGCGACGGCACAGAGTTCTTTCGCTCTAAGTGCGTTTGCTGCCCGGGGTGTTGCCAGGTGCATCATGGTAATGGCACTGTTGATTACCAACATCGACTCCTTCTTTCGGGGCTTGTGCATCCTACAAAAAACATCTTTCTCCCTATGTCTCAGGAGTTTATTGTTCGTCAAGGCGGGGTTGAAAAGGGGGACTGCGAGATCAATGCCTCAAAACGCTGGCTGAAAGATATTCGCAGACGTCATCCTCAGATGAAGATTACCATTCTCGCCGCCGACATCCTCTGCAAGCAACCCTATTTAAAACGCGCGCTTCGTGTGGGGATGAACTTTATTGTTTCCTGCAAACCAGGCTCTTATAAAACCACGTTTGAATGGGTCGACTTCGCCCGCGAGGGCGGAGATTTGGGAGTAGTAAAGGTAAAGCAAAGAGATGGGAAGCATTGGCTTGAAGAGACATATGAATACGCAAATGCAGTACCTTTAAAAGACGGTGAAGATGCACTTGAAATTGGGTTTGTGCAAGTGACAACACGGCTGCGCGATATCGGGCAAATCATTGGGGAGCAGCCATTTGCGACGAATTTGGAAGTAACGGCCAAAAACTGCGTGCAGATTGCCACGCTGGGCAGAAAAAAGTGGAAAATTGAAAACGAAGCCAACAACACACTCAAGAATCTGAGCTACCACCTGGAACATAACTATGGACACGGGAAGCAGAACTTGTCTGCGATATTCGTGAAGAACCCTGAAAATGCCCCATGATGACCTTTATCGAAATTCCATGAAAAAAGGAAAAATACCTTGCAACATTAATGCGCAATTAGAGAACCCCAAATGGGTTAGGTGATTATTGTCAGTTTGGGCTGAGCGAGCTCGCCTACTAGGGTTTGGTGGCTAAAGCTGTGGATGTGGACTTTTTGGAGGGAGCCGATGAGGGCGTCGCTTCCGACAAAGAGGACGTTTTTCCAGCAGCGCGTGCGGCCTTTTAGGTGCTCTTTATCGTTGTTTGGGCGTGATTCTACAAGCACTTCAACTTCTTTTCCCAACAATTCCTGGCGCTGTTTTGTGCAAATTTCGTTTTGTAGGGCCATAAGCCTTTGTAGGCGCTCTTCTTTTACAGCTTCTGGAACATCATCTTTCCAGCGCATTGCCGGGGTGCCTTTTCGTGCGCTATAGGAAAATAGAAAGGCAACTGAATATTCTAGCTGCTCTAATACATCGTATGTCTCTTGAAATTCTGCGTCAGTTTCTGTAGGAAAGCCTACTATAATATCTGTTCCAAGAGCAACGTTGGGGACAAGCTCTCTGAGCATTTGTACTTTATCAAGATACTCTTGCTTGCTGTAGAGGCGGTGCATCTTGTGCAGGATGCGATCAGAGCCTGCTTGAATAGGAAAATGCACAAATTCACATAGCGTTGGAAGGTCCCGTATTGCTTCCATAAGCTCTCGAGTAATGTCTACAGGGTGGCTTGTCATAAAGCGTATACGTTCAATGCCTTCGATTGCATCAATCTTATAGAGAAGGTCATGAAAAAGGGTGTTCCATTCGGGCTTGTCTTTACCGTAGCTATTGACGTTTTGGCCAAGTAAAGTAATTTCTTTATATCCGCGCTTAGCAAGTTCTGTACATTCTTCTATGATGCTCTTTGGATCGCGAGATACTTCTGGGCCTCTTGTATAGGGGACTACGCAGTAGGTACAGTACTTGCTACAGCCGCGTATGATGGAAACATAGGCCTTTACGGGGTCATCTCGCTTGGCAGTTACATAGTCGAGCTCATGCTCAAAGCGCATGTCTACACGTGATTGCTGCTTGCCGGTAAGCATTACTTCATCAAGCACGGCATTTAGCTCGTGGATATTGTTTGTACCAAGTACAAAGTCTAGGTGAGGCACCTTTTTAAAGAGTGTTTCCTTCTTTGCATTGGCCATGCAGCCTGTGACACCAATGAGAGGGCGGTTTTTGCCAAAGCGTAGGTGAGAGCCTATTTTGCCAAGCTTGCCGAGTACCTTGCGCTCTGCAAGGTCGCGTATTGAGCAGGTATTAAAGAGGAGGAGATCAGCTTCTGCCTCATCATCCGTTCTAATAAGACCGCGTTTTTCTAGCATTCCTACCATAACCTCGGTGTCATTTTCGTTCATCTGGCAGCCGTAGGTTTTTGCAAAAAATTTCTTAACATCTCTCATGGTATACTCACAATATGAGCTAAAAGATTGCCCGAAAAGGGATTTTTTTTGCACCCTATCTTTTTCCCTGTACAAAAATAGGGGTGACTATATATCCTTTACTACTTTCCTGAACTTTAAGGATTGAACATGGCTCAAAATACAAACCAAACCACCTTGATTAAGAAAGAACAAGTTGTTCGTCAGTGGTTTTTGCTTGACGCAAGCGGAAAGACTCTTGGCCGCTTTGCAGCTGAAGTCACAAAGATTTTGCGTGGCAAGCATAGACCAGACTTTACTCCACACATCGATTGCGGTGATGGAGTCGTAATTATCAACGCCGACAAAATTGTTGTCACAGGCGCAAAGCGAAAGCAAAAGCTGTATCGCTACTACACTGGCTGGATCAATGGCCTTCGCGAAGTGCCATTTGAGACAATGCAGGCAAGACACCCGGATTATCCAATTACACGTGCTGTTCGTGGCATGCTTCCAAAAAGCCGCCTATCACGCGCTCAAATGAAGCGTCTTCGTGTATTTGCAGGCACTGAGCATGATATGCAGGCGCAGAGCCCAATTCCAGTAAACATGTAATCGATTAGAGTAGGATTCTATGCAAGAAAATGTAGCTACAGGCCGTCGTAAAACAAGTGTTGCCTCAGTAAGGCTTCGCGATGGAAAAGGAAGTGTCAAAGTAAATGGTCGCAAATTTGAAGACTATTTTCCTCTTGAGCTTCAGCGCAAAACAATTTTATCCCCATTTGCATGCTGTAACATTAAGGCATCTTATGACATCCTCGTTCGCGTTCGCGGCGGTGGAGTAGAAGCTCAGGCAGAAGCAGTTCGCCTCGGCATCTCCCGCGCACTCGTACTCGAAGATGATACACGCAAACACGCTTTGAAAGAAGAAGGCTACTTGACAAGAGACAGCCGCAAGAAGGAACGCAAAAAATACGGCCGCGCTGGCGCTCGTAAACGCTTCCAGTTCTCTAAGCGTTAATTTTTTTTCAAGGGACCAAAAGGACATAAGGGACATAGGGGACATATTAAAGTCCTTTATGTCCCTTATGTCATTTTGGTCCCTTCTGTCCATTCGTTTACAGATAGATCGTCAAAAACGCCTCTCCCAACTATTCATGAACCTATAAGAGCTACCTTTATATTGTCAGGGTAACAGCCTTTCTCTGAAAGTGTACTCGTAAAGAACAAATAAATTGTTTTGCTTGATGTGTTTGTTTGAGTCTGCTACATAAGAGGAAATGTTTTGATAAACCAGCTCTCTGTTGGAGCGATTTAAAGAAAGGGCAGTCTGTTATGAAGTTTTTTACTTACATTCTCGCGGTAATTATGCTGCTGAGTGTCGGCAAGATCGAGGCGAAAAAGCATAAACAAGAGTCAGCGTGTCAGCACATCAAGCACAATATCCAATTACAACTAGCTGATGCAAATGGCTTTTTGGTAGACAATACAGGATTTTGGGTTACACTTGATATCATTAAGAACGGGCCGCTCGTTACCGTTCAAGTTCCATTAATTAATTTCCAAACGGGTCAGGTATCTCAAAGTGACCCCTATTACCCATCCGGCGAGCAATTTCCAGGATTTCCTCCTCCTGGTGGGTACATCTATTCGGTATCTGGTTTTTTGCCTGAAGATTTACGGCCAAATGACTTAGTGCCTGTGTCGGTTGTTGCTGCCTCAAACAATGGTATGAGCCCAGTTTTTTCGTTTGCGCAAGACCCATCGACGCTGCCTGTTCCTCCTGTGGGCTATATTGTGCAGATAACAAACGCTGGTGAATTGCAAATACAATGTGCCGGTACTTTTGGCAATATCATTCCTCCGGGGCCACAAATTCTCATGCCCTGTACAATTGAGTACATAAAAACTTCAAAGAAAAATTTATGTAAAAATGTACGGATCGCATCTGGACGTACAAACCCCACACTTGGTACCCCAGGATTTGTCAATGACAGTTTACGAGATTATGCAATAAATGATGCATATGATGGAATTGCAGCATTCACGTGGGCAGACAATTCTATGGTTGCTGATAAAACAACTAATATTATGAATTGCATGGTGGCAGTTGGATCGACTAAAAAAGGAAAGTTAAAAGTTGGTAAGCCAATCAATCTTACAAATATTACAACTCCTCGTGTTGCATCACTTTTCGATAAAGCCGTTACTATAAATAGAACTGATTCAGATAATATCATAGTCTCATATTCGATTATCGATGGGACTGATGTTGCCTGTCCAGACACAACAGATACCTACTACCGTGCAGTTTCCTTTGATGGTGGCAAAACATGGCCAGCTCAATTTAATGGACCATTACAACTTGGGCCTCCATATCAAAAACCTTGTGGTTTTGATATTGGTGATGGTCCTGCAGTAGCATCTGATCGGTATGGAAATATCTGGTATGTTGGCACGATTAGCTATGATGGATCAGGCGCATTCCCAAATCCAGGTGACTTTGTAAATATTCCATTTTTTGCCGTAAGTTTTGATAAAGGTAGAACGTTCCAACCTGTTTTTACGCTACCTACTGACCCTTCTTATTTTACGATCGGTGTCAATTTTTATGATTTTCCATGTATCTGCTTTGGAACAAATGAAGTAGGCCAATATGGGCTCTATTATGTTGCCTCGTTGTTTGATCAGGACACAGCAGATGGTGTTTTAGCAGTAGGATTCATACCGATTGATGGATTTGGATTAGGAAATATTGATGTTGGAGATGCATTGTTTGGATTATTACCACAACTGCCCTACCAGCAGATTACGAGTACAATAGCGGCATCTCAAGATGGTAGACTTTGGCTTGCGGCAGCTCCATCCGGTGAAGGAACTCCGCCATATAGTTTCATAGAACCCTATGTTATATCTTTTAAATCTCCCGGGGAGCCTATAACTGCTAATTGGGCGGGTTCATGGGATTTTGCTGTGATTGTGAATGAAGGGAATAATTATTTAGAGAGCACCCAGATTTCACAACCATATTTTGGGTATAGCAATCCTGCGAACCGTGCAATAATATACGATACTAAGCGAAATGCATTGTATGCGCACGTGAATAATCAAGTGCCAAGTTATTCACAAAATATGGCTATATACTTTGCAATATCTCGAGATAATGGCATGACGTGGTCCGATCCGATTGCTGTTAATACTACGAATTTTGCAAATCGAGGATTCCAATCCATGGCTCTTGATGATGTTACAGGAGATCTTGTTTTTGGGTGGTATGATGGAAGAAATACAGATCCAAATTCTCCAGATGCATACCAAACAGTTCAGTATTTTGGTGCTACCGTGTCATCAAAGACTTTGGATAAGCTCGTGAATGCAATACCATTGAGTAATCCACTCTTTATGGTACCTTAATTAGCATAGAGGCGACCACTCATTACGATGAGTGGTCCTCGAGTTTGGACATTTGCAATTTGCGAGCTTAAAGCTCGCTCCCGAGTGCGGTAATTTTTTTACCGCTCTTAATTTTCGACCACACACCTTGCCCTCGTAAAGGTCCAGTACATACAAATACCCTCACACTATGCCGCGCTTCAAAGCCAAATACTTTTACCTGCTTTTTAGCTTTGGAGGCAATTGTTGCGACGGTGCGTGGTCTAAAATTAAGAGCGGTAAATAATTACCGCACTCGTGTGACCGGTATGTCGCAAAACTAGAGGGTGCAAGTCCCTT
>CAZEQY010000030.1:0-20592 GCA_964514655.1 uncultured bacterium
TCGGGGGAGAGCTCCGTATCGTCTCTAAACAGCGTGATGGCTGACAAGGCAGCGAAATTGGGGTCAGGCCTGACATTCCGACATTCTCTTGTTGCGCAAAATAACCACACTTTTCTATATTGCTCCTATTATGGCAAGGCGCAAAAGATTTCATTCACAAAGGGCTACCTATCATGTCATGCTCAGAGGCAATGATGGTCAGCACATTTTCTTTTGCGAAGCAGATCGTGTTCGCTTATGCCTTTTGATGCAAGAAGGTGTTGAAAGGTTTGGTCATCGAATCCATGCATTTTGTTTTATGAGCAACCATATTCATTTGGCTATTCAGGTGTCTGAGGCTAGTATATCTCGGATTATCCAGCATCTTGCATTCCGCTATACCCGCTATATAAATCGGAGTCAAAGACGTATAGGTCATCTCTTTCAGGGGCGATTCAAATCTATTCTCGTCCAAGGTGACTTGTACATGAAAGAGCTTGTTAGGTATATTCACCTCAATCCAGTACGTTCTGGCATGGTGGACTTGCCCGATAAATATGTGTGGAGTAGTCATAATGCTTATATGCAAGAGACCGCCTTTATTTGGCTCGAACAATCAAGGGTACTTCATTGTTTTGGAGACACCCCAGGAAAGGCAGTACAGAAATATGGTGAATATATTCTGAAAGGCATAGGTAAAGAACCCGAATTCGATTTTAAATCTGGTGATATTGAGGGGATTCTCGGGACAAAAGAATTTGCGGAAGATGTTATTCGGCAAAACAGCCAAACAACCAAACAAAAGATTACATTGGCAGAACTAACTTTTGAGGTATGCAAAAAATACAGGTTGAGTGAACAAGAGTTGTGTATGCCAGGAAAACATCCCATGAACTCTCGCGCTCGTGCCGTACTTGCACTTTTAGTACGTGAAACAGAGGGGGTTTCAATTGAAGGGCTTGCACGCTTTTTAAAAAGAGAAGCAAGTGGGGTAAGCAAACTGGCTATTCGCTTAGAAAAAAATCTGCGAGAGACCGACCCCGTTGCTTGCGAAATTCAAGAATTACGCAACCTGTTCTTTTGTCCTGAAAATCGTGGGTTTGCGAAAGCTATCAACTCTGGAATGTCGGAATGTCAGGCTTGACCCCAATTTTGACCCCAATTTTGACCCCAATTTTGCCGCCTATCATGGCCTGCCTAAGGTTGTAGCCCACCTGCTTTCTCATAAGGCCTCTACCCATATAAAAGAAAAGAGGGGCTATAACGCCTACACCATGGCAAACTACTATGTCATAAAGTACACGAATACGCGACAAAGTATTGCTGAAAAACCCCTCACAGATGGCTATACAGCAGAACAGAAACAGAAGGAACTTGAGTTTTGGACTGCTGAAATTTCAAAATACCAGCAAGTTGTAGACCTATTGGCACCCCATACAGTAGATCAAGTGATGCCGAAAAGTATTTTGTAGTAGTTTATGAATAGTATAATTTAGATCCCCAACAGTGGTAAATTATTAGTTGTAATTAAGCTGTGCATTATATAAAATTAGTCATTACAAAACTCGGGAGGGTGCTATGGAGCCTATATACGATTGTTCTATTTGTAGCGAGGTGTTTAATAATCCATATAGCACTAAATGCGGGCATACCTTTTGTAAGTCTTGCATTGATGCGTGGATTACACGAAGTGCCGATTGCCCCACCTGCAGGGCCCCAGTAACCAAAACATTTCCAAATATCTTTGCAAGACAGGCTATTGAAGCGCGAGCAAAAGAGGTTGAACAGGCTGCAAAACCTGTTGTGGCGGCGGTTGAGGTCACCCCTCCAGCAAAACCTATTGGCCCACCCTCTCCAATACCACCCGCTGTGGTTGCGGTAGAGCCTGTAGGCATCGCAGCTACAATTTTTGATAGCAGAACTAATCAGATAGTTTCATTTCGCATGCCACAAATGAAAGATGTAGGAAGGTATTAGCAGCAGCAATACAAGGCAATACACGTCCTAAAGAGGAGCTAAAAGCCTTAGACGTTCCTGCTAAAATTTATAGCCTTATGCTTGTGCAGCCAATAGATGTGAAAGCCGTTCGTGCTGCAATCGGCAGTGCGGCTGGTGATCTACCACCAAAATCGTATAATCAAGTATTTGGAATTGACCTACAGCCTGGTGTAGTTACATTTGTAACTGATACATGTGAAGTTGTCTATCCTTTGCCGAGCACTCTTCGTGAACGATATCTTGCGGCATCAAAGCCAGACACTCTGCAAGCATCCATAAATACAATCGTTCGCTACTGCCTTACTATGCCAAGTCAGTTGCAGTTCACGATAGATGATCCTCAAAGACGCCCCAAAGAAGAGGTAATACGAGTAGCTGAAACTGCTTTACGAGAAAAATTGCAGGTACCGGATGCTCGCTTTCATGAAGTCTATGAGCTTGCACACCCCCATGATCCCCAGATTCGTCGCTACGCCTGTGTTACCCACCAAAGACCAGCCGTTGCACCTGCAAGGAACCCTCCTAGCGCAGGCTGCCCTATCACCGTCTGCACGACGATTGATAAACTAGAAGCGCTGCTTAAAGCATTGGGAAGAATTTAGCGGTTCGCAGCTTGTTCCATCTAGTCCTTAGCTTGACTTTGGCAGTTAAGAGACCTACATAAGTCAATTAGCAAAACCATTTATATCTTAATTGATTCTCAAAGTGAAAGGGGCCGGCCCCTTTCACATCGCAGCCCCCGGCCCCTTTCATTGACCGACTGTAAATCCCTCTACTTCGGTATACGGTGGTTCGAATCCACCCACCCCCATCATTCTTTCGAATCATTTTGATAAAAGCAGCAGTCGGACCGTACTAACATGTACTGTTCCGACTGCTGCTTTTATCAAGCCTTCCACCTAGCATGACACCCCGCATTTTCTTCTTTTGGCAAAAAACATGTGTCGTTAATATTGATAAGCTATACAGTGTACTAGTCTAGGGAGAAACATAAGGAGATACAATGGAAAAAGGTGTAAATACCATTGTTGATTTGCTCGAAGTGATTGATGCAATGGATATAGCTTCAGACACTATCAGATTTTACGTTAACCTAAAAGATGGTCAAATTATTTCGTTTGTACAGGGTGAAAATTTTTCAGATCTTGACGATGGAGAGATAGACGAAGATGAAGGGGACTTGATCCTTGAGCATTATCTTCCACTTCCAGATAGAGACGATGTAAATAAATATGAGATTATGCAGGACTTTTGTTATCAAGTTGACAACGAGGACATGCAAGCCAATCTTCTGAATGCTATTTCCGGTACAGGTGCATTTGGAAGATTTAAAACCGCTGTCCATTGCTATGGTATTCAGGAGGACTGGTACCAATTTCTGGATGATCACCTAAAAGAAATGGCTGTCCAATTTTGCGAAGTCCACCACTTAAACTTCACATACAAACCTCGGCAAAAAACACCTACAAGACAAAAGTAAATCGCCAATTCTAATTCTGTGAGGCCTGACACCGTTTTGACCTTATTTCTGGGCGGCATAAACCAATATGGGGTTGTTTCAGTAAGCTGTGATTTTTTACCTTCTGTTTTGTTGTATGCCTTCAAGCAGCCACTTGCGGAGGGTAGCTGCACGTCCTAGGCCTGTTTCAAGCTTAGGTATTTTCCGGTGGATCATGTTGGGGTATCTCATCTTCCACCAATCGTAATCGGTCTTGTGTCCTGTGAACAAGAGGAGAGGGCTTGCGCGCAATATTTTATCAAGAGCTGGGGTGGGGTAAGTGCATTCTCCCAAGGCTACAGCTGTGCAGAGGTCGCTTGCATTTTGCACTGTAAGTATGGCCTGGCTTTCGTTCTTAAAAATTACTACAGGCTTTTCGCTAATATATCCATAGATGCTCGGAGTTTTTGATTTTCCCGAAATGCTCATAAAATTTCCTAGTTTGTCGTGTAGCTGAATCCTGATTTTAATTAATTGGTTTGTATTTGTGTCAAATGTTGGGTAAACAAAGCCCTTGGGTAGCCATGGTGTCGTTTTCTCATGCCATCCAAGACTGAACTGCTCCATAGTGACGTCAGTAAATCCGCAGTCATATAAACGTATCTTGGCCAGAGGGGTGTTCATGAGCTTCTTGTGGCAGCATGTCACAAACTTCATCGCCTCTTCCTGTGAGTTCTGTCTGGTTTGTAATTGAGTCCACAATATAGTATAGGGGTCTTTGTTGAGTTCTATTCCGAGCTGATTGCAGGCTTCTTTAAAAGAGAGGCAGTGAAAGTCGCGTAAATACTGTACTGTATCGCCCCGGCGATTACATTTTGTGCAGTGATAGTATGTGCTCGAAGTGGCAAACGCATTAAGTGCAAGACATCCTGGACAGGTTGTCAGTGTGTTAGGCGTAAAGCCGTCGTGCTCTAAAGATAAAAGGCTCATAAAATCTCCTAAATGGCAAAATTTGGCATGCCCTGAAAATAACACGATGTGATTATTTATATCAACACGTTTGAGAAATTGTTATTTTTCGAAAAGAGAGAGGCCCTCTTCATCACGTTCATTTTTAAGCTTTAGGAGTGTTCCTGGGGTGATTTTTTCTTTTTTTACAGACTTTTCACAAGCACGAGCAAAGCTTTGGTTTAGGTGTGTTCTATCAACTTGTGCGCCCCGCACATTGGTGAAGACAAGTTTTTGTGAATTGTCTTCTGCTTGTGCATGCGAAAGTAGCTCTAAAAATAGATGTCGTGGCAGCTGTGTGGTGCCGCTATTGAGTTTTAGTGAAGAGCTGCTTTTTTCAAGAGCTGTTTTTTTAAGCGTGAGGATTTCTTCCATCGCCACATCGCAAAAATAGAGGAGTTTTGCGATTAGGGCATCGCGCTCAGATAGGTGAGAGACAAAATCGATAAAAGTTTCGTAGCTAACCATTTTCTGTCTTGCACGTTCTCTATCTGGATCGACACCATAAGGGATTACACCATGAGAAAGTTGGGTAATGCTCCTTGTGAAAGTGATGTAGCACTGGATTATGGCTTCTTTTTCAACCATTGTCCAACCAGGCATTGAGCGAATATCCTCTAAGATAGCCTGGTGGCCATGTTCAATGAAATACTCCAAAGTTACAAGCCTGCCTCGGCTATCGCTAAGGGGAATAAGATTTTTCTGAAACAGAATCGATATTGGGTCAAAATATCGCTCTTTCCACTGCGGGTCGCTTAGTTTGCCTTCTAGCCATGCCTTAATAGCTGAAATTACAGGCACATCCTGAAGGAATTCTCGATAATCTTCGATTGCATTTCTAAGCTCGCCAGATTTCATGCGTAATTGGACAGATAGATCTTCGATCGCGTTTTTTTGCGCTTCAACTTTACCCATAAGTTTGAGATTAGCTTCCCAAACCTGTTCAAAGCCTTTTATAATCCTCTTAGGATCTTCATACCTGACCTTACCTGTTTCGCGCTTACTTATTGCCATTATCCACCCAAATTCATCGCCGCCCAGTATACCAGCCGAGGTATTTGACTTCATCTCTGTTGTGAGGCTTATTTTGGAAATGGGGTGAGACGTGACAATCGGACAATTTAAATGTCTGATTGTCACGTCTCACCCCATTTTTTCAAGCGCGCTGTACTTAGCGGATCGCACATCGCAGGGGCCGGCCCTTTTCACAGGGGCCGGCCCTTTTCATTTTACACATCGCAGCCCCCGGCCCCTTTTACCGGCCCCTTTTATTAAAAATCGGAAAACAGAATAGCGGTGAGGATAACTTGTCCAAATAAAGTTAGATTGTTAGAAGAGATAAAAATACGTTCCTTTTTTTGTTAAATTAAACATTAATTAACATGATAGAAAAGCTTTTATCAAACTTTTAATAAGGTTTGTAAACCTTTGGCAACAAGGCGGTGGTTGCGATTGTTTTCTGAGGTCCACATTAGGTTATTAATAAGTTTGTGGAAGGGGAGACGAGCCTCTTTGCTGACTGTATGCTGGCGGGTTATAAAAAGCATCATGTCTATAAACTGTTCTTTATCTTTTGGCCGAAGCGTAAGCGTATTCTGTACATAAGAGCTTTCCTCGCAAGAGAGGCTAAAGAGACTGCAGAGAAGTACATGAATTTTAGTGGCAGTTATCCAGTGGGCGCATGTAAAAGAAATAGTCAGATAAATTTCTTTATTTACATCTATTATACTAGGAAAAACGGCCTCACAGAATATGTTCTGGATAGGTGCATCAACGGATATGGCCTCAAGGGTTACTGTCGAAGGAGGCGTTGAGCCTTGTCCATGCTCTTCCTCAATCTGCTTACAGCTAAATTCTACCCGAGGTATGCAATATTTTTCTATGAGCTGTGCTGGCGCAAGCAGCACCTTTCTAGGCTGTAGAGACAATGGCGGGGCATTTGGACTTTCGTTAAGTGCTCTCACAAGAAGAGTAAAATTTGAATCTGGCTCCATGGCATCTAATACCGGACAGCTATATTGCCTGCCACCAACATAGTGTGCCCTCTCCACATACCCCTGAGGGCTAATATCGTTACCCCATACACCATACACATAATCAAATAAATCTGAAACTGCCCAATTTGAAGCTTGCATTTCTGTCTCCTCTTTTCTTTTTAGAGCTTGAGTATATGTATCGAGCAATAAACTTAATATTGTATTTAGTAAAAAGGTAAAAAGGGCCGGCCCCTGCGATGTGCGATTCTTCTTGTTTTATTCTGAAATTTTTGGCAATTTTTCGGTTTGCAATTAGAGAACCCCAATTTGACCCCAATTCCATCTTTGTTTCGAAGCTTTTCGTTGCTGTTTTATGAGAATCACTTTTATAATTGGCCATTCAGCAATTAATAATAAGGAGAAAAGTTATGACTTCATCACAACTTACAAGTTTGGGAGCTTATGGTGCGAGACTTTTAGTTCCAGCAGTTACTAGTGTAATAAAAAGAGGTTTCCATACAAATCGGCAGGTAACAGTACAGGATGTTGCAGAAGAACAGGATCTTAGCGGGCAGATGAAGAATCTCTGCAGACAGCTTGAAGAACTAAACGCTCACCTTAAAGTACTAGAAGAAAAATCTTTCGCTCCTAGACGTGTACGTGTAGCCCAAAGATCATTAGATCCAGAAAGAATCGTGGACTGTATCTATCGCGAAAGCCTTTGCTATGTAGAGTATCCATATGTTGTGAT
This sequence comes from uncultured bacterium, assembly GCA_964514655.1. GTDB lineage: Bacteria > Chlamydiota > Chlamydiia > Chlamydiales > FEN-1388 > SZAS-7. The sequence continues at coordinate 7,151 of CAZEQY010000030.1, forward strand.
TTTGAAACACGAACGTGAAAACTATTCACAATACCAATCTAATCCTGTTGAAGCTATCGACATACCTTGTAGGGATGAACTAACTGCACAAAATTTAGTGCGTGAGGTCCGCAGCCAGTGCTCTCATTTGAAAGATAAAGTCTGACATTTTACCCACCCGCAAATGCCTTGGCCATTTTCCGGAAGATGAAGTAATGAAATGGGAGTAAAAGTAAAAGGGGCCGACCCCTTTTATAAAATTTTTTTCATAAATCCCTCTTGATATTAAGGAAATTTTTCCTTTAGATTCTGCATCAGAGGTTTTATATGTTTTCTCCGGAAAATTACACCATCATTTGTGCCTGGCTTCCTATTCCTTGGCCAATGAGCAAGAGCCACTCCTTTCAGTTAAGGCGCTGCGGTATAAAGTAGTGCTTTTTGGCCCTCCATGTCATGGACTTGCTTAGTATTTCATGGGTTGCTACTGTGGTTCTTCTGGCACAAGATTTGCCACAAATATGAGGGACTACATATGACTAGCGCAATAGAAAGACTTTCAGGTGTGCTTATGGGCCAGGTTTTAAAAGGGATAGTGCAAGTTACTAACTCGAGCATCCTAACAAGACTTGATGTCCCTGTTATCTTTAGAAGCTTAGGTGCATTTGCAGCTACTAGTAGAGCAGTGCGCAAAATAGTATTCCATAAACATGCAATTGCTGCTTTAGTTCAGGCTCTTTGTGATAAATATGGTTTTCAACGAGGGGAAATCTTTTCGCATTGGGGGAGCGAGAAAGTTTACTCCGTGCTCAAAACGCAATGCATGAACAATGGAGAAAAAGAAGTCTATGACACAACGCAAGCGATAATGCGTGTTATAACGGGTGTGTATAGAGAAGCTAGAGATGCTGGTTTAATTGAAAGTGAAGGCTGCTTTGGCCCGCTGCAGGAAGGAAGCCGGACTATTTCTGGGTTTGAATTGGAGCTTAACACCCATAGAGGAAGTCTTGATGTTATTACTCCATACGGAAGACTTAGTATTCCTGTGCCATGTCCCCTTATAACTACGAGAGTGGTAGATCTGAGAGAAAGTGATTCTTGCGACGATATTGCTAGAGAAATGTTGGAAATGCGGATCAATCTGAGAGCACACCATGCTTATAGAGAAGCATTGGAAGATCGGGTTCGTCTCTTTACAGCGGGAGAAATTCTTGATCGCTTGGGTGCACAATTTGAAAGAATGACACCGTCTGCAGAACCAGATACTGTCTTTGAGATTACCCCAACAGACGAGCCTGGAGAAATGATTTGTATAAGAGAGCTGCCTCTTGATGAGGTGGTCACAAGAGTCGGCACTTCGTCGATGCTATTTTGCAGATCTCAAGGCTCGCGATATCAGCTTACGAGGGCAGAAGGAGCAGTTCTCCCACCTGTTAGACGCCCTGAACCTCATTTGGAGATTCAACCCTGGAGCTATGTCAGCCTTGTTTGGGATCTTTTTAATCACACTCTAAAATATATAAATCCACCGAATAATCTGACATCCAAGTGGGTGCTCCCAGAAGTTTCTCTTGTTGGAGTACGTGCAATGCTAACGTGTGAAGCTCCTTTATATTGTTGCGAGCATTTCAGGAATTTTAGAATTTTTAAAGGCAGTAGTAATTTTTTTCTTGATCTAAAGAGGTCTGATATTTTTGAGCTATTATCTAGTGATGGTGGAACTGACTGCCAAAATTTTTATCATGTAATAATGCAGCCTGATTTTTTTGAGCGTTTAGCGAGTGGCTGGAAACGGGTGCGACAAGTGGATTGCCCTAATTTAGAGCTTCACCAGTCAGAAGAGGAGTACTTGCTTTTTAAGAAATGTGATGCTGATAGCTATTGCAGAGACTTTCTCAATAGGATGGTAAATCTAAGAGGAATCAAACTAAGCCCTGCAATGTTTTTTGTGTCAGTTGCATCTGCCGATAATAAGTCGGACCTATACATCTGGGTGCACAAAGAACATGCAGAGAGCATTTTTTGCCTGTTACCTATTAACCTGGAAAATGCAGTTGAGAGCCCTTCAGCTGATGCCAAAAACATATAGTGCGGCAAAAAAAGGTGGCTACATTCACTTGGGGGTAGCGAACGTAGCCACAACTTGGTTTAGGATCTGTAAATACCTTGTGTAAAAAGGGCCGGCCCCTGCGATGTGCGATTCTTCTTGTTTTATTCTGAAATTTTTGGCAATTTTTCGGTTTGCAATTAGAGAACCCCAATTTATTTTGCCCCCAATTTGGGCTTTCAACAATGCCGCTTTTTCCTCTTTTTGCTGAAGTTGTAGGCTGTGATCATGACCCTGCCATGCTTAACGTCGCCCGTACCGACTGTCCCGAGCATGCCCTGCACTTTGAAGAAGGTAAGGCTGAACAGCTTCCTTACTCTGATAAAAAGTTTGATGCAGTTACACTTTTTGGCGCACTTCACTGGTTTTGTACCGCCGAAGCAGTGCGAGAATTTTTACGCGTCCTAAAAGATGATGGCCTCGTGTTTGTGGTAAAAGGCGATAGCTCCCCAGTTAAAGGATTAAAAGAAGATCGTAAAGCCCTTGGCATTACAAGAGCAGATGGCAAAAAGAAAAAGCTTGAGTATCTACCCGAAAAGACACTATCAGAGAATGGCTTCGAGATAGTTGACACCAAAAAACTTGCCTACAAAGCGGCTTACACCCTTGCAGAAGCAATGGCAAGGCCGCAATCTGAAAGCGGCTGGCACGACGTTATGCAAGCAGGCAAAGCTGAAGAGATGAAAGTACGCATTCATGAAAAATGCGTTCAGCTTCTGGATAAAGACGGCATGATCATGGCTGCAGGCAAAGCCTCAATCATCATCGCTAGAAAAAAAGCTACCGCACATTCGTGAAAGTAAGTTGGGCTGCTAAAAAAAATGGGGTCAAGCAGCCGCAGCTTTTGCAGCAGTAAATTGCTTCTCAAGCTCGGCTTGGGCCTTTGCAAATTCTGGCTGTATTGCTATAGAGCGCTCATTTTCATGGCTAATTTTTTTATGCGCCTTAAGCAGCTGGATGCATTTTGCGTAGAACGCTGCCCGCTTTTCTTCGTTTATAGGGGCAATTTTGTCTAAAAGCGCAAATGAAATAAGTGTTTTGGATGCGTATTTGCAAGCGGCAAGCTCTTGAAGAGTTTTTGTTTGGGCAATTTTTGTTACGGCTTCTCTTCTTGTCTCTTCAATTTCAAGATCAGTTTCAGGCTTATATAGGGGTATAGATAGTATTGGTCGTCCACTATTTGGTGCTAATATAGCCTTTTGTAAGGAGTCTCGTTCTGTGTTGTATGAAGTGAGAAGAGATGAGCTTAGGTATGTGGTTACGCATAAAAAGAGGGCAGCTTGCGCAAAACGAACGTCGCCAGTTACAAGAGATATAACTGCCAAGCTAATACCCGTGAGCATAGACGCAAGATTTACAATTGCTATAATTACCCTTTTCACTTGCACACTCGTGATTTTTGCTTGAGCAATTACAGCTTGTTGGTATAGTGGAGCAACCCTAGATTCATGGGCACGAACATCCGCCTCATGCTTTTCTGTAAGCTCTACAACAGTCAGGTCGTGTGCTTTTCTTGCTGTAGTTGCTGCGCCGACAGGGAGGTCTTTAACGCTAGAGCCAATAGCCACTTTTAGTGGGGGTGGCACATCACTTGGTGGCTCTGAGTATATAGGCGAAATTCTTTCTGTTATTGCAGATGACATACTAAAACTCCTATTAATTGCTTTATATAATAGACAAATTTTTTGTTTCTGTCAATTGAAAATCAAGAACTTGTAATCACGGTTTTGCTAAGGAATAGGAAATTTGGTAGGCCTTCTTTCTTCTTTTGTTTTTCTTCGCGACCTTCGCGGTTAAGTATTTATTTTTTTGGAAAAAAGGGTTGTGTGAAGGCTATTTTAGGGGAAGATAAGGTTAGTTAGGATGCGTTTGTGGCCGGAGGAGAAGGTGAGGGTTTCTAGTGCATCTTTGTCGTGCCATTCGTGATTGGCAATAGGGGGCATGTGGTCTACGACAAAGAGTTTGGGATATAGCGTCACGCGAAAGCGGGTAAAGGACTGCTTTTCTTCATCAAGATGGCTTAGAAAGTGCGCTTTAAGCTGAAAGTTAGAATGAATTCTGGTTTGAATGCTCTCGGGAGATTCTCCGCCACATACCGTGTCAAAGTAGGGAAATTCATAGAGGCCAGAGCATGCAATGCCTTTTCTTCCTTGGCGAACTAAGTAGGACTCTTTGTGCATAATCACAGCAACGTCTCTTTCTAGAGTTTCGTAGCGTATTTTTTGTGACTTTACGGGGTAGCTTGTTTGGTTGCCCGTTTTATAGCTTGCACAGGACTGTTTTAGGGGGCAGTTTGGGCAGTTAGGGGTTTTTTTGCAAACAGCAGCTCCAAGTTCAATAAGCGCTTCAGCAATGATGTGGGGCTCATGATCGGGCAGTACGTTTTGGGCAATTGTGCGTAAGCGTTCTAGCGTTTTTGGTTTTGATATATCATCATCTATAGCATAAAGGCGCGTAAGCACGCGTACAACATTTGCATCAACTGCTGCCATTTTTTGATGAAAGCCAAAGGCGCAAATTGCTCCTACAGTGTATGGCCCAAGGCCTTTTATCGTCTTTAATGTTGCGGCATCGCTAGGAATTTTACCGGAAAAGCGCTTTACTATATCGCACGCTCCAGCATGTAAAGACCTTGCTCGAGAGTAGTATCCAAGCCCTTCCCAAAGTTTAAGCACCTCTTCAAGTGGTGCTAGAGCTAGTAGCTCGATAGTAGGAAAACGCCTCATCCAGCGCTTATAAAAATCAATCACTCGAGAGCTTTGCGTCTGCTGTAGCATCACTTCAGAAATCCATACCTCATAAGGTGTTGGGCTTTCTCGCCAGGGAAACTCTCTACGGTTACGTAAAAACCAGCTTCTTAGCTTTTCTATGCTCTCGTTCATATCCCCGGAATGTGCCTTCCTTTTTGGTGCAGCCAGCGCTTGAGCATATTTGTAAACTCCTCTTGATAGCGCTCAAATCCATCTTTCATGTAGAGAAATGCGATAAGGGCAAGATCAGTAGAGCAAAAGGCGATATCTGCATAGCCTATGATTGTTACTCCTTGAAAGAGGACTACGTGGGCATGGCTATCTTTATTGAGAGGATCAAGGCACTTACCCATTTTGCGAAAGGTATGTACTGCCTCCCACTCAGTATCTGTGAGAGCAATAACAAGGCGCAGTTTATTTGTGGGAAATTGTTTGCCTATTTTGTAGACAAAAGCCTCTTTACCTGCGGTATAGGCATGTCTATCGTCCGGATGCTGCTTTGCAAGAAATAGCTTTAGAGACTCGTATTCAGTCAGAGCCTGATCATTTGCGCGCAGGTAGTCGCGAAATTGCAAATGGCGCTCTACTTCAGCGCTAGATTCTTCAAATACGTGAATGTGGTGGGTCTTTGTTTGAAAAAATCTACGAAAGGGCATTCCATGCTCGCCCTTAGCGACATATCCTAGCTCTTCAAAATGAGGTATGAGCTTATCGACTTCAAGTATATCTTTGACTACTACCATAATGTCAATGATAGGCTTTGCTGCAAGGCCGGGAACTGCCGTTGAGCCAATGTGGTAGATTTTGAGACAGTGAGAGCCAAGGATTCCCTCTAGTTTTTTAGCTTCCTCTTCAAAGGCTCTTGGCCAGTTTGGATCGTAGGGGACAACTTCAATAATAGGTTTAACTTCCATCTTGTACCTCAAAGTCTACTGTTACTTTGGCAAAGGGTTTTGGAATCTGCATTTTGTCCCAGGTGTTAAGCTGCCACGCGCGAGATGCCTGCCACTTCATGGTGATTACCTGTGCAGATGCTTTTTCTTTACAGTACGTAAGGCCAGGCTTTACGACATGCCTAGGGCCTCTTGGCCCATCAGGAGTGATAATCACAATTTTGCCATGTTCTATGGCCTCAACCATCTCTAAAAGAGCCTTGTAGCGCATGTTGTGGGCAACTGATATCGGCTGCGTATGTCGAAAGGTGTTAATAAAGGCTGCAAGGAGTCTTCCATCGCGGCTTTTACTTACAACGATTGCGAGTGGGTGCTTTGGTAGTATCCTGCGTATAAGCGGCGCTAGGGCAAGCTGATCGTGCCATAGCGATAGTATAAGCCTGCCATGACTTGCGGTTTTTAATGCGGAGGTTCCTGCAAAACGTACTCTCAGTGTCATGTAAAGTAGCATCATAGCGAAGCGGATGAGGTAGCCCATGAACCACAAGACTGGCTTTGAGAAGAAAATCCGAGAAATGAGTGGTGGGCGTTTTCTTTTCATTGAGAATTTAAGAGCTTACAGATTTCTTGCGAGGCAATTTTTGTTGGCATTATGCTTCCTACAACGTGCTCTTTTAGCTTTTGGCATTCTTCTACACATTCTTTGTAGCGTATATTTTCTAAAGATTCTGCAATGTCTTTTGCTGTAAAGGTGCCTTTGATGCGTTCTATAAACACTTCTTTACCGGCTAAGATGTTGACGATAGAGAAATAGGGCATCTTGTCTACCTTCATCACAAAGCGTGCCATAAGGTAGTTTAACCGCGATAGTTCATATGTAACAACAGTTGGTACCTCGTGAAGGGCAAGCTCTAAAGTCACTGTGCCTGATTTTGCAATTGCAAGGTGGCATTTTTTCATGAGCTCATAGCGTGCATTAAAAGGCACTAAGGCTACGCCCTGAGGGGCAAGATCTTCTGGTAGTTGACTGCCTGATACTGCAATCTGGACTGTAGGATGTTTTTTGCGGTAGAGTATGGCAGCTTCTAGCTGTTTTGGCAGGTTCCTGCGTATTTCAGCAGGCCTACTTCCCGGAAAGAGTGCAAGTACTGGGCGTTCAGAGTCAAAGACAAGGCTTTGGCTATTGTCATTTGCAATAAGTTCAACTATAGGATGGCCAACAAAGACCGTTTTAAGCTTTGTGTGGGCAAAGTATTTGGGCTCAAAATCAAAGAGGGTGAGGAGCAAGTCAAAGTATTTTGCCATTTCATCGGCGCGCTCTTTTTTCCATGCCCATACTGTGGGCGCAACATACTGCACAATTTTTCCTTTGTAGCCAGCTTCTCGGAGCTTTTTTGCAAGCTTTATGCTAAAGCTTGGCTGATCTATGAAGATGCACATCTCAGGATTTTTGGAGAGTATCTGCTTTTTGAGGGTGTAAAATGAGGTGACAAGCCTTGGAAGTGCCTTTAAGACGTCGCTTAGGCCCATGACCTGAAATTTTTCCATGGGCAAAACGCGCTCTATAAGGTCTTTGCTACTTGGGCCGCCGACGCCCCAAAAATGTACGTCAGGTAGTTTTTGCTTAAGCTCCATAAGCAGCATGGCGCTATAGAGATCTCCGCTTGTTTCTCCTGCAAATATGAATATGTTTCTATCTGCCATACTGCCTCAAGAAATAGAGGTTGCGACTATAGGGCAAAAGGCTCAAGAAAGGGCCTATAAAGTTTACCCAGTCTTGTATGACAAAAAAGTAGATGGTGCACACAATAGCACCAACGAGGCTTATCCACCAAAAAGACTCTGTGAGGCTGCCCTCATTTTGCCGCTCTGCCTGCCACCACTGCACCCAAAAGCGAAAGCCAAAACACATGATGCCAAGGATGCCAAAAAGGTGTACCCCCGGAGATATATTCAAAGTATTTGGAGCAGCAAGCCAGGACGTTGTTGCGCTGTTTGCCGCAAAATAGAAGATAGTAAAGGCAGCAGCAAACAAAAGGGTGAGGATGACAAAAAAGATAGAGCCTCGCTTTTTTTCGTTTTCGATAAGCTGCAAGTTCCTCATGGAGAGCACAAAGTTTTGCGATTGGGCAAGGCTCATGGGAAAGTGTAGCTGTATCAGCGAGTGTATAAACAATAACAGGTTTGCAAAGATGGATAGATGCCAAAAGGCCTTGGGAGTAACTGAGCGCTCAAGCCTTTCAGAGGCCACCCACTGGACGATAAAGCGCATGCCAAAGGCGATTTGTGCGATGAATCCGAGGGGGTAGAGGAGATTTCGTAGTTCTTCGTTCATAGCTCGCGCTCAATTTCGTATGATAACTTTCGCTTTCGCATCCATGCTACGGCAAAAAGGTCAAATAGGAGCGATAGGCCGCGGTTAAAGAGGTGATACTTACTTTTTCCGCGCTTTCGCTCGCGATGGTGCACAACAATTTCTTTTGTAGTAAAGCCTTCTATCTGAAAAAGCGCCGGCAAAAAGCGGTGCATGCCTCTAAAAAGAGGGATTTTAGTAAAGCAGCTTGCTCGGTATATCTTGAGTGAGCAGCCTGTATCCTGCGTTTTGTCTTTAAGCACCTTTTGGCGGAAGGTATTGGCAAGTTTGCTGATGAGGCGCTTATACCAGGTATCTTTTCTTTTTTGCCTAATGCCAGAAACTAGATCAACGCCTTGTTCTTTTGTGCATATGTCGATGAGAAGGGGAATGTCGCGAGGATCATTTTGTCCATCGCCATCTAGCGATATCACCCAAGAGCCTTTTGCAGCTCGTATGCCTGCTGCTAAGGCACTTGTCTGGCCGTAGTTTTTTTTAAATGCAATGCAGCGGACATGTGGTTTAAGTAGAATAAGCTGCTGCAAGATGTGCTGGCTAGTATCTTTTGAGCCATCATCTACAAAGATAACTTCCCACTCATTTGGATAGGCATTCATCACCCACTCAATTTCTTCTAAAAGGGGCTTAATGTTTTCCGCTTCATTGTAGACAGGAATTACGATTGAGTATTGCATAATTTATGAACCGTGGTGCGCTTTTTTCCAACTTAAATAGATCTCTTGAAGGTCCGTATTTATTTGGCTTCTGATATTCAGAAAGTTGAGCGCAAGGCGAAAATCTTGGGGCGATGAAAAGCGAGAGTGAAAGCGCGGTTTGCCACTATGTGGTGTCAGGCGATACTGCATAGTCATGATGTAGTGCGCGAGCGCTACGATTTTCTTTGGAAAGTGGGCAAAAGAACTTGTTGTGATGCCGCGCATGAGGGAGTGCGATAGGTGCACAATGTCCCCATAGCTTAAAGGCATCTGGCGGTCCTCTGAAAGGGCGATAAGCTCTTGCTCGAGGATAGGGAAAACAAGGCTTGCAAATAGCTCAGCGCGATCTAAAGTGGTTTCAGAATGTCTGTGGATGTTGTCGACAATGTTGAGGTATGTATAGGCAATGTCTTGAGCCGGGCCTGTAAAGAAGTGATGAAAGCAGGGGAATAAAATTTCTAAAAAGCTTGTCTTAGCCATGAGCTGAAAAAAGTTTTCGGCATAGCCTGATTCAAGCATCTTAAATATTTCTTCAAGTACCCGTGCAGGGGCACTTTTTAAAATCTCTTCTTGGCAAGAGTGAAGGGCATGTTCACACTTATGTTCGACTTCAAAGCCAAAGCGCGCGCGAAATTTGAGTAGGCGTATCATACGTACAGGGTCTTGTTTAAAGCGTACCTGCGGATCTCCAATAGTGCGTAAAAGCTTGTGGTGGATGTCCTGATAGCCTCCCACATAGTCTAAAACGGTGTGGGTTGTAGGGTCGTAAAATAGGGCATTAATAGTAAAATCCCGCCGTAAAACGTCTTCTTCAGCAGTTCCCCAGCGATTATCGCGCAGTATGAGTGTACTTGAGCTTGGATCTCCCGCTCTAAAGGTCGACACTTCAAGCACTTTATGGCCTGCACGTACGTGTGCAAGGCGAAAGCGCTGGCCGATAAGCAGGCAGCGTCTTCCAAATAGGTCTTTTATTTGCTCGGGGCGAGCAGATGTGGATATGTCAAAGTCTTTAGGCTTACGTCTAAGTAAAAGATCGCGCACACCGCCGCCTACAAGGTAGGCAGTATGACCGGCAGATTTTAGTCGGAAGATAACCTCAAGGGCGTCATGGTCGACGTCTTGGTGCTTTATGCGATGATCATCTTCTGTGTATATTTTGGGTCCCACAAACAAACTAAGTAAAATTTTTACCCAGCTAATAGTACATGTTTTGCCTCTTTCCTGCACGGAATTTTTATACGAAAATAATTGACCTATTCTTTTTTCAGAGGTACATTTATGGGAAATGATTCAACGACTTGAGAGACATGCAACTACATGATTCAAAAAATTTAATTCCAAAGCTGTTTGGTACGGATGGTATTCGTGGCAAGGCAAATGCCTTTCCTATGACTGTGGAGATGGCTTTAGCCCTTGGGCGTGCTGTGGGCAAGATTTTTCGGACCCACCCCGGAAAGCATAGGGTAGTGATCGGCAAGGATACGCGCCTTTCTTGCTATATGTACGAAAATGCCCTTATTGCCGGATTATGCTCTATGGGTGTCGATACACTTATGCTTGGGCCGCTTCCTACGCCTGCTGTAGCCTTTATTACGCGCGCTTATCGCGCAGATGCCGGTGTTGTCATCTCAGCATCTCATAACCCCTTTTACGACAATGGGATCAAGTTTTTTTCAGCAGAGGGCTTTAAGCTGCCGGATTCTTGGGAGCGCCAGATGGAAGAGCTTGTTGCCCTTGGACCTCAAGGATTTGAAGCAGACCTTCCACGCGATCAAGAAATTGGCAAAAACGCCCGTATTAACGACGCCGACGGCCGCTATATCGAGTTTGTAAAGGCAACATTTCCGAGAAAGCTTTCGCTCAAAAATCTCAAAATCGCACTCGACTGCGCAAATGGCGCAGGCTATAAAGTGGCGCCTTTAGTCTTTCGCGAACTAGATGCCGAAGTCTTTATTTCTGCAAATAATCCTAACGGCCTTAACATCAACGATGGCTGCGGCGCGCTGCATCCGGAGCTTGTGCAAAAGTCGGTGATAGACCATAGAGCCGATGTTGGCATAGCTTTAGATGGCGATGCTGACCGCGTAATCATGGTAGATGAAAATGCCCAGATTGTCGACGGCGATGCAATTTTAGCAATTTGTGCTCGAGACCTTATTGCAAAGGGTGAACTTCGCAACAAGAAGGTTGTAGCTACTGTTATGAGCAACCTTGGCTTTATCGACGGCATGCAGCAGCTTGGCATTGAGGTTATCAAAAGCCAGGTGGGAGATCGCTACGTCATTCAGGAGATGCTTTCACACGATGTAGCACTTGGTGGAGAGCCAAGCGGCCATATCATTTTCTTAGACCATAACACGACAGGAGATGGGCTTGTATCTGCTCTACAGGTGCTTCGCATCATGATCGAAACAGGAAGCCGCCTTTCAGAGCTAGCAGCAGGCTTTAAGCGCTATCCACAGATATGCTTGAATGTGCGTGTATCATCAAAACCGCCTTTTGAGCGCATTGAAGGTCTAAAAGAAGCAATTCAAGACGTAGAATCAAACCTTGGAGATAGTGGCCGAGTGCTTGTTCGCTACAGCGGCACCGAAAATATCTGCCGCGTCATGGTAGAAGGACCAAAGAGAAGTACAATACAGCAATATGCGCAGGCAATCGCCGCTTGTGTCAAGAAACAGATAGGTAGTTAGACAATGTGTGGAATTTATGCCTATTTAGGCCATCGCAACGGAGTAAAAATAGCGCTAGATGGTTTAAAGCGCATCGAGTATCGAGGTTATGACTCTGCAGGGCTTGGTGCCATTGTAGATGGCAAAATTGCCTACTATAAAGAAGTGGGCAAAATATCGGGCCTTGAGCATATGGTGGGCAGCCTCACGTCTAGCACAGTAATTGCGCACACCCGCTGGGCAACACATGGCAAGGTGACGCGCGAAAATGCTCACCCCCATCTAGATGATGCTGAAAGTGTGGCTGTTGTTCTAAATGGCATTATAGAAAACTATCAGCCTCTTAAAGAAAAGCTCGTGTCTGAAGGGGTGGTTTTTCATTCTGAGACCGATGCTGAAGTCCTTCCACACCTTATCGCAAAGCTTTATGAGGGCGATTTACTAAAAGCCGTAAGAGAGTCTTTGGTGCTTGTCCATGGTTCATATGCTATTGGCTGTATCCATAAAGACCATCCTAATGAACTTATTGTCGCAGCAAATGGATGTCCTCTTGTGATTGGCGTTGGTGTCGATGAAACGTTCGTCGCATCAGATTCTAATGCTCTCATCCACCACACGCGAGAAGTTATTTTTCTATCAGATGGCGAGCTTGCAAAAATTACTCCGGAAGGCGTTGAGATTTTTGATGCATCTATGGCCCAAATTTCTAAGAAGACAGAGCAGCTTTTACATAGCGTAGAAGAAGTCTCTAAGGGCACCTATGAACACTTTACGCTGAAAGAGATTTTCGAGCAGCCTCAGACCATTCGCAACGCGATGCTCTCTCGCTTTTTTGAAGAGTATGGCACAGTAGCCTTAGATGACTTGAGTCTATCTGTAAACGACCTTCTCTCTATGGAGCGCGTGCTTATCATTGCCTGCGGAACATCGTGGCACGCCGGCTATGTTGCAAGCTATATGCTAGAAGATTTGGCCCGCGTTCCAACGCAGGTAGAAGTTTCATCTGAGTTTCGTTACAAAAACCCAATCGTTCCGGATGGAACGTTTGTTATTGCAATCAGCCAGTCTGGAGAAACTGCAGATACCATTGCTGCTGTGCGCGAAATAAAGGCAAAAGGAGCAAAGGTACTTGCTATCTGCAACGTACAGGGATCTACACTTGCAAGAGAAGCCGATGGCTGCCTCTTTTTGCGCGCAGGACCAGAAATTGGGGTATGCTCTACAAAAGCATTTACGAGCCAGCTCGTAGTGCTGTCGCTCTTTACGCTCTTGATGGCACGTATGCGCCATATGAGCAAGCTAGAAGGCCAAAGCTACCTTCATGCCTTGCAGCAGCTGCCACTACAGGTCCAGTCTGTGCTTGAGGCTGCCCCGGTGATTGAAAAAATTGCCAAGAAGTACTCTAAGTATACAGACTTTTTCTTCTTGGGCAGGCGCTATATGTTCCCGACAGCTTTAGAGGGAGCGCTCAAGCTAAAAGAAATTGCCTATGTAAATGCTAACGGCTATCCGGCCGGAGAGATGAAGCATGGGCCAATTGCATTAATCAACGAAACCTGCCCAACAGTTGCCCTTTGTGCCGATAAGGTAACGTATGACAAGCTAGTCAGCAACCTTATGGAAGCAAAGGCCCGCCACGGCAAAATCATCGCCATCGTCCACGAGGGTGCAAAAGGTATCGAGACTGTTGCAGACGATATTATCTATGTACCAGATACTTGCGATGAGTTTGCTCCAATAATTACAACGGTCGCCACCCAGCTTTTTGCTTACTATGTAGCTAGAGAGAGAGGCGCTGACATCGATAAACCCCGCAATCTTGCGAAGTCCGTAACGGTCGAATAGTACCCAAAACCTCAATTACTCTTAATCTTGATCTAAATTCGAGAGCGTTTATTAAAGTAGATTAAGATCAAGATTAAGATTAAGAGCCTTTTGCAAAACTCAGCCGTTCAAACGTAACATTCTTTAAACA
>CAZEQY010000031.1:0-20335 GCA_964514655.1 uncultured bacterium
TTACTGCTTTCGCAGCGAAAATCTTCGCCTACCGCGTAGCGGTTTAGTTCAACGGGGATTCAAGTCAGGGCTAAAGTGAAAAGTCGAGTCGTTGTGGGAGTTGGCGGATCTCGCGCAGGGGATTACGCCACCGCAATGCTTCGAACCGGGCGAAGTCGCTGTCGGGAGAGGAGTGTTCGAGGCCGTGTTCTATGGCGAGGGTGGCGAGGCGGCAGTCCGCTGGCATTGGACCGTATCGCCGTCGATGAGAATCATCGGAGGTCTCGTCGATCAACTCCAGGATTTCGGCGCTGTTGGTCGCAGTTGGGGATTTTGGGTTGTCCGAGTTCGATAGGCGGAGCGCGAAGAGATCGTGTTCGAGCTGAAGGTTTTTGCCATCCTACTGAATGCCAGTCGATATGTGCTCCCTGATCTTCTCAATCCAATCCTTATGTCCTGCAGCCCAAGCTTGACTGATGCATTCCTTCTGTGATTTCCGGAGGCGCCAGGACAACGGGATGCGTTCTGGATCACAGTCGGTTGATCGTGAGGGCTCGTACTGTATTGCAAGTTGGCGAATCTTGACATTGCGGTGTTCAAGGTATCGGGTTAGTAGATCGAGTTCCATGTCCGTGTGAAGCCTCTGGCCTGTTTCCCGCACATTCAACAACGCTTCAATCGGGCCGGTTAACTCCATCGCCCATGTGCGGTCGGGTACATCTGGGTCATGCTTTGGAGGGAACGATCTAATGACCAGGATGAGCACCTCGGCGGAGGTCAGATCTGTCTGCGAACCGCTCGACCCACGGTTTAATGTCAGCGTAAGCCATTCTATTAACGAGGCCAAACCAGGGTTATCGTAGTAGCCACCATCAGCGACGTGAAACCTCGCTCGCGCCTTGCGAGGACGCGCCGCTGGAGTGACGACCGGAAAGCTTGCCGATAGTCGAGCTGCTGTCGCGACATGGATATCCAGTTCATCATCACTTGCCAGGGCTTCGCTCAAGGGCTTGTGCCGCCCTGTATTGCGCGGAAACCTCGCTGTTGACATGACGATCGGCTCGCCAGTCTCGACCAGGGTCGCGTTGAAAATAATGCCCGGCATGTGGCCAGATCTCGCCTTGTCCGCCCATTGGGAGAGCATTGTATCGCCGAGTTCCGCCCGCTTACGGAAGGTCTCCTCCAAGGCCCAGCCTCTATCTTGGGCTGGTGCGAGAACTGGGAATAGGATTCGAGGAAGATCCAGTTGGGTCAGTCCCCAAGCGATGGCTTCCAAACTCGATTGGGACGACGCGTCAATCGCTTGATTCAGAAGCTCGTTCGAAGGCTCACATGATGGCACAGTGCATTTACGGAAGGAGTTCACGAAGAACATGGCACCGACGGCCCCGCCGGATGTGCCACTCACAATTCTCAAGTGTTGGCCGAACTGAGGTAAATTGCGTTGAAGCTCTGACAGGACCTTGGCGGTCCATGCGGCTGCCTGAATGCCGCCGCCTTCACAGGCGGCTAGGATTACCTTGGCCGACTTGCCGGGCACTATCAGCCTCTCTGCGGTGGTAATGCTGCTTTTAGGGGGCACGACGTAGGATTGGAAGTAATGGTCAGAATTGCCAATAGCTGTTGAGACTAGAACAAACAACCCGGCCGCTAATAGCGATGGCACGTGATAAGCATCCAAAGCAAACACCAATGCAGAACCGGCGAATGAGGTGAGCATCAACAACATGAGCAGGAATGCCATAGTGGGCATCGTTTCCTTTGTCAGATCACTTCCCTGTGCCCATGCAAGTGACCGGTAGAGAGCTGCAGACAAGAGGAGCAATACCAGCGCGAAAAGATGGTCGGAGTAGATCTTGCTCGCGCCAGTATCCTCATAGCACAGGAACCCTTGGCCGAAGGGCTTGGGTATCCGGCTAGAGAAGCTGTCCAGCCACTTGGCCAACCTGCGGAAGGGGGAGTAGCCGATGTTATAGATCCGTCGGAGGAGTGGCTCGATGATGTGCAGTCTGTAAAGCGGAAGGACAAGGAATGCACCTTGGGACTCCCAATCGGCGAGATCGTGGATTGGATCGTCGCCTTGAATGCTCCACAGCTGAGCCACGATCGCGAGAAAGATCAGCAACCCAGCGCACCCTACCCCAACCAAAGCATACAGTGCCGCGAGCCAAGGATCTGACGAGTTTGTGACAACGGCCGTCGGTACAGCGAACGAAGGAGCGAGCCCCAACAATACCCAACGGTAGTGGCGGCGAATTGGAACCTTGGCAGTGCGGAACCTTGTCGGGCCATGCCGCTGTACCAAGTGAATCGCTGTAGAAAGCGAGAAGCCTGTCAGCAACGAGATCAGTGTCACCCAGGTCGCCTGACTTGGATTGAGGCCCACGATTAGATTTTCGAAAAGGGGCGGTGCCCAGCGCGTGCACATCACTGGGATCAAGAGTTGTGTAATCGCAACACATATCTGGAAACGTAAGTGAAACGGTAGTTGCAGACTCATCGTGATCCTCTTTCTGGCTATCTGATAAATAATGTCAAGCAGCATCAACGGCGGCGCGGGCGTCGATGACACCCCAGCCAAAACCTTCAGTCTGGCCGGCTCCCGCAGGCCGACGGCAGGTCTGAGAAAGAATGGATCGAATCTCGGCCACGCTCAAAGAGGGACGTTTTGCCTTCATTAGGGCAATGACTCCTGAGACCACGGCACAGGCCATCGACGTACCGGTGTCTGGGCGGAAACCGCCATCGAGTGCGCAGCTTTCTATCTCAACTCCTGGCGCCATTACCCACAAATGGGGGCCACCCTGCGAGTTTGTCCATCGTTGGCCGGTCGAATCGATCGCGCCAACCGCGATGACTCCCGGATATGCACTGGGACGGAGTTTGGCCCCACCCAAACCGTCGTTCCCGATTGCGGCAACAACGGCAATGCCTGTGGAGATAGCTCTGCTAATTGCCAAAGCTTCAATTTCGGAGTTGCGAAGGTAACCGAAGCTCATGTTGATTACGGCGGCGCGGCGTTCGATTGCCTCCCGGACAGCTGCCGCGATATTGGAACTCGTACCGAAGGCCGTGCGCGAGCCGGTTGTCGCGTTAATTGCAGGAGCGATGGTTCTAATCGCGATAATCGATGTCTTAGGCGCGACGCCACTAAACTGACCGACGGGCCGCCCACAGGCGATACCTGCAACATGCGTGGCATGACCGATCTCATCGGTCGCTTCCGTGTCGGGTAGGCTGAGGTCGTTTGAATTCCATGCGAACCCGACCGCCGGTGGCCCCATGCCCACATCAACGACGTCCCATTGTTCAACCGCAGTCTCGGGTATCTGAGGGTGAGGCGGATTCGCGATACCGGAGTCAAGACTGGCCGCCTGGGGAAACGCAATCTTGGAATTGTTTGCGAAATCTTCGGGCCAATTGATCTCGGTCAGTACCCTTGACATTTCGATGCCACTATGGAATGGGACCATGTTGGGCATGCCCGGAACTGATTTGACGTCTACCTTGATGATGCTCACTCCGTTTTCACCTGGGCTGTACGAAGTGACAGGATCTTCGCTAACGAGCAACGCCGGTCCTTTGGTGGATAGTGAACAAACCCCACGTTTCTCGTTGATTCCGAAGAGGCCCTGAGAAGAAGGTTCGCCGCCAGTTCCCGGACGGATCTCCCAGTTCGCATTCCAGAAAAGCTTAGATATCGATCGGCCCACAAAATCGCCAAGGTCACGATCAATCTCATCTCGCATGACCTTCACTCGTAGTTCGAGACCGGCGGCCGTTGGGTCCTTTGATTCGCTGCCCTTGAGGATGTCCGTCAGCGTTCCGGATTTGCCAGCCAGCCTGACAAACGTCTCGTATGCCGAAAGAAAGTGGTTTAACTTTGTACCGCATGTTGCAGTAGTTCATGAGTGACAGGGGATCCTCGTTTGCGGCGATTCTCGGCGCGGGCTTCATACCTGCTGCCCGACGACGTTTTGGGCCCCCTCTTGTCGGGGCGTTGTTTGCCGCATAGAAGTACGAAATGTTGCATGGGTTGCATTTTGGGACGCCTCTTTCGACAGGGTGGCAGACGGAAGCACTCGATTTGGTGATTCGACTGCACGCGCGCGAATGCCGTTGAATTCGCCAGGATGAGGTGGTGGAAAGGCGCATCCGTCAGTCATTGCCCTCAAAAGACGATCTGCAAGCCGGTTTGCACCGTGTTGATTTTGTCGAAGTTGGGCGGCAGGGAACCCAACTTATAAGTCGTCGAGATGGAAATATGGCCGTCGCGATCGAATTGCCAGGCAACACCTGCCTCCCCGTAAGGCCGGAATCCTTGCGCATGCCACAGGTAGACCATCGCCGATTGCTTGGTCGGATCGCTGGCCAAGGGCACGTTGGTCTCGCGGGTCACTGATTCGGAATCGAAGAGGTACCGTGGAACAACCGAAAGGCTAAACGTGACCTTCCGAATTTCGAGCGTCGCCGCGAATCGTGGCCGCAGCCGGGCGATCGTGTAAGTGGGCAGATCGACGCTGCTAGATTTGTCGGCTGACTTCACCGTGTCACTTGACAAAGCCGACCCTACTTCCGTGCCCAGATAGGCCTCAAGCTGCCAGCCCCACTTTGCACCGATGTCCGTGATGTCAGGCGCCGACTGTCCCGGCACGCTCCGGCTTGCCAGAATGCGTGCGTTCTTGTCTTTGATGGAGTGGCGCCAGCCATGAAACCAGAACTGGGCGTCGCCGTCGAACAACAAGTTCTGATGATGGCCCTCGCGATCGGTCTCAAACGCCATTTGCGGAGTGGCCTGTATTAGCGGCAGGACCTTTTGCCAAGGCTTGATCTGGAACGCCCGCGTGGCACCAAGGCCGACATGGATCAGATCGGCGACCTTGTTGTCTTTCACCGTGCCCCAACCGATATTGATCGTGACGTTGGGATTGAAGAAGAACCCAGTCATTCCCAGTGGGAACAAAACTGGCGCGAACTTGACGTCAGCCGCCCAGCCAGGCTTTGCGCCCGGTCCGGCCTGGCTCAATAGCTTTGCGTAGAACATAGCGTCGTCTTTGCCTTTCGGCGAGCCGGGGAGAATCAGCCGGTCCGTCGAACCGACACTCACCTCATCCCCCAACCGGTTCCTGAGCCCTGTGACGACGACGTGCGAGTTCACGCTCTTAATGCCTGGCGACGGGATGCAGATTCTGACCGTTCCCATGAAGTCGTAATCGTCCGAAGCCGAGGTAACTGACTGTACTTCGGTGGGGTACGGGTGTCGCATCGGAGGCCGATCCTCGCTGAACACTACGGATGAGAAGCTCGCCGGATCTACCGCCACCTGCGTCGAAGCAAAATAGCAGATGTTGTTCTCTTGAGTGAACGGCTTTGCGCCAAACGATGCCGAGTATGGCATTACAACGGCAAGCTTTTTGTTGACCTCGAACTCGTACTTGAACGCCTTGTACTGCACCGTGGCGCCCTGGCTGGGCGGCGCGGTCTTGTTGTACAGGCGGTACGACTTGCCGCTGGCGAAGGCCTGCCCAGTGGGCAAGTCGACCAGCATCCATCGAGGATTGTTGGGCTGTGCCACCAGCGTCACGGACTGCGGATTGGACTCTGTGCCCTTGCCATCAATCTCGGCGATAGTCATTGGCGACGAGCCGGTTTGTTGGGCATCGCAACGCACGGCGAATCTTGTCGGTGACACGACCAGGCTCGACTTCACCTGGCAAGGGAATGACACCTTCGGCGGATAATCGAAGTCGAAGGTGGTCGGCACGTAGGCGACGTTTGCGCCATTCATCGCGTACTGAGCAAACGTTGACAGCCGATACTGTGTTCCCACTGTCAGAGGAATATTGACTGCCACCTGCGACCATTCAGCGCCATGAACCAATGAAATCATGGCTGGAATCTCGCTGCCGGTGGGCGCTCCGTTGGCATCGAGCGCTGTGATGCTGGAAGCGAAATCTCGACTCTCCTGAGGCAGGCCAAAGCATTTCATCTGGAGGCCGACCGAAATCCGGACGTCGACGATCTGGCATGGAAACAGGCGCAGAGGGGCCTGGGAATAAAGCGCAGGCCCTACGAAGACCAGCATGAGCGCGACGGCTTTCATCTTGGCCTCTTGCCGCCTTGCTTAGCCACCCTTTTGGTACTCTTTTTCTGCGGCCGTTTCAGGCGTTTTTCGACTTCGTCCGCGATCGCCTGAACCAATGCCACATGCGGCTGGGCGTGGGCTGTGAGCGCCAAGACAGACGCGGGCCCATGCGATGAAAACGCGACCGCATTGACCAAATCATCGACAGTGTCGATCGATCCCGGCGGTTTGAACCGGTTCGGATCGAACTGGCTCAAGTCGCGAGAATCCTCTCCAGTAGCGAACTCATGTTGCAGCAGCGGAATGAGTGTCAGAACCGCAGGTTGCGGAAATTTAATGCTACTCGCCTGAGGTCCTCGATTCCAAATTGTGCTCAGCGCTTCCGAACTCTTGAATGTGACCTGCGACCAAATCTGGACTTGGTTTTCGACACGAGGGCGTATTGCCATTGCTCTCTCCTCTCCCAAGTAGCGCAGAACGGCAACAAAAGAGGACATAACTTCGATGAATTTCGGAGACGTCGGCACTCGTCCTCGGCTGAAAATGGCGGCCATGCCGCCGCGCTCGATGAAATCCCGATGACAGTTCGCTTTTTCCGAATGCGAAAGGGGCAATCCAGGAGCTCAAGGCGTGGCGCGGCTGTTGACGAGAGTCGCTGCGGCTTCAGGCGTGGCAGGAAGATCACGCTGCATATGACACGCCACACGGTCGGGACTCTCTGTTGAAAAATGGCGCCGACCCTCTAGTGGGCTGTCCGCGCTGACTCTTTAGCACTTGGTGATCCGGTGTTCGATATTCTCGTACTTCCAGCGAAAAGGCTTGGCAGTCTTGGAATAGAGCCGGATGTAGCGCATGATCTTTCGGCGAAGATCATCGACAGAAGTGAAGATGCCGCGGTCCAAGACATCGCGCTGCAGCTTGGAGAACCAACTTTCGACTTGGTTGAGCCATGACGAGTAGGTCGGAGTGAAGTGGAACTGGACGTTAGGGTGTTCGGCCAGAAATTCCTTCACCAGCGCCGACTTGTGCACGCTGAGGTTGTCGAGAATGATGTGGATCTCCTGATCCTTGTGGCAGGTCGCAACGACCTCCTGTAGGAACTGCACGAAGTCGGCGCTGGTGTGTCGAGTGGCTGGCTTACCAAGAACCTCTCCCGTCCGCGGATTCAAGGCTGCGAACAGCGATAACGTGCCGTGGCGATAGTATTCAAATCCATGTCTTTCGGCGCGACCTGGCGAGAGCGGCAGTCGGCGATCCTGACGGTCCAGCGCCTGGATCGCGCTCTTTTCATCGACGCAGAACACTGCCGCATGTTGGGGCGGATCCAGATAGAGCCCGATGATGGCGGCAGCCTTTTGCTCGAAATCCGGATCATTGCTGGCCATGTAGCGCTCCAACCGATGCGGCTTCAGATCGGCTTCCTTCCAGATCTTGCGAATCAGTTCGCGGCCGACGCCGATCACAGCAGCCATTTTCCGAAGGCTCCAGTGGGTGCTTCCATCTGGCGGAGGCTGTTGTGTCTTACTGAGCACTTTGGCGCGAAGTGCTGGCGTGAGTTTCTTCGGCTGCTGGCCGGGACGGACCGTGCCAAGCCCAATCACGCCATCGGCTCGGTATCTCCCTTTCCAAAGGCTGATGGTCGGCGCCGTCGTTGTAAGAGCATCGGCGATTTCGCGGTAGGTGGCTCCATCGGCCAGCATGAGAATGATCCGCATTCGTTGTGCCACGCTAGCAGGCAGATTCTGCTTGCGGAGATAACTCTGCAGTTCAGCCCGTTGGGTGGTCGACAGCGGCAAAGGTTCTGACAACGCCATTCATTGTAAATGACGTCGATCCAATGCTAAAGGTTACTCGGGGACAGCCCACTAGTGGTTCAAGAAGTCCTCTAAGAACCCTGCTTTCTTCGGCTGGAAAATGATGGTGACCGGATCAGGCTTGTAGGCACCGCGGCCGGATGTCCTCGATCAGGTCGGGGAGGCTTTCGCGCAGCGAGAGGTTACAGGAGGGGAACAGGTACCGGTAAAACTGCTTGTACTCCTGTTGCCGCTGCGCACCAGCCGGGTAAAGGCCAACTCGAAGTTGGTTGCAGTCGGTGGGGCTGCAGGCACTCCACGAATTTCGGTTGTGCGATCCGGGCCGTTGGGTGCTACCTGTTGTTAAGAGTCCCAGGGCGGGCGCTACTGTATCGTAAGCCCTAGCAGCCCGTGGCAGAAGTCGATGTTTTCCGGCGGTAGCGAGCGAAAGGACCGCACGGACTCGTGGCTCGATGTTCGGGAGAGAAACCGGGGACGGCTGCACTTTGCGCGGCAAAGCGAGCACTGTGCTTCTCATCGTCCCCCATGCGCGCCGAAAGGCTTGCCAGAAGGCGTACAGAGGCGCTGAATAGGGTCAACAGACTCCCCTGTAGCTGCCGGGGGGTGCCTGCGCCGAGCGCCGTTCGCAGAAGCAGCGACAGATTGAACGCGGCGGCGTGCACCAGCAACCGCTTCAGGATGTTCTCCCGGCCTCGCAAGTGAACTCGCCGCATCGCTCCGGTCTCGTACAAATGTGCGAAGCTTCTTTCCGTCAGCTCACTTCTCGCCTTCTGCAATCTTTGCCCGCGATTGCTCCGCACTCGCCGCCGGTTCTCATACGTCCGCTTCTGCTCCAGCGCTTTCCCTTCCCAGTTGCGCCGGCCGCGGTCCGGTTCCGGAAGTAGCTCCTGAACCCTACCGCATGCAGTGTTTTCAGGACTTCGCCGCTGTGATAGCCCTTGTCCGCCACCACCTCTTCCACCCCGCGCTCATTGATCTGGCGCGCCGCCGATTGAGCCGCTTCCAGGGTCCGGTGAATCGTCGTTGTGTCGCCCTCGTTGGCGGGTTGCAGCGTGAGCGCAAGCACCGCTCCGCTTTCCAGATCCCCGGCGTGCTCGGCCTTGTGCGCCAGATGCGTGTGCCCGTCCTTCATCTTCGTGATGCGCGCATCCGGATCCACAGGGCTCATCCACTCTTCGTTGGATCCCTTCTTCTTCCGCTTGCGGTCAAACCTCGCCAGTTGCTCTCGGGTGGGGTTTTCGATTCCCGCCGCTCCGGCCAGATCTTTCAGGTACTCGTTATATCTTTGTCCGTCCTGCCGCCTCACGATGCTCTTCATGGCCGCATTGGCTTCCAGCGTTGTTGCGTCGATTGCGATCGTCTCTCCTGCGATCAATCCCGCTCCGCTCAGAATCCTCAATACCCAACGGAACACTGCCGTGTGCGTTTCCACCCAGTACAGCCGCCGCGTGCGCGAAATCGTCGAATGATCCGGTGTCTGCTCGTCCAGCGCATAGCCCAGAAACTTGCGCAAGGACAGCGAGTCGGCCACCCGCCAGGCGATTCCACGCTCCGAGTCCAGCCCCTCGAAGTAGCCGATCAGCAACGCACGGAAGTACACGCCCGGCGCCATGCTCGGCCTTCCATAGCGGCTCTGTTTGTAGAACTTCCGGCACAGCTTTTCGACTTTGGTGTCGAACTTATTCTCGTGAAGGATCTTGTTCAGTTGATCATAGAACGCATTGCCCGGCGTTTCCACGATGGCATTGGCTGCGATCCACAGATCCTGTTGCCTCTCCCGACCCCTTCGCGTTCCCATCGCCATGGCTGTTTCGACGTCCGAAACATTCTGAAGGTCACCTGTTTCAGCAGTCCGCCACTTTTACCACGGGCTGCTAGTAGTCGTTTGTGTGGTTGTCAGCGCTTGGTGGATCGCTTTGAAGCGGCCTATGGGCGCGCTGTTCGACGTGGGATTGGCCATCTGAGTGAGATACACGAGGCGCATAATGAGCTCTGTATCGCGGCTGCGCTCCTCGAAGATGCGAGGGTTGGGACCATTTCCTATGAACCGAGACTGATCGGCTCTGAGAAGACCATTGACTTTGTTGTGAGGTGTGCCAACGGAACGTTTTGGTACGTCGATGTCAAAACAATCCAACCCGCTGATATTGATCGGGTTGATCTTTACAGAAAAGCCATAACTGAAGGGTGGTTCACCGAAGGGACTGGACTCCATTTGTTCAAGCTCGTCGAGGGGGATCAGGGAGTTCGTGCTGAACTAGACGGCGAACAGCTGCACGCAAGCTACTCGGCGAGGGCGCGGATGCTCGAGTATGCACTCGAACTAGAAGGCAAGATGAGGGATTCGAGAATAGATGCTGCCAAAGTCAGCCTGGTTCTTTGTGGCGATGCGTTTCGTTGGCATGAAGATGAACTTGAAGATTTTGTGGCGTTCTACCATGCTGGCCAGCATCGTCGCGATGATCCATTTGGCAAGATGGAGGCCCACCATATCCGGACGAATAACGTGATGCTGAAGAGGACTATATCTGGGTTTGGCTTCATGGAGAGGAGTCAATTCGACATCCTCCCAAGGAGGTTGACGTGGCAGGTGAGGCCGCCCGAAACGTACCTGTGATGCAGACCGGTGGCCTCCTCCACTGAAACGGGGCCTTCGTCCGAAAGGAATTCGGTCGCGTCAGTGCCCCAACGCTGCAGCATGTCACGACCAACTTGAAGAACGGTCCCCTTCTGTTACAGCATTGGAGCATGGCAAGACCCGGAACTCGGAAAAGACAGAAGACGCCTTCTCAGAATCCACCGGCCAAGGGCGCGTCGGGTGAAGCCCCTTCGACTGGTGCCAGGCCCGAAGCGTTTAGCCCAGACGGCGCGACGGCAGAATCGACGAGAGAGCCGTCTTGGCTAAGTCACAATTGGGTCGGTGTCTTCGTGTCGTTTCTTGCGCTCCTGACCTCAATATGGTCCGGATGGCAGACGATGAAACACAATCGTCTGTCAGTAAGGCCGAGCGTGATTCTGAGCTTCAATGCCAACGATCGTGGAGCCGGGTGGATTCGAGTAAGCAGCGGAGGAGGGCCAGCTGTCGTGAATGCCTTCGATGTAATGGTCGATGGCAAGGCTGTAGGCAGTTGGGACGACTTGTTAGAAGCAATCGGCGCCGATCAGCAAATGATTGGATCCGAGAAAATCACGGGAAAACTGTCCATTCCCACACCCGGAACTTATCTTCAGCCAGGGACGACGAGTGCTCTGCTGTGGATAGAGTCACCCGCTGTCGTTCGTGGAGTTCTTGCCGCAAACGTGCCTCGAATCGAGATTAGAATCACGTACTGTTCGATCTACGAAGAGTGCTGGGTTCGGTCAAGTTTGGCTACCGAGCTGGAGCCCAAGGAGGTTCAAATGAAACGCCCAAAGCTCAACTTTGGTGTTTCGAAAAAATGGCTCGGCGAAATGTCTTCTGTCGGTCAATAGCCCGGTTCGGAGCGGTCCAAAGCGTCTTCGATTTGGACGATCAAGAATCAGTGCCGTGATTTGCGAATGAGATCGCGGCGGAGTAGGCTGCTAAATGTTTTATCCATGTGACGTGATCTGGTAGCGGCAACCGGGAGTCCGGGTGTTGCTGAAGTTAGTCTTCCAATTGGGGTCAGTAGCGTCCTCTGCTTTTGCCACCGATGGCTGCTGCCAGTTCATAACATTTGGAAGTTCCGATCCTGGCCGTTGTCGGGACTCTCGATCAGAGGCCGAGTGAGGTGAAGATCGCCCGGAGGTCGGGGCGGTTGCCGATGTTTTCGAGGAGTGGTTGGCCGGGTTGGCGCGGGACCTGGGGCGAGCCGTTGGCGGGGTCCCGCAGTAAGGCCCGGGCGGCGGCGGGGGCGAGTTGGGTCCGGTTTCCGGAGGCGCGGAGGGCTCCCTGAATGCAGGCGAGTACTCCTACGATTACCGGCGAGGCGCTGGAGGTGCCGGAGAATTCGTCCGTATACCATAGGTCCTCGCTGTCGCCTCCCTGGAGCAGTCCGTAGCCGCAGGTGGTCACTTCACGGCCCCAACCCTGGACGTCGACGGCACTGCCGAAATTGGAAAAATCGAGACGCGAACGGTCCGGGCCCCAATCGTGGCCGTGCGTGCCCGGCGGGGGAGCGCCGGCGCCGACAAGAATGGCTCCGGAATCGGATGAGGCTCCGCCAGTGCGGCGGCGGAAGGGATTGCTCCAATCCGCAGGGAAATGGCCGTAGATGGAGTCCGGGTTGATGTCGTAGATCGGATCGTCCAGGTTTTCGGCGCCGTTGCCGGCGGCTTCGACGACGATGACGCCTTTGGCGACGGCGTACCGGATGGCGGCCAGATTGTCCGGCCACCATTCCACGGCGATGAAGCCGTCCTGGCCGCCGTTGGTGACCGCGAAGTTGAAACGCGGGCCGGGCTGGTGGAGTTCGATCAACAGAATGTCGCCGGGGTCGAGGAGATCGGCCGCCAACTGGATGGCCTGGGCCGTGCCGAGTCCGAAGCGAGAGACGGCGCGGACGTGAGCGTCGGGCGAGATGCCCGTGACGCCGCGGTTGTTGCGGTCCCCGCTGCAGACGCCGAGCACCGCCGTGCCGTGCATGCGCCAGTGTATGTCGTCCGTCGGGCGGCCGCCCGAGAGTCCACCCTGGTTGTCGCGGAGGTCCTCGTGGGTGAACTGCCAGGCGCCTTCGACGTCGATGATCCTGATGCCTGCGCCGCCGCCGCCGGGCCGGGTCCAGGCGAACCGTGCGTCCACGCCGCCGGGGGCGGGGTCCAGGTAGCCCTGGCGGGAGGTGAAGTCGGGGGTGACTGCGGGTGGTGGTCCGGCGTCGGGAAGGGCGAGCGGCGAGTGCATGAACTGGGCGGGGTAGACTGGCGGCTTGAGGTACGCGGTTTCGACGTCGTCGTGCTCGCGCAGTTCCCCGGCGAGGTCCGCGATTCGATCGGGCGGCGCGGTGACGTGGTAGAAGAGCTGCAATTGCGCCAGCGATTCCGGGGTGGGCGCCTCGGCATTTCGTAGTGATGATGCGGAGGCTGCCGGTGCTGTTGCTTTGCGGCGCGGGTCGAACGCGGGCCTGAGCGTTGCGGCGTGGCGAGCCAGGAGGCTGTCCAGCGGACGCGCCAGCGAGTCGGCGGTGGTGGGTGCCTCGAGAACGCCGGACCTGGCGACGAGGACCAGTGTGGGGTCCACCGGTTTGGGCGGCGGCAGGGGCTTGGGTGGCATGTCGTTGTTTAACCTCCTACTGCAGTAGTTAGTTCCTGGGGGGCAGATTTATGGTGGGGCCGATTCCGGCTGGATGTAGGCCGCTTCGACGTCCGGGTGGGCGCGGAGCATTTCGACCAATGCTGCCGCGCTTCCGGAGTGCGTTACGACGGCGGAGAAATAGACTGCGGCGGTGCGGCCAAGGCGCAGAGGGGTGAAGCCCCTGGCCAGTTGGCGGAGCGATTCGGGGAGCGCCCCGCCGGGGGACGGCTCCCGCAGTTTGAATACGACGACGACCTGTTGCTGCACGTTTTCATCATCAGGTTACCTGGAACGAGGCTGTCGTGAATCCGCCGTCGGGATTATTGATGCGGACGACGGAGATGTATGGCGTGCCTTGTCCGGGCATGTTGACGGAGAACGAGATCTGGTTGCTGGCGATGGCGGCCTGCGGGGCGATGGGGCCGCTGGCCGGAGTGCTGACGCTGATGGTGGCCCGAGGGTCGAAGCCGGCGCCGGTGATGACAACCGGGGTGGCGGCTCCGGCGGTTACGGACTGCGGGGTGATGCCAACCACTCTTGGGGATGAGACGGAGGCGCCTCCGCCGCCAGAGCCGACCACGACACCGTCGGGCGCACGGTTGGGACCGCCGGCAGTTCCGCCACCTGCGCCGCCTCCTCCTCCTTCGGTGTTTCCGCCGCCACCGGTACCCGGCGAGGAGCCGCTGCCACCGATGAGGCTCTTGAACTGGTTGGCTGCATAAGGAGCAAAGAGACTGAGGCCGGTGAGCAGGAACCCATTGATGTTGGGGAGTTCCTGGTTGTGCAGGACATTCCAGAGGGCGACGTAGCCGAATCCGATGTAGATGACAAGAAGGACGAGCATGCCGAGGAAGGCGATGATGCGGCTGCTGCTCGGTTTGCCTCCGGCGCCGGAGGACGCGTCTCCACTTTCGTAGAGCGCTCCGGCGAGCGACCAGTTGGGGGTACGGCGGAGCGTGACAACGATCCCGATCAGGAGAGCCGCGTAGAGGATCGTCATGATCCAGAAGACGACCCAAAAGAGGTGGTCCTGCTGTTGTGCGGAACTCGCGCGATCCCCGGTCTTGCCGGGTATGGGCGGCATGTTACGGGCTGAGATGCGAGCGTCCACCGAGGGGGGCTCCGGTTCCTCGTCAAACACCAGCGAGAGAACGGGGTGAATTTCGAAGTTGTTGGGGGCGTGACCACGTTGTCCCGTGCCGCCGTGCTCGATGTCGAAGAAACCCACTCCCGTGATGGTGACCATCGCGTCGGCGTCTTTGAAAGACGTGCTGACGGAGAAGGCCTCGTTCATGGCTTGGCGGGCCGCGCTGATGTCGTCACGCCATGGGCTGCCTGTCGCGCATGAGGGTGACGGGATCTCCGCGATGATGGTGTTACCGGACTCGTCCTCGAGGACTAGATGATAATCCGAGTCCGACTCGCGCTTGAACGAAGTCAATCGGGCTCGTACCTCGTAGGCGGTCGATTCGGGTCCGGCGAGGCGGGAGTCTGAGAGGGATGAGGGGCGCTGGAAGGCTCGAGCTTCCTTGATAGTCAGGGGCTTCGGGGAGTCCATGTTGGTGACGGCGGTTGGTTTTTCCCTGCCAACCTTGACACTCCATCGTTCGACGCCGCATTTGGCATTCAGATTGGCGATGGTTGCGAAAATCGTCAGGAGAAGAAGGGCGAATTGCAGACGTTCCGTACCGTAATTGCGCGTGGCTCTTTGAGGCAGCAGCATGAGATTGGGCGACTCCTTGGTCTCATAAGCGCAAAAACGATAAAAAGAGGGACATTCATGTGTTGGCCTGAAGAGGGGAAGGGGTCGCTGGCTCTAGCGGCAGGCGAAATCAAGCCTGGAAACATTGTCTCTATTTGGCGGTGCATCTCGCTTTTTCTGTCAGACTCGGCGGATGCCGGCGTCTATCCAGAAAAAGGAGGAGGGCAATTTCCATGGCTTTCCAGCTTGCCCGCAATGTCGATGGGACGTGGGGAGGAAAGAACGGCGCTACGGTCACCGTAGATGTCCGCTCGCCACAGCCGGCAAAAACAGTGCGCATTGCCTACGGAGGAAAAGAAGACGGCATCGCGCCGTTTCAATTTGACATCCGGAACGGCTTGTCGTCGCTCCTGATCGTCGCTTTGGGCGTCAAGAATGGGCAACAGGTCGATATCGTCGAGGTCGACGGCGTAAATGAACAAATCCTGAAAAGCTTCATCTGGAGCAAGTCCAATTTCTTCGACTTCGTGCAGGTGCGGGGGAAGGCTGCGTGACCATGATGATGACGACTACTACTGCTATCCGAATCACGGTTGTTGTTGTTGTTGCTCTTGGTACTGCTATTGGCGTCAGGCCATGCTTTGGACAGGATCTCGGGCCGGAGGTTGCGAAGATCGCGTCTATCGCGGACGAGGCGGAGGCCGAGAGGCGGATTCAGGATCTGTTTCGCGGGAGTGCGCTGGTCCAAGCGGCTATGGGCACGGCGCGGGAGAGGGCTCGGCTGCGCGCGGAACGCGGAGGGAATGCGGACGGGCGGTTACGGGCCGGGTCCGCGCGGATGTTTCGCGAGATCGGGAGTACGAATCTGCGTGGCGGCGCGTCCAGCGCGGTGGCGAAGACGTCCGCTACTGAGTTCCTCGCGATGGCGCTCGAGTCCGGATCCGTTACCGGCAAGACCGACAAGAGTTCCGCGACCTTTCAACTCAATGCGCTGCCGACCTGGCAGTTGATGACCGGACGCGGCGCCCCTTACGGGTGCGGGGGGTTGCAGACGCGGATGGCGGCTGCTACCGGTGTTTGCGAGAGCGGCGTGGGATTCTGGCTGCGGGGATTGACCGGTTCGGTTTCATTCAACGTCAACAGCAAGGAAACCGCGGTCCCGGTGCTTTCGACTACGGCCACCAGCAGCACGGGGAATCAGACCGTCGCTACGGGTATTCAGGTGTTGAATAACCCGTCCAAGCTGTCGGCCGTGGGGGCGAAGTACGAACTGTTCCAGCGTGAGCACGATCCGAAAAAGCAGGCGGCCTCGCTGGTGAAGATCGCGGAGACGTTGAATGCGAGTCTCGCTTCAAGCGGGTTGGCGCTGAAGCTGGTGGGTGCGATGGATAAGGTCATCCGCAATGACGATGGATCGGACCGGAAGGAGTACAAGGAGTGGTTCGAGAAGAGTGTGGACGGGGCGAAGCCGATCCGGAAGGACCGGGTTGCGCTCGAACGGTTCGTTCGCGGCCGGCTCGATCTGATGGTGGATCAGTTGATGTCCGTTGGCGGGTTCGGGATGGCGGAGGAGTTCGCGGGGATTCAAGGCGCCTATGACGAGTACGTCAGCAGTATGGCGAAGTTGGAGGCGGAACAACTTTTCAAGAAATCGCTGGCGTTTGATTTTGTGCATTCGCGGCCGTCGGATCAACCTTAATACGATTCGACTGGATATCAGTACGCCGCTGGGGAGGAAGGGAACGGATAACAAGACGGGCTCCAGCGCTTCGCTGGATTTCAATGCGGCCTTCTCGATTTATCACGAGGCGCAGGTGGTGGACGGGAAGAGCGTCCGGCTGCGGGACGCCAGCGCGTCCATGGCGCTGAACTATCGCATGCCGTCGTGGGGGGAGCTTGGGTCTCCCGTGCTGACGCTGGCCGGGTATTACCAGTACATGTTCCAGAATGGGTTGATTCAGTTTAAGTCCGACGCGTTTGCGCCGGGGGCGGCTGGCAGTATTCCGCTGCGGGGTCCGGCGCTGCGGGTGCTGAATACGAAGGGGAGTATCGGGTTGGGTCAGTTGCGGATGGAGATCCCGCTGGGGAAGGACTCGGGGCTGACGTTTCCGGTGGCGGTGAGTTATGCCAACCGGACGGAATTGATCAAGGATCCGAATCGGAAGTTCTGGCAGGGGCATGTGGGGCTTAGCTACGACTTGAGTAAGTTGCAGGAGGCGCTATTCGCGAGAAAACAGACGCAGTAGGAGGTGGAGGATGTGTCCTTTCTGATCTGCATTGCGCTTTGTTTCAGAAAAGGGCTGTTTGAAAATTGCGTTGTGCGGACTATGCAAGTTCTACTCAGACCCGATTGCGGAGCAATGGTTTAGGGAAGTGTTTGGGCGGGACTGAAGTCCCGCGCGGACTGAAGTCCACACCACGACGAGCGAAGCGACATGTTTTGTGTCACTTTATGGATCCGGGGGAGAGGGAGGGAAGGATTTCACCATGAAGATCGGGACTGCTTTGATGCGGATGCTCAATCCGGAAGAGGGCGCTTGCGAGCGGAGTTGGGCGGATCCGATTCTGAATCGGGAGAGGGCCTTCCTCCAGCAGAAGAGGGAGCGTGAGGGTTGTTGCGGCAGCGGCGATGATGCGGGCGGTGGTGCGGATCCGGTGGTTGGGATTGCGCTTTCCGGAGGAGGGATCCGGAGCGCGACGTTCAACCTCGGGATCCTTACCGTGCTCGAGAGGCTGGGGCTGCTGCGGATGGCGGATTATTTGTCCACCGTGTCGGGCGGCGGGTACGTGGGTTCGTATGTGATTGCGAACCGGATGCAGGGACAACGGCTCAGCGAGGCCGACGGGGCGGAGAACAAACCGCTGGGGCATTTGCGGAGGTACGGGAATTATTTGTCGCCGTCGCTGGGGGCGATGAGCACCGATACGTGGGCGATGGCGATGGTGTGGTTCCGGAATACGAGCATGCTGCAACTGTTTTTGTGCAGCGTGTTCGCGGTGCTGCTGCTGTCGCCGCGGCTGTGGGTGCTGACGCTGCAAAAAATGGTGGAACGGCCGGGCGTGTCGGATTGGACGATCCCGCTTTCGATTCTGGCGTTCCACGTTCTGGCGGGCCTGCTGTGCGCGATGCTGGTGCAGTCGTTTGCGCCGCCCGATGGGCCGAATTCCGTGAGCCGGTCCGGGGTGCGGCGGATGGTGCTCATCGCGTCGCTGTTTGCGGTGGGCGATTCCACGCTGTTCACGATTGGCGCCTTCCATCCGTTCGTCAACGGCGGCACGGATCTGGCCGTGCTGGCGGAGGAGTTCGCGCTGACGCTGGGTTCGTGCGGGTTCTATCTGGCGTTGTTTTCGCTGGGCTTTGCGCGGGGATTCCGCGTGGGCGCGGCGAGGTGGAAGCGGGTGGCGTACGGGGTGCTGCTGATCGGGGCGTCGACGGCGGTTTGTGTGAGTCCGAGCGTGATGCCGGAGTGGGGATGGTGGCCGGCTCCCCTGCTGTCGGCGGCGGTGGCGGCGGTGTTCCTGTGGATTGGCGGCAGCCTGATTTTCCAATGGGAACATGAGGAGAAGGTGCTCGACTTGGGCCGGAGCCTGCTGGCGGGCGCGGCTTGCGGCGGGGTGAGCTGGGTGGGGATCCACACGGCGGCGGGGATGTTCGGCGATGCGGCGTTCCGGGCGAAGCTGGTGTGGATGTATGGCAACAACGGCGGCGGCCTGGTGGCGACGGAGGATATCTGGCGGTACGCGATGTTTGCGTCTCCGGGGCTGCTGGCGACAGTGGGGTGCTGCATCATTTTCCTGATCGGAATGACAGGGCGGGCGATGCCGGACATCGTGCGGGAGGCCTGGAGCCGGCTGGGGGCGCTGGTGTACATGAAGAGCCTGCTTTTTCTGATTGTGGGTGTGGTGGGGGTGTATGGTCCGCTGGCGTTGCTGGCGGCGTGGGACCAGTGGAACGGGTACGTGCTGGCGTCGGGCGGCGTGGCGACGGCGATGTTGGGGCTGGCGAGTCTGCTGGCGGCGCAGAGTGGGGGTACGGGAGGAGGCGGTGGGCGGCGACGGATGGAACTGGTGGCGAAGCTGGGTCCCTGGTTGTTTATCGTGCTGCTGTTTTGCGCGGTGTCGCTGGCGGCGCATGTAGGGCTGGTGTACGCGGCGGTGTCGCGGGACCAACCGGCGTGCGTGGTTCCGGCAGCGGCGGAGTTCCAGTTTGCGGATTCCTGGCGTCCGGCGGGCACGCGGCCGGTGGCGGTGGTGGCTTCGAGGCGGCTGTACGGGTGTCCGCATTGCGACTGTTCGCAAGGGTTGACGGGCCAATGGACGGGTCCGGACCTGCCGGGGGTGAAGGATCTGATCGGGTATCACTGGCAGTTTTTGGGGGCTTCGATCGGCGGGGGGCAGTGGGCGTTGTTGTTGGGGATCACGGGCGGGCTGTGCGGGCTGGCGGTGTTCCTGTTGTGGCGGCTGGACATCAACGAATTTTCGATCAACCGGTTTTACCGGAACCGGCTGGTGCGGTGTTTTCTGGGGGCGGCGCGGCCGGCGGAGGTGCGGAGGCCGGATCCGGTGACGGATTTCGATTTGGGTGATGACATTCAAATGGCGGATATCCGGCGGCAGATGGAGTCGGGGACGGATTACATGATGGGACGGGAGACGCCGATTCCGGTGGTGAATACGGCGTTGAACGCCGTGGGCGGGGAGGATGCGGCGCTGGCGGAGCGGCGGGCGGAGTCCTTTTTCTTTTCGCCGTTTGGGGCGGGGGCGTATTCGACGGGGGAGGTGGATTTGGCGGCGGCGTCGACGGGGCGGAAGGCGGGGGATGTGACGCTGGGGAGCCTGGTGGCGATTTCGGGGGCGGCGGCGAATCCGAACATGGGGTTCCACACGTCGCCGGCGGTGGCGTTTTTGCTGACGTTTTTCAATGTGCGGTTGGGATGGTGGCTGGGGATCCCGAAGCGGCTGGCGGGGTCCTACCGGCGGGGGTTCAACCTGTCGTATGTGTTTTTCGAATTGTTTGGGACGGCGGATCGGGGGGATGGGTATGTGAATCTGTCGGATGGCGGGCATTTCGAGAATCTGGGTTTGTATGAGCTGGTGCGGCGGGAGTGCGATTTGATCGTGATCGGGGATGGGGAGCAGGACGGCGAGTATGTGTTCGAGTCGCTGGGGATGGCGGTGCGGCGGTGCCGGGTGGATTTCGAGGCGGAGATCACGATTGATCCACAGCCGGTGCGTCCGGCGGCGCCGGGCGGGTTGAACGGGCGGCACTGGTTGGCGGGGAAGATCGAGTACAAAGGGGGTAAGGTTGGGTACTTGCTGTATTTGAAGTCGTCGTTCACGGGGCGGGAGCCTTATGACGTGCAGCAGTACCGGTTGACGAATCCGGAGTTCCCGCAGCAGTCGACGGCGGACCAGTTTTTTGATGAGTCCCAGTTTGAGAGCTACCGGCAGTTGGGGAAGCATGCGGCGGAGGAGCTGGCTGGGGTGTTGTGGGCGGGGGGAGATCC
>CAZEQY010000032.1:0-19849 GCA_964514655.1 uncultured bacterium
TTTTCGTTTGCGCTCGCATCAGAAAGGAATTATCGTAAGGCCAGACGCTGGATGAATTCTGGCGTCTGAAAGGGACACTCATGGATACAGCCAGTCTGACCTATACGATCACTGAAGGAGTGTTGGTGGGTGTGGCTGGTCGCCGCATGTTCCACATCATCGCCGTGTCTGGCGGTGGAGGAGGTAGTACGCGCAACACTCCAACCGCTGCGGCGAACAATCCATACATGGAAGGACTGCGCACCACTGGTCAGGCTCATTCTCGAGATCATGTGCACGGCGGGCCGATTCCCCCGGGTCGATACCTAATTCGGACCCCGTCAAATCATCCCCACTTGGGTTTGTCCGCTCGATTGGACCATCCACACTTCCGGCCAATGGGCCGCGACGGGTTCTATATACATGGACGGGGACCCCATGGGAGCGACGGCTGCATCGTTCCTCTGGATAAGGCCCAGTTTACTGCCCTGATGGCGGCACTGAAAGAGTCCGGCGGCGGTGTGCTGTACGTCCAGGAAACATCTGACGACACGCGTTACGCTTGACGCACGTCTTTCAGGTCACGTGCGAATCCTCTCGCTCCAGGACCCGTTGCCATGCTGGTCGGCTTCTTCATCTGCCCGCCCCGGACCTGCGCAGTTTCTGCAGATGATTCTCCACCAGATGAAGCATGGCCCCATAGTCCTCATCCGCCCCCGGCGTCCGGGCGTGTTGCAGGATCGCTTCGCGAATCCAGTGAGCAATCGATAAACCTGGAGCCTTGAGAAAGTACATGGCAAACAGTGCATCGCGGGTTAGCGCGACAATCCTTTCGGTGCTGGACTTCCAGCGCTCCTGGAATGTGGCGAATGGCTCCTTCCATTGGGCCGGACGGTCCAATGTTTCCGCGATCCCAAAGATCACTGGATGAAAGTGTCCTTGAATGGATGGCTGTTCGCGGACCATGCTGCTCGTGATGACCACTAGGGCCGCGGCGGGATCGTATGCCGCATCGATCAGCCGTTGATAAGCGATTCCAGGACTCGCCGCCAATCCGGGAGCGCGCTGCGAGGTTCCCTTCACTGGGCCGATTGCGGCTTGCAGGGCTTGATGAATGGTCTCGAACACGGCTCGCTCAAAACCGATTGCTGCCTCCCCAAATTGATCGGAATTGTGATTGTGTACTTCTCTCAGAAGCGTCGCGTTGATTCTCGATAACGCGGGACATCTGTTGCGCAATCCCTGCATCGACCGGAGTGCGTCATCCTCCGTCCCTTGAGAAGCTGTAATGGTTCGTGCCTCGGTCAGTTCCCGTGTTTGGGCGGCCTGCTTCAACAGACTGTAGGGGTGCAGCAAATAATCGTGAAGAAAGTTCTGTCCCAATACATAAGGCGACTGCAGTGTCCGAATCGTCTCGAACGGCCGAGTGAAGGCTTGTTCCAGATCGTTGAATACATGGTCGCCCTGTTTGGGCGTCGTACTGCTGGACATATTGCTCCTGGCCGCTCAAATACGGCGTCTATGCTCAATCCAACGACCGTACCTCGACTCGCCGGTTAGCCCGGTGCGCTGCTTCGGTATTGGTTCGGAATAGAGGTTGATCTTTACCTACGCCCTTGGTGCGCAGTCGGCTGGCTGAGATCCCCCGCTCCACCAGATAACGTTCTACAGCCTTTGCTCTCCTTTCCGAAAGCCCGAGATTGTACTGGTCTTCGCCGACGTCGTCGGTGTGCCCGATCACCTCGTAGCGCCTGCCCGCGAGCGCCTGATCAGACAATGCCGCATACAACTCGGAGGCCTGCTTCATTCCCTCTGCCTCCATCTTGTCGGAATCGAAGCCGAATCGAATGTGCAGGTTGACCCGGTTCGCAATCTGTGCCCGCGGATCGGTTGCCGCATACGGTCTCGCCCGGAGTGTGTACACGATCATCTCCTTGGTGACCATGAGGTTTTTCGATGCCTGCCCCATCAGCCCGGCCTTGTATTCCGCCACTTCCGTCCACGACTGCGCAAAAGCGATCTGGTTTTCAGTCGCCCCGGGGACGCGTGCCGCCTCGCGATATGCCTTCGCCGCTTCGCCGTACTGGTCCAGTTCCTCGTGGCTTTTTGCCAGAAGAAACCATGCTTGAAAGCACCCCGGATGCGAGTTGACCTGCCTCTGGAAATAAGCAACTCTCCCGCGGCCGTCGGTGATCCTCTTGAAATCATCTGCAAGGCCGGCTGCGCACGGCTGGGGCTTTGGTTCCGTTTGTGCCCGAAGTAGCAGGATCGCTGGGCACAATAACACGGCGAGGGTCCTCATGCTACACCTCCTCTTTCGCCTTGCGCTCCAGGCGCGCAAGGGACACGAACGCTATTTTACATACTAATAATAAGCGCTCTTCCAGGCTGGCTGTTTCTCTCGCCGCCCAACTCTGATCCAAAGGCAGGCTATTGGGCGAATGTCACAATCTTGACCACGGTTTCGCTTCTGCCTGACCCCGGCGCCGTAATTGAATCGAGTACCATGCGGAGTTGCGGCGACGACGGGTCATAGGCACGAGCAGATTCCAATTCATCCCAAAAGGCCGGCTTTTCGGAAAACGCCAGAAACTTGACGAACTCAACGCCGAACGGCGCGACGACCCGGTTGTCTCCGCCGATCGGGCGGTCGATGCCGGATTCGAGCCGGCCCTTGTAAAGCACCGTCACGTTTCCAGCCGGATCAATGTTGAGCAGCACAGCGTAATCGACCGTCCGGTCCAGATTCGCCTGAATTCGCGCCAGCTGCCCAGCTCGAAACTCGCCATGGCCCTGCTTGCCGTCGAGCAATACCTCGAGGCGCACATTGAAGCGCTGGTCCGGAAATCGCGTCTCCAACAACTGCTTGGCGACTCGATAATACCGGATCCGTTCCAGCAGCTCTCGCGTGTTCTCCGGTCCATAGGTGTGGATCACGTCCAAACTCGGATGGACGAGTTCGTAGGCCCCGGATTGCTCGTCTTTGCGAACGAGCAGATCGTACGGCCCACTGTGGCTGATCTCGATCGAATCGAGTTTCTCGATCCTGGTTCCCAATTCGTTTGGTAGACCATCGCCCATCCGGATCCTGGTCTTCTCGGCCTTCCGAAGTGGAGCCGCATCGCTGCCGGCCACACTGCCGGAAAACACCCTCGTCTGCTCCAACTCTCGGGACGGAGACTGGAATTGCGGCTTGTGCGGGAAGTTCTGCTCCACCTCGCGCCTGCAGTAGTCGGATAACTCCCGGTGCGTGATCATGCCATCTCGATTGAGATCGGCGTTTCCCTTCAGGCCCAACAAAAGAAAATTCGTCAGCGCGCCGTGCGGGCTTCCATCGACGGTCCGGAACACTTTGGAGTCGATGATTTGCTGCGGGATGTCGATAGCCTTCTCGCTCTTGGAGGCTGCGGAAAGGTACATCACGTTGGAATACGGCCACTCGCTCAACTGGGATGGAGTCTCGCTCAGCATCGACAGCTCTTCGCCGCTCAACGGCATCGGAGCATATCGGGCGGGAAATGATCGTGTAGTCTTCGTGATCCGCCGCGCCGTATCGCCCGAGAAGCACGAGTCGAATACGGCGAACACGGACGCATCCCGTGGGACCTGCGACAGGATGGGGCGAATGTCGCGGACGCCCACGATCAGGGATTCAAGAACCGCGCGCGGGTTGCCGTACTGGACATCGTAGGGGATGAGCGCGCCAGTCTCCGGTCCAATCAGTTCTCTGGGAAAAGGCGCTTCCGGGGCGAATCGCGATGTGCCGTGCGTCGAAACGTAGAGGAACAGATAATCACCAGGCGCCAACCGGCCCACAATATCTCGAAGGCGGCCGAGAATGGCCGCCTTGGTTGCTTGGGAATTGACCAGTAACGTGATATTTCCCCGAAATGCAGGGTCGTTCCGTAGCACCTGTTGCAGCGCAACTGCGTCGTGCTTGGGGCCATCCAGATGCGGCACCTGGAATGGTGCGCCCGGCGGAGCCGGCGCAAAATCACCGATTCCCACGAGGAGCGCAAATTTCGCCGCCCATCCTGGGTTGGCGAGCAGCAACAACAACAGGAGTCCGGCTAGTTGGCGTCTCTTCGCGGGTCTTACCCGTCCGATTTGGCTCTTGTTCACTCTGCCTGCAATGTTACGGTGGACGGCGGTCCTCTGCAACCTTCTAGCCCAGCGGCTTCGACAAGACTGCCTGCATGACAACGGCCTCCCGGTGGCGTAGACTCGCTATTTTGGAACATCAGTGTTAAGGATGATGGCAACGATGATGATCGCGCGACCCTCGCTCCTACTCCTGTTATGCTTCTGCTGTTTAGCGCTCGGACAGCCATCCCCAGTGGGCGCCGTTCGCAGACTCGAACCCATCGCACCGTCGAACAAGCGGGTCGCTCTTGCGATTGGTAACAATCTCTACAACAAGAACCCGCTCCGGAATGCCGTCAATGACGCCACGGCAGTGGCGGCGGAGCTGCGGAACCTCGGCTTTCAGACCACGCTGGTGACCGACGCCACGCACCGGGCGGCGACGGCGGCGATCGATCACTTCGTCAACAGCCTGCAAGCGGGAGACACAGCGTTGTTCTTTTACGCGGGCCACGGCATTCAAGTGGATGGCGAGAACTTCCTGCTGCCGGTCGACTTTGCGGCGACGGACCAGGCGTCGGTGCCATATCAGGCGTATTCGGCGAGCCAGGTGCTGCAGCGGATGGAGGCGAGGAAGTCGCGGATCAATGTATTGATTCTGGATGCGTGCCGGGATAATCCATTTCGGACGTGGCGAGGCGCGGGGCAGGGTTTGGGGTCGATGAGTTCGGGGCGTGGGAGCCTGATCGCGTTTTCGACGGCGGTTGGGGCGACGGCGACGGACAGCCCAGGAGAGTCGAACAGTCTGTTTACGCGGTATCTCGTCGAGGCGCTGCGAGAGCCGGGCGTCGGCATCGAGGCGCTGTTCAGTGGTGTGCGGAACCGCGTCGATCTCGCGACCAGCGGCAAACAGGTGCCGTGGACCTCATCGGGCGTCGTCGGTGAGGTGATCTTGAATGAGCCGGCGATGCGACGGTTGGACGTACAGGGGGAGATCGCTCGGCTGGAAGCGGAGTTGAAGGCGATCGAAGAGAGGAAGAGACAGGGGCTGCAGGCGGAGGAAGCAGAGCGGCAGCAAGCTGAGACGCGGGCGAAACTCCGGCGGGAGAGTCAGGAACTGGATCGTCTGCGGCTGGAGGCGGAACGGCAGGAGAAACTGCGAGTAGAGCGCGAGAAGTTGGCGGCAGCCGCTGTGGAGCGGGAACGGCAGCGGAAAGCGGATGAGGCTCGATTGGCTGAACTGCGCGACAAGACTCGGCAACAACAATCTGCCGGGGAAATGACGATGGAGCAGGCCCGGTTGGAAGTGGCGCGGTTGCGGCAGGAAATGGAAACCAATCGTCTGGCGCGCGCAGCGGAGCGGGAAAAAGCGCTGGCGAAACTGGAGTCCGACTACAGGCCGTTGCGGGAGATGGCGTCGAAACAGTTGGTGAAAGACGAGTTCGAAACGACGGCGCAGTATCAGGTGCGGGTCCAGAAGCAGCAGGAGGAGTCAGCGCCGATTGAGACGAGGTACGAGTCGGAGCGGCGAGCCATCGAAAAACTGTACGCGGTCGCAGAGGGAGATGACGATCGGATTCGCATCCTGACCAGCCGCACTTATCCATCCAACTGCAAGATCGAATGGGTTTCCTACGATGCCGACGCCAGCCGGCTTGCCTTACGGGTGGACGGCATGACGCTGCGATATCGCGTCGAACCAGCCACGGCGCGAGAGCTACGAGGGAAACTGGATACCTTGCGATGCGAGAGTCATTATGCAAAGGCAGTCACAGGGCAAAGATACACCCCCACACCGAAAGATCCGGCATTGGCTGTCCGACTCGAGGTCAGCCCTGGCGACACCGAGGTGAACGTGAAAGACGGGTTGAAGTATGTATGGATCCCGCCGGGGACTTTTCAGATGGGCTGCTCCTCTGGGGATGGGGAATGCTCCAGCGACGAGAAACCGGCGCGGACCGTAACACTGACGAAGGGATATTGGCTGGGACAGACGGAGGTGACGCAGGCGGCCTACAAACGGGTCGCGGATGAGAATCCGAGCCACTTCAAAGGATTTGACCTGCCGGTGGAGTCCATAGATTGGAGCCGGGCGGCGGATTACTGTCGTTCGATTGGCGGGAGGCTGCCCACCGAGGCAGAATGGGAGCGTGCGGCGAAGGGAGGATCTAATGAGGCTCGGTACGGTGCAGTGGGCACCATCGGATGGTATGACCAGAACAGTCAGAGTCGCACGCACCCGGTGGCGGGCAAGGCACCGAATGGGTATGGTTTGTACGACATGCTAGGGAATGTTTGGGAGTGGACGGCAGACTGGTACGATGAAAGGCCGCCGGATGGAACAGATCCGCAAGGAGCAGTGAACGGCAAGTACCGAGTCTTGCGCGGCGGCTCTTGGGGCCTCAATTCCAGGTACTTGCGCGCTTCGAACCGTAACAGGAACGAACCGGAGAATCGAAACAACAACATCGGCTTCCGGTGTGTCTGGGACGCAAGGAATAGGATCGAGCCTGCTCGGTCCTGCAAGGCCAGAGCCGTGTGCGCCGGACAAAAGCCGCATCGGGCGTGCCGCCTTGCCTCCGGGTTCCGGTCCCGGCATCCAGGAGACGGATCGCAACAAGAAACGGACCATGCTCCCAATGCCAAACACAAACCCGCGGCAGGCTTTGCAGTAGGCGGTTGAAGAAGCCCCGAACCTCAGCCTGCCGCCCCCTCATAGAAGAGAACGGATTATGCCTGACTTGCCCGCCTCACCATTGCCGGAAGCGCCGGTTATCGTGCAGAAGGCGTATGACCACAGCCTGTGGCTGCTGCAGAAAACAGAGCGATTTCCGAGATCGCATCGCTTTACCGTTGGGGACCGGCTCAGCACAGCGGCGCTCGATCTCACCGAAACACTGGGAGCGGCGGTTTTTGAGTCCAAGCCGCTGCCCCTGCTGCATCGCGCCCGTCAGCGGATCAACCAACTGCGGTTTCTGTTGCGCCTGGCCAAGGATCTCCGCCTGATCCAGGCTGCCTCCTATGGCCACGCCGCGGAACAGTTGGAAGAACTCGGCCGCATGACCGGCGGCTGGATCCGCTCCACCGCTGCCGGCGCCAAATGAATGAAGCGCACCGGCAACCTGTGGACCTCACTCACCAGTTGGGACAACCTGGTCGAGGCCTCCCGCCGCGCTGCGCTTGGCAAGAAAACCCGCGCTGATGTCGCAGCGTTCCTTTGCGGACTCGAGAGCGAACTGGCCGGTCTGCGCCACGAACTCCTGGCCGGCGCCTACCAACCCGGACCCTACCGCGTGTTTCTCATTCGCGAGCCGAAACCGCGTGAGATCTCGGCCGCTCCCTTTCGCGACCGGGTCGTGCATCATGCCTTTACTCAAGTCGTGGAGCCGCTATTCGAGCGGCGCTTCAGTCCCTGTAGCTACGCCTGCCGCACTGGACTCGGAACACATCGGGCTGTGGCGGAGATCCGGCGCGCGATCCAGACCCATCCCGGCGGGTTTGCCCTGCATTGCGATGTCCGGAAGTACTTTGCTTCGATCCATCACCAGATCCTCCAGCGGGCGTTACGCCGCGTGATCAAATGCCTCCCCACCATCGCTCTGGCAGACCGCATTCTTACCGGGTATTCGACTTCCGGGGTGGGCTTGCCGCTGGGAAACCAGACCTCCCAGTTCTTCGCCAATGTATATCTCAACTCGCTGGACCATCAGATCGTACGAACGGTTCGTCCGGCGGCCTATGCGCGATACGTCGATGATCTGATCCTGGTCGACCCCGACAAACAGCGGCTGCAGGACGCTCACGCCGCCATCGGCAGCGCCATGCGGCAACTGGGGCTGTCTCTGCATCCGCGGAAATCGAGAATCTACCGGAACGTCGAAGGCGTTACCTTCCTGGGCTGGCGAATCTTTCCCGATCGCACGCGGCTGGTTCGCGAAAACGTCGTCCGGTTTCGCCGCACGCTTCGCCGGATGGCGGAGGAGTGGGCGCAGCAGACCGCCGGAGCGGGCTGCGCTGGCCTGGATTGGGAGACGATCCACCAATCGGTCCAGTCTTGGATCGGTCACGCGCAGCATGGTGATACCTGGAGGCTCCGGGAACAGATCTTCGATTGTGCAAGCTTCATGCCACGCCCGGGTAGGCGCGACGGGTGAGGTATCCGGAAAAACAATTTCGAGGCGGCTATCGCCGCCTGGAAAAGGGAAAACGCAAAACACTCAACCCAAACTACCGCTCCCAGACACACCGGAAGCCGACGTCGCTGCTTCGATACTCCGGAACGACCCTGAGACGGTTCGAAGCGCGCAAGACCCAGGAATCGCTGACCCAAGAGCCGCCGCGCAGGACTCGGTACTTGCCACTCGCTGCCCCCTGGGGATCTGTCCCGCCCCGCAGCTTTTCTTCATACCAGTCTCCCGTCAATTCCCACACGTTCCCTAACATGTCGTATAGTCCATACGCGTTCGGCGTCTTGCCCGCCACCGCGTGGGTTCGTTTGTCACTGTTCTCGCTGTACCACCCGATGTTACCCACTCCTCCATACCGGGCCTCATCCCGTCCCGCCTTCGCCGCCCTTTCCCACTCCGCCTCCGTCGGCAACCTCCCTCCGATGAGACGGCAGTATTCCCCTGCTTGTTTCCAGTCCACGGTTTCGACCGGCAGATCGCTTCCCTTAAAGTGGCTCGGATTCGTCCCAACAACTCGTTCGAACCCTGCCTGTGTCACTTCCGTCTGCCCCAACCAGTATCCTTTCGTCAGCGTCACGGTTCGCGATGGCTTTTCGTCTGGATCGCATTCCCCATCTCCTGAGGAACAGCCCATTTGAAACGTCCCAGGCGGAATCCACACATACGTGAGCCCATCCTTCGGGTTCACTTCCGACCGGACTCCTGCCACGGGCGTAGGCGTGGTCGATGTCGCTGGCGGCCGGCTCACCTCCACCGGCGCTGCAGGAGCCGCTGGCTTCGGGGCGTAACGGTCGATCCGCAACTCCGCCAACTCGGTGAACTGCCCGTTCGGATATCGCTTCTTGTAGGCGCGGAAGTCCTCCACGTCCTTCGAGTCCTTGATCGTGTTCCAATACGCAATCTCCGCGGATACCCCAAGCGCCGGAGCTTCTTCTCGCGGGGCGGGGGTAGGTCCATCTCTCAGCACCAAGCGCCCGATCACCGTGTCGTACACCGCCGGATTCTGCTTCTTATTCGACCGAAAGTACACCTCCGCCTGCGCGCTGGCGAAAATCTGCTTCAGGTCCGCACCCGGCGTTTCCATCGACCTCACCAGTTGCTGGGTGTACGACGCCTCGTCCGCCGCCGTCTGCCCGTCCGCCGCCGCAAACGCCACGATCGTCCCTTCCGCCGGACTCATCATCGGCGCCAACCCGCTCACCGCCGCGCTCCGCGCAAACCGGTACGGATTGTTGCGGCACGCATCCAGTACCATCACTCGCACTCGCGCCCCCGACTGCTCCAGCTTCTTCCGCACCTGCGACGCGGAATAGGCGCGGTACTCCACGTCAGCTTCCTGTACCGCCTCGAATCCAATCGGCAGCAGGTAATTTTCCTGGTTGATCTGCAGCCCGTGCCCGGCAAAGTAGAAGAACGCCAGATCGCCGGATCTCAGCCCAATGGAAAACTCGTCCACCTTCTTCCGCAGCGCCGGCAGATCCACATCCGTGGCCCGTTCGACCTGGAACCCCAGTCGCGAAAGGCTCGACGCCATCGCGTCGGCGTCCGGCTTGGCGTTCCGCAGCGGGGCGTCGGAATAGGCGCCGTTGCCAACGACCAGAGCCAGCCGGCGCTGGACGGCGATGGGCTGCAACGCGCGGTCCTGGGCCCATAAGAAGAACGGAAGCAACCAAGCAAGGACTCGACGTTTCATTGCGAAAGCAGTTCCAGATCCTACCATTATTGGCGAGAATCCCGCGCAGGACAACCCTTTTTCGAGCGGTAGAGGGACTGCAAGACGAAGATGGGAGACGCCGCCGGGCTGGTGCGGCGCCTCTCGCATCAGATGAGGTAGCTGCGATCGCCGTAGGGAAAGCCTGTGAGTCCGGTGCTGCCCTGAGA
Source organism: uncultured bacterium (assembly GCA_964514655.1). Taxonomy (GTDB): domain Bacteria; phylum Chlamydiota; class Chlamydiia; order Chlamydiales; family FEN-1388; genus SZAS-7. The sequence goes on from CAZEQY010000032.1 coordinate 10,131, forward strand.
CGCAAGTCCATGTGCGCGGGTGTCCAAAGGGAACTCCACTTGCGCAGGAAGTAGTGGACGACATCAGGATCGAGAGTACTGAGGAGGTCTTCGAGGTTCCCGGTATTGCAGCCGTCGAAGTAGTTCAAGACGACGGAGATGTTCCCTTCCCGGACTCATGTCAACTTCCTGTCTCTGGATTCCAGCGCTTTGCCACGCACGAGGATCGGTTGGGACATCGCGACTGTTCTGCGCCGGGTGGCCGCAATCGCGAGGCCAAGTGACTTGTTCCCGATACCCCGCAGACGTTCCTGTTTGGTGTTCGAGCGGCGAGGGAACGTGACAATACGCTCCGCTTGACGTAGACTCGCTATTTTAGATCCCGTTTCGAGGGGGAACTGGCGATGACCGCGCGCTTTCGTTGGTTGTTTCCGCTTTTTCTTGGTGCTTTGGCAATGCCTGCGCAGCAGCAGCCCTCAGCCGGCAGTGGCGTTCGGGGACTCGCGCCCGCACCGGCACAGAGCAGGCGCCTGGCTCTTGCGATTGGCAATAACCTGTATTCGCGGAACCCGCTTCGCAATGCGGTCAATGATGCGACGGCAGTCGCGGCGGAACTGCGGAACCTCGGCTTTCAGACCACGCTGGTAACCGACGCCACGCACCGGGCGGCGACGGCGGCGATCGACCAGTTCATCAACAGTCTGCAAACGGGGGACACGGCTCTGTTCTTTTACGCGGGCCACGGCATCCAAGTGGATGGCGAGAACTTCCTGCTGCCGGTCGACTTCGCGGCGACGGATCAGGCGTCGGTGCCGTATCAGGCGTATTCCGCAAGCCAGGTGCTGCAACGGATGGAGGCGAGGAAGTCGCGGATCAATGTATTAATTCTGGATGCGTGCCGGGATAATCCATTTCGGACGTGGCGAGGCGCGGGGCAGGGTTTGGGGTCGATGAGTTCGGGGCGTGGGAGCCTGATCGCGTTTTCGACGGCGGTTGGGGCGACGGCGACGGACAGCCCAGGAGAGTCGAACAGTCTGTTTACGCGGTATCTCGTCGAGGCGCTGCGAGAGCCGGGCGTCGGCATCGAGGCGCTGTTCAGTGGTGTGCGGAACCGCGTCGATCTCGCGACCAGCGGCAAACAGGTGCCGTGGACCTCATCGGGCGTCGTCGGTGAGGTGATCTTGAATGAGCCGGCGATGCGACGGTTGGACGTACAGGGGGAGATCGCTCGGCTGGAAGCGGAGTTGAAGGCGATCGAAGAGAGGAAGAGACAAGGGCTGCAGGCGGAGGAAGCAGCGCGGCAGCAAGCTGAGACGCAGGCGAAACTCCGGCGGGAGAGGCAGGAACTCGATCGTCTGCGGTTGGAGGCGGAGCGGCAGGAGAAACTGCGAGTAGAGCGCGAGAAGTTGGCGGCAGCCGCGGTAGAACGGGAGCGGCAGCGGAAAGCGGATGAGGCTCGATTGGCTGAACTGCGCGACAAGGCACGGCAACAACAATCTGCCGGGGAAATGACGCTGGAGCAGGCCCGGTTGGAAGTGGCGCGGTTGCGGCAGGAAATGGAAACCAATCGTCTGGCGCGCGCAGCGGAGCGGGAAAAAGCGCTGGCGAAACTGGAGTCCGACTACAGGCCGTTGCGGGAGATGGCGTCGAAACAGTTGGTGAAAGACGAGTTCGAAACGACGGCGCAGTATCAGGTGCGGGTCCAGAAGCAGCAGGAGGAGTCAGCGCCGATTGAGACGAGGTACGAGTCGGAGCGGCGAGCCATCGAAGAGTTGTTTTCTGTCTCAGACACGGATGATCGGATCCGCGCGATCACGGGTCGGGCATACCGGTCTGCATGCAAGGTCGAGTGGAATGGGTATGACGCCGACTCAAATCGACTGACCTTGCGTTTGGACGGAAAGATTCTGCGGTACAGCGTGCAACCGGCGGCCGCAAGGGACCTGCGCAGCCGTTTGGATTCGTTGCGATGCGAAGGGCCGTATGCGGAAGAGGGTATCAAGTCCGCAGTGGAGGTGAATCTGGTGGATACGGCCTCTGGAGTTCGATTGGACCCACTGCAAACCCGGGCTGGTGATGTCGAAGTGAACTTGAAAGATGGTCTGAAGTACATCTGGATCCCACCGGGGACGTTTCAAATGGGCTGTTCTCCCGGAGACAGGGAATGCTCCGAGAGTGAGAAGCCAGCTCAGACCGTGACGCTGACGAAGGGATACTGGCTGGGTCAAACCGAAGTGACTCAAGCGGCGTACGAAAGGGTGGTAGGGGTGAATCCGAGCCACTTCAAGGGAAGTGACCTGCCGGTGGAAAGCGTGGACTGGAAGCAGGCCGGGGAATACTGTCGCCTCATTGGCGGGAGGCTGCCGACCGAGGCCGAGTGGGAAAGAGCGGCGAAGGCAGGACGGGATGAGGCTCGATATGGCGAGGTGGGTAAAGTTGGGTGGTACGAGGGGAACAGCGACAAGCGAACTCACCCGGTGGCGGGCAAGGCTTCCAATGCGTATGGACTGTACGACATGTTAGGCAACGTGTGGGAATGGACGGCGGATTGGCACCAGGAGCGGCTAACCGGAGGAACCGACCCGCAAGGTCCTTCCCAAGGCCGGCAGCGAGTCCTGCGGGGCGGCTCTTGGAGCTTCAGTTCCAGTAGCCTCCGCTCTTCGCTCCGTCTCATATACGAGCCGGTGCTCCGGCGCAACGACATCGGCTTCCGGTGTGTCTGGGAGCGGTAGTTTGTGTTGATGGTTTTGTGTTTTCCCTTTTCTATCGCTTCAAGCATCTGGTGGACCGCGGCGAGTAGGCGGGAAGCTCACCGAAGCGAAGATGTGTTCCCATAGCCTCCAGGTATCGCCTTGATGCGCATGCCCGATCCAAGCCTGGACCGATTGATGGATCTCGTATCACGCTGAGTCCCCCCCTGTCGATCGATGACGAGCAAGCGGTTTCGGCTGACGGATACGCCCGACCAACCCACGATGGCCACGCCATCCGGAAACATAGGCATGGTATTCCGGAGTCGAAAGCGAACCTCAAGGTCACGAGGCCTTCGTGGAAGTCCTTTGACTTGTGGTCGCCTGCAAGACTAGAACAGTTGCTGGCTCTCAATTCGATAAGAGGCCAGAACCGCTATGGCTTTCTCTCCGAGATCCGTGAATTTCGACTCGTGAGCGATATTCGGCACGTAGAGCTGCTCAACGTGCTTCCAGCCTTTGTAGGTTATCGTCATGCCATTGGGCATTTCTTCGAGGTACTGCGTGGCTCCCAGACCCGTGAAGACCTCAATGTCCTCCTTCACTACTCCCTTTACGAGGACGTCTACCTGGCTCCACTCCTGACGCACGGCCAATGCGACGCGTCCCAGGAAGCCAAGACTGAAACGGTCGGTGGGACCATGCATTTGAAAGCTGCGCTTCAACTCCGCAACGATCTTTAGGTAGTTGTCACACGTAACCCACCACGGACTCGCCGCCCAGACTTCCCGTGGAGCGTCGCTGCTCGCGAACCGGTAAATTCGCATCCCCGCCCTCAACGTGATGACTCGCGGAGCTCGCATCCCCGAGCGAAGGCGTACCTTCTCCCCAGGTGGCAGTTGATCGATGGCGAGCCCTTCGTTGTAAACCATTTGTATGATCAGCGTAATCTGCGGCGGAATCGGGCCATCGATGGCCCTGTTCTCCTCTGATCTGCCAAGTGAGCGCCCACTGCGTCTGCCCGGTGACGCGGCCGAGACCGATCCGCGGCGAGCTGTAGATCGGCGTATCATGGACGAGCAGAGCGAGAGCATGTCCCGGCGAACGCCGGAAACGAAGAGTGAACATGGGATCATTCGGGAAGTGCAGGAAGAAAGGTAGGTTCCCCCGATGAAAGTTTCGAAGAATATTGCTGGGATCTTGTTTGCGACGCTCCTGGTCCTCCCAGTTTGTTCACAAGAAACAAGGGCACTGCAGCCGGTGCCCGCCAATCCTCCCGCGACGAATCGTAAAGCCCTGCTGATCGGAATCGACGCGTATCCATCGGCTCCGCTCGTGAATCCTGGTAATGATGCCCGCGCCATCGGCAGCGCGCTGACTGCACTCGGATTCTCGACCCAGATCGTGATGAATCCCGTGAAGTCTCAATTGCAGACGGAAGCATCGCGCTTCATTTCAAGCCTGCAACGCGGCGACGTGGCGCTCCTCTATTACGCAGGTCACGGCATGCAACTCAACTCCGAAAACTATCTTGTACCCAAGGACTTCAGAGCCGGCACACAGATGGAGGCAGCCAAACAGTGTGTCTCGTTAAGCAGCCTCAAGTCCTCCTTTGAGAAGAGCCCCGCATCCCTGGTGGTGATGATCTTGGACTCCTGCCGGAACAATCCGTACTCCGATCGTCCGGATGGACATGGCTTAGCCCCTGTGGAAGCAGGTCTCGGCTCGTACCTGGTGTTCTCCGCCAGCCCCGGCCATGTTGCAAGCGACAGTCCCGGTGAACCCAATGGGCTCTTCGCCAAGCACCTGCTCCAGGCGCTCAAACAACCTCTGCAATTGTCCGACTTGTTTCGAAAAGTCAGGCAGGATGTGTTCCAGGCCTCGCGAAATTCGCAGCTTCCCTACTTGCATGATCAGGTATTGTCAGATTTCTACCTCAAGGCCCCCCGAGCTTCTACCGCTGGTGCGGGTGCTCCCGCGTCAGGCGGAAAACTTCGGGAGCAACTTGAGCAAGGCAAACTGCATTATCACAACGGCCAATGTGACGACGCGGTAAGAGTCCTCGATCAACTGGTTCGCGTGGATCCCACGAACGCTTTCGCCCACAATGCTCTCGGCCTCGCTTATGTTTGTATCAACATGCTGTCGCCCGCCGTGGAGCACTTCTCCTTGGCGATCCAGGTCAAGCCTGACTTCGCAGCGGCCTACATGAATCGGGGCTTGGCCTTCAGCGCCGCGGCCAGGTATGAATTGGCTCTACAGGATTTTTCGTGGGCCATCGAGCAGGAACCCGAGAACGCACTGTTCTACCGCCGCCGGGGCGACGCCTATTTGGCGATGCGTCAATACGAGTCCGCGATGCGGGATTTCGATCGGTCGATTTCCTTGAATCCAACTGACGCCTACGCCTTTCACGGTCTGGGCAAAGTCTGTTACCAACTTGGCAAATACCGTGAAGCCTTGGCCAATTACACACAGGCGCTGGCTCGGAAGTCGGATTTCATTGCGGCCTATTCTGATCGTGCCCGCGTCCGGGATCGTCTCGGCGATCCCGCAGGCGCCGCTGCGGATCGGGAACGGGCCAACCGACTTTCGGGCCGTTGACCCGCAATCCTTGTTACTTTCCTGTCAGTGGTTGGTCGCCAGACTGAATACCCGCCCGGAACCGCGGGGTCTGCTTCCCGCCACTTTCCGTTTTGACGCCCTCCACCACGAACGAGAACAACTCGCGCGCCGTAATGACTCCATCCCGGTTGAGATCGGCCGGCCCGCTCAGCGCCTTCGCGAGTGTGGCCGGAAACAAAAGAGGCGGATCCTCCGATCCTTTGGCTCCGCCTTTAACGGAGATCTCGTCAGATGATCCGGAGACCAGTACCGACCAACCCTGCTTGTCCGAGAAGAGGTTGAGGACATGGTTATTGACGAGGTTCCTTCCTGCGCGAAACCGCCACTCATCGTTCAATTCGTGCCCAACATCGAAAACCAGAAAACAGTTGCTGGTTCGAACACTGCGGTTTAGCAGCATCTCCAGGTCCGGGAAACTCAAAGCAGTCGAATCCATCAGCGGCATCTGCGTCCCGTGTAGTGTCAGAAAGAGTTGATCCACCCGGTTCGGCCGCGGGTCGTGAACTCCATGTGTCGCAATATAGATGAACAGAAGGTCGTTGGACTGTGCTTTGGCGGCAAAATCACCGAATGCGATCCGCACACTCTCCAACGTCGCCTTATCGTCCGTCAGAATGCGGATGTTCTCCGGCTTGAAGCCTGCGCCGCTTTCCAACTGCCGCCCGATCTCCCGAACCTCGGCAGCCGCGGCGGGAAGAGACGGCGGGGCTTGTTTCCCGCTGCCGAATCTGGAGACGCCGACCAGAATCGCATATTTCTGTCCTCCGAAGCGTGGCGCTTTAACCGGGCTGCCCGGAATGTGAATCGGGATGATCACCTTTCGGGAGTTACCCCGATCGTCCTTTGCTTCCAGGATGAGTTCCTTGGCGGGGGCGGAAACTGTTTCAGCAAGCTCGAACTTGTTGATCGCGCTCGCTCCCGCTGGCGACGCCATTCGCCCCCCAATGAACAACGACGCTCCACGCGAAAGCTGCCCTCGTAGCGTGACCTTGGTCGACGGTTGTCCCGGTCGAAGGATGATCGGCGACGCCGGTTCCGCCAGGATGATATCCGGCGGTGTCCCCTGTGGATCATCCGGCGAAACCGTGCTCACGTACCCGAACATCGAGTTCCGGCTCGAATCGTGAGTTCGCAAGATCCAGTTCTGGTAGTAGCGCCGCCCACGTCGGTCCTCGGCTGTGATCTCAATAGCGTTCTCACGGGGATCGAATAACTCGTCTGGGCGTTTGCGGAGCGTTTCGGGCTCCATGACCAACATCGTCCCTTCGAGTACGGTTCGTTCCTCGAAAACGTTCCCAAGCCCTTTCCCGTTGACGAAAACACGGTAGCGGCCGGGGTTGAGGTTGCGCTCTTGCGCGCCTCGCACCAGAATCCGCAAACGCCGAAGCGGCCTGTCGGGAAGTTCCACCACCGCGTTCTTGCCCGAAAGCGGTGCATCGAAGAAATCCGGGACCCAAAGCTGAAAGATGTTGGGGCCCTCCTGGCCGGAGAGCCCCAGCATTACGAGCGAGAGTCCGATGGTTCGGGTCAGTCTCGCCTTCATTTTTTCTTGTTGTTCGTCCGTCCCACCGGCGGAACTACGGCAGGTATACGAGGCGCGGCTACTGGATTTGCGGGCGGTTCCGCCACCGGCGCCGATGCCGGCACTAAAGGTACTTCGGGCTGGCTAGGCGCCGCCACCGGTAGAAGATCGTTGATCAGCCGGTAGCCTTCCAACTCCCTCAAATCCGGTACCTTGGGCCGCCACGACGGATCGCCGCCGTACATCGTGATGTATTCATAGATCGAATCGAGGTTAGGTGGATACACGCCCAGCGCCCGGCGTTCGGCGTTCCAGCGTGCGTAGTTCGTTACGTAAGTGTCCATTTCGTTGGCCACTTGCTTCGGATCCACCCCTTGCTCTCGCGCCATCATGAGCGCCAGGTGCAGGTGGCTGCCGTAGTTCTGGCTGCGGAGGTCCGCCTTCGTCGCCTTGAAGAACGATTCCTTCGCGATTCGCGCGTCTTCCTCGGTGCGGCCCACTAGTTTCATCGTCTTCGCCAGGAAATAGTGCACCGCTGGATCGTTGTCCCGGATGGCCACCGCCTCCGTGAGGTTCGCACGCGCCATCTCGAACATGTCGTGATAGAAAGCCAGAATGCCGTTGTCTCTCTTCAGTTCTGCCATCAGATTCCGGTGTTCAGCGCTACTTGAAACAAAACCGTTCTTGGCCTTCAGTTCGACCTCGGCCTTCAATGCGTTCTGGAGGAGATCCTGGGCTTTTTCCGTGCGCTGCTTCAATCTCTTTCGTTGGCCGATGAAGCCGAGCTGCACACGAGCGTCTTTGGCTGCGACTTTTTCCATCGCGAGGTAGAGTCGAGGTGTCTCCCGCACGTCGTAGTTTGAGTTCAGGACCGCCTTGAACGCGAGATCGTCAGCCTGATCTTCTTGGACTTTGTCCCATTCCACATGGTTCACGGTCTTGTTCATTAGGGCGCCCACCAGGAGTCCGGCCCCTCCGCCAGCTAGTCCGCCCATGAGCGCGGCATTGGCGCTCTGTCCGATCGCTCCGCCGACAGCCGCTCCCGCAAGGGCCCCAATCATCCCGATTCGAGCTGCTTTCTTCGTCTGGGCCTCGTTATACTCTTTTTCGCCCAGTTCGATCATCGCGGCTTCCTTCCAATGATCCAAATGCACGTGTGCCATCTCGTGCGCGAGCACAAAGGCCAATTGCGCCTCCGAGTCCAACATCGAGATCAGCCCAGTCGATACATAAACCGTTCCTGTCGATAGCGCACGGGCGAGCGGAGTCGGGTTGGGGACGATGCGGAATGCGTACAATTTTTCCGAATCAGGCGGCACTAGTTTCTGCCCGATTCTGTTGATGTGGTCCTGCACCATCAGGTTGTCGTAGAGGGCCGAATGCATGCGCCAAGTGTCTTCATTGACAGTCACCAGTCGCGATGTGCGCCCAAGGTTGGTGCGGTACGCTTCTTCGCTGTGCTGCCGCATCTTCTCGTCGTGCAAGCGATCCACCGCATCTCGGAATTCCGTGTCTGTCTTGTACTTGTTTAGCGCGAATTCCTTGACTTTCTCGTATCGGGCTTCGTTCTTCTCGTCGGACTTCTTGTCTTTCTCGGTCTGCTTCTCTTCCTTCGATTTCTTGTCGGCAGCAAGGCCGGCATTGGCGGCGAGCATCAGGCAAATGCTGAAGCTCACCAACTTTTGGGCGAAAGCAATCACTTGGGTCCTCCTGAAAGGTCTACTTAGAATGCATCTGTTTCCGGATCAACTCGACCAGGAACTTCGCTTCATTCTTGTTGCGGTTCCGCGTGGCCATGAACATCGTTTGAGTACCGTCTCGCAGCCTCACTTTCATCTTGAACGTGCCGCGCGCATCATCCTCATTCCACGAAATGTCGTGCAGTCCCTCCTTTGTCACTTTGAATGAATGTTGTCCGGCCTTGTCCCCGCGCGCCGAAACGTAAGTCAGTGTCTCGCCTTGCAGGGACAAACGGCCCCTGCAGTACTGATTCAATTCCCGGCCTTGCAGCCAGCCGAGTTTCTCATGAGAGTGTTGAACAAGAAATGAAACCGAGGCTCCGCTTAAGGCTAGTTTCTCAATGAGCGCGAATGCCTTCTTCTCGAACTGAGCGAGAGTCTGTCGGCTCTCGCTGTTCAGGTAGGCGATAGCGAGATTCTCCCCGACTGTCGGATCGGACTCATCTTGCTCCCATACTTCCTCGAGGCGCCCGGCCGCCTTATCGAATTGCTCGCTTTGAATGTAGGCCGCCCCGAACCGTTTTGCTTCCTCATACCGTCCTGTTGTCTGCGCACCAGCGGGAGCATATCCACACCGAATCGTAAATAACAGGATGCAAAGATTCAAGGCCCTCATGTGAGCTGTCAGATTATACATCGACGTTCGGCGGATTACTAGGGTAGAAACGTCAAAAAGCTTCAACGACTACCCCCATCAATTGGAAGAATTGGGGTCGAGAGGCGGCCGTTGTCTGTCCGAATCATGCGTCCTGAGAACTAAGGCGGCAAACCTCGGAGAATAGTGACACCATATGCGCCTCTTGGACTCTAGTGGCAACGGTGTCATTCTTCCCTCGACCAGTCGAGTAAGCCTTGAGAACTATGCGTTCACGCCCGGTCGAACTTTCTTTTCTCTGTATTTTCAATAGCCTGCAGTCCTCGTCCGCTCGGGCTGGGGAGAGGCTCCTGCAAAAACGTGCATAGAGAGTGGATCTCTCTACATACCCGAATCAGGAGTGAAGAATCCCATGTCTGACATTTTTCAGAACCCCAGTGACCGCCTCGACGAGGAGCAACTCGAGCGCGCCGAAGCCATCGAAGCCGCCCGCAACAAGGCCAAAACCAAAGCCGGTGGACCCAAAACCGAAGCCGGCAAGGCCATCTCCGCCTGCAACGCCTTCAAGC
>CAZEQY010000033.1:0-18593 GCA_964514655.1 uncultured bacterium
TGTATGCCGGTTTAAAGCATGTTACGTTTGAACAGCTGAGTTTTGCAAAAAGCTCTTAAGATTAAGATTAAGAAGAAAAACGCCAATCTGCAGGAAGAGACCCTGAAGATTGGCGTTAGTACGTGTATTAAACGCCGGCAGCAGCAGTCTGCTGTGGAGCTTTAAAGAACTTTGGCGCTGCGATGATAGCAAGGCCAGCAACTGTTAGGTTAACAACAATTGCCATAGGTCTTGCACGCATTTGCAATGCAAGGTATGCAGTTTCACGAAGTCCCTTCCAAAGATACGCCATACCAATACCGTTAAAGAGGTTTTTGTATGTGCTTGCGCTAAAGATCATCTTTGAGTCTGAATGCTCAAGAGCTCGTACAAGATGTGCTGAAGCAAATACTGCCATCGATGTCAAAGCTACATATGCCGGAAGTGCCATAACTGCAACTGTTGCTATGCAGTATGGAGCGCCGTACACAACGCTTTGAGCGATGCGGGCAGCTGTTGGGTTTTTGAATACTTTGTGTGTCAAGTCTTCAAAGCTATTTTTGAGTTCTTCTGTTTTTGCTTGGATACTATCGCGAATGCTCCATATGCTAAATGGGGCATCTGCTCTTACTGCATCTGCTGGTTGTGCCATAGTGTCTTTCCTCCCTTAAGGATTGTTTAAAATATACGTGCATATCATGAGATATGTTCGATACCTTGATATACATACCGAATTACTGTTAACGGCTCGTTAAGAAGCTGTAAAATTCTCATTAGCCAGTAAGTTCGATCCTACACTTTTTTTCATCATTTCCGCAAGGCTATAATGCATACAACAGACAAAGAACATCAAGCTGTCTTGGTTTGTGTAGTCGTAGCGTTTTGCTTGCGCATTCTATGGTGGCACCAGATGTGCGCACATCGTCGATGAGCAATACATGTTTTGCCTCTATTTCGCGCTCGTTTTGAATTGCAAAGGTGTTTAGGGCAAGCTCCTTTCGGTCTTCTTTTGGCAGCATGGTTTGGGAGAGGGTAAATGTTGTACGCTTAAGCAGCTTTTTCACAGGTTTTTTCATAAGGTGGCCAAGGTGCGTAGCCAAGAGAGCACTTTGATTATAGCCTCGAAGGCTTGCTCGCAAAAAAGACTGCGGAATATAGGTGATGATGTCGGGTTCATTCCAGCCAAGCTGCTCAAGCTGCAGGAGCATAAAGGAGGCAAGGCTCTTGGCAAGATAGGGTCTATCGCCATATTTAAGGGCAATAAGTAGACTCTTTGCCGGCCCCTCATAGTCAAAACAAAAGGCCTGTCTATCAAAGAAAAGGGTCTCTTTTTTGCAGATACAAGGGCGTATAAAGCATATAGGGCACATCTCGTGGGGATTTATAAGCTCTAACGATTCAAAACAGCTTGGGCAAAGGAGGTTTAAGGCAAGAGGCAAGGGGCCTTTACAGTGCAGGCAATGGGCAGGAAAAAAGAGGCTACTAAAGGAATTTGCTAAAAGATGCATTTTTTTCTGGCATATTTAAAATAATAGGTTTAGTTATGGGGGTAGAAGAGGAGAGTGGGCATGATACCTGATAGCCAAGCAAATTTAAACACCCAAGTAGAGTTTTTACCAAAAGATGAATTTTCTTCATTTGACCCAGAGGTATATCCTAGGGACAATACGATAGAAAAACGCCTTGCAAGAGAAGCGCTCATAAAGGGGTATGTCGACGTTCGTAAACTTGCCTTAGTAGCTTCAGGGCTAGGTGACAAGGGTCTTTCTCAACTTTAGGTTTGTAAAGACCTCTTTACCATCTCAATCTGCCTGCGCAATGTCTCATTTTCGCTAACCTCTTTTTCGATGTTTTTGCAGGCATGTAAGACTGTGGAGTGGGTCCTTCCAAAAAACTCGCCAATCATGACGAGTGATTCATTAATTAACTCTTTTGCTAAAAACATCGCTACCTGCCTTGGCAGGGCAATTTCTTTTGTGCGCGTGGCGCTTTTAAGGTCAGATACCTTTACCTGAAACACTGTGGCAACGCTTTTAAGGATGTTTTCTATAGAGATTTTTTCTCTTGGAGCAAGCTGGAACATATCGCGAAGGGTCTTTTCTACAAGCTCTTCTGTAATAGAGATATTCATGAGGCGGCTATAGGCACTAAGTCTATTTAGAGCGCCTTCTAGCTGGCGGATGTTGTGGTGTATATGTTCTGCAATATGAAAGGCTACATTATTTGGAATCGAAAGTCCGCGCATCTCTGCTTTATGCTGCAGTATTGCAACGCGCGTTTCAAGGTCAGGCATGCCTACGTGGGCAACAAGGCCCCATTCCATGCGGGCAATCATGCGCTCTGATAGCTTGAGCTGCGATGGGGGTTTATCGCAGGTGATGACAATCTGTTTGCCGGAGTTTATCAGCGTCTCAAAGGTGTTGCAGAACTCTTCTTCAAAGTTTTGGCGGTTTTGTAAAAACTGGATATCATCAACGAGCAAGACATCAAGTTCTGAGCGATAAAAGCGCTTCATTCGGTCGACGGATTTTGCTCGTAGGGCATCTACTAGCTGGTTAATAAAGCCTTCTGTCGTGATGCACTGTACCTTAAGCTTTTTATTATGTTCTTTAATGTAGTGGCCGATGCTGTGTAGAAGGTGGGTTTTGCCAAGGCCTACACCACCATGAATAAAGAGCGGGTTGTAGGAGGTTCCCGGCCGGCTTGCTACGCCAAAGGCTGCAGATTTAACAAACTGGTTAGAGTGGCCTTCGATAAAGGTCTGAAAGCGGTAGGAATCATTAAGCTGCACTTCAAAGGATGAAAAGTCTTCGCCTTGAGGCTTTTGGCCTTTATCTTGCTCTTGTTGCATTTCGGGTTGTATAACGGGGCTAGGACGTGCTTTTCGTTCTTGCTTTTCTACGACAAAAGTGATGTTTGGCTCGCCATTTGCTGTCAGCGGAAGAAAGAGCAAGAGCTCTTTTCTAAAGTTCGAAAGCAGATACTCTTTAAAGAAGACGTTAGGGATGCGAAGGGTGATCTCATCGCTTTTTGCTGATACAACTTCGATAGGTGAGAGCCAGTTGCCAAATGCAGTAGCAGTTGTTCTGGTTCGTACGTAATTTAAAAACTGCTGCCATGAGCTTTCTTCAGTCAAATCTTGCTCTTCTATCGTTGGTTGGCATGTCATCATAATGGTTTTTGTCCTTACACTTCAATACGGTTGGTCATAAGTCATCATTTCCGAATGACAGAACATTAGCAATCCTAAAAGCCGGCTCGCAAGAAGTTTGGCGCTCATCATGCATTTTAATTCCCAAAGCACTGAAAATCAAAAACGAGGCCATTTTGTTTAAAAGAATGTGTTACTTTGGTTTTGCGTGCTTCTTATAAGTTGTTTATAATCAGAAATCTATACGTTCATAGGTTTTTTGCGCGTTTTGCTAAAAGTTTGAGCGTGAGAGCCTTATGTTGTGGAGACTCACGATCATAAAATTAGCATATGTCACAAGGGGCCAAATAAAGTAGCGGGCTACATGGACCAAATGGTCGTACAATCTGCACATCATCATAAGAGGTTAGGCCCTTGGCTGACGTTTCTATTGCAAGGCCATCAAGATGCATTGTGAAGCCATGCTGCATTGGCAGTATTCTAGCGCCTGTTACCTTTCTGAGCTTTTCTATGAGCTCTATGCGAATATCGCCAAACGCTTGAGAAAATTCGGATACAAGCATAAGATCTACTGCTTTTGCGGCATTAGCAATAGCTACAAGGCCCATAAACCCAAGGGTATCTTTTTGAAAGGTAACCTGTTCTAGATCTTCAGCGGGTGTTGCACCAACTGCTCCGATAAGTAGCGTGCAGTTAGAAACAAAATCTTGTAGGCCTGCTACAAACCCTCCATGAGAGATATAGCCTAAAGAAAGAGCCTGATTTGGTGCCTCTATTCGTATGGCAACACCCTTACCCTCTAGTGCCATGTAGGCTAAAGAAAGGTCATCTGTAAGAGCGTACGTTTCTTCGCCTGCTGAAAAGGTCTCAAGGGAGGCTATGCCTTCTCGCTCTTGGCGAGATGTTGGCTTTAATAGCCCTAGGAGGTCGGGATGTAGAAAAAAGCGAATAGGGTGCGCATCTTGTCCATATGATACTAATGTGCGATTTACTTCACGGTTTAGGTGAAAAAGCTCGGGTATAGCTTCTTGCAAAGATGCGCTAGCATACGTTGCAAGAACGATATCGATATCTTGTAGGCTATAGCCATCTTTACAGATCTTTGTAAAGAAGTCTCGTCCGGGATTGATCGCAATGCCTTTACCATTGAGAAAAAGGAGATAGCCGCCCTCTTCTTGCTCGCACTCTTTTGCACGAAAAAGAAGTGCATGCTCATCTACTTCTTTCCAGCCGGTATAGCTTGTCAGAAGGTTGGATTTTGTGCGCTTTACCCGCTGCATGTAGCTTGTGAAGAGGTTTCTTGTTTTTTCTAGGTGTTCCTGGTGGCGTTTTTCAAAAAGCACATCAAGTTCGATCTCTGTTTGCATGCATTTGCCTCATTGTATTCTAACTGTAATCCAGTTAGTATCATGTACTTTTGAGATTTAATCTAGGGGATTTACGCACTTGGGACATAAAAAATTTTTTCCTTATGCAAAACAGTCTATCGATGCATCTGACGTTGAGGCAGTAAAAGAGGCTCTTAGTCAAGAACTTATCACTCGCGGCCACAAGACTGAAGAGTTTGAAGCAGCACTTGCTGAGAGAGTGTCTGCAAAGTACGCTGTAGCCTTTACATCGGCAACTACGGGGCTATATGCAGCCTTTCAAGCAGCTGATGTCTCTACATTTGATCGCTTTATCACAACGCCAAATAGCTTTATTGCAACAGTGGCTGCAGGTATGCGCCTTGGGGCAAAGCCTACATTTATTGACATAGACCGCAAAAATGGCTCAATGCAGATAGAAGGCCTTAAAGATGCTCTTAAAAAGCCATACTCACGAGGTCGCTTTGTGCTCGCTCCGGTTCACTTTGCAGGTATTGCTCAGGATATGAAAGCACTAGATCGAGAAGTAAATAGCCCTGACTATGTGATTATTGAAGATGCTGCCCACGCTATAGGCTCGCATTATCCAGATGGCACTTTAGTGGGATCTTGCTCTCATAGCCATATGACAGTCTTTAGCTTTCATGCTATAAAAACGATTACGACAGGTGAAGGCGGAGCAGTAACGACTAATGATGAGCGTTTATATAAACGTCTACGTAAACTGCGAAATAGCGGTATGGAGCGCGAACATGTTACTCTGCAAGAAGCGGCCCCTTGGTATTACGAGGTGCAGGAGCTTAGCGCTAATTACCACATGACAGAGATGCAGGCAGCTCTTGGTCTATCACAGCTAAAGCGCCTTGATAGCTTTATTCAAAAGAGGCAAAAACTTGTAGGCGCATATCGCGAACATCTTAGCAAAATAGAGGGCATTTCTCTTTTTGATGCAAGCTATGATGAGCGGACATCGTATCACCTGATGTGTGTTCAGATAGACTTTGAAAAATACAAAAAATCGCGCACCCAAATCATGCAGGCGCTAAAAGAAGATGGCATTGGCACGCAGTATCACTATATCCCTCTTTATCGCCAGCCTGTAGTTATGTCAATCCTAGGAGATGAAAGCGCCCGCTATCCAGAAATGGAGACCTACTATAAACAGGCACTTTCCTTACCCCTTTACATAGACCTAGAAGAAGACGACGTCGCCTACATCGCCTCATGCTTAGCAAAAAGACTTAAAGAATAACTTAAAAAGTAAAAAGGACGATATAGAGAGTCTATATCGTCCTTTGAAAGAGAGATGGGCTTAGCGAGCTGCTAAGGCCGCTACGTCGTCAACGCGTCCTTCGATGAGGACATTGTCGCCATCCATTACGAAGTAGAAGAATGGGCGGTTGAAGAGGTGTTGGTTTGGTGCATCCACGTGCTGTCCAAGCGGCAGAACTTTCTCTTGGAGTATAACGCTCTGCATAAGGCTAGAAACTTTATGGCCAAGCGAGATAGCATCTTTTGGCAATGTTATTGGAAGAGCAATTTCGTCATGCTCAACGCTCATACGTGGAAGGTATACTGTTTTAGCAATACCATCTTGCGTCTTATGCGCCTCAAGAGATTTTTTCAGGTAGTCAACTGTGAGTTTCTTTCTAAACGCATTTTGATCTGCCCCTTCATTTGGCATAAGCACTACTTTTTGTAATGGCTTGCCTTCTTGGCTTGTATAAGGCACTACGCACATTGTGAAGTCATCAACTTCTACCGCTTTTAGCTTGCTATAGCCCCAAAAATGTACTTGGGCTTTAGCGCCATCTAAAAGGGTAAAGTGGTTGTCTGCAATTTCACTATCCGGTGCTACGCCTATTTCTGGCGTCAGCTTAACAAAGCTGATAAACGCTGAAGCAAGCCTGTCATTCCAGCCTTTAGAGTAGGTCTTGTCAAGCATCTCAGTTGTTCTACCGGCAGCTTGTTGCCATGCGTTCACAAGTCTTCTCGTACTTACGTCATCTTTTGGATGAATTACCTGTACAAAGCGGTTGGTGAGATATTTTCTATCCTCATCGTCAACTACTTGCTCTTTTGAAGCATAAGCAACGCTAACGCTTGCATTAGCCTCTTTTGCAGCTGAGGTTGCCCCTGCAAATTCGTCAATTGCTTCATCAGTAAGGGCAAAGCGTTTTTTCAAGTCAGCATCTGATGCTTCATCACACATTGCAACAACACAAGCGAGCATATGCATTACGCCAATAGGGCTTACGCTATAGCTTCCCGGCTCTTTTGCTAGATCACGGGTAAGGCTGTAGGCCATAGTGTGAGATGCTTTTTGTACCTGCTCTGAAAGGTGCTTGCTTAGCTCTATACCTGTACTTGCAGGCTCTTTTGGTGCAGCTATTGTGCTTGCTACTAATGCAGCAGCATCAACTACAGGCTTGGCACTTGCAGATCGCTTGTTGCTAGGTGCTTTTGGTTGTTCTTCTTCATCAGTTTCGCCATCAACTTCTGATGATTGAGGGTCAGCTTGTGTCAAGAGTACATCGAGTTTTGCTTTGCTATCAATAATAGCGGTTTTTTGCTCAATGCGGCGCACTTTATTTGATAGAGTATCGAGCAGGCCTTTGACGGTTGTGTCAATGGTTGCCTGGTCAAGTAGCTTTTTGTTAGCTTTAGTGTATTCTACAACGGCATTTGCCACGTTGTTTGCTCTAAATGGAGCAAAGAGGTCTTTTCCTGTAAAAAACGTAATGATGCGTCGTAAACAGAACAAGGCACCAAATTTTGTGTGAAGTCCGAGCGTGTTGTCAGCATACTGTCCATGCTCAATACCCGTCTTAATGGCATCAAGTCTTGCAACAAACGCCTCTCTACTTGCAGCTTGTGTAAACATAACTATATCCCCTTTTTTAGGTTGTGTATCAAACCAAAGATATAATTATCTGGATAAAAAAGCGCTACTAAAAAATAAATTAGTTATAGCTCAAGAGTAAAGCTGATGCTGTGCCCGAAATAAAGGGGTTCGGGTCATTTTGCAATACTTTGGCAAGGCGGATGCCATCACCTTTTCTGCCTGACATAAAGAAGGCTTTTGTGAGGTTAAGAAGAGTGGGGGAGTGATCTGCCTCTAGCTGCAAGGCTCTATCAAGGTATTTTATAGCCTTTTCGGGCTGGTTCGTTTCGACATAGAGTGCACCAAGGGCCTGGGCATCGTAGGCACTATCGGGATTAAGGATGACAAGTGCTTCAAAGAAGGGGAGGGCTATATTGTACTTTCCCTGGCGTATATAGGAATAGCCGGCGTTTCTGAGCTCATCAAGGTCTTCTTCGGTCCAGCCAAGGCGTTTTTTCCAGTCTATGCGAGCCATCTATCATTATCCTTGTAAGAATTGGCCAATTCGGCCCCCAATATAGCGTAAAAGAGAATTGATTTCTTCAATTTGTCGAAAACAGGCCTTCAGCACCTTGCGCTCATTTTCTTCTTCTTTTGTTTTGCACTCTATTTCTTCGATAAGTTCTTCGTCGCGCTTTTGTTCTTCTTCGCCTTTTTGCCGCTCTCCCATAAAGGGGATTACTCTGTGAAAGGCAAAAGGTGAGCGCCTCTGGGTAGAATAGCTTCTTGGGGCATAAAAATAGGCCCAAGGGGCGCTAAGTGTGGCAATTCCGAGCAAAAGGTCAAGTTCTGCAAGCTTTGGGTACAGGTCCACGATAAGCGCCTGGGCAGGAACCCCTGTGGCATCTCTCATATGATACTGGGACATTACCTGCTCGATAAGCTGGGTACGTCTTGCGTATTGGATGTAAATGCCTATGTCAAACTTGTCTATTGTTACTGCTGGCATAGCTTATTTTCCTTTCTTTCTTGCTTTTCTCACATCTTCCTATTATTATTGTAGCACGATTTTTTTATTTTTACACTGTGCATATATCTGTTCTACGAGAAAGCGTTTTAGAACTCTTTCGGGATAAAAGACTTACCACCTTCATCGATGCTACCTTAGGAGCAGCAGGGCACACTCTTGCCATCTTGCAGGAACATAGAGAGCTTACCTGTCTTATTGGTTTTGATCGAGATTTACTTGCAATTGAGCATGCAAAGAAGGTGCTACCCCAAGGCTCTATCATCATCCATTCCAACTATAGCCGCCTTGAAGAAAAGCTAAAAGAGCATGCTATTAATCAGGTAGATGGCATTCTCTTTGACATTGGGGTTTCTTCTATGCAGCTAGATCAAGCCGATCGAGGCTTTAGCTTTCAGCAAGATGGGCCTTTAGATATGCGCATGGATAAAACCCAAACCCTCACTGCCGAAGATGTGGTAAATAGCTACCCGGAAGACAAGCTTGCCAACGTCATCTACGAGTTTGGCGAGGAGCATGCATCAAGGCGCATTGCAAAAGCTATTGTGCAAGCAAGAAGGCGCGAGCGCATTGACTCAACAGGAGCACTTGTCAAAGTTATTGAATCTGTTATACCAAGGCGAGGAAAGCTATCGCCTGCTACAAAAACCTTTCAGGCGATTCGCATCGAAGTAAATAAAGAGCTTGAATCTTTACAAAATGCCCTTCACCAAGCACTACATCTTCTTGCCCCAGGAGGCATTTTAGCCGTCATATCCTTTCACAGCCTTGAAGATCGCATCGTAAAAAACACCTTCCGAAGCATGGATAAAGAAGCCTACCAAATCCTCACAAAAAAACCCCTCACAGCGAACCAAGAAGAAAGTAGACACAATCCAAGAGCGCGTTCAGCAAAGCTAAGAGCCATTCAAAAAACACACGATTAAAATTCCATCTGCGTGTTACACTGCCAGCTAATTTTTAGTGGCATTGTATGGGTTTTCTTGTTCGGCTTTTTTTGTGCATATTTATACTTGGAATTACGCTTTATGCGTATGTGAGTAAGCATAATGCGCTTACAGAGCGGCGCATCTTGGTACCCATGATTGCAAAAGAGCTTCAGGCAGTAGAAGAAGAAAACGTCCGCCTGAAGTTTAGCATCGAAAAATTTGAAAATCCTGTACACCTTATGGAGCTTTCAAGAAAGCCGGAATTTTCACACCTCAAACACCCCTTAGAATCAGATATTATCATAATTAAGAAGAGTGAGGAGGTGAAGCTCAATGCGCCTGAATGATCCAAAGGTACGCTCTCTTTCATTGGGACTTAGCCTGTTTTTCTTCTTTTCATTATTGATCTTTGTTTTCTTTCGCATACAGATTGTCCATCAAGGCTACTGGAAAAAAAAGGCCCTGGCTCAGCACTATTTTACCATCCAAGAGCCTGCAAAGAGGGGAACTTTTTGGGCAAATACCAGCATAAAGCCAGGTCATCCCGACATACCCCTTAAGTTTGCTGTAGATATCAGAAAGTATCATCTCTATATCGATCCAGAGTCTCTTCCTCAAGAAGATAAGCTTGAAATCGCACAAAATCTCTTGGCTCTATCATCCCCATCAGAGCTAGAGCTCAAGCGCTTTATGCAGCAATTTAGCAAAAAAAGCAGAAGCCGCAAGCTTGTTTCTTGGATGGATGAAGACAAAAGAGAAAAGATCGCCAAGTGGTGGTACCCATATGCTAAAGCCCGTAAAATAGCTTCAAACGCTGTCTACTTTGTGCCCGATCACCTCCGCTCACACCCCTTTGGCAAGCTCTTAGGCCAGGTGTTACATACCGTGCAGATGCAAAAAGATGAAAAGACCTCTAGATGGCTGCCAACGGGCGGACTAGAATATTCATGCGACCGCTACTTGAGCGGAAAAGCCGGAAAAAGAAGGCTCATGAGATCGCCTCGACATAGTCTAGAAATTCGCGATATCCTTGTTGAGCCTGAAGATGGGGCTGACGTCTATCTTACGATAAACCCCGTTCTACAGGCAATAGCTGAAGAAGAGCTTGAAAAAGGCGTACAGCTTGCAAAGGCAAAAGCCGGATGGGCCATCATCATGAACCCATTTACGGGTGAAATTTATGCGATGGCAGGCTATCCCTTCTTTTTTCCAGATTCTTACCCCATGTACTTTACGCGAAAAGAGCTTATAGAGCATGCCAAGATCAAGGCGATAACTGATGCTAATGAGCCCGGCTCTACAATGAAGCCATGTACAGTAGCTATTGCTCTTAAAGCAAACCTTGAGCTTCAAAAGCAAAATAGGCCACCTATCTTTTCTCCTCACGATAAGATTGATACTTCGCGAGGTAATTTTCCGGGTCGTGCAAGAAAGCCGCTTACAGACACCCATTTTCACCACTACCTAAACATGTATTCGGGCATTCAAAAGTCATCAAATATCTACTGTGCTATCTTGACCCATCGCGTGATAGATGCACTTGGTGCTGACTGGTATAGAAACGAGCTGCAAAACACCTTTGGGTATGGGACAAAGACAAACATTGAGCTACCAGGCGAAAGTAGCGGCGTATTGCCAAAGCCTGGCAAGAAACACCCAAATGGCAAGCTTGAATGGTCTGCGTCTACCCCTGCATCGCTTGCCATGGGGCACAACATTCAGGCGAGCAGCCTGCAGATGGCGCGGGCATATGCCGTCTTTGCAAATGGTGGCCATCTTGTTACTCCGACCCTAATAAAAAAAGTTGTAAAGACACATTCTGATGGTACGAGTGAAATTTTGCTTGATCATACTAGCCCCGAGCGAGTAGCCTCTTTTCCTAAAGTGCTTGATGATTCAGTCATCAAAGAAGTAAAGAAGGCGCTCAAGTTTGTAACAAAACCCGGCGGAGCAGCACCTAGTGCTGAAATCTGGGGCTATACAGAAGCTGGCAAGACAGGAACTACGATGAAGCTTGTTGGTGGTCAGTATTCAGAAAAGCGTCACTTTTCTAGCTTTGTTGGTTTTTGTCCGGTAGAAAGACCTGCCTTTATTGTGCTTATAGGTATAGATGAGCCTATGGTTGGCTTTGTACCAGGAAAAGGCAAAAATCACATGGGCGGTACCTGCTCTGCACCTGTATTTGGCGCAATAAGTAGGAGAGCTCTAGAGTACTTAGGCGTAGTGCCGGATGATCCGGGAGGCTATCCTCGACGAGATCCTCGCTACGATCCAGAGCGAGCAGACTGGCATAAAGAAGTAGAAGAGCAAAAAAGGCTCTATGAACAATGGAACGGGAAACGACAGCCATGAAAGTAAAAGTATTACTAAAAGACCTCCCAGACATACAGGTGAAGGGTTCAAAAGAAATTGAAGTGTCTGGCATTACATCAAACTCAAAGCTTGCAAGTCCGGGCTGTCTCTTTGTTGCAAAAAGGGGCCGTCAGGTAGATGGCACAACATTTATTCCCGAAGCAATTTCTAATGGTGCTGTAGCTATTTTGACAGATATCTATGATCCTACGCTCAAAAACGTCACGCAGCTCATTCACCCCAACATCGTTGCAAGTGAAGCAAAAATAGCTGCTAGTTACTACCAGCACCCATCTAAAGAGTTGTGGATGGTTGGCGTTACAGGAACTAACGGCAAAACGACAACGACATTTGCAATAAAGCATCTTCTTGATGCAAGCCTTGTTCCTACAGGCCTTATCGGCACTATCGAATATGTTGTAGGACCAAGACGCTACATTGCAAGCCGTACAACACCTGATGTATGCGCAAACCACAAGCTGCTTCGCGAGATGGTCTCAGGAGGATGTCGCGCCTGTGTTATGGAAGTTACATCGCATGCTCTTGATCAGGGCCGCGTTGCGGAGATTGAGTATGATGTAGCTGTCTTTGCAAACTTTAGCCACGAGCACCTTGACTACCACCACACGATGGAAGAGTACTTTAAAGCAAAGGCAAAGCTCTTTTTGGGCCTAAAAAGTAGAAGTGTTGCGCTACTAAATGCTGATGATCCATGGGTTATGCGTTGCAAGACGCTTACAGCATCATCAGTGATGACATTTGGAATAGATGAACATGCAGACCTTATGGCAAAAGACATCCGCTTTGACCCAACAGGCACGCACTTTACTATCGAATATGCCCAGCAGGAAATGGCCTTTTATTGGCCTTTAGTGGGCCGTTTTAACGTCTACAATGCTTTGTCGGCAATTGGCGTTGGCATTATAAAGGGCTATCGCCTCGATGAGATTGCAACGCGCCTTGCAAGTTTTCGCTCAGCACCCGGCCGCCTAGAATCCATCGAAAACCCCCTTGGCATGCAGATATATGTAGACTATGCCCATAAGCCGGAAGCTTTACGCAATGTGCTGCAAACGCTAAAGGAGTTAGCTCGAGGACGCATTATCACTGTCTTTGGCTGCGGGGGAGACCGCGATAAAGATAAACGCGCCCTTATGGCCGAGGTGTCAGAAGGCCTATCTGATATATCGATCGTGACAAGTGACAATCCTCGTAGCGAAGATCCAAGAGCCATTATCGCAGGTATTTTAGCAGGCTTTAAAAAGACAGACTCTCACCAGGTAGAAATAGATCGCAAAAAGGCAATAAACCTTGCGATAAACCTCGCCAAGCCAAATGACATAATCCTCATTGCCGGCAAGGGACACGAAGCACAGCAGATATTTGCATCGCACAGCATCGACTTTGACGATAGACTCGTCGCCCGCGAATGCATAGATCAGCTCTACCTCAGCACCACTAGGTAGTGTAATGTATAGGTTTTTGGTTGCAATTGCTTTTGTGTTACTCAGTACAGCCTGTTCAAGGCCTAAGCCTGAACGCTTTTCTAAGACGGCGATTCGACCAAAGACGCTTCCTACTGTTGTGCTTGATCCCGGACATGGCGGTGAAAATGCAGGCACCAAGATGGCAATAGCGCCATATACTAAAGAAAAGACGCTGACGCTAGATACTGCGCGCAAGGTGCGTGATATTTTGGAGCAGTGGGGCTATAGGGTGCGTATGACGCGTACGAGCGATGTTTTTATTGCTCTTGATGAGCGCGTGCAGTTTGCTAAGCAGTGTAGGGGTTCATTATTTGTAAGTATACACTTTAACCACGCGCCAAATAAACATGCCCATGGCATCGAGGTCTTTTACTACGATAAAGATGCCCTAAAAGCCCGCTCTAAGGACTTAGCAAAAGCAATACTTACAGCCATCTGCAAGCAAACAGGCGCACACTCTAGGGGTGATCAACCCGGCAACTACCACGTCCTTCGCGAAAACAACATGATGCCCGCAGTGCTTGTTGAAGGCGGCTTTTTCTCTAATGTCTCAGAAGCTAGAAAGCTCTCGGATCCACAGTATATCCGAAAACTCTCCTTTGCAATAGCGCAAGGGATCGATAACTTTGTTCAAAAAGACCATTTTTTACACTATTAAATGAGGAATGATTTATGCTCGCAGTACGGTTAACGCAAAATCAGATCATCCAGGCAGTACTTGTATGCTTTAGTGCATCACTCTTTTTTGCCTATGAGCTTATGCAGCTTCATATGCTAAATGCCATAACGCCTATGTTGATGGCAGATCTTAAATTTGTTGCAACAGATCTTGGAATATTAGGATCTACCTATATCCTTGCTGATGTGCTCTTTTTATTGCCTGCCGGCATGATACTCGATAGATTTTCTGTAAGAAAGGTTGTGCTAGTGGCCCTTGGCTTTTGTGTACTTGGAACTGTAGGCCTTGCCTATTCCCATACGCTCTTTGAAGCCTGTGTCTGTCACTTTTTCTCAGGTATTGGCAATGCCTTTTGCTTTTTAAGCTGTATGCTCCTTTGCTCGCGCTGGTTTCCGGCTCGCTGGCATGCTCTTGTGATGGGTGTCATGCTCACGATGGGGCTTTTAGGCGGCGTTATCGCGCAAACGCCGTTTTCATTGCTTGCTCAAGCCTTTACATGGAGAGAAGCGCTTCTTATTGATGCTGCACTTGGCCTTGTTATCTTTGCCCTTATCTACCTCTTTGTTGTAGATGCCAAAAAAGAGATAAAGGCAACTGCAAGTGAAATTCCTTTCTGGCCCGCTATCAAACGCGCCGTTATGAATGGTCAAAATATTGCCTGCGGCATATACACAGGCATGATGAACCTTCCTGTAATGCTTCTTGGAGCTATGTGGGGTTCACTCTTTTTGATACAGGTGCATGGTATGTCGCTTGTTGAAGCAGCTTTTGTGACAAGCATGGTCTGCATGGGTACTATTGTAGGATGTCCTTTAGTTGGCTTTATATCTGACAAAATGACAAAAAGAAAGCCTGTAATGCTTGCTGGAGCTATATCTTCACTTGCAATTTTTGCTCTTATCTTGCTTGCTAAGGAACCTGACACCATAATATTTTCGATACTCTTTTTTGCCCTTGGTTTAACAACTTCTACTCAGGTGCTAAGCTATCCATTAATTACAGAAAATAACCCTCCAGAGCTTACAGGAACCTCTATGGGTATTTCCGGTATCCTTATCATGGGTCTTGCGCTAGTGCTTCAGCCAATTTCCGGCATGCTTATTGACTATGGATGGGATGGAAAACTTGTAGATGGCATCAGGTTCTATTCGAGCAGCGACTTTATGAGGTCGTTTATGATCTTTCCAATAGGATTTGTTATTAGCATTTTGCTTGCATTTGTGATTGTTGAAAAAGAAAGGAAGTAGAGTTTATGGCAAAGCTATATTTTTATTACTCAGCTATGAATGCGGGAAAGAGCACCACTCTTTTGCAGTCAAGCTACAACTACCAAGAGCGCGGCATGGAGACGCTGTTATTTGCTCCAAGCATCGATAAGCGCTTTGGTTCTGCTATGGTCTATTCGCGAATAGGCCTAAAGCAAGAGGCTATCTCTTTTGGCAGCGATTTTGACTTTTTTGAATATACAAAAGCTCATATGACCGATAGGCTTAAATGCGTGTTAGTCGATGAGGCGCACTTTATGAATAAACGCCAGGTAGCAACTTGCGTCAAAATTACAAAAGAGCTTGGCCTTCCTGTACTTACCTATGGCCTACGAACAGACTTTTTGGGCGAGCCATTTGAGGGGAGCAAGTACTTACTTGCCTGGGCAGAAGAACTTGTAGAGATAAAGACTATCTGTCACTGTGGGCGTAAAGCCACCATGAACATGCGTATAGACTCTGAAGGCCACCCAATTAAACATGGCAATCAAATTCATGTTGGTGGCAACGAAAGCTATATCTCGATGTGCATGCTCCATTTTACAGAGCACATACAGCTTGTGCCCGAAGTTGCACTAGCGTAAAATTCTTTTTTACTGTATAGCAACATAAAAAAGGAGAATTTATGAAAAAGCTTGTCGCGTGCCTCAGCGCATGTCTAGCATCATTTGGTATGCTTACTGCAACTGTGCATCTTACACAGAGTGACTTTGATAGTGGTACATATAGAATTACTGTTTCTGATACCTATATCCTTGATGAAGACATTGTGTTTGAGCCAATACCTGCAGCGGAGGCCACAAGAAGCGACAAGCCATATATGGGCTGGTTTGCAGCGATTACCGTAGAGACGGATAATGTAACGATCGACCTTAACCACCACAAGATCGAAGCTTCTCAGTTTTTTGTAGACAATCACATCTTTAAGGTCTTTTCACAGATTGAACTTGACAACTGCCCATTTTCTGGCGTGTTTTTTGGCGCGCTTGGAACGGCTTTTCAGGGCGATACAGCCTTTGTAAGTGCTAATACTGTGGTTATTAAAGATGGCACGCTTGGTCGCTCAAGTCACTGGGGCATCCACGGCAATAACAATAGCAATATCCATATCGAAAAGATGCGCGTGAAAGATTTTGAAGTAGCGGGCATTGAGCTTAATGGACTAGTAATTGCTGACATTCATGATAACGTAATAACAGGTAATGAGCATATTATACGCGTATCACCTGTTGGCACCTGTGCTCAAACGCTAATTAAGTACTTAGGTGTACTTGTAGATGAGGATTTTCCTGGAGCTAGTGATCAATTTGTCTCATTAGTTACCTTTGTGAATGATAATCCGCAGATCTTTGATGTGCCATCGCCAATTCCACAAAACACGATGTATGGCATCTTTCTTGCAAGCGGCCTAAGCTTGGCAACAGAATTTCCTGTAACACCTGATGACTGCGCGCTTGCTGCTACCTTATCAGGTGGCCGTACAGTA
Source organism: uncultured bacterium (assembly GCA_964514655.1). Classification (GTDB taxonomy): domain Bacteria; phylum Chlamydiota; class Chlamydiia; order Chlamydiales; family FEN-1388; genus SZAS-7. Next base: position 16,547 of record CAZEQY010000033.1, read on the forward strand.
GAAAATGTCGTATTGCACGATAACAAAATACATAGCATCCACAATGCGCCAAGTGAGTCTGTGCTTATTGGTAGCCAAACTCCCGGTGCTTTTCCTTTTGCCTTTAACCTCGCGCTTTTGGGCGTGCCGGTATTTGGCTGCGGAAGGTGGGAAGACGCTTTTGATGCAGATGGCAACTTTGCGCCGAACCCATTTTTACAGGCTCAGGTATTTGTTGTGAATTCGCAGATTGTACTAAATCCATCTGCTACAACATCGCTTCCTCCAAACTGGGCTGCCATTAGCGATAGTATCTTAAATGTTAATGAAACAGAGTTTTTAGCTGAGACGCTGCCTCTTTTTGGCCTTTTTATCGATGGCTTTCCAATAAAGGGCACCTTTGGCATGCGCGTAGACTGTGCTGAACACATTACAACTGATAACTGCCATGTATGCGGTATCGTCAATGTAGGGCCACTTGGAACAACCCTTGCAGAAATTCCAGATGGAGAATTCTATACAGACCTCGTTGAGAGTCGCTATGCTGGTAACGACGTTTGGGGATTTGAGTTTGGAAACAATGAATTTACCAAGATAACACATTCAAGTGCAAAAAATATTTCAACGATAAATGGCGATGCCTTTGGACTTGACTTTACAGGATTTGATTCCTATGTCTTTGTGAAGCACTTTGAATCCAAGAGGATTTCAGGTCATAATGACAACGTGGATTCTGTCGTAAACCCACCCTCTGTTTCCTATGGCTATAGGGTGATAGATAATGCAGGTCCTCTAAAAATCATAAAGAGTAAAGCTGAAAAAATTAGAGCTCCACGTTTTGCATTTGGCTTTGCTGTAGAAGAAAGCGATCTTACAAAGCTCTATAAGTGCCTTGTAAAGAACGTAAAGGCAACATCATCTAAGCATTCAGAGTCTCCTAAGCAGGCTTTTGGTATTGAGTTAGAAGGAGCAACAAACACGCTTATAAAATGTGCCTTTATTAAAGATATTGCCATAACTGGCGAAGATCACTTTACAACTTCAAACTCTGAAGCTGCAGGCATCTTCCTAGACTCTACAAGTGCAGATAATACGCTTATATGCACCTCGATCCACCATATTAAGGGTGGTCAAGGCACTGCTTCTAAGATAGACGATCAGGGTACAAATACCCAGATTCATAATGGTAGCGCTTGCCATAAGATCTGCGGTCAAGATTAAGATCAAGATAGAGAGGGGGATTTTCCCCCTCTCTATAGTTTATCCTTTCGCGTGTGAGGCCGAAGGCCTCTTTGGAGTGCGGTAATTTTTTTACCGCTCTTAATTTTGGACCACGCATCTTAACTTCAATATTCTCCAAACCCTAAAATGGTCTGAAAAAGTATTAAGGTCAGCTAGACTTTTAGTCAAAAATCGTCGTAGACGTTCAGGTTGTCGATTTTGAAGCTGTAAATAGACTTCACAAACGACTTCTCTGCATACAGTTCGAAAGCCGCTGCAGAACACCATGGGTACAATGAAGCCTCCAAGCAGAGTCCATGACGTACAGGATTTTTATGCACATAGTGAAGCCGTGCCAGGTATGAAGTGTGATGGGTGATGTGCGTGTCCCAATATTCGTGCCACACCTTTCTTCCAATAGTCCTATCTTGAGCATTTATCTTGATTGCCGTATAACGATGAAGTCGTTGTAGACATCCCTTGAGCGTTTTAGGGTCTTTAGGGGACTGTGCTACAAAGTGGTAGTGGTTAGATAATATTGCCCAGGCGTGCAGTGTCCATCCAGCTTCCCTCAGGTTAGCGAGAAGTGCATCATGGAGTATCTTTAGGCGCTCTTCAGAGCGAAAATGATGAACTTTGAGGTATGTTCCACATGTTACCATGTAGATACCAACCTCTTGCAGTAGATGTGCTGGGGCGTGAGGCCATGTGTTCATTTTAATTGTTTTAGATAGAGATTGCTTTTCTTGGGAATTATTTTCAAAAGGAATTGCGTGTAAGTTTTGGAGGTCATCGAGGTTAGCTTATGTGGTCGAAGATTAAAAGCGGTAAAAAAATTACCGCACTC
>CAZEQY010000034.1:0-18146 GCA_964514655.1 uncultured bacterium
GGGATCGCTGGTGTATTCGTCGAATCCATCAGTCCCAGGGGCGTCAAAGGCTAGTTTGCCTCCCTCGCGGAAATACAACGTCTTGGGCGTGGTCCCGGAGGCGGGCGGCCAGGCGTCCTCCGCATGCCACTCGTTACGGCCGGTCTCGAAGACGTACGCCTTCTTGAACTTTCCATCGCCTTTGTCCTTGAGGAAGTACTGGAAGAACGGGGCTTCGATGTTGTCGCGATAGTGGGCGGCGGTGGCGGAGGCGAAGTCCACGTTGCCGACCTTGCGGCCTTCCCCGCGCGACCAACTGCCGTGGGTCCACGGACCCATGACGAGGATGTTGTTGGCGATGCCGGGGTTGGCTTCGGCGGTCTTGCGGAAGACGTTGAGGGGTCCGGCGAGGTCTTCGGCGTCGAACCATCCGCCGACGGTCATGACAGCGGTTTTGATGTTCTTGAGGTTGTGGCGGATGCCGCGGGCGCGCCAGAATTCGTCGTAGGACTGGTGGTCCATGTTGATGGTCCAGTACGGATTCTTGTGTTTGAAGTAGAGTTCGTTGGCGTTGGAGAGGGGACCGAGCTTGAGGAAGAACTCGTAGGCGTCGGGGGTGCCGTAGTCGAAGGGTTCGCGGAACTTGGGGGGAGGGGCGGGTCCGCCGGTGCGAGGGGTGAAGGCGCTGTAGAAGCCGAAGTTGGCGCCGAGCATGAAGGCTCCGTTATGGAAGGAGTCGTCGCCCATGAAGTAGTCGCCGATGGGGGCCTGGGGCGAGGCGGCCTTGAGCGCGGGGTGGGAGTCGATCATGCCGGCGGCGACGTAGAAGCCGGGGTAGGAGATGCCCCACATGCCGACGCGCCCGTTGTTATTGGGGATGTTTTTGACGAGCCAGTCGATGGTGTCGTAGGTGTCAGTGCTCTCGTCGGTGTCGGTGTTGGACTTCTTGACGGGCTTGTGGGGGCGGACTTCGGCCCATTCGCCTTCAGACATGTAGCGGCCGCGGACATCCTGGTAGACGAAGATGAAGCCGTCCTTCATGAGTTTGTCGGAGGGTCCGATGGAGGGGCGATAGAGGTCGGCGCCGTAGGGTCCCACGCTGTAGGGGGTCCGGTTGAGAAGGATGGGGTAGGTTTTGGATTTGTCTTTTGGGGTGTAGACGGAGACGAAGAGGCGGACGCCGTCGCGCATGGGGATGCGGAGTTCATGTTTGGTGTAGTGTTCGCGGACGGAGTACGCGGGCGCGGCGGGGGTGGGGGTGGTTGGTGGTTGGGCTAGCAGGGCGGCGGCTAGGGTGAGTCCCACGGCTACGGTTTTTTGAAGCATGATTCCTCCTATTGTGGCTTGAAAAGTTAGTGTTGGGCGGGGCTTAAGCCCCGCGCGGACTGAAGTCCGCCCCACGGGTGGGGGCAGGCACAGGCGGTTATTCTTTGTAATCGAAGATGGCGTCGACGTCGTCGGGGTGGAGCAGGGTCTTGCCGTCGTGGAGGAATTCACAGCCGAATTCCTGACGCATCCAAGTGTCTCCGCGGGTCATTCGCATTTCTTCGAGATAGTCGGGGGAGATGCGGGGGTTGTCGGCGGCGAGGTACTGGCTCTTGAACCAGCCTCGCGGACCGGCGGTGTTCTTTTTGTTGTTCCAGAGATCGTAATACCAGCCTTTCGCGCCTCGCGGCGTTCCGATGACGAGGATGTTGCCGTCCGTTGTGGCTAGGGTCGGGAGGACTCCTTCCCAGACGCGGTCGTCGATGTAGCCGGCTTCGTCCAGGATGATGAAACGCGCGGTGTGCGAACGGACGGCTTTGTTGGTGGTCAGTCCGAGGATGCGGGAGCGGTTCGAGAAACGGCGCACGATGCGGTTGCCCGAGGGTTTGGTGACGGGTCCGCCGAAGGGGTCGTCGCCTGTGTTTGCTGTTGCTTCTTCGATGAACATGTCGATGCGGTTGAAGAACTGATTGATGTGGTCCTGGACGCCGCCGATGATGACGGTGAGAGAGCCGGGACGGGTGCAGGCGACGTGGATCGCTTCGACGGCGGCGGTTTCGGTTTTGCCGCACTGGCGGGCCCAGTTGAGCAGGCGGCGGGAGCGGCGGGCGTTGAGGGCTTCGCGCTGCCTGGCGTCGGGGTTCCAGTGGAGGACTTCGGTGGCGAAGGCGAGCGGATCGAAGCTGTAGCGGAAGCCGGATGCGGGCGGGAGGATTTCGTTTCGATTGCCCGGCTGCCCGGCGGCTGCTGCGGCTGCTGCTGGGGCTCCCTGTTTGACTCCTGTAGGCACACTTCTCCTGCGGTTGCCGCTGAGAACGAAGCCAAAGTCGCTGAGAGCCATCGCCGGTCAACCTTTTCGAGTGCGGCCGGAGGGGGGCACGGCGGGTTTGGGGGTGGAGTTAGGGAACGGAATGGGTTGCTTCGGGGTGGAATTGTCGGGTTGCGGACGATTCGGGGGGAGTTCGTTTGGTAATTTGGCTTTTTCGACGGTTTCCTGGTGCTGTTGCTCTTCTTTTTCGCGCTTGCGGCGGTCGGCCTGGAGGGTGCGGAGTTGGCGGATGGCGCGGTCGTACTCGCGTCCGGCGGCGGTGATGTAGCGGGAGCAGAGGGCGAGTGCGGGTCCACCGGCGGCGGCGGCCTCGCGGAAGGCGAAGGCGGCGCGGGTGAGGGGTCCGGCCTCTTCGGGGTCGAGGATGGCGGCGGAGGGGAGGGCGTGGTAGTCCATCTCGAGGGTGAGGATTTCGGCTTCGTAGGCGATGGCGCGGTTGTAGCGCCACATGGCGGTGGCGGCGCGCTTGACGTTGTCGATTTCGGTTTGGCCGACGGGGCGCCAGTCCTGCATGTAGGCGTCGAGCATGGCGTCGAAGGCGGGGCGGTCTTCGGCTGAGATGACGGGGTTGGGGCTGGAGAGTCCATGCTTGAGGGCGTTGCGGGAGGAGCGGGCTTTGCCTTCGGGCGTGCGGGGTCCGGTGGAACCGTTGCTGGGGTTCTCTCCTTCGATTTCGGCGATGCGCTTGAGGTTGGCCTGGGCGCGGTCGAGTTCCTCACGGGTCATGAACTGGGCGGGGTCGATATAAAAGCTCGATGGCATGGTTTCACGTCTCCTTGTATTGGCCGGTCGGTTCTGGAAATGGAAAAGGCGCTCGTGGGCGGCGATAACGGAGGATGCGGTCCGTTTCGCGCCTGTGAGCGCCTTTTCCCCTTCTGCCTTCACCCTAGCACGGCCCTGGACCAAAGATTTTTCGGGCCGGCGGCTGCAAGCGACGGATTCTAAGGGAGATAAAAAAGTTTTCCGATGTGTCACCGGCGGTTCCGACTCGGCCGAATTCTCAACAGAGCCCGCCAAGCTGTTGATTCTAGGCCAGATAGATGAGCAACTCGACACGCATAGCAAAAACGCTATAATGCAAATGCAATCGTGTAGGGCTTGGACCGTCGAAACCCTAGATCGCATCGTAGACGCGGGAGCTTGCAATGACCAAAGTGAAAGATCTTCACCGCAAGTGGATGAAGGATCCAGAATACAGGAAAGCTCATGCAGAATTGGCCGTGGAGTTTGCGCTGGCTCGGGCGGTGATCGAAGCGCGGGTTCACGCTGGTCTCACACAAGAACAGCTGGCTCAAAAAATGGACACCACTCAATCGGTGATCGCGCGGCTGGAAAGCGGGCGAACGAGACCTTCCACTCACACGCTGGAACGTTTGGCGGCGGCGACCGGAACGCGGCTAAAAATCAGTTTCGAGCCTCCAGAAGCGCGGACTTGAGTTTCGTGACCGGGCAAATCGAGAAGATCGAAGCCGAGATTTCCAAATACATCGAACCGTATCGGAAGCAGGTCGAACTGCTTCGGACCATCCCAGGCATCGATCTCATCATTGCCTGAGTTGCTGGCCGAAATGGGACCCGACCTGAGCGTGTTTCCGACATCCGGTCAATGCTCCAGTTGGGCGGGGCTGTGTCCGGGGCAGAATGAGAGCGCGGGTATCAACAAGAGTTCGCGGACCAAGAAGGGTAACCGTTACCTGCAAAGTTCGCTGACCCAGACAGCCTGGGCGATCTCGCAGAAGAAAGACGGGTATCTGCGTGCGGTGTTCCATCGAACCAAGGCATCGCGGTTGGGGCAAAGGCAAAGCGATCGTTGCCGTCGCACACAAGGTCCTGACGATCGCATACGAGATGCTCAAGTCAGGCAAACCCCACCGCGATCTTGGCGGTGACTATTTCGACCGCCTCAACCCGGGACGCACCATTCGCCGGTTGACGGCGCGTCTGGAGCCGATCGGGTATGCCGTTACACTCGAGCCTCGTTCCGTCGTCCCCGCAACGTTGTCGGTCGCCTCGACAGAAGAACCGCCTAACCGCAAGCGCGGACGTCCCAGAAAATACCCTGCGGTCGAACCTTTAAACCCAATGCCTTCAATAAACTGACATACGGCATTTTTCGAAGGAACGGCCATCAGGCACAGGCGGATCTTCGCGCATTCCAGGCAAGCCATTGATTTCGAAGACCGAAACCGAAACTGCCCACTTTGCCCCACAAACATCACAAACGTTGGCAACTCGTTCAATGCGCACACTTACGAACCGTTGATGGTCAATGACAGTCTTTCGTACTGATACACCTGGGATAGATCGCTCCATCTCCCGTCTAAGAATCGGGTGCTCGAAGATGGCACTGTTGGACGATGCCTCGGATCCCGGCCCGAACGATAGAAAACTGATCACGTTGCACTGTTAAACTGACTCAATGAGTGACGATTCTCTTAACCTTTCGATTTACGAAACCACTCAGTCAGCAGAAGCTTGGAAAGCATTCCTGCGATTTTGCTGGGACAGTCTCTGGGCACGGGATCGTGCTCGGCTACTTGCTAATGCGCCCAAGACAGTTTGGCTCTTCGGCGCTGGAGCATCGAACCACTATAACCTGAATTCTTACGGAGTCCCTATCCCACTCGCGAATGGGTTCTTCGCCGCATTCAATTCGTTGCCGACATCAATGGGTTTCAATGCCCATGTTGGACCACTGGTTTCATACCTTGCACATTATCGCAACGTTGCGCCAAACAGCATTTCTGAGTGGACCGAAAACATCGAAACGTTTATGACATCGATGGAGCGAGACTTAATGACACTCAGCAGGAAGACAAAGAGGTCCCAAGCCGAGATACTCAAAGGGCTCTCGCTTGCCACTGCAATGACAAACATGACATTCATCATGGGCAACGTCATCAACGAAGCGCAGAATGGTCCAGTCGATTCCCTATACGTAGAGCTCCTGAAGTTTTGTAGCCCTAATGATACGTTCATGACCTTCAACTGGGACACCTTGCTCGATCGAGCACTAGTGTCTAGCGGAGGTTGGTCGCCGAACGACGGCTATGGCATAGAGTTCTCTGCGACTTTGGATGGAACTTGGAAGAAACGAGTGGCCGGCGCGCCACACTTCAAAACAAAGTGGAAGTTGCTGAAACTGCACGGTTCAACCAACTGGCTGGTCCCCTATGCAGGCTACAACCCGACAACTTGGCAGTTTCAACGAACTGTCCCGAAGTCGGAATCACTTTTTTTATACTGGCAAACTACGCTGCCATTCCCAACGCATCAGGGGCGCTGGTGGGGTGGGTACCAGCCAACGTGTTATGGATACTATCCGCCAAACATCCCAGGAAAGCAATTCACCTCCGACCAGTTATCAGCCGGACCCGGACAGCTGTTCGTCAAAACCAACTTCAGGGGAGTCTTTTCGCCATTCAAGGAACCAAACATCCGCGGGGTTCCGTCTTCACCTCTTTTGATTACACCCGTCAAGCAAAAACGCTACGAGGACTACGACGCTCCTCTTCAGCTCTTGTGGGAACAAGCAGCGCAACAAGTGCGCGGGGCCGAGAGAGTGATAATTGTCGGGTATTCGTTCCCCAAAACCGATACTCGAGCTATTGGATTGTTAACGGATGCATTGGCGGCTCGTAAGGGCCAGATCGATATTGAAGTGGTGGCACCTGACGCAGACCAAATCACACGTCGGATTGGCTCAAGGAACCTCCGACAGGCGAGGTCTGTAAGATTGCACCCCGTGCGGTTCGAAGAATACTTGCGTGTGCTACGCCTCGAATGGGCTCCTTACTCGATGCTGCGAGCAGCAGAGGACGAAGTTGAGGTTCGGGAATGGCTTGAGAGGCTTGCCCAAATGCAGCAGTTCCCATTCGAGCTCCACCCCAAATAGCAAGGGATCGGTTGGCCTCAAGCCAGGACGTCGACGTTGGTGGATTGACATATCAGGCTACGGCGACCGGTCGTCATGAGTTCGAAGCTAGCCTACCACGCGTACCCCAGTTGAGATTCGACCAAGTGATTGTAACCAACCGGTAGCTCCTGGATTGGCCGCATATTCCCTTCTGGCTCGCAGCTTACTTCAAGCCGCGCCCGATCGCTTCAGTCGCCGACGCTGACTGTTTTCTCTTGGGGATCCTTTTTTGGTATAGTCGCGGAATGACAACTTACATTGACGCATACCTCGAGGCCGCCGTAAAACTCGTCGCCGATCGGTCGAGCTTGGCAGGTGTTGCTAGTTTCGGCAACCTGCTATTACCGAAAGAAAGCGCCGAAGTCAAGAGATGCTCAGAAATACAAGAGATCTTCGAGGATTATGCGACGCGGAAAGACGTTTCCTCACCGTTATCAATCGCCGTGTTCGGTCCCCCGGGTTCAGGGAAGTCATTCTTGGTAAATGAACTTATCAACTCGCTACCTGGCAAGAACCGATTTGGGCAACTGAAGACTATTAATCTATCCCAGATCACGGATAGCCAGAATCTTGCCAAGCGCATGAAGGACACCCTCGGAGGCGCAACCAGTGATGTCACAAACGTACTGTTTCTCGATGAGTTTGACACTCCTCTAAATGGCGAAACGCTCGGCTGGCTCAAGTGGTTCCTGGCCCCAATGCAGGATGGTGAATTCCTCGCCGACGGCCAGGTAATCAAGTTGAGGCGTACGATCTTAGCCTTTGCGGGCGGCACAGCATCTACACTCAGTGACTTTGAAAGACGTGCGGCTATCGATCCCCGAGACTTCCGCGCAAAAAAAGTCCCGGACTTCATCAGTCGGCTTCATGCCTTCATTGACATTCAAGGCATTAATACGTTGGGCAACGATCGATTGATCAGGAGAGCGATCGTGTTGAGGCATTTGCTCGCCAAGCGCTGGCCGGACCGTTGGAACGACGGATCGTTTTCAATTGATCAAGACCTCACAAAGAAGTTACTATCAACGGCTCATTTCATACACGGAGTGAGGTCCATAGGAGCACTACTAAGCACCTCTAGAGTGTCGCCCGACAACACTCTCCGCGAGGGAAATCTACCAGACCGAGAGTTACGGCGTCTGCATATCAGCAGAGGGCCACTTGACGGAAGAATTATCGGTGTATCTGCAGGGCTTCAAGATCCGTACACTCAGCCGATGTTGTCCGAGTTGACAAGGGTCCTGCTAAGGTCGGGAGCCACGCTTGCGTATGGCGGAGACTTCATTCCCGAGGGCACGCTGCAAGATCTTGTAGAAGCAGCAAAACTGGTGCCAGATGATTTGGTCGACCGTGCTGACCGGAGAATCCGAAACTATGTGGGCTTCCCTAGTTTTCTCAGCACAACGGTTTTACGAGAGCATGAGAAGGCCAAAGGACGTGTCGATTTTCTGCATCTCGAGACGCTTTCGGAGCTTGAGAAAACTAGGCTTGGCGTTCCGCGTGGGCAGTGGTTCCCCGCACTCCCTGACAAACAGGGAGTATACCAACCACATCACCATCTAGCGTGGGCGATCAGTCTATTTCGCATGCGAGTCCGACTATGCCATGATGTCGACGCGTTAATTGTAATCGGTGGCAAAGATAGCGACAGCTGGGGTCGTTTTCCGGGAGTGGCGGAGGAGGTATTACTTGCCCTCATGTTCGGAAAACCCATCTACGTAATGGGGGGACGAGGCGGAGCCGCCGCATCCGTAGGTCGGCTTATCGGACTCGGGGAAGCGATTGTAGACTCACAGATTTTCTCGGCCAACTCGCTTCCGATCTGGCCAGAACTCTTTCAGCTAAGTTCCTGCTTTAATGTGCCAGGATTTCCCAGATTGCCACAAACGCTCGGAGAACTCCGTTCCTGGCTCCAGGAGAGATCCATTTGGACGATCGAATGGCCTTGGAATGGCCTTAACGTCGATGAAAACCGCCTGCTGTTCAGGACACCCATCCCAGGTCCTGAATCAAACAAGTGCGTGTCCCTTGTCACGGAAGGGTTGCTCAGGCTTGATTGGCGACCGCCGCGCCCAGCCCTCCCTGCTAGTGTTCGTGAGGAAATTGGCAAAACCTAATCGACGACAGACCTCTCAGCAAGTCCTTTGAAACGTTTCAAACAACCTACGAAAGGGCACCTCGGTCCCTATTTAGCAGTGAAGCATGCACACTCGCATCACCCGAAACCCTCCCCCATGACTCGTCACACGCCGACCAATCGGCGCGGCGCGCTGGATCCATTAGAACCGACCCTCCTCGCGCGGTCTGCTTGGAGATTATTTCAGGTTTGCCGCAGGGATAATCTGTCGCATTGGGTTTGGCCATTTGCAACGCTGGCACATGACCTCAGATTCAACAAGCTTCACACTGGCGAGTAGGCTTGACCACACTTCTACGATTTGCTTAGAAGGCTTGCCCTGTTTTGCGGGTAGTTTCAATACCCCCAACAGATGGTCACTAAGCACACCAGAAATACGCTCATAACAGCCGAATTGGGAACGGCGGAGGCAGTCACGCACCCTCGGTATCAGTGAATGGCCCTGAACCTCAACCTTGTCGCTTAATTCCCAAAGAATTTTCCGCTCATCTCCCGATTGATAGTACCAACTCCGAACTGGGATTCCGACACCTGTACGCAGTCGCTCAAGCTCTTGAGCCCCCTTCGTCATGTATGCCAGAATTTCTGACGCTACGTCGGTGGCCGCCGAATCGCCTGCAACCCCCAGATACCATTCACCTGATACCCCCGGACCTGGCACAAAGGTGCAACGGAGATCGTCCCGCGTGTCGCTCGAAAGGTCGCTCAGAAAAGGAATCAGCGTTGTATACCAATGCCGCCACACAGCCGCCTCCGGATCACATCGATTGAAATCCTGACGACTCAACGCTCTCTTGTACGATCTGTGACACAGCACCCAAAAGATGTCTAGAGCCTCACGCGCTTTATCAGAATCAAGCCAGTCCAGGAGACTACAGCCTGACCTACCAGGGCAATCAGGGCTTCCTAAGGAACTAAGAATCTCCAAGAAAAGGCAGTTTGCATTTTCCTTAGTGCCCTTAGTGAAATCGAAAAACAGGCCACCCTCGTGCTTTTCCTCCCACTCACTACACAGCCTAGACAGCGCCGACCAACTCTCAATCTTGTCCTTTACGACGCTGTCCCTGTACGCCAGGAAGCCGAGGTTTACAAAGTATGGAACTGCCCAAAAAGCACTTTCATCAGCACATCGAACCACGAGACATTCGGCGATCTGATCCCACCCCGTTAGTTGAGTCTTCGGAAATCGCCGCAGGAACGTTTGACCTGACCGACGCTCCAATGCATTGGGAACCTGAAACTCATCGAGTTGAAAAATACGCAACTCATCGCGAACCGACCATCCAATAAAGTCAGCAGCACCTTGAATCTGAATCTCGTCAACATTCTTGAGGGTGATCGGGACCGACAACATGGAACTTAACTGCTGACAAATTCGCCTATTGTAGGCCCCTTGCGCCTCATTCTCTTGATGAAGGAATAGCTGAACTGAAATTGGAACTGATTCGCCGTTAGGTCGAAATCTAACGAGACTGAAGCTTGGCTCTACCGCCAGCGCCCCACTAACAACTTTGACTTCGAAGGACTCGCGACCATGCTCCATTGAACGGCTCTTTACGAAGCGTCCAAGAACGCGCGAGATGCCCTGAAGTTCGACGCGGTGGGTCTCGAGAATTACATCGGCGTAGTCTAACACCGTACGCTGCAGAGATGATTCAACCTCCTCAACAAACTCACTGCAATTCATGAGTGTTGTCACGTTGTACCGTTTGAAAAGATCGATAAGCGCATCGGCGAAGGTTCGATCCTCACGAATTAAGGGGCTACTGAGTTCCCAGAATCGAAGGTCATCGACCACGGCACGATCTATGCGAACCCCGTGGCGTTGCGCGAGAGTTAACTGCTCCTCCACCAGTTGGAGTACTAGCCCCGGGACCACATAACCATGAGGCAGAGCCAGCACGCGTATTCTATCGGCACTCTTTAGCTTTCGCGGTCGCGTCGAGTCAAGTATTTTACGAATAGATGCTCTGGTTGCATTCTCTGATTCCCTCGGAGTCACAAGAAGTGATTCGGCTTCCAAACTTCCAAGGCGATCAGAATGCGCAAGGAATTGGATCGCTAGTTGGGATTTGTGAGTACCGCTGGGCCCATGAATTACAATTAGATCACCGGAGACTAACCCGTGCGCCCCCAAGGCCCTGTCTATTCCGATATGCCCGAATTCAACTGATTGGGTTTGAGAAGGTAAACTCCTAGCCGAAAGCCTAGCTCTGACTGCTGTAGTCGACGGAACCACGCGGATTCCCTCACCCGGAGCAATGAGAACGACATGACGACCAGTCTGTTCTCGCTGCAGCCGAGATTTCAACACCTCAATATAGCGAATTAACGCATCATTACTGAGATCAACAGAAAGCCGCACAACGGTATCTGCGATATTTTTCCAAAACTCGAGATGTCGCTCAACCCCCTCTTCAGCAATCAACCAAACGTTAGCTCCACTTCTTTTCGCCTTATTGAATAACTCAACAGCCTCGGATCGCGCAGATGAAGTTCCGGACGGATTATCATGTCGAATTGCATTGAGCGAATCGACAACTATTGCCCTCAGTGGCCAAGCAGCAAGCTCGTCGATTCGCTTTTCGAATCGATCGAGAAAGCCCCGGTAAGAATCAGCTTGCGATGCCAATAGAATTACTACCCCTTTTCCTTCAATCGGCCCTCTTAGCACCTCCGCTGCTGTAGCAGAGTCTGTGACAACCTCTACGCTACCATCCGAAGGCATATAGGTCATTGATCGCAAGGTGTAAAGGTATTCTTGTCGTGTCTGTTCAAAGTGGACAAGCCATACTATGCCACCCTTTCTGGCAATCGAAACGGCCATCTGAAGTGCGAGCAGCGTTTTTCCCGTACCATACCTCCCGACAGTCAGAACAACGCGACCTCGAATCTGGTCACGTTCAGGTGTTGCATAGGAGTCCCCTAAGAGAATCCCCCCCCCGCCGAAAAGGTCATCAAACCCTTGGATGCCTGAAGGCATCCCAAACACGTTAGAAACGAGGTATTCGCTGTCGACTTGGTTAGTGATGATTGCAACTTCACCGAAAGCGAAGTGTGGGCGCAGATAATTTACCAGTCTGCAGGAGTCGATAAACGCATCTATGGAGAGTGGACGAAGATCGGAAGACTCTACATCACCCGCAAACCGCGCCGAGTTTAGCAAGTCCTTGAACACATTGATTGAGATTCCGCGGCGGGCGCGGATTCGAATTCCAGATCGGCTGGACTCCATGAGTGGCTCGCCAGCCAGCGCACGGTTCACTGTGTCCGCGAGGGTTCGGAAGAAGAAACCCGTCGTGTGCGAGAATGCCATTTGATGTTTTCGTCGAAGGTTGCTCACAACGAAATACTTTAGGTCGTCCGCTCGGTATGAGTCTCCGAAGAACTCCGAAGTCAGCACGAGAGGATTCGCGGCGTCCACCAAGCAACGGACTCGGGTACCCGATGCATCAATCCTCACAAGTCTGGACCTGAGCAGAAGGGAGACCAATAGCTCACGGCGTTGACTATCCTGCACGGCTGGATTTAGGGCATCTAGGATCTGCTCTCGAAAATAATCAAAGCGAAACGGCCGCATTCTGCCTAGTTCATAGCCAGACTTCGCAACACCCTCCATTGCGAAGATAAGAACATTCCAAACGGCATCAGCGAGCTTGTCTATCTCGGAAATGGCCCTTGCCAAGCTTCCGGATTCGCCCATCAACTCTTGAGCCAGATGGCTAATCACAACTTCACCTCGATCCTTCGAGCCCGATGGGGACGCCGTAGCTGCGTTGTAACGATAAACAATCTGTGGTCTTTTAGATGAATAGCTGTGTCAAACCCTTCTAGACTGGTCACATAAAGAATTTCATTCCAGGCCGAAAAGACGTCAAGGGGTTCCACATCTACACCATCGTCAAGACGGCGGTCCGCTTCTTCCCTCGCCCGTTCTTGATCTCCCCTTCCCAAGTGGCTCCACAGCTCCCTCATCTCTGAAATCTTCTGTTGAAAAACATTCCGATCCGAATATAATAGCCCTAACCGCTTCAGCACCGACGCCACATCTCGCTGAGGAGTTTCTTCAAGAATGGCATTCAATTGCTTGAACTCGGCCCTCTTGAGGATCTCTCCAAAGATCTTCTTGGCGTGGGGTGACGCAGTTGCAATTAGGTCTTTGGACTTCGACAGGCCCCCTTCTTGTTTGGATAGCTGTCGCAAAGCGCTTGTCGCAGCCTCGACGTAGCCCTTGAGGTTGGTAGAGGATGCAAATTTCGATATCATTCGAATCGCGACTTCGGGAGATTGATCTGCATAGTAGGTTGCTAGGGTTGGCGCAAGAAATGGTGCCTCCTCAAGGTTGATGCTGGACCAAGAAAGGGTCCCTTCCTTTGCATAGCGCAGACAGGCAACAGATGCAAGGGTTCTTATTTCAGGAGACAGGCTGGTATTAGTCACAATCCTCCACAGCCTGCGCCCTGCCCCTGGCAGATCCACCAATCTTGGCAAGTTTAGCGCTCGCTCGGCCTCTTTCGATCCGCACTTTGATGAAAAGATGTGCGGCAAGATTCTGGAGTACGCGCCGGAGATTAGCAGGCGAACGGGTGGAGCCGTTCGGTTCAGTAATGTACCTAAGGCTTCAAATTTGTGATCCGATGGATGGAGACCTAACAACACGCCCATCTGAGGCTCCTGCCGAATCAGGTCCTTGAGCAAATCCACCCAATCGTCCTCGTTCAGATTCTCTGAAGCCAAGAGCCAATCTCCTTGACTTAGTATCACCGCTGAGCCTGTTGACTTGAAGAACTTGAGATATCTCGGTTCTTTCATCTAGGAAGCTCCTTGATAGGAAGATTCAGGTCCGCGAAGGTCGGTGCAACATGGACCACCTCTGGCCGCGGGGCAATGTCCCAGTCGGGTTCACAGGCACCTGCGGGCCACGGCTGGGTCCAGCCGTGGCGATCAAAATCCTTGGCTGGAGGACAAAAACCCACAGAGAGTGCGGCGTCAGAAATAGTCGGTCGATGAAGCACCATCCCTGGGACACAAGGATACTCAAGAAGAATCCATGCGTCTACCGTTCGCTCTTGGGGCCACAACCCTAGGTTAGCGCGTATTTCGTCCGGATCCTCGCTCTTGGAGAACCCGAAGGGTGATGTTACATTCGGGGTTGTTGACCATGTAGCCCAGAACGAGTACATGGACAGAGATAGCTCTTTCTCAAAAGCATTTGGGGACTCCCCGTCAAGCAGGCGATCAACAAACTCTTCTGCCGATTCTCTCTTCTTGAAGAGCTGGGAGTCTGCCGTCATCAAGTAATTGACAAAACTCGCTCGCAGAACAATCCGGCCGAGAACGAGTGGCATATCCCCCTTGGCTTGACCACCATGGCGGGCGGTACGCCAACAAGCCTTTTCGTACTCCCTCAAGACGGCACCTCGAGATTCCTCCCTCAAGTCGACAATCGGCTTCAGGAGTTTTGGCCAGGCCTCTTCATCGAGGAAATGCTCCATTTCAAGGATATTCCGGTACAGCACCGCCCCTAAGAGATCGACACCAGCCCACGTTCTTAAGGTGGATTCAATAAGGGCGGTGGATTCCAAAGCGAATAGATGCTTTACCTCATCAAACGAAGGCATTGTCGTTCAACCTACGGAGGGAGTTAGTCAGCATTAGCAGTTTATATCACACCCTCGGGTTGTGATGCGTATGTGGAATCTACTCCTAGCAGAACAGAGTCTTACACGCACAGACTTTGAGAGTGCACTTTGCACCTGCGGGCTGAAGTACACAAGCTCACTCTTGAGGATCTCCGAGGGTGCAACAGCCACCCTCAAGTGCGTTTCAAGGCTATTTGCTTCTGGGCACCTAATCCGATCGCACACACGGACATATCACAATTCCACAGTCAGCGAGACCATAGGCGCTGGGACAAAGCGTGGAATTGGGGCCGATGTCGCCGCCGTCCCGACGGCGGAAAGCGGGCCCAGGTGCATACCTGCGATAATCGAGCCTGACTCAGGTGGAACGGCAGAGTGCAACTGGAAGCGAAACACAATGGATTGAGGACCACGCAGATCACGCGGTTCACCTACGAACTCAAATGCCAAGCAACCATGAGTATATGCTGGACTAGCGGTCGGTGCTCCATTCCAATCCGTCGAGATTTGGCGGGCTAGAATCAGTCCGTCCGATCTAGTCGCTTCGGGCTCAGCTTCGACTTCCAGACGCTGTTCACCCTGTGCAAACTGGAAGAAGAGTATCGTCCCATGAGCAGCCAATTCCTCTTCCTTGGAATACCACGCTTGTTGACTCAGTTCTGAGACGACGCACTCCAGAGCGTAGGAGAGAAGTGGGGGGTACTTGGAATCGGTTCTTCGGAGTCGCGAGAATTTGAATTTGTGCTTGACCATTGTTAGGCCGATTGCAATGGATGGGTGAGCCATCACAGTTGGAAAGCGCTGCCCGCGCGATGGCAGCATGCTGACCGAGCATTGAATCAGGCCCCTGTCTCCAAGTTGATTGGCGTTGATTCGCAAGCGTTCGCATAACAGCGTTTGAGTCGCCTCGCCAGTGAGGCCAACCCGTTCAAAGACAATTGAGTTGGCAGCGGTTTGCCTGCCTTGATAAGAAGCCCCGGTCTTTGGATCCAAGAGCCTGGCCTCACTTGTGGTCGGCTCGGCCACAATTCGCGACGTTAGATTTGTATTAAACGTTATGGAAATGTCGGCGAGTCGTCCTTCCACCTTTGCCTCGCCCCTGAGGACTATTGTCAGGGCATGAATGAGCTCGGTCAGTCCCTGCAAGCGGAAGCTGGAGTTGGCCGAATGTACCGCGGCCGTAACCGGCATGTGGTCGTTGAGGTTTGTTTGTGCTGACAACTGTGGCCTGCTAGAGCGAAATTTCATGAGCCACGATCTGAGGTCTATCTCAATTTGATCCTCAAAGGATTCTGGTGACCTGTAGTATTTCGTCAGAGCCCATTCCTGAATCTCGTGCTTCAAACTGTCGAGTTCGGGTGCGCGATCGACCGGATCCTCTGGCCTATGAAAGTACACAAGGATGTCTGGGGAGCCCCGTAACAAGAAGGCTTGCCTAGCTTGGGTCAACTCGTGGACCGTGCCTGAACTTCCCTCGACGGATCCGCCAATCTTGTCGCGGAATACTGCGATTACAAGGTCTGCCGTATCGATCTGCAGGAACTCATCGAGTAGGCCTTGGGCCGAAGTCTTACTCGCTCCAGGCGGTGAATCCTCCCATCGGTCAAGCCAGCAGAGTTCGTTGGTCCACCGAACTTGGGACGAGTTGATTCTTTGTATTCGTTCGGCGACGATCCCGCGCTCCTTCTCGGTATCCCCTGGCGAAATCAGGACAATCCTGAAGACCCTTGCAGTTGAAGGCATTTCGACTACAGAATAACGGGTTCTTTGACCAAGGTGCTCTCTGTATGTTGCCGTGGCAATTGTCGATAGCGAGATACTGGGTCCCGCGGACCAACGGATCCTCCAATTCGATATTCTGAGGGCTCCGGGACTAGGTGGGCTTCGGTGGTCAGGTTGATTTGGTTGTCCATAGTTTGGAGGATGAGAGGGTTGGCGCAAGATCCCCGCCCTCTTTCGCTACGGCTGACAATCAAGCTAACGACTAAGCCACACTCGGGCATTGGGCGGGCTCGTTCCGGTACGCTGGTAGGTCATGCGGAATAGAGCGATGCTCTGGCGATGTAAGGCAAGGGGAATCCGGGAACAACGCGGAGCGAGTATCTCTTTCCGCACTTCGAGCATTCGTCTCGCGTGGGCGCGCTATTCGATGCTCTGGGGTTGTGGTAGGAAGACACAGCTACGAATGGCTCGGAGAATACCAGAACTCAGCGGACGCATTTCGCGTTCAAGTATGAGCGGAACCAATCTGTGATCATCTGAGTATGTTGGTGACAAACACCATCAAAGCTGCCCCTCGGCGCGATTCGAACTTTTGCCTGAATCGGCAGGCATTCCGCATTCCCAATCGTGCGGAGGCTTGCTTGGAACAAGCAATGTGGGAAAAGTGGGGACCAACTGGCGCAGGAGAGATCTATTTGCCTTGCTGTCCATATCTCCAGACATACCAATTTCCGCTCAAGCGGTCCTCCGGGGACCGGGGGTGGGGGCAGGTCGATCTACTGGGTGTAGGCCGTGACCATCTTCCCGTTGTAAATGAGGTCAAGTCACGCGAGAGTAGAGACACGCCTCTTCGGATGCTAGTTGAAATGACTGCGTATGGATTGGCAATCCGAGAGGGATGGACCCAACTAAAGGCGGATTGGGAGACAGCAATGAACGGCCGGTTCGGGAAACAGATTGTGTTGCCTGACAAACTGCTGCGAATGACCTTGATCGGAATCGCACCCGAGGAATACTGGGATAGATTTCGCGGTAAATCGCCAAAGGATTGGTCCAGCTATTGGAGGCTTGTGGACGCTCTCACCGCGGATTTCGATATCTGCTTCGCCGTCGTCGACGGTTCGTGGAATGATCCGCTACCTCAAGTAACTGGAGCCCGCGTGCTGAACTTACGGGAACTGACGAGTTATCGGTAAGTTCATGGAGATCTCTCTAGTGATAGCCGCCAAGTTCCTTTCGGGAACCTCAGGTGATGTGATTGTGGGCGCAGCAGATGCCGTTCGTTTTCAACCGAGGAACCTCGATGAATTGTTGCTGCTACTGGAACGTGGTATCAATTCGTTACCCCCGCTTCGTCTGGACTTCAATCGTGCGTTGCGCCTCGTGAAGCAGCCAGGTGAAGTCTTTGTGACGAAGTACCCAGATCCCGTCTCCGGGTGCGGGAAAGACGTCAATCATCAAAGCGCCAAGTTGCTGCTCGCAGTATATGGCGAACATTTTGCTTGCTCGTCCAACTGACGCCTCGACGCGTGAGGTTCCCAGATCCGCGAAGGTGGCCGCGATGCACTCGACGACCCCGTTTTGCTCAGCTTTCTGAGGCTCACCCTGAGGAAACGGCTCATCGCGCCACCAGCACTGAATTGGCTGAGCAGCGCACTCCGGTTCAGGCTGCGACTTTGAGAGCAGTGCCTCTGCGGCGTGCTTCAGCACATGCAGAAGATCCACGTGGCGTAGTACCCAATTCGTACCTATTGGCGGGGGATACAGGTCGACCACCAGTTCGCCGAGTTCCACTTCGCCGGTCTCGTCGAACAAGACATGGAACATTTCGTCCGGCCCGAAGGACGCTTCGACATACACGTTCTCGCGGTCCGGATGGCTCACGATCAGTAGTTCAAAGTCACCGTAGATCACGGCATTTTCCTCCCGCTCCCTTTCATTATCCCGGGGGGGTACCGTGTAGGTCCGCCGTGGGGACCAGTTGCCAGCCCCACCTTCTTCCTATCATCCGATGGATGGAATGGGACCGGCGCCGCGATTGGCGTTGCGCACGAAGGCTGCTTTCTGCCTTTCGACAATGAAGCTCCGCCTGTTTTGGGTCGGGAGATGGTCCCGAATGACGGCATGCTTGCGCATGATGAGTAGTGGTAGAACTGGACGACGATGCTGATGCTGCTGACGATGATGAGGACGATACAAGTGGCAGGGTGATGCCGCGAAATAGTGCATGTGCAGCCTCTTGTTCTTGTTTTGCAGGCCTTGGCGGAGGCTCTCTGCTCACCTGAGAGCTTATTGTGGATCTATGGCTTGAGAGAGTGTGTGTTGGCGGAGCTGAAGCTCCGCGCCCTCCTTCGCTAAAGCTACGGCGGACAAACAGGCTGAAGTGTTCGTTGACAGGACATACTTGACACATTCAGACAAGACATCCTTGACACT
>CAZEQY010000035.1:0-17352 GCA_964514655.1 uncultured bacterium
TAGAGCGTCGGAATCATAATCCGCAGGTCGTTGGTTCGAGTCCGACTGCCGCTACTTTTCAAAGTTCACCTTATTGTTAAGTTTATCACCTAATTCCCACTGTTCATTTGCTGTAATAACTACTTATTTTATTAGTAGTTTCCACACAAAATGCACAATGCATTAGATGTGGATGCGTAATCTCATTGTCATGCTCCGTTATTTTTCAAGAAATATTCGTTCGAAGTTGTTGAAATACACAAAAAATGCTTGAGATCACAGAATAATTACAGCTGGGCGCGAGGAAGTTCAAGCCACCCAACCTACTTTCTCCTAGGGGAAAGTAGGTTGGGTGGCTTGAACTTCCTATTCCTTAGTGCAGTTTCCTCAATCGATGTTCCTTCGACATAGCAATTACTCGTGTCATTACGATGTGGGACTACTCGTATTACACTCTTTCCTATGTGTTTTTCCGTCAGAACTTCTCCTAAATGATGATACTCTATACTACAAAAATCAGTTGATTGTATTGACATGTTTTCCTGGTGTAAAAAAATAAGGCATCGAAAACTATACCGATAGCCCATTTTAAAACGTTAGACAAATTTTACACTAGCATGCAGAGAAGAAACTACTGTCCACTTAAGGAAAATGAATAAAAAACAGGATCTTCAGGATCTGACAGAATCAATACAAAACGATAAAAAGGATACAAACAAATCGTGGGATCCTGCCCCCTCAAGCATAGTTCTTAAGGGGGCAGGTAGTATCAAACAATCTGGTTTATGGCGCGAGCTCTATAAAATGCACTATGCCCTGTTTGTCTGTGTCATAAACAAACGATCGGTTTGTTGCTACAACGTTAAAGACATTTCCGCCAATTGTATACTGAGGTGGATTATTTTGAAGTCCAGGAGGTGGTGCAAAACCAACTGGAATGTTTTCAACAATCGGATTGCCACTTAATGCATTAAATGTATTTCCATTGCCTGCAACAAACCAGCCAAATCCTGACGTTACAGACTTGGTTTTACCTTCAATAATAAAGTCATTAATATTAAACCCAGGTATCGTTGCGTTGCCAACCGGAACGAAAAATGTAGCATACCCTGCATTCAGAGCATTTGTAAGCGTAGTAGACGTTAATGCGCTGATATATGCAGGATAAGCACCCTCGTTACGAACTAACTCACGTAGCGACTCGTATGTCGGGGGCCGTGTCGGGGGCCGGGCCTGCATTAGGCATTGCAAGGAAGTGCGTTAGATAGGTAGAGTATCTCTTTGTGTAAAACCGTTCTAGAAGAGGGGAATGAAGATGGCGCGCAAAAAACGATGTATTCTACCAGGCTTCTGTTACCATGTCATGCTCCGAGGCAATGGTGGACAGGACATTTATAAAGATAGAGAAGACTATGTGCGTTTTTGTCTGCTTCTTCAATACGCAACCGAAAAGCACAAGCTGCACATTCTTGGCTTTTGCCTCATGGGAAATCATTTCCATCTTATAATTCAACCACAAGGCAGTGATTTAGCTTCTGGTATGCATGCCCTAGCTTTTCGCTACGCGCAGTACTTCAATAAGAAATACAACCGGCGCGGATATCTTTATCAGGGGCGCTATAAGGCTGTTTTAGTCCAAACAGGAACCTATTTACGGCGTTTAGTGCGTTACGTGCACCTGAATCCTGTACGAGCTAGTATTGTGCAAAGACCCGAAGGGTATATGTGGAGTAGTTATCGGGCGTATATGGGGAATGATGTGTATACGTGGCTTAACACGAGCATTGTTTATGACGCATTTGGAAACACTCCTAGCGTTCAGGAAAGAATGATTGAGTACACATTGATGAATGATGAAGAGTATAGAGCAGAACTGCATGAAATTAGAAAATCACTGCAAAGTGGTGCCTATGGCGATGCTGAATTTTTAGAAAAATGGCACCCCAAATTAAACTGGGATAAAATTCGGGCCCAGAGCGATCTAGAGAAGGCAAATATATCATTGGAAGATGTTATTCAGGCTGTTTGCTCACAGCTTGATGTGACTATCGATGACATTCGTTCAGATAAACGGTCTATAACGCTTATTCATGCGCGCATGATTCTTGCTTGTTTAACGCGGGAGCTTGGATTAGGATCATTGCCAACCCTTGCTCATCTTATTTCGCGAGACCCTACCTCGTTAGCTAAACTTGCAAAAAAAGCTCAAGAAGATGACCAGGCACAAGCATTGAAGAAGCAAATATGGACTAGCCTAATTCCCGCCAAAGACTTATCAGAGAGTAGAGCCGCTGATGAGGTGTTTTCTTCTGCAGCCCTGAGTCCTAATGCCTAATGCAGGCCCGGCCCCCGAACCCCGGCCCCCGAACCCAGGCCCGGCCTCCGAACCTTTTTTTAAAATACAAGATTAGTGGATTAAATAAGGCAGGCCTCTTATAGTTTCTAGGCTGTATTAACCATAAGGAACACTCTATGAAACTTACAAAACTATCACTACTTACTATGCTCTTTGTATCTTCCTATTTAGGGGCATTAGAATTTGGCAAAGGCAAGCAAAAGCACGACTTTGAAGGGGTAAAATGGCAAGAGGTAATGCATAAAGGCAATGGCTTATCCTTTACTGGCTTTCTGCCAAATTATGAGGGGGCGATCTTAAGCAATAACAATATTATGATAAATGGATCGGTCGATAACCAGTACTATCAATTCCGCACCTTTGTAAATTCCGGCAAAATCCCCTCTTCCGGAAAGAAATTTAAAGAGTTTGTAGAAAAAAACAACCCAAACGTCACTGTCGGCTGGCTTGATGCAAAAAAACTTAACGTTAAGTACGCTGTAGAGTTTACAAGTATCGATGAGAATGTCCAAGGCTACTGGCGCATCGTCTGCACCAAAAAGCACATAATCCTTATGGGCACTTCCGACATAAACCAAGCAAGAAGAACCCACTTCTTCGACAGCTTTCGCGTGAAGTAAAAAAAGGACCCTTGGCTTCGCCCAAAAAAAGGACCAAAGGGACCAAAGGGACAGCAATAACGGTTATTCGGCGAAGCCTCAACATTAACCTTTCATGTTGTCCCTTTGGTCCTTTTTTTTGGGGCGAAGCTTCTTAGAAAGCTTCTTAAAACATTTGCATTATAAGGAATAGGAAATTTAATCACATTTGAGAAGAAATTATAGAGGAAGCACCGCTCCAGCTTTCCCTTCTCCATGGGGAAGGGAAAGCTGGAGCGGTGCTTCCGTGGTGCTTTTCTGCTTAAAAGTTGATGTTTCGTCTTGATTTATATATTAATTGCTTTAGTTCTGGCTAATTGAAGCAAAGGGGGAGCGGTCCACAGGCTATCTTGAGTGGTTTTTTGAGGTAATTATTCTTCCCAGTGGGGTGGATCACATCCGTATTCCCAGTGGGGTGGGTCTATATATTCTGAGGATGGTGGGTCTGGGCCTGAATCGTAATGAACCTGCTCTACAGTATCTGGAAAACCATCTTCTGTTCCAGGCACTAAATCGCAAGATTCATAAGTGGGCTCGGGATCAATACATGGATCAAATTCAGGGATTACTGTCGGCCAGCCTAGCTTTTGCAGGATTCGTCTTATATGCTCAGGATGTGTTACAAATGTGATGATCTTTATTTTTTTGCCACAAGAGGAGCACGTGAGGGGATCTGTCTCATAAATTCTTGCGATTAATTTAGCTCAATTTTGAGATATTTTTTGGGTCTTTTCTATGGTCTCTAACCCAAAGGTCGGAGGTTCGAATCCTTCCCCCGCTAATCAGGCCTTGGGCTACTAAATCCAAGGCCACTTTTCTTTCCGTGGCGGCATAGCTCAGCTGGTTAGAGCGTCGGAATCATAATCCGCAGGTCGTTGGTTCGAGTCCGACTGCCGCTACACTCTTTAATGCAAGATCTTGTAGGCTCTTCCAAAGCTATCTTTCTTATTTCCATTAACTTCTTTGTTGATTTTGAATGAAAAGGTACGGTATCATATACAAAATATATGAAAAGCTTGATTTTGATGATAATCTGTTTGCCGCTTGTTCTTTTTGCTGAGGAGCATAAGTACTGGAGTTATCCATATCCGGAACTTGTTGATACTTTGCAGCGTGAGGGTAAAGACTCCATATTGATTTTTAGCTATGGCAGCCTTATGGATCATACTTCGGCATCTCGCACACTAGGTGCCAAGACTCTAGCGACAAAACGGCCTGCTCTTGCATACAAAATAAAGCGCTTATTCAATCGCGATGTAGCCATTAGACCACAGTCAAAGTGGTGTGAGCCTTATCACACAAAGGCTCGCGCCATGCTAAACGTAATGCCAACAGAAGATGCTAACGACTTTGTAAATGGCGTGCTTATCGATCTACCACTAGATGAAATCCCTCACGTACTTTTACGTGAAGAGGGATATGATCTTATGCCCGTTAGCGTGCGTGAATACAATTCAGAAAACTATCAGATTGCCTACACATTTTATGCGCCAGAAACTGGCCCATACACAAGTAAAGAGATCTTTCCGCGTCCGCACTACTATGAACTTACGCGCGATGCAGCGCTGCAATACGGCGAGCATTTTTATGAACTATGGTTAGAAACTACCTACCTTAGCGATGGTGTAACACCTATAATCGAATGGGAAGCAATGTGGATGAATCAAGAACCACACACACAAGCTTCTTGCGACAACAAAGACCCTTGACAAATTTAGCACATGCAAGACAGGATAGCAGCATTATCCGTTAGGAGCATGCTGCATGAATCCCATCAGACCGATCAAGTCTCTTACTGTCACAGTAGTCTCACAAGATGCAAAGAAAAAAAAGCTCAAGCTCATTACCAACTGGGCAAAAGCTGATAGCCCAAAACAACCAGAGCTTCTTGCGACATTTCGTAAAACGCGAAAGAAGCTTAAGAAAGCAAAATACTCCCGCAACCTGAAGCAATTTATACTCGATAATGGCCTTAACTTTGCCATATTTAAGCCAATAGAACAGTACATCAGAAAAGAACATTCAGAATCTAGACATGCTCTAGAGACCCTGTTTAGGGAATTTATTGCGTAACTTGCCGTCCTCTAAAAATCACGCACAAGCAAAATAGCAACGTTAAATAGGCTTTGGTAGATAGCGTTTTCTTGTTCTGTAAGAACAGGTGACGCACTTTCATTCGCATAACGCTTAGCAAGTTGAAAGGTGTTTTGCGTACGAAGTATTTGCTGTGAAAGCATCTTTTTGATGAGTTTTTTTTCTGACTCTGTAAGCTCTTTATCAGCATATTCTGTTGCAAGCACCTCTTCAAGTAGGCTCGCTTGAAAGGGCTCTACAATGTCTTTATAGCGTGCAGAAAACTTCTCAAATAGTAGCGTGTATAACTTACTATCTTCTTCTATTCCCAAACCCTTTGTGAGCATTTGTGAAAGCCATTTATCAGGAGGAATATAGACGTTATCTTCATCATAATCACCATCACCTGTCCAGTCGGCAAGTTCTTGTGCATTATAGAAGAACTTCTCTGAATCAGCAGGGTCAACTTTTCGTTCGCTCAAGACAATAAGGTGGCGAAGAGCCTTGTCAATAAGTCGCCGCTTTTCAATAGGCTCTAAGACTCGAGAACAAGCTTCTAGCATATTTTCAAAGCGATGTATGCTTGCTTCTTCAGATCGAAAGGGGGCAAAGAGATTGCGAATCATAGGATCACTAGAGTACGGGGGAGTAGGGTCACCGGGAGTAGGCTCAACCTCTTCAGAGACGCCAAGAAGGATTTTTACGCAATTGCGAAGGATGTCTTTGTCAGTAGAGGAAGAAGAGAACTTTCGCACAGTCTCCATGACAGTGACAGTCGCTGGGTCTTTTGATTTTTTTTGGCTCTCAAGGAGCATATTTATCGCGACCTTTAACGTTCTTGGCTGAAGGCCATTATTGTCTAAAAGAGCTTGTGGGGTATCGCGCAAGAGCTCTTTAAGGGCAGCCTTTCGTACGGCATTGGCAGAGGCAGTTTCTTCATCCTGAATATTGAGCAGTATGGCCATTGGCTCTGTTACATACTCTACCTTAGTTTGGCGCCTAAAAATATTCTGAATGTTATGTCCGATATACTGTAAGGGGGTATCGATCCGCACTGAATCGCCCTTCTGAGAATGCACAACGCGGACATGCTTGCCAAAAAGGTGTAAAATCATGTCTTTAGGCTTGTGAATGACAGCCTCGTAGAGTTTTTGCCCAAAATCGTGGATTTTACTCATAAACTACCCCTTTTTTGCATTATAGCTATAAAGTTATTTATTTAAAGTAAAAAGGAGCTATGGAAGCGCTACTTGGCAAGGCGCTTGAGAGTATGTAAGAAGGGGAGATCTACGTCTGTGAAGAAGGCATGATCTTCTTGTTCCACAAGGGGCAAGGCTTTGATTAAGAGCTCGCGGCCTGCTTGCGTAAGAGATGGGCTTTTGCTTCTGCCATCTTGTGCTTTTCGTTGAATGAGCTTTTTTTTGTGGAGTCCACCAAGAATCTGGGAAGTAGTGTTTGGATCAAGGCCTGCAAATTTTGCAATTTGAATTTGCGTGATCGGCTGTGAACCATGCAACCAGCCAATTGCTGCTAATAGAACAAATTGGGGATGGGTAAGACCAAGGGGTTTTAGGGCCGCTTCTATCGAGCGGCGCCATAAGGTGCTTGCCTTCCACAAAAGATATCCCGGGCTATTTTCAGGTCCAGAATATTTACTTATCTCAGAAAAGTTTACCGTCAACTTTTAGCCCCCATTGCATGAGCGATTCGGAGAAAATCTTCTTTGCTTATTGTAAAGCATCCGCGCTTGAATGGAAAGCCCCATTTAGTTTTATCCTGAATAAACTCAAGCACCGGAATAAGAGGCTCAATGGGTGCATCATGTGCAGGCATGTAGGCAACATCTCTTCTCCATGGGATGAAATCTGGGCTCATGGCATGCGTGTAGGCAGGTCTTGCCAAAATACGACCAATCGCTGTAAAGCACCTCTTGGGCTCTTTTTGACCAAATTCAATAGTTGGTGAATAGTAAATCAGATAGTCACCCTCTTGCATCTTTTTGAGGGGAGCACCCTTGCCATGGCATACTTGACAGATGCCCTCTTTTAGCCCGCGCTGCACATGGTTATAACAAGCAACTGCAATCCAATAAGACATAGTGATCACTCCTCATGCAGCTTGTAGATGCGTATACGATGGCCATCAGGATCATGCGCCACAAAGGTGCGGCCAAAATCCATATCGGTAATCTGTTGTAGCATGGGAATACCCTCTTTCAGCATTGCCTCATAAACTTTGTCGACATGTTCATCGCTAAAGCAAATTTCACAAGTTGCAGGATAAGAAGTAACTGTTGGCTCTGCAGTATAGCGAGACCAAAGGCCAAGTTGCACACCATTATCAAGCTGAAAAAGACAAAAAGTCTCTGATGCCTCCAATGGTTCTCTTTGAAGCAGCTTTTTATAAAACGCGCCACTTCTTGCCGGGCTTTCTACAAATAAAATCACGATTCCTAACTTTGGTACAAACATACGAATCCTCCCTTTTTGATTATACGCATAAGTATAGTACGTATACGTATATTATACAAGCGATATTGCTGTCAAAACAAGAGTTGATATAGAGCACGTTCGACCTAAAAGATATTTTCTGCTAAAATCCCCACAAAACTTTTAATAAAACAATCAAAGATATGCAAGTTCATAACAATTCTGATTTAGTTTGGTGGCAATTAAAAGATGATCAAACCCCAAGCGATGAGAATCTTTTTTTACAGATGCTTCAAAAATGCCTTTCTGGAGAAGTTGCTAAAGATGAGCTAAAAACCCGTAGCATGCATATTCTCAAGACAAAAGCCCCTACTACTCAAGTAGGGGAAGAAGCAAAAAAGCTTCAAGAAACACTCTATCAGAAGTTTCCTGATATTTTTAACGTAATCACCATTCAGATCGGTACTGAGTCGCGCGCGCTATCACTAGGTGCTTTAGAAAAGTTAGATGCCCACTTTGTCAAAAACTTTTCACATAGCATGAAAGAGGCCGAAAAGGGCAAAATCATCGTCCAAATGCCACCAGATGTGGACTGTGCTGCTGATTTTGTTGCTTTTATCGATAAGGGTAGGTGTTCTATCTCTCTTGATAATGTGATCCAACTTCTTCAACTAGCAGTTGATGCTAATATTTCAAGCTTGGGAGAAGCATGCGTTGACTATATAGCTAATAATTGGCCCTTTGACGATGATCTAGAAGGCGCAAAAGAGCTGCTTGAGTACACTGTAGAGCGTGCAACAAATTGTCCCTACCTTGGCAGGCTTTACTGCATCTATTTTAGATGGATAGGGCAAGTACGATTTAATCAAAACATGAATGAATTTGTAAAATCACTTCCAGAATCGCATATCATGCGATCCATGTTTACTCATTCAACGTCGATAACTGTTTCACTTGTTCAGGGAGGGATGCAGCTTAGGGTAGGATCTGGGGCAGACTTACAAAGCCTTAGTAAGCTATTTGGCATATACGTAGTTGACCTCACTATCCAAAGCAATCAGGCAAAAAGTGCCGGTACATTCCCAAATCTCAAGAAACTAGAACTATGCGACTGCAACTTTTCCAATAGCTGGCTTGAAGAGCTGAGCCTCTCTTGCAAAAACAGTTTAAAAGAACTTATTATTAAAGACTGTCTTAAACTAACCGGCTTTGGCACAAGTGTTTTTTCACAGCTTGAGACAGTGACTGCAAAGGATTCACAGCTGACTTCAGAAGGTATAGTAGAAATGAGCCACTCCTGTCCAAAACTAAAGAGGCTCGACATTGCGCAGTCAAAGAAGGTCTCCACTCTAGAAAAGGCTGATTTTCCAGAACTTGAAGAGCTTAATATGTACTTAGTGCGCTGCATGCCACCATCTGGGCCAAAGCTTAAAAAATTGACGTTGGGATATGGTGGGATGGTGTGGGAGAGCCCCTCTCTTCCACTTCTAGAAGAGCTTCACCTTCTTCATGCAAAATTTCAACAAGCACACTATACTCAGCTTGCTGAACGTAGCAAACATATAAAAAAACTTACCTTCGAACAGTCTGAACTTGATAACGCTCAGCCAGAACAATTTATCTTGCCTGAACTTGAAGAACTAACCCTTCGCTCTTGCAAGGCTTATGAGCCCGCATCATTTGTCGCCATTTGTAATGCAAGTAGAGGAAATTGTAAAAAACTTACCCTTACGTGTATTGATTTCTACTTTGAAGGGGAGGCTGTATCTCTCAGGGAGTGCGACCTGACACAACTTACAGAGTTAACAATAAAACAATGCAAAAGAAGGGGTGAATGCACGTTTTGCAAAGAAAGTGAGCTACGAAATGCACTTGATTTTACAGGAGTAGAGCTTCCTCATTTACGCTCTTTAGATGTTGCAAATTGCACGCTTAGCAATGAGGATATGCAAAGTATTTCAAGAACAGCAAAGGATAGCTTAGAGACTATCAAGCTTTACAATACAAAGCTTCAAGAACTTGATCACTGGGACTTTTCGTGCCTAAAAGAGGTGACACTTAAAAAGTGCCGCATCATCGATAGAGACATACAAAAACTTTCTCAAATTTCACAACATAGCTTAACCACTCTTACTCTTGACACCTGTTACGGCATTACCAGCTTTAGCGGTTGTACATTTCCGAATGTGAACGAACTTTCTGTTGTAAAGACTAATCTCACACAAGAAGGACGTGAAAGTGTACATATAGCATTTCCTCGTGTAACTCAAAACAGGTTTTCAAGAAATCGCTATTAGTATACATAACCCATATAGAAGGTATAACACATGTGCTGCTGTATTGAACGTAACGCAAATAACAACCCACAAACTTCTCCGGCAGAAGTGAAAAGAAAATTAGATAAAATCGATTCTCAACAGTCGATGGTTGCTATTTTCACATCTGTTATTGCAAGTGAACCAGAACGTGCAATGCTTCGTCATCATTTTGAACAACAGCATTCGCCGGAATTGCCCTATTATATAGAAGATTTTATTAATTGGAAAAATGCACCTTCAAGAGAAGGCGCAGAAACCCTATACAATAAATACTTTGGACCTGATTCGCAGTTTCCGATTGACGTACAAAATGGAGATGAGAGGCGAATTAAATTCCTACTTAGCAGTTACAATACAAATGTAGGGCTCATACACGATATGTTTATGAAATATGCCATGTCCTCAACAAAAGACATAAAAAATAGCTACAATCCAAAACTGTAAGATTCTTAAGTTAGGCAAGTTTGCTTATTTTATAAATTCTTCGTATTTGCTATTAATGGTTCTTTGAACTATAAAAAAGAGTTGCTGATTTGCGCATCCAAGTCCATAATCTTGTTGATTAATGGTTTTAAATCTTTTATATTCGGCTTCCATTGCATCAAACCTCGTGATTGTCTTAGCCCGTTCTAGCATTCGAGCAAGTATCAAATTTTGCGTTTGCTCTGAGTAGGATGTAAATCGAGTAAAAGAAACTCCTGTAGTTGGGCGCAAAAATGTATTGGCGCTCTTAATGTCAGCAGTAAAAGGGGAGTCTAAATCAGGACATAAGGAAAATATTCCCAATGCTATTAAATAAACATCTCGGATTTGACCATACGACCATAAAATATCCGCGATAACAAATGAACGATGCAAATCTTTTGGATTTTTATTGTCGACTGTTAAATGCTTGATAACCTTATCTACAGCATCGTTTATTACCCGTAATGCATCTGGCGTACTTTTATAATATCGTTGCCATTCTGAAGAACATTTTTCATGGAGTGTTGTAATTTCCGAACTTACAACCGGATTTGCACCTGTAACATCCATAATATCTCCTGTTAGTAATCTCAAATTTACGTTTTTTCCGAAAGCCACTTTCTATAGCGGAATTGTATACTTACAAAAAACAGAATAACGCTTACGTTGATATTATTGCAAGTCTCTGATCTCATTTACGTTCAAAGACATAGAAAACGTTATTTAGCAGCAAAACAAACATATTATTATATAATTTACTTGCAATTAATAGTTATATTTTTAAAATAAAGATAACAGTACTATTAAGAGATTATATATGACAACTCCGGTACGCGCAAGATCACGTTCAGTCGGAAGTATTGAAGACAAAATGAACGAACTTCATCTAGACCTTGCCCCTATGCAGCCCTTAGACACCTATCGCCCACGATCTCGCTCTTGTGGAAATATAGTCACCGGGCAATTAAGCCCACCAAGCGGCTCACAAACAGCGCGAAATGGGCTCATTCAAGCTCTTAAAAGCGTTGATGCTAAAAATCAGCTGAGAAAACTTGAATTTGCCAATGGGTTATCAACCCTTGAACTTGCTATTTACCTAGCAGCCCTTTTACAAATGCCATATGTAGCCGATGAAAAGGAGCTAATTAGCGCGTGCATTATAGAACTTGCAGGACGTTTCACAACCATGGAATCATGCCCGATTGCACGCTGGGAGAAACTTTCAGGCCTTCTCCTCAATAGCCCAAAACTAGGTGATTTAGCAGACTTTATACAGGAGCCAGATGGCGATAAAGTGCCCGTACAAGATGATTTTGTATATAGCACCTGGAGCCGCTTATCGCTAGGATTAAACTCTCCAACGCCACTTTACGAGCTTGAGCTTCTCGACGTCCTTATGGAAGAGGTAGTGCCTGACTGGCTCACCATGCAAAAATATTCATCAACTACAAATGCGGCACTACTTTTGACATGGTATATGATAGGGCCCGAAAGGCCAAGCGATTGGAGTATCGAGCATCTAGCACAAAAATCATCCTATCAGACTTTTGTAATTGAAGCACTCACCATGGTAGTTGATACTGATATGGCCTATACACTCCTTACCAAATTTGCAAACCTATTGCCTGAAAAAGCTTGGTCATTAGTGCCGTTATTTTCAGAGAATTGCCTCAATAATATGGGATTTATTCTCCAAAAAAATACTTCGACAAACTTTGATCCTATTATTTGCCTAAGAGTTTTAGAAAACCCTTGTGAAACTTTAGAACTTAAGCATGCTATACTATGTGTAGTAATAAATTCTTTAGATTTGCTTGATGTTGTTTTTTTATATAAACTGTTAGATACACTTATAAATGCCAAGGTGCCCGAAAACTCACGCTCCTATTTTGTGGATATTGTCATGCGAACAATCAATAAAAAGTGGTTTTCGTCGCATATTGCAATTACCTATGAAATCGATGGTCTCTTCGATGGATATAGGCAAACTGCTGATCTTTTTATAAAAAATCTATATGAAATTTTGCTTACGAAATACGACTGTGATGAAATCATGTCGCGTAGTAGCCTCGATAGGATATTATCAAAATATATCACAACGCTCCTAGAAAATCTTGAGCAATTTGCTGAAGAAAATCTACGTGCACTTGACAAAATCTCTCCCCGAATAAAAGAGACGCGACGTGTAACATCAATTGCTATTAAATCCGCATCTTTGCAACTTATTTTTCATATATATGGGTACTTTTATGGCGACGAGAGTAAAGCCGCCATGTATGCAAAACTTGCTAGCACCCTTGGGAATATTCGAGTATCAAAAGATGCAAGCGAATTTATGGTAGTGCAGGAAATAAACCCCTCTTCGTTTATACGATTTTGCCCAAGCAAAGGCAAAGAAGTCTATACACTCTTGCCTCCCAAGCAACCAAAAGGCTAAGATACTAGACGAGGAATCTAGCTGAAAGCCGCTCTTCAAAATTCTTAACCCCTTGTCTTGTTGCTTCGTTTGCTAAACAGCTATGAAATTCTCTATCAATTAGACAGGATAATGCGAATTCTAGAAGAAATCGGGCATCCTCAGACCACACTATAGGCTTTTTCACTTGTCCCTCATCCTGAATTACTCGAGGTACATATGTGCCTCCGTATTTGGAAGTAAAATCAAATCCGAAATAGCGTAAAGCATATCCAGAAACCGTTTTTTGCAGTGCAAGATTTACTGAATCGCCTCCCATGGGAAGTTTATATTTTTGAAGAATTTTTACATCTTCAATGAAAGGGTTAATGACGGCATCCCAGTTTTCAAGATCGTATCGATCTTCTAAAGAAGTAAATATTTGCACATCACCCGGCTTCCAAGTGCTTGACTCTGGGTTCTTACAATCAACAACATAGATATGCTCCTGCTCTTTTAGCATTTGAAACGGAAGCGAGGTATAGGCAGGAACAGTATGTTCTTGCACGTTGTATTTGAACGTAATAGAGACCTCTTCAGAGCGTGGACTCAATAGACCTACTTCAGTCAGAAATTGAGACATTTTAACTTCGCCCTTCACCACTTCTGGCCATCTTTGTTTTACTTCTCGAAGCGGATCCATATCTGCATTCGGAAGAAGAAGTGCTAGATTATTATCTAATCTATAGGCACGCTTAGACCCACCTCTACCCAAACCTGATACTATCTTTACTGACTCGCTTCCAGTTGCCCCGGAGACTGTAAGAGTAATAAACCCTTCCCTAATGCCTGCATACGGTTGCACGAGCCATCTAAACTTTTGATTGCGCCACTGTTTACTTGTGAGAGTAAGGTTATCTCTATCCTGTTTTGATAAATAGGCAAATACTTGAAACCCTATCTTATCGACAGTAGGCTTCACTCGCGTTTCATATCGATCGTATAGATATTCATTAATAGCACTTTGAATTGTAGACGCAGCTGTACTTTCCAACTTTTTCCGAGCCAAAAAATGGTGGCAGGCCGTCTGAATTGTTGCAGCCGCTTTGTCAGATTTTATTCTCTTTAGCTCCCTTTTTGCCAAAAACGTGCGTACGTTTGTTTGGACCATTAGGGCAGCCCTTGTTTGATTAACTCTCTTTACCTTTTTTACAATGGCTGTTTCTAAACAAGAGGCAATTTGGCCGACAATTGGCAAGCTCTCTACCAGGGCTATTACAGTATGAACATAAGAAGCAGTACCGCCTTGAGAAAAAGCCTGTTTATAGTGCCCTAAACAGTTGCCCCACGCTAGGCTATTTATCCAGCTGTAGTTTGTCAAAGAATAGTTAAGTTTTAAAACTGGATTCATCTATCAAACACCCCATAAATAGATTCACTCTGTAAGTCGCCACATTCGTCTAATGTTAACTAGTATTTTTTTAAAACGACCTTCAGCTAATACGCATTCAAATGTATATTCTTTCTTGCCACTATGACTATCTCCATAAAATTTGACGATCCAAGTATTGCCATTTCCAGAAATATCGCTTTGACTAAACTTGCCAGTTCCGAGACAGATATACTTAATAGACTCCATTACCCTGATAGCTGTCCTAGCCTGAAAATCGCCATATCCTTTTACAGCTATAGTAGCCATTTCTTTAACTTGCCTCTCAAGATAAGCCTCCGCTACGCTAGAGCTGCTGTTACAGACATATTGCACTAACGCGTTAATTGCAGTTGGAAGTACCATTATTGTCTCCTATTTAGGGTTGTCTTCGGGATCTTATTGGAAATCTCTGAGAGGGGGGGAATCACAACGTAATCACCTCTAAAAAAATAGTATCAAGCATGCTGCAAATATGAAAATGGACATCCGAAGATTTGAAGAAAATATTGTCCACGCTGTCTGAAGGATCATTTGGGAATAGATACACCTTAGATTTTAGATCGTGAAGGGTTATAGAGTCGCTTTCGCTAAGAACCTGTATGAGCGCATCGAGAATCTGAAATGTATAGCGATTTGCAGTTTCTAAGTTCTTTGGTACCACTTCTTCACACCATGCATTTTGCTTTTCAAAATGTTCTGCGTTGAAAAGAGTATTTTTTTGTATTGCTGTTCTGCGGTAAGAGAGATAGGCTCTATCGTAAATAACCTGCTTAAAGGTATTGGTATCCCATTGACGACGTGCATCTGAAAGCATTTGGACAACTGTATCAAGGCGATTTTCACGCGATACTGGGATTTGCGACTTGTCACCTGCTGATGTATTAATTTTTTCTATAATCGCAGCTTGCTTTTGCATTTGCTACCTTGGAAATTTGCGTACCATTTCAACAAAGTCTTTCTTTGTAACTTCCTCTTTCGTTGTAAAAAGGGCGATGGTTTCCTTATAGACTTTATAGACTTCAGGAAGCGTTTCATATTTTTCCATCTCATTATGCAAAAGCTTCATGAGGTAGGGACGAAAGAGCCCTTTAAATCCGTAGAAACTTTTTGATATATGAAAATAGGGCGGGAATTCTTGACTAGACTCAATTTCCCAAAACAGCTCACGTAATCTTCCGATAACTTTCTGAGTGGTCTCTTTAGCATGTGCTTGAGCTATGTCAGAGATGTGAGAAAGAGCCTTAGAGACCCTTGTAATGCTTTCTTCGTTTGCTCCTGCCATCGCATCCCTAAGCGTGCGGCCACACGTAGAACGGTCACTTCTAAAAGGGCTTAGTGGATCAAACATAGGTTGAAATGGCACTACTGATGCAAGAGCGAATTTGCGATCAAAATGTGCATTTAGAATTTCATTTACAATATAGTCAATCCTGATTGCGCCTTCATGTCGCTTGATTGATTCGCCTGCAAGGTCAATAGCTGTTTTTTTGATCTGGTCGGACAGTGTGCGTAATGATGCCTCCACTGTAGCAATATGGGGCCTAATAATTTCGTCGACGTACTGAGAAGGAACATCTGGGTACTGAGCAGTAAGCGTATATTCTGGCAATGCAATTGCCTGAATATTCTCAGCGAGCGTAGTAAGAGCCGCTTTGGGTAGAACCTGCATAATCACCTCGCAATCGATAGGGTATTTTACAGGAATACATAGTATTATGCAATGGAATTTTTCTATTATTTTATTTAATTATTTGTAAAAATATGCTATACGGAATAGGAACTTGTTTGCTTAATAATGCCTTTTTTTAAAGGCAATAATGTATCGCTCGTAAGAAATCGAATCAACGAATAAGTTCTTCCAGCCAGGGTTTCATGTTTGTGTCAGAAAAGATGTTACTTTGAGATAAAAGATGCATTACTACGCCCAAATACGCAGGTGTGGGTGGAAAGTGATAAAAATTCGTATCATCCCCAATTTCTTGGCATGGAGACTTTTTTGAGATGCACTGGATATTATGATTCTGTCTTTGTTCAAGCGTTCTTCTTTTAGATTCGTCAATATCGGGATCGTTCGTTATATTGGTTTTTATAATCCAGTCGAGTAGTTTCTGCTGGAAGTTTTCTGGAGTAACGGTAGCATCTTTTTCTTGTACAAACTGCATAATGGCAGCTTGCAATTTATTACAGCAGTCTCTTCTAAGTTTAGATACATGCTCTTCATAAAACATTTTTTTGTCAGAAGGAGCAACTTTTAGTAACGCCTTTTTGTATTTCTTTTTGAACTCAGCAGAGAGTTCGTGTACAGCTTTATCCGGAGAATGTTTTGCTGCTTCAAAGCGTTGCGTTACATTTGCATCGAGATTTACGTGCACCTTGTAAAGGATTCTTTGGCTAAGAATGCGGCTTGCCTCTTTCTTATAGCTATCCGGCAATTGCTCATAAATTGTTCGCAATTTTTGCCTTGCCCCTATGAGCTGAATGCATGAGTGGTGAAAGGCATTTTTCGCTTTTAAGGCATCTTTTTGAAGCTGTCGATTGCGAAACCAGCCCACTATTTTCGCTATGAGCCCCTCTGATTGTTCTATCTTGTGTATCTTGTCATTTACGGAATTGTACGAGTTGTAGGTGCTTTTAGCCCTATCCAGCTTTTCTTTTGCATCAGTAAAGATTTTCTTTAACGAAGCGTCAAGGGCAGCTTCGGTTTCTGTCTCCTCAACATCCGGAAGTTGAAAGCCTACTTTTTTAGGGCCGCCAATATTATGCGTCATTTCCAATACCTGTTCTTTACATTAATATAAATAATTTTATATTTAAAGTACAGTAAAAGGGCCGGGCTCAATGGTGTCAACTTAAGAAATTTTCTCTTAATCTTGATCTTGATCTTGATCTTGATCTTTTTTTTCTTCTCTCACAGACTGCTTGAAGAATGAGGACAAGATCAAGATTAAGATCAAGATCGAGATCAAGAAATGACCTTAAGTTGACACCATTGGGGCAGGGCTCGGTCTGTCAAAAACTTCAGAATTTCACAGTGAAAAACAATTTAATTGTGTGTCTATAACTCTTCCATCATCCTGCCTATCCTGCCGGCGTAGCCGATCCTGGTGATCTTGTTTGTTTTTTTGATCACATCCTATTTCACCTTCCTAGTAATGAAGGGCGAAGCTTCGCCCATATAAAGAGTTTAGGGTGTAAAAGGTATATGCTATAATAAACAGGATCGCCAGGCATACGCATCAGGCTAAGAAGCAAAAATCACTCTTAAGT
>CAZEQY010000036.1:0-17118 GCA_964514655.1 uncultured bacterium
ACATAAAAGGGATAGCAGGCCAAATAAGTTTGGGGTCAACCTTGACCCCATTTTTTTTGCTTTATTTGTGAATGATTTTTTTTGCCACGGTAACAGTATGGGTTTGGAGTATCGTTAACTTACCATCTTTCATCTTATTTTCTCTCACATAGGTTGTTAAGGCTGTCCATACTTTGTCATTTTGGTCTTCCGGTGCTAAGCCAGACCAAAAGCTATGAGACTTTATCTTTGCTTGAGTATCTTCCCAATCAAATTCATCGATTGACTGAAATACTCTCGTCTCGGTGATTTCAAAACCTGCCTTTCGTAGAGTTTCATTTTCATCAGCAACTGAAGGGCGCGTAATTTCCTTACCAAGAAATTTGGTTAAAAATGCTCGACAGTCTTTTTGAAACCCGCCGCCATTTGCATCTACAACAACGAATGTTCCACCAGGGTGAATACTATTGTAAATAGTTTGCACATGCTCGCTAAACCAGCTAAAGGCTTCAAATGCCGTTGCATGATCATAGGTGTCAGGTGGAAGATCTTTTACATCACTATGAACAAATGTGATATTTTTGTGCCTAGAACCCTCGATGGCAGCTTGTATCATGCCCTTATCACCATCAAGGGCGATAAGCGTTGTAACTTTATCGGCTAGCCTATAGGCACTCCTTCCCGGCCCGCAGCCTAAATCAACGGTTTTACCGCCAATCTTCTCGGCCACAAAGTCGATAAGTTCTTGAGGATAGGGCTTTCTTGCCCGAAGATAACTCTCTACCTCAGCTCCAAAATTAGCTTTTAACAAATGCGTACCACCAACCATATATAACCCCCCGATTAATTTTTAAAATTATAATAAAAAATTTTCATCATGTCAATAAAATGATATTATCTCTTGAATTTCATTCGAAATTTATATATAAATAATTCTCTAAAGGAGCTTTTATGGAAGCAATTAAGAATTTTCTTTTTACGTCTCGCGTTAATACCCCGCTTAAAAGCGAAAAAATAGGCGATTTCTTCCTTAGCCCTCTTCGCGGAAGCTTTGGCGGCAAGCGCGTGATTACATTTCATGATCATTCTAGACAAATAGATGCAAGCTACACTCCAGCTGCCACTTGGGCAAAGATTGCGCAAAAAATTGTTGCTCTTGCCTTGCTTCCGCTTGCGCTTGTAAGAGCTCTAATAAAGCTTGTAAGCCTACATAACCCTGCCTTCAGGAGCTTTTGTACCACACCGCTACCCCCGAACTCAACGGTTGATCCACAGCTTTTAGAAATGCATTTGCATGTGCATAATACAGCCGATTATTGCGAGGGTTTGGGATATTATCCTGGAGATATAAGCGCGATCCGCTTTACACCACTTGATCTTACAGAGTGTGCGTGCTCAAATACTAGTGCCTTTAATCGCTTTTCAAAGCCTCGTAGAAACAGCCTTGAAAACGCGATCGTTAATCGCCTTGTAAGCCTGCATCCCAATAAGGATGCCCCGCTACGCCTGCTCAGCATGGGCTCTGGCGGCCTTATGTCAGACTTTATTACGGTAGAAAAGCTTATTCTCGCAGGGTTTAAAAATATTGATATAGATTGCGTCGACGACGTAATCGACGACAAAAAAGCAGCTAATATTAATAATTTCTTTGCAAAATACCCAAAGGTTTCCATTTCGCTCAACACCTACAAAAGTATCAAGGACCTCCCAGAGGACAAACGCGAGTATGCCGCCGTTTTGGCAGTTGATTTTGACCCTCTTGAAACGCCCAACCTCGAGGGACATACATGCACTATAGACCTGACAAAAGCGCGCCGTCGCCTTGCAAATGATGGCTTTTTGGCCCTAGGCTATGCAAGTGAAGATACGCTTTCGGGCCCCAATATGGAAGAGGTCGTCGTTTATTCAAAACAAACACCCGTTATTTCAAGCTTGGTAGCATCCTTTACAAAAGACCTACCGACGCAAGACGAACTCACAATAGCCCTTCCAGCCCCTAACTTCGGTCAACCAAATGAGTTTTTCTATGCTCTTGCCCTCGCGATCGAAAAAAGAGAAAAAGCATATAGCAAAATCACCATATCCATTCTGGACAAGGAAAAGAGCAACTTTCTCCGACCCTCGCTACAAGAACTTTTCCCCGAATCACCCGTACAAGTTAACCTCCACCAGGAAACCGCCAAATACGACCTTCTCTATACGGGAGTCTACGAAGAAGAGTATATATCAAAAACCTATAAGGCCCTCTTAAACAAAACCGGCACCGCCTACATCCTCGATTCTAGCGGCAGGATCTCCAGAGAAAAAGCTGCATGAAGATAGATCGAATTTTCTACTCCCTAATTGACATATTATTATTTTAATTATATTATTAGGGTGGTGAGGTGAAGTATGGCTGTTGATCCACTCCTAGAGAGCGTAGGGCCTAAAGTCATGCATGTGCGCGGCAAGACAGAGGCTAAGACGACATTTTCTCTTAATGGCAGATTGGTCGCTGTTGCTATAGATTTTGATGGAAATGTTGAAAAAGAGAGAGTTCTATCTGCTCTTAAAACCATAGAAACCCTAGTTAAAGATATTGGGCTTGGGGATGAAACTCGCGTCTCGTTTCACATTTCTAAAGATGGCAAAATAGCTAATACAATTATTAACCGCCTAGAATCAGAAATTGAGTCTAAAGAAGAAACGCTCTACCTAGCGGCTATAGATTTAGAATCCGACTTTACGACAGCAAGAGCAAAGCTTGGCCCCCAAATTGAAAGCTTAAAAGACATAAGAGATCATGTTCTTACTATTATAAATAAATTCAACGAAGTACGTGATGTCGATCAAGAATTATTCACTTCGCCAAGTGCTCCTGCCATAAAGCACGCCTTAACAGAAGTCTACACCGCAGAGTCTGTCTTTCTTTCAAAACTCGAAGCCATGCTAGATGAAGAGTTTCTAACATCAAGAGATAAAGAGCAGCTACAAGCACTTATCGCAAACACGCGAAGTATTTTACAATCACTAACCGCGTTTGATCAGCTAGGAGTAAAGCAAGAAAGCCGCTTACGCACACTCAGGCAGGATTTTGCCACGCAAATTGCCCTTAAAGCGCAAAAATTTGGCCGCGATCAAAAGACCCTTAAACGCATTATTGCCCTGCAAGAAAAAATCGGCGAGTTAAGTGGTAGGGCCATGCATTCAAAAAGTGAACCTGAAAAAAAACGGCTCGCAGCCGAAATAGAAGCACTAAAAAAAGAGATGGATAAGCTTGTAGATGCCCTCTCAAAATCATCTAAACACCTTGCTGATATGTACAAAGAGATACAGACGCTCACGCAAGAAAAGAGCAAACTCCCCAAAGTCCCTACAGGGCTGATAGACAATCTAACAGCCACATTTTCTTCTAAAGCATTAGAAAAGCAGTACGAGCTCCTTGGCCATTTTAAACGTAAAATATCGCCTACAGACCCAAATTTTACCAAATACCAAGAGCTTCTCAATAAAATCACTCGCTACCCGATGGCAGTCCAAGCTGTACTGCAAAATATCCCAAAACAGCTTCAACCTAAAGCCCTAAAAAAAGTACACGCCTCATTAGAAGAGCAAGTTGCAAAACTTAACGCTCTTTAGTACACTTAACGTTCATGAAACACTACCAAGAACGACTACCCTCAGATAGGCTTTTGCAAAGATGTGCTGAAGCCTGGGACCTTAGTAATTTCACGTTTGTTCGCAAGATGGAAAATATCGTCTACTCATGCGACCAAGCAGGTGGCAAGGTGTTTTTGCGTCTCACACCCCCCCTACGGAGGTCTCGACGAGAAATAGAGGCTGAACTGAACTGGATTTCTCACCTTAGCAGAAGTGGACTAAACGTCCCTCACATTGTTGCAAACAAGATGGGCGACACAATACTTACACTTGATGAAAACGACCAGCATTTTGAAGCTATCGTCTGTAAAGAAGTTACTGGGGAGCACCCCTCTGAAAAGGTGGTTCAAGACCCCATATATTTGCGCAAATTCGGGGCACTCATTGCCAAAATGCATAATGCCTCTCACGACGGGGCCCATAGAGAACAGTGGCATGAAGAGCGAGGTCTAAGACACGCCCTGATGGCTATTGCTACAACCAATGAGACAGCTCTTAAAGCGCGCTTTGAAGACGCTCTTCGCTGGATGCACTCTTTACCCAAAACCCCAGAAACATATGGGCTTGTTCATGCAGATCTAGGGGCCCTCAACCTATTTGTAGACGCTGATCACGAAATTTCTGTGATTGACTTTGACGATAGCTGCTATCACTGGTTTAGCTTTGATATTGCCATTGCCATCTACTCTATGGCCGGAAGATTTAGTCATAAAAAGCCCGAACCCATAGAGCAAACATGGCTTAAAAATCTTTTAGAAGGCTATAGATCAGTCCGTCCCCTTTCAGAAGAGCAGGAGCGCCATATCCCCAAATTTATGCAATTTGCCCTGCTTCGCCTTATCTTCTGGTTCGAGCATCTAGAGACCTTACAAACTTTTCACGATAGTGCCCTTACAATGGTAAAAGAAACTAAGCAGTGGGCTATTACAAGAGTCACATAAATTAAAACAAATATTTGTTTTAATTTATGTGCTATTCTGGTATAATTCCTCCCTAATGGGCATTGTAAACACTAATAAAACAGAAAAAACCCTTCAGTTTCTGCCACTTCAGGCTATAAAAGGCGGTTTAGGGCGTCTTGCGGCCAAAATTCAAAGCGAATTTACCATTTTTACAGGCAAATTTTCTAAGAATATTCATATAGAAAAGCTAGCAGACCCTCTGCGACGTCCCATCACCCGCATTTTCAGTAAAATAATTGGCACCTATGAGAAACAGGCTCCAATAGCCCCACTTTTTAAAGATGCCGAGCTTCCGAAGATAGGTAACCCTGAAGCAGAAAAAATTGCCATTCACAATGACTCACTACTTCGAACGGTAGAAAACGTCATTGCAAAGCCTGTAGGCCAGGATGCTATATCGTTTTTTGCACAAACTCATGGCCCAGTTGATCATAAAAAGCCCCTTGACTATCTCGAAGAACTACCGGAATTTGCACAATCAAAAGAGCTTTTAGAAGCCATAAAAAAGGGTGTAACCCACCAAGAAACACTTCAGAAAATTATCGAAAACAACTCTGAACAAGAGCTTGAGGCTCTAGCTAAAAAGTGCTCAGACGACACCATAAACCTAGCAAGCGGCAAGTCCATTTTTTTACCTTTTACACTAAAAAATGACACAAATATTGGCCGCAAGCAAATTACTCAAGTTCTAAAGAGTGTTGAAAAAAGCCTAAGCGGCATTGGCGATCAATTTTCTAGCGTTGAAAAGGAAGTGACAGAGTGTGCGAAAAAACAAAAAGATACCCTCAAAAACCAGGGCATGCGTATTTTTCCTGAATCATGGTGCACATCCATTGAAAAAAGCGTTGCCCAGGACATTCAGGAGCTTTTTATTGACTCCTGTTCGCACGTCCAGGGAGAAGAGGCGGCAGAGCGACTCTGGCAAAGCCTAGTAGAGCACGGCCTAACAGGCACAATAGATCGTACTATCCAGTCCGCACTTCGAGAGCAGCTTACTAGCATAGAGTCAACAAGCACAAAAACCATTGATCAGCTTGTAGCAAATATCCCCTCAGAAGCCAAAACCCTTTTGGGAGAATATGGCTATCCTATCAATGACGCTCACGGCTGGATTGAACTCACAAAGCAAGAAAACAACACTCTTCGCGTAAGCATATACACTAAAGCAAGCCTCCTTGACCTTCCGGGGCCTATCCCCCTTGTATTTGAAAATGTGCCGGTAGATGCATTTGATCCTGAGCAATTCTACCGCCTATTTTCCTACCAAGCATGGCCTGCATGGAAAAAGGCAAACTCTTTTACCTTCACCGACTTCTCTCAAGGCTTTTTAGCCGCGCTACAGGTACCTCCAAACCTATCTCGCGATGAAGACGAACAAAAGCACGCCCTCTTTGCAGAGACAACTTCATCACCATCGTCACAGCTTTTTGCTCTTATCGGAGCAAAAATGTCGAACACTCCACAGCTTTTACAGTTTCAGCTACAAAAAAAGGCCCTTTTAGATGCGTGGGCGGCAAAAGAGCGAGGAAAGCCGCTACTAGATCTTGGCATGCGCCTTCTTACAAATGCAAAAAAATTGCATACCCAACACGCCATATCCGACACTGAGCTAAGAAGAGTTGATGCAACATATGTAGAGCTCACTATGAGCATAACGGCTGAAAAACAAAAAAACCCGCTTCAAGATATTGCTCAAGCACTACCTGTACTTAGAGAAGTGCTCGTTGAGGTATTTGGAGAAGATATCGGTAAAAATTTTGATGCAGTAGTAAAAGACCTTCCAAAAGATCCTCTGCGAGCTTCTACGACAAGCAGCCCGTCATTAGCAAGCACGTTTATCTCGCACATACAGAAGTTCCGGCTTTCGCCTTATCATGTTATGAGGCTACTTGTAGACTCTTTTCGCATTATCTATGACCCTGTACTTGGCTCAATACTTAGCCTTACGATTAACGCTATTCTTATGCTTGTCATACCTGGCTATGTATTTTTAAATCCCACCTTCTATGCATTTGTAGGCAAGATGGTAGTGCAATTTGGACTTAAAATTCTCTACCAAATACTCCCTGTTGAAATGAGACAGTACCTCGATGCAGTATACGGCGTTATAAGCGACGTGAAAGACCACATCATAAAACGTCTTAAAATTAACTGCCTAAAAGCCGTTGTACACTTTGTTGTAG
The DNA here is from genome assembly GCA_964514655.1 of uncultured bacterium. Lineage (GTDB taxonomy): Bacteria > Chlamydiota > Chlamydiia > Chlamydiales > FEN-1388 > SZAS-7. The sequence continues at coordinate 6,764 of CAZEQY010000036.1, forward strand.
ATAAGAATGTACTTAACAAAGCTCTACTGAATGTCCAATCATTTCAGCAGTGGTTTACAAAAAATGGTGAGCTTTCATTTGCACTGTCAGGGCATAGTGTAAAAAGACAAGATTTTGCCTTCATTCCTATTCAAATACCATTCTATAAAGGTGGCACACTACAGGGACTATTCACAGCTCCTCAGGAACCGGTTATAAATCCCGCAACTATTCATGAAGAAATCAACAAGTGGCTCGAAACATGCCCTTCCTTCAACTCGCTAAAGCATGAATACCTTGTAAAACTGATACGCTCTCTTCCTATTCCGGCAAGTAGTGCTGCAAACCCCTTTTGGGATGGTCTGCAAAACAGCCAAGAGACAATAAAAAGCTTAAGTGCACTAGCATCGGAGCTTGTCGAGTCCTATAAACTGCTTTGGCATCCTCGGGATGGTTCAATTGCAGCAACCGACCAAGAAGCTGTACAGCTTGTCTCTCTTCATGCGCTCTATAGCATGATAGACTATCTAGCAAGAAAAGATCCCGAAAGCCGTCTTAGGCCTGAGCTACAGTCAAATCCATGCTACCTTATGGAGTGGACAAGTTCATTTATAGCACAAGTTCCGGATAGTAAAACCTACAATCAGCTACAAGATATTGCTCGCTACTTTGACTTTGACATACATACACGCTACACAAAAGCGGAAATCGACGCGCGAAGAACTAACTGTCTTTTTACCGAAAAGCCTCCTGAAGTGGGCTGGAAAGAATATTTACTCCCATTTACTTCAAGCTGGATGATTGACGCCTCGTATTCAACGATTGTAAAACTCCATGAGCACCCCAATAGCCCTGACTATCGCTACTATAAAGGGCTGCTTGAAGAAGATACTGAAGATGAATTTGAGCAAGTCGTTGCTCAATATATAAACGAGCAAAATCTTCCACCATCATTTAGAGCACTTAGATCTATAGCTCACCTTGCAACCTTTAGACCCCATCAGGGGCCTAAAACACTAAAGAAAATTGAACGCCCATTTATGCAAGGGAAGCACGCTGTCATAAAAACCGGGGCTAACTGGAATGGCGGCCATGTAATTTGTGAACGAAACTTTGATTCTCTTGTTCGCACACTAAATCCTACAGCCAACCTCATAGCTACTTCTGATGCCTACAAATTTATCAAAGCCCCCGGCAAACACTCGCAAATGGCAACCATCATTCGCGTGCAAGAGGAAGTCTCTTCAAAAGAGCCACAGGTTTTTGCAAATAGGATGACTGCCCAAGAAAAAATGAACCTTGAGATGGCTACTCTGCATAAAGCCGATATGGTAGTTCGTATCCTTGCCTTTTTTGCACATGCCCCAGAAAAACTTGAAGAACTGCCCTTTAGAGAATTTTTTAGTCATTGTCTACTCAATGTTGGGGCCATGCAAAAACAGATTGAAGAAGAGCCAACCTTCACAACACATATTACTGCCTTCTTTGAGCGGGCATTCGAAAACCCCATACTAAAACGCAATACCGAAGCCTATCAAGCCCTTGTAGAGCTTGCTCTACGCCTTAACACCCTGCACGGCGTTTGCCCTACTATCAAAGAGCGTCTTAGGGCGTTGATCGCTAATAATCCACTTCCAAAACTCATTAACACCTTGGTCTACTCCTATCATGGAATAGACGTTCTTGCATTGCCTGACCAAGAGCGTAAGCAGGCCCTTGCAGATATTTTGCTCTATCAGCAAGTTGTACAACTGCCTGCCACTCATCAAACAGCAGAGGCTATCTACCAGAGATACTTTGGATATTCCTCCTCATCAAGTCGTACTCTTTTTGACTCTATAAGCACTGCTACGAACTGCCTGGTGAGAAGTGGAAGCATCCCTTCTAGTGATGAGACGAGCCTTTTTTATAAAGAAAACGGCGTACGCTACATAAAGGCAACCGGCGATATCTATCTAGAGATAAAAGGTAAAAGCTATCAACTCGTTTCTGCTAGAGAGCTAGGAAAACATGCCTACTGGCTAGATAGAAAAACGAATACGCTTATAGCGACTGAAGGATCAAAATTAGTAGAGACACTTACTGTCACCAAAACAGCCGATGGCTGTTACCAAAAAACAAATCCAGAAGCTCCCGTTGACTTAAAAAATGCAACTCATGGCCTTAGCTTACTTTCTTGGATGCTTCCGCTAACAGAAATAGAGGCATACTGCGCTTACGAAAACCCCGAAAAAATCAGCCGAATAAAGCTTGCTCGCTATGATCTTACCTTTGTTTCTAAGGTTATCAACGGTAAAGAAGAAATGACGCTTGTTGACAAGTACCATAACTACTTTATAAGGCGAAATCAGGTACATCCTGCCCTTACAAACATCCCCCAATACCTACTACTTGAAAACGCTAAAGGAGAGCTACTAGTACTTATTCCAAATCAGTCTGGAGTAACATCTATAGCCACATACCTTGCATCAAGCCTTGCAGGCATAAAGACCCCTCACGTTGTATCACGACTTATTGAAGAGCACTCTGAAAATAAAACACACCAATACTTTGCCTTCAGCATAAACCGTAAAGGCGAATTAGAGACTAACGACCCTAGCTCTATTAGCAACCGAATAGTAGACTTCATCAACAAAAATGACCCTACAGAATGTAAAAAATGGCTGCAAAGACTTGATGACATCGCAAAAACTGAAAGCCTACCTGAGAAGGTATTTACAGACTGCCAGCTTGCACTCGTCCCCCTCCTAGCAATGCCGGATGTAGAGTGGATAGGTATAGGGCTTAAACTTACTGCTATATTGCGTGCAAACTCACTACTGCCTCAGCAAGAAAAAAAAGCCCCCTTCTCTAAGACCTTTCTAAAAGATTTTATTGATTTTGGCGATGGAACCCTTATATACTGGACGCTTTTGCAGCTTGGCTATACAACATACCTTGAGCAGTTAGATCGTGGTGCAGAACGCGTGCTAGATGCACATGAAGAGCTAACGCTACTTCAGGAACTTGGCAAGATAAGTAGCGACCTTGTGAGAGAAGCATTTCCGACAAACTCCAAGGCGCTTGATGCCATTTTTGACCCTCAAGGCATGCTTGAGCAGCTTGCCATGTGCCCATCACTTGTTCATCGTTACCATAAAATCAAACAAGAGCTCGGAGAAAAAATCACGCTAAGAGAAGCTTGTAACTACTTTCTTTTCCTTGGTTTTACTCCTCTTCCTCACGAAAAGAGCACTTTAGAAAGTGCATTAGACACCATTCAAAGCTCAGTTGATACAGTAACAAGCTTGTTTACAATCAAAGGTAAACCTATTATCGACAAAGAATTTGCAGCTAAAGTGGCCCGCGTCGGGATGATGGGCCTTTCAGAACATCGTTCTGCAAATACCACACGCAATTTTACCCATATATCTCTTAATAAAATACTTTTAAGGCATTGTCCAACTATTAAAGAGGATATCGCATCGATAAAACCTACCATACGAACAAACTTTACTATGCAGCTCGCTTTACAAGCCCCAGCCTATTTTTGCTTAGCATCAGGAATTTGCCCTACCGGACTATCTCATGAAGAGCAAGAACGCTTTAGAGCAAAGTCACTAGAATTTAAAAGGCAGCTCAACCACCTGCATGGTGAATTTTCAGCCAAAGAAAACCAGCTTATCGCCCTTTTCCAAGGTATAGCAAATAGCTCAAAACCAGTTGCTCCACTAGTTGCTAGGTTAGAAGAATTTTGGAGGCGATCTGACTATACGCCCGATAATGTGGCAAAAACAAAAGAAGAAATCGAGTTAGCACATGCTGCAGGCGACCTTGTAACTAGCGTAAGAGAGCATGTTAGAGATGGCTTTCGCAAGCCTTTGATCCACCCAGAACTTGTTCAGCACGCAAAATCAAAGGCTAGCAGCTGGGTTAAACAGGGACCTGTCAAGGTATTGCAGGATATTGCCCACTATGCAAGCTATATCTACAACCCATTCACGATCATCAAATACTCTCGATGGGCCTACAAAGCTCTTTGGTCAATACGAAAGGTTGTGGATGCCACCAATACAGTTTCTGCATTACAAACGCAAACACCAACAGCTCTAGGTAGCAATTATTCAAACAGTCAAATAAAAAAAAGCATACAAGAACGTGAAGATAAGCTTAGCACTTTGTTTGATCATATGCTGACAGAGTATTTTGATGTATCTGAAACAAAAGAAGAAAGCGACGAGCTACCTGTAAAGGAATACACCACAACAAAAAATAAGGCATCGATAAAACGCGCCTTTGAACGGCTTAACGAGAGCGTAAAAGATTTTTACAATAGACCTCAGGATGCTAAAACCGTCATTCGCCTAAAGCCTGATAAAGACCCCCAAGAGCTTGCATATCAGCTTGAGCAGGTAAAGCAGCAAATTTCTCTCTACACCAAAAGCCTTGTACAAGATGTAGAACGCTTTGTCAATGACCAACTCAATAGCGGTAAAAAGCCACACCAGATCAAGCGAGCGATGACCTTTAAAGAGATTGAAAACCTCTTTATAAAGGGCAAAGAAAAAACTCTATTCCCAAATAACCCAGAACACCTTTTGCTGCTCCAAGAAAAACTCTACCTCTATCAGGTGACAAATTCTAAAGCAGAGGGCCTCTATAGCGCTACAAGTGTCGATGCAATTGGAAATGCCCTTGCTCGAAAGCGGGTTTATAGATTTGATGAAGAACAAGATGAAAAGTGGCTTCGAGCAAAACTTGCCTTTGAGTCACGATCCGGCAACTTCCTCTGGAAAAAGCCCATGCAGCAGCTAAAGAAAATGCTCTTTAGCGGCCATAAAAAGCAAGTCCTAGAGCTCATCATGGCAAGCGGAAAGAACTACTACGCAATACCTACAAGTGATTATATGCTTGCAGATGGTGAACATGTAGTCTTTAATATCTTTCCCCCTGCATTAGCAGCAGCATTTATACAAAATTCAAGCAAGCAATCGCGCCTGATGTTTGACCAGCAAACAGCAAGCAGCAAATTTACTCGCGATAAGGGCTGGACAGCAGATTCAGCGCGCGCTTTTTACAATGCGCTCAATGCCACAAGGCAGAATCAAGGCCACTTTGACATGACACCGGTTGATGCGCAAGCGTGCGAACTAAAGTTTATTGAACTTGCCTTAGCAAGAAAAACAGATAGTGTGCTTGCCCATCTTAAAGAGTCGCTAAAGCTCATGCGTAAACGTGGAATCGCCCTACCCGATGAAGCCCACGACGCCTTTTATTGCCGAAAAGAGCTAAACTACCCGCTGGGCGCACCAAAAACCCTCGATACAAGCTATACAGCACTTATCAACGAAGTCTGTTTTCACCTAGCTAAACTGCCGATACCGTTAAAAAAGGGCACATGGCATAAAATTGATGAAGCTGAATACCTAGAAAAGATTCAGCCCATTTTGGCAAGAGAGCTCTGCAAGTGGCAAGAACTTGGCCTTAGCCCCGATCAGTATGAGGAATGCATTGCCCATATCACAGGCAAGCTTGACTACATCCCTGACTTTCCGCATAAAGCCGAGATTGATCTTTTAAAGGGCATGCTAACAAAACTTCTTCCACACATACTTGGCAAGATTATCGACGTTGATTTTTGCGACTCTAAAGATCCACAAGAGGACTTTGCAAAGCCAAGTTCTGCAAACATGGCTCCACAAAGCGCATCTGTCATCCAAAACCCATTTGAAGCCTATGCCAAAACGTGCCTACTTAGACTACGAAGGCGAATACCGACATCGAAGATGGCCTCCTTTTTATCCTCGCTACAAAAAAGTGCTGAAGAAGAACGCTTAAAACGAAAAATCAACTACCTAGCTACTGCTAGCGCCAAAGTCTTTCACTCTTTTGGACTTGGCATCAGCCTAGATAAAGTAACCTCCCAAAACTTTTCTGATATCGTCGACAAGATGGTGGAGTCGGATAGAGCAGTATTAGAATACACCCAGGCTAAGATAAACCCCAAAATTCGCTACTACCCAAGAAAAATATCCAGTAACGCGCAAAATTTTGCCTCCATGTTTTCTGGATTTTATGCAGATACCGGCTCTCCCTATAATCCAGGAAGCTTTCCACAGGGAACAGAGGTAATATGGGATAAGGGCACGCTTGGAGAGACAATAGATATCCTGCGACGAAAATGTAGCGACCCCAAATCTATCAAAGTGCTAAGTACAGATGATCCCCTACAGGCTTTAGACGAGATTTTACACAGCTTTGAGCCGCATGATAGGGTGATTGGAGATCATGGACCTGTTTTTCGCGGTATACCAAATATCGAAATTGCTAAGAGGATGCTAGAATTTATCACAGCTCATCGCAGCGATATTCACGGCGTTGCTTTCTTTCATAACGATAAGGAAATGATTTTAGAAAAAGGCTCATCTACTCCTATACTTCTTCAAGATAGCACCATCCCTAAAGAAGAGCGCTTTACCTACTTTGACCAAGACCATACTTTTGGGGCAAACATCCCTCAAGGCGACAATGCAGGCATAGTAGCTACCTATGGCGAAAACTCTATCATGGCACTTTTTGCACAGACGATATGGCGAATGCGCGGGCTAAAGAACGCTAATCAAACCATAAAAATTGCAACGACGCGTCCTGTCGTAAATGCTATGCATATTGACAAAAGCACGCCGAATATCGACGACATCATTACCTTTTTACAAGAAAATGAAGGCAATATCAGCGAAAATAACGACTATGATTCTGACAAACACAAGCTTCATGATATCGTCAGAAGGTCGATACTAGATAAAGCACTAGATGCCCCAAGTCTTGATGAAACTTGTGATGTAGCCTGCGCCTATATGGACTTTTTAGCGCCAAAGCTAGAAGATGATCCATCTGTCCTTTACGGCATGGTGGATGCTGTTGTTGACTCATCTCAAGCGATGAATCTCTATAAAGATGAACTTGCACGCGTTGTCAGCACGGATCATGTACTAGATGAGCTAGAGGCATTTCCTTTAGGCACCTACCCTGCAAAAGTGCCTTTAGCAACATCTGACCTTGGTCTTGAAATGCAGGTAGAGCAAAATCAAGATCAAGAAGTAGCTCTACATCAAAACATCAATCAGGACGTTCATCAAGATCAGGTCGTAAGCGAACAGTATGGCTCAGTTGTTGAGCCAGCATTTATACCATGGCCAGAAGATCTTGACCCAACAAATCTCGCATCATGGCCAAGCCTCACGTCTCTTCAGGATGTTTTACAAGAGGCCTATTTACCGTCTGTAGAAGCGATTGCCACACACATAAGCCAAGAGCTATTTGTATCGCCTAACTTTTGCTCTGTAACACCCTCTTTTGGCCCATTCCAAAAGCCAATTTTTGAGATTCTCATCGTAAAAAAAGGTGATGAGCAGAAACTTATCCTCCTAGATCAAAAAGAAGCAAACTACTGGCGAAACCTCTTAGAAAATGAGCGCCAAAAAGATGAAGTATTTGACCCCACAGTCCAGATTGCGCTCTATGACGTTGCTTTAGGAGCAGTCGTTAGTTCCGGCAAAACGCCCATGAACAAGCTAGACATGCTGTTTCAGCGCTTACTCGTCATGCTAAAATTCCTCAATGGCACGGTACACTATTCAGAAAGCGAGCGCACCCTCATTTCGCGCTGGATAGAAAAATGTGGCCTCAAAAAGATGAAATCCGCCTTCATGGATCTCTACGAACTGCATAAAACAGACCCCTTTGAAGCAAGCGACATCGACATCACTTTTAAGACAATAGCCCAGAAAAATCAATAACTTCATACGGGAGGTTCAAGAAACTTCTCAAGATCATTAACACTCATACGTGTGGCATCTGAAATCTTGAGTTTGCCGCTTTTTAGGGCATCATATCCCTTTTCTAACAATAATTTTAGCGTAGCAGGCTCTATTAAGACAGCATCTGAGGGTTTTATGAGCTTGTTGCGTAACATGCTAACACCGATATCGGAATTTAGCATGCGCAAGCGATCTATCGGAATGCTATCGGCCTCTTCTTTCGTAAGCACACGCTCTTGCATAACAAGATGACGTTCACACACGTCCCGATATAAATCATCTAGCGCCTGGACTGTAATCTGGTTGCATCCTGTTAAGTTAAGATCGATAAGAGGCAATCTTTGGAGGTGTGGCAGCACTGCATCCGTAAGTTCTATACACCCCGAAAGGTTCAAAGAGGTAAGAGTTCTGATGGGTAACGCCTCAAATGCAGCATCAGTAATCATTGTACAATTTCGCAGTGAAAGGTGCCTAAGGGGCCTTGATGAGAGAAGAACTACAGTATCGTTTCTGAGCCAGTGATCGCGCAATTTCTCATTATTCTCATCAGGAAAATCCAACTCCTGCCTATCTTCCGAGAAAAATGTGATATTTGGGCAATTAGCAATAACTTCTCGTAGCTCGCTTGCTTTAAGCGTTTCGGCAGTGATGCCTTCTAGATTAAGGCATGTAAGTTCCCTTCCATTTACCGTAACATACTCTAAAAGAGCAGCAGCTGTCCTTATGCCAAATGCCCATAGCGGAACGGCAGGATTACTGTTGATGCGCTCAATCTGTTCTACTCTTGAAAGCCTAGACCATTGAATTGCCGTTTGTGCCATAGCACGCAAGGTCTTCTTATCTAGAAACCCTACTATCACTTTAAACAGGGGACTGTCACTGCCTGCATGAGCAATGCTTTGCATTGTTCCGGGCGTTTGAGAGTGAGCAAGGAGAAGTCGTACATCATCAAGAGGCACATGCTCTTTATCTTTAGGGCGCACCTTATCAAAAACTCGAATAACCTGCTCAAGGCCCTCTTGTGAAATGGCTTTATAATTATGCCGAAGACTTAAAAACTGTTGATTATTCGCTAAAAACCGCCCAAGGGCAACCGTGTCAATTTTTCTATCACCCATTTTTTCCGCTGACTCTTCAGCGGGAAAGTAGGCATGAAACCCCTTTAGAAATTCATTAAAGTTATCGGCCGCTTGCTCAGGAAATGACATGGCACCCTCATCCTCTATTCTCTCTTTAAATACTTCTTTTAAATAATGTCAAGCGGGTACGGCAGGCACCTTATAGACAGTGCCGTTGCCATCGGAATCAACAATGCCAATTGCAAAGCGATCGGGCTCCCAGAGCTCATCATCCTCATCTGGTGTATATGGCACCCAAACGTGTTTATATAAATCTTTGCGCAAACATACAACATCTTTTACATGAGCTTTTTTCTGAATTGATTTAATAAGATCGACTACTCTGGTATTAGTATCAAAAATAATATTGAATATTTTATACCCTTTGAGCTTCTTCTTTTCACAATATTGGTTAAAAAAAATACAGATACCTAGTATTGCAGGAGTAATTCGGGTATATATATCATACAAATCCTTATCAGCAATATCAGCACTTCCTTTATACAAATCCAAGTGCTTTTTTTTCACAATATGCATTAGCTGCTCTGGCTGGAACTTTGGGTAGATTACTCTTCCAATATAAGTAGAAATAGCATTGGCAATACCCTCTTTATATGTAATTTTGCTAAAATGTCTATTGTTATATCGATTTACTGCCTGATATAATTTGTCACTTCTCAAGCCATTGACATCACAATATTCTACTACGCGCCTTAAAGAAGCTTGCCCGTTAAATAGGGCGCCAATCTGCTCTAAAAATGATAACTCTCTTGCCTCTAAATGCTCATGACCATCCTGACCAATAACAACCACGAGTCGGGATTTTTGCCAAGCATATAATGCCCTTTCTTTCGGCACTACGGTGTCAAAATAGGTATTTAAGTCACTGCTAGTTAGTATTTCCATAAAGCCTCATCCTAGCAGCCCCCCACAAAAACCACTATCTATTTTTTTTTAATAGCCACTAGAAAGATTCAGAAGCCTCGAGGACTCGCCATTTCCCCCCATTCTTTAAATACCCCCTTTAAATTAAATGTCAAAAAGAAAGCTTGAAGGAGCGTATATGTTTTATGGGTTTTTCCTTTTTGTATCCGCTTTAAGCTGTTTCATTGCATCTTCATACGATTCTTCAAGAACCAACGTAAGGGCCTGGGTTTTTGGGTCAGCTTCAAAATACCGGAATTTATCTTCATAAAAATCGATTTCTGAAAGGAAAGGGGCTTTAGGGCGAGTTACGTTTTCATCCCAATAGGCTATTTTCACACCAATTAGGTTTCTGTTTAATTTTTCTAGTTTTAAAGACGGAAGTTTGAGTTTTACTTCTTCGAAACACTCGGTTGCAAGTTGATCTTCGCAGAGAGTATTAAAAAAGCTATTCACCAAAGCGAATGAGCGTTTTCGCCCCGAGATATGATCGAAAGTTGTGTTTAAAATAAAAAGAGTATACCCTCAATAAATT
>CAZEQY010000037.1:0-15489 GCA_964514655.1 uncultured bacterium
ATCGGTGCAGGCGTCTCTTTCCCACTATCACGATATCAAGCGACTATATGGGTTCCCCAAATGGTTCCCGGCAAGTTATTGATATTAATCGAAACATATTTTTAACCGCCCCCCCCCGCGCCGCCTAGTAGTTCAACAATTCAACTCTCAACGCGGTCGATGCTCCGTCAAGTCTCAATCGCTTCTTCGTCAGCGTCTGCCTTTCGGCGTTCATTAATTGTCGGGTTTTTCGGAACCCCCTTCGTCAGTCTCAATCGCTTCTTCGTCAGCGTCTGCCTTTCGGCCATAACCAAGGCTGAGGTAGCCCGACTCGAAGTCGTGGTCCCGTCTCAATCGCTTCTTCGTCAGCGTCTGCCTTTCGGCTCGGTCGAGTCCGCCATGTTCGGCGTGATTGCTATCGGTCTCAATCGCTTCTTCGTCAGCGTCTGCCTTTCGGCACGAATGGAACGATGTAGACCCATTTCCGGTCTACATTCCGTCTCAATCGCTTCTTCGTCAGCGTCTGCCTTTCGGCAAACTGCTTTCATGCGCTACTGCGCGGCGATGAAGTATGGTCTCAATCGCTTCTTCGTCAGCGTCTGCCTTTCGGCCGTTTCGCTCGCTGAGCCCTACCTGGGACTCCGGCTGGAGAGGTCTCAATCGCTTCTTCGTCAGCGTCTGCCTTTCGGCACAACGGCCTCCGGGTCGGCGGCAAGCAAACCTGCCGTCTCAATCGCTTCTTCGTCAGCGTCTGCCTTTCGGCTGTACGGATCTGGCTCAACTGCCGGAGATGCAGGCAGAGTCTCAATCGCTTCTTCGTCAGCGTCTGCCTTTCGGCGAAGTTATTGCGTCGTATCCGCAGGTTGGAGAAGTCTTGTCTCAATCGCTTCTTCGTCAGCGTCTGCCTTTCGGCGAAAGAGGCCAAGGTCAAGACGACCAAGGATCTCATTGGTCTCAATCGCTTCTTCGTCAGCGTCTGCCTTTCGGCTCATGTCAGTGCGTGGTCTTCCCCGCATGGAAGGGAGGGTCTCAATCGCTTCTTCGTCAGCGTCTGCCTTTCGGCAAGGAATCCAGCTTCGGAACCGGCATTGCGCTCGCTGTCTCAATCGCTTCTTCGTCAGCGTCTGCCTTTCGGCCCCGCTCACCGCGCTGACCTTCGCCCTCAAGAACCCGGATGTCTCAATCGCTTCTTCGTCAGCGTCTGCCTTTCGGCCAATGGCCAAGTTTCTCCAAAGCATTATGGTCATCTCAAGGTCTCAATCGCTTCTTCGTCAGCGTCTGCCTTTCGGCAAGGGATTCATGCCATGACCCTGCTCTGTAGCTCCCTCGGGGGGTCTCAATCGCTTCTTCGTCAGCGTCTGCCTTTCGGCAACACTTTCTGCCTTCCCGGTTGTAAATGGCTACACTCAGGTCTCAATCGCTTCTTCGTCAGCGTCTGCCTTTCGGCAGAAGGACAACGGCAACGGAGTTGTTGCCATCGTGAGTCTCAATCGCTTCTTCGTCAGCGTCTGCCTTTCGGCCTTTCTCGAGGGATCCGGTACGAAATCATTCTTGAGTCTCAATCGCTTCTTCGTCAGCGTCTGCCTTTCGGCCGGCGAATCAGCCGGGAGAATGCAGCGATAGCGTCACGCTGGTCTCAATCGCTTCTTCGTCAGCGTCTGCCTTTCGGCCAAAGTTACTGGTGGTCCTAGCAAGTTCGACCTCATGATCTCGTCTCAATCGCTTCTTCGTCAGCGTCTGCCTTTCGGCCAGAACAGCCAGGCTCCGATTCCCTCCCCGATAGAGTCTCAATCGCTTCTTCGTCAGCGTCTGCCTTTCGGCGCTACAGCTGCCCGACGCACTCGGTGGACAACCAACCGTCGTCTCAATCGCTTCTTCGTCAGCGTCTGCCTTTCGGCTCCTACATCCCCATTCTCCTGATTCTACTTGGCTTGCCAACCCGTTTTCCGTAACCTCCTCCAAATCGCACCGTGGCAACCAAATTGGCGCCCTGTCTGGTATGCAGAAAAAGGCGTTAAGATGCAGAAATCACACGAGTTCGTAACCTAGACTCATTTTCTCCGATCTCTCAGGCGTAGTGTAACGCATTGCGGATATTCGACTTGTTGCCAAATCAACCACTGTATTAGATCACATAATAGTCCTTTCTCTCATAGCGATCCCCGACACCAAGCACAGTTAGCTGGCCTTCGCAACGAGCACAAACGCCGTAGAGCCGGATGGAGTCCTCTCGCTCATCCACCAGACGCCGCAGGTCTGACAACAGTTGCTCAAGCAAGGCAGTGGCGGGCTTCCCGTCCGTCTCCCCCAAATCACACTCGAATACGCTGAACTGGACGCGGCGGCCGTAGTCCTTCAAGGTCTCGAAAACACGCCGACGGCGGCCATCGTCGCCAATGTCGTAGGAAACCAGGTACAGCAAGCGGCTAAACCTCCTGGTAATCGTCAAGGGAGCCGGCCGCGAAGGGTTCGGCTTCGTTGCGCCGCAGGGTCGAGCAAAGTCGCCCTACGTCACCGTCAAAAGATCGAGCGTTTTCGTCGCCCTCCCGTGTCTCCCGCCAACCTTCATCCTGGACCAGCTTCTCGTACTCGTCCAAAAATCGCCGTAACGCCGCCGGCATCAAACGCACACCCGATTTTGCCATTGTTGGATCAGGAGTCTCGTTGTCCTCCGCCCTTGGCGTAACCTTGAGCTCCCTAATGGTGGCCATGGCAAAGCCTTCAGCGAAATCCGATTCCTGAAAGACACGATTATTAATACACCGCAGAACCATACGATCAATCGAAGGACGGTAGGGCTCCAGGAAATCCAAAGCCAGAGACGGACGCCCATAGCGGTCCCGGTGAAGGAAACCGATGTGGGCATCCAAACCGTGCGCCTCAATATATCCGCGGATTTCGGCAAGAACGAGAGAGTAGCCGAAGCTTAGCATCGCATTGACTGGATCCTTCGGAGGCCGCCGGCTGCGGCCCCGAAACGGCAGGCCGCTCCGGTTCAATTCTCCAAACGCCTCGAAGTACGCGGCCGCCGCCGATCCTTCACAGCCGCGCAGAACGTCGAGACCCATCGGTGTAGCAGATTTCGATCCCAGACCTCGCAATCTCTCCAGCACCGCGCTGAGGGAATCGCTTGCCGAGCGAACCGTGTGCGAGTCCGGGTAGTTGGATAGATGCGCCTTGAGCAATGCCAATTGCCTCTCCACCTTGGCTACGACAAAGGAGATGGCCAGTTCCGCGCTCTTACGGGCCGAAAGGTGGGCTTCGTACTGGAGGACTCTGAGAGCCGAACCTGACTTCGACTCCGCTGGAACCACATGCCCTTTCAGCCTGCCATTCTTCGTGTAAAGCGATACGCGGACCCCGCGTCGAGAAAGGCAGTCATAGCTTGTGTGGTCACCTGAACACCTCCGAAAACGGCAACCCCGTTCAGATGCCGCATCGGAATTTCGAGGAGCACCATTGCCGGATCGCCTCGGGCGGTCACGACCATGCGCCCGCCACGCTTGCGCACCGATGTGCCTTGCTCACGGACATAAACAACCGCACACATCTTGATCTCCCTTCCCAGTGAGGCCAATACTCAGAAAAGTGCAGCGTACCGCCGTAGCCGCCGTTTCTCTACTTCCGGCAGGAAGGCGGGCGGCAGGTCGCCAGCCATGGCGACGACCCTGGCAGGAGTCTTGCTGGCTTTCCACGGGCGCAGCAGCCACTCCTTCAGGAAGACGACTCCCAAGAACTGGAACCCGTCCTGGTACCGGATCACCCTAGTCTTGCCGGAGTGCAGTCGTAAGCGCAAGTCTTCAAGCGTCTGGCTCGTCAACTCCAGCGCGCGTTCCGCGGCGGCCCTCCCCTTCGCGAGGACGACAAAATCATCGGCGTAGCGGACCATCATGAGTCCGGCGCCTTCCAGTCGATCGTCTAGCTGGTCCAGAATCAGGTTGGCGATCATTGGCGAAATTACGGCGCCCTGCGGTATGCCGAGCGCGGGCCGGTCGATTCTGAGCCCGTCCCAACGGCAATAGTCCAGCCAGAGCCGGTTGAGGCGCAAGACAAGATCATCGTCGTGAATGACGGCGGCAAGCCGGTCCAACGCCACGCGCCGGTCCACGGAATCGAAGAACGCATCAATGTCCGCGTCGAGAACCCAACGGTAACCCTGCTGCTGCAGCTGCCACACGCGTTCGACCGCCATCCGGACGCCCCGGCCACGCCGGTACCCAAAGCTACAATCGTTGAACTCCCGCTCGAGTCGTGGCTCCATCCACCGCGCGACAGCCGTTTGCAGAACCCGATCGCGCACTGCGGGCACGAGCAGGGTCCGGTGCTCACTGCTGCCAGGGCTCTTCTCCACGCGAATTATCCGCAAAGGCCACGCCCAGTAGGCTGCAGACTCCACCTCGCCTTGTAGAGCCTCCAACTGGCGGTCCAGATCGGCCTCAAAGTGGGCGATGCCGACACCGTCAACACCTGCGCAGCCGTGATTCTCCTTCACCCTTTGAAACGCTTGTCGCAAGGCCTTCAATTGGAGCCATTCACGCATGTCACACCTCCACTGGATCATTGAGAGCTTTTCCATCCCAGCGCCACCAGTCACGAAAACCGACGATCGCTTCTTCATCAGCGGGCCTGTTGTCACCTCAGACCGAACAGAATGGAACTGATCTGAAACCTGTCTCAATCGCTTCTTCATCAGCGGGCCTCTTGTCACAAGAAGCGCTGCTCTACCCAAACAAGCGAGACGAGATTGAGTCTCAATCGCTTCTTCATCAGCGGGCCTCTTGTCACGCTCACACTTCCGTGTTTGCGAAAAACACGCTCAGTTGGGTCTCAATCGCTTCTTCATCAGCGGGCCTCTTGTCACCACAATGCTTCGGGATGGTGAGCGATATATTAATGGTGAGTCTCAATCGCTTCTTCATCAGCGGGCCTCTTGTCACGGACGATTACCGTCAGGTGATCGTGGACCCGGACGACATCATGTCTCAATCGCTTCTTCATCAGCGGGCCTCTTGTCACTTGACGCAGTACCAGAGGTAATGACTCTGGAGATTGCCAGGTCTCAATCGCTTCTTCATCAGCGGGCCTCTTGTCACGCTGCTCTGGGCGCTCAAGAACCCCGATGTGCAGAGTCTCAATCGCTTCTTCATCAGCGGGCCTCTTGTCACCCAGCGCCGCCTGGAATGCGCTGTTCTGTGCGATCAAGGTCTCAATCGCTTCTTCATCAGCGGGCCTCTTGTCACTGCCACCTTTACATGCGGTTCATAATCGGTTAGTTATGATGGCAATTTCCGTAACCTCCCGAAATTCTTGAAATTGTAACAGCCAGAAGTGGTTCCGATTGACTTCATGTGCCATGTAAGCCCTTTTTTTTCAATGCGCCCGTAACCGAGCCCGTTCCGGCGCGCACAACCCTTGTGCACCCTAAACGCTTGCAGCACCGACACTTAACACTCGATACCCACCCAAACCCATGCTGGCGCCATTTCCAATGTGAATCATTTCACCAAGCCGGATCCAGGGCATCCAACTCTCCCAATCTTTCATTTCGCAACCCACATCGAGTCTTCCCACAACCCCGTCCATCGCCACGCGCCGTCGCGCGTCGCCCCGTCCACCCATACGGCTCCAGGCAAACCTTCGATACTCGCTCTTTCGAACCTTCATCCGCTCCGCGATTTCCATCAACCGGTGGACTTGCGGGCGAAAATCCCCCGTCCCATACAACGCCTCCAAGAGACTTACCCGCCGCAGTAAGGCCTTGGCGACAGCCAGGAAATCGGGCGACACGTTATACTCGCCATCCGTCCGCATCCGTAGCGGAGTCTCGAACTCCAGCGCAAAACCTGGCGATGCTCCGGCCAAATCATTGCAGCCTTCAGCACCAGACTCCGAGCGAACGGAGCGTGGCATCTCCCAAATCTGCGGCTTCGACTGGATTCGGCCCTGCCGGAACACAACCGATCCACGCCAGTCGATAGCCGTTTCCAGCCGGAACTTGCCGCCAAATCCACCGATCCGCCCCATCTCGTCGAACACTCGAAGGAAATGGGCCAAGTAGTGTACGCCCGGACCGATCAGGGTCAGTCCCAACCGCAGTTCCTGTCCCGGGTTGACGCAACCGGAGTCCGGCGAAGCGGGCGGACGCAGAACGAACGGATGGGGCGCATGGGGATACTTCCGAAGGACAACCATTCGGGAAGGATCCACAGGCGTCTCGAATACTCTCGAATACGCGCAGTTCTGCAGGTGGGGACAACCCGTGCACACCGGTGCGCCGGTTGCGCAGATCAAGTCGCGATAGTACTTGCCGAATCCCCCCCGAAACAGTCCGCCGAGATACGCAGGCCCATGAAACTCGGTTTGTGTCCGAAAGACAAACTGCATCGGGTATATCGGAAAGGTGACCCACCCTTCGCCGCCTGCGGTGGGCTGATGCTTCGATTCCTGTTCCATAATCTGCTACAAGGGTTCTGCGATCGACTTGCCACCGGAAAAAACATACTGGCCGATGATCGAGAAGAGCGCCGCGACCGCAGTCACGCCCACCAGTTTGCAATCGAACGGCCCATCCAGCGCTGTCTTGCCAATCGCACACCCAAACCACCAGACAAGACAATTCAACCCTGCGCTCCAAGCCACAAGCGGAAGAGCAACTATCGAGGTCCGCGCAAACAATCGGCCGGTTCCATGCTCGCCCCGGCCTAGTTTGTCGTGGATGTTCAGCCAAAGCAGCCAGATGATGATCAGGGTGCATAGCGCAACGAATACAAAGGGAAATTTGCAGGAAAGCTCGCCGATCCACTCTTTCAAGTCACCCGCGCCGAGGATCGAGCCATAGGCCAGCAACATCGACAGCGGGAACCGCAGCATCGCATAATCGCGGACCCACCGCCAACGTCCTCCCGGAACTCGCCATACTTTGTACACCCACCACAAAAGTCCGAATGCGTAACGAGTCAACGCAAATCGCCTAATCTTACGGAAGTTCGAATCATAGAGGAATAGACCCCTGTCATCGAACACACTCAAGAATTTACGGAGGTCGGTCTCCAACGAGAGCGGATCCGACGTCCCGGCATGAGGGTCCAGTTGCCGATAGGCCCACGACCACTCGTTGCTCTCATCCAACGCGAGCAATAGGAAGGCTCGTTTATCTTCGGCGACTCCGTTCAGCAATTTGTGCTCGCGTTCGGTAAGAAACTCACCCAGCGTCTTCATCATCTGGTCAAAGGCTCCCGGCTCGTCGTGGGTTGCTCCCCCCGGCGAAGATCGATCCGGCAGATTTCGGCCATTTGTTCGTGCTGATAGAACATTTGGACCTTCGGCAGATCATTGCTGCAAACCCACGTGAGCGCCGGGATCACGCCCTTGTATCCGCCCGTGAAGTTGCATCGCACATCTCGACACCCGACACTATGCTTTTCGAGCAACGCCTTTAGTGCGGGAACGATATCGCTAAAGTCAGGTCCAGTGCCCTCCAACCCTTGAACCTCTTCGATCTGCACATCCGGCGTCGAAATCCCGGATCCTTCAAACAGATACATCTCGGCAAGGTCTTTGTTTACCTCCGCCGCCCACTTGCCGTTGTGATTTGCGGCAGCCAGAAACACCAACCGGTCCTCACCCGGGCGCAGTAGGCGGCCGAGACCCACGCCAGTGCTCCGACATAAGCCATAAAGACTCGTCATTTCGGCTGACGTTCGCTTCAGGTTGTCGCCGCTGAGCGGGATCTTGCGCGTTTTCAGCACGCTCCAGCCGGCATGGTGGGCCGCAAGGACTCTGGCGCGCAGGCGATGGAGTCGCTCGAAATCCTGCAAGTCCGCGGCATCATCCCCAAGTCCACGATGCTCCCGCATCAGGTCCGGCAGGGTGTCCCGATCCGACTGCAGCAGGAGTTCGGCATAGAGAGCCGTGGTGCCCACCGTGCAGAAAATCACAACCGGTTCGGCCGTCACGATGAAACCCTTACCCGCAACGTAAGTTCCCTGCTATCCACACCGACCACCTCCGCTTCGACCAGATCCCCCGCGTTCTTGCGGTCAAACATAGACTTTACTGTCCAGGAGGCGCGATACCGAACCTGACGCTCCCCGAACCCCTCGACGGTTTCAGCCTTCACCACGTTGTTCCTGCAACTGGTGACACGCAAGGTGACCCTGCCCGCGGGAGCGTCTATGATTGGCGGAGGTTGCTTTGGTGGAGGAACCGGTGTGGCATTGCTCGCAAGCCATGTCTCGTAATCCGCGATCGACCCCTTCGGGTTGTCCTGCAGCCACGCGCCTCCGGGATACTGAAGCGCGTCGGCAGCCCTCAGGAAATCGAGGTGCTTGGCCAGCCTTCCGACGTACCGGGCATCCCCCAAGTACTTTTCCAGGATGGCTGCGTCGTCCTCAGCCGAAGAGGCCGGAAGGCCGCCGCCCTGCGATTCGACCTCGACCTGACACGACCCGTAGCCCAGAGGCTTGCCATACCCGACTTTGTGATGCCATTGGATCTTTCTGGAGTCCTCGCGCAGGCCCAAACCAAAACGCAGCAAAGCGTATTCCTCCGGAGTCAACCCCTGGTAGTCTACTCGAAACGCAAAGGACACACCAGCCGGAACGCAGTCCGGACTGTGAAACCGGAAATCCACACCGGTCAAGGTTTTCGAATGCAAGTAGTATTTCCATCCCGCCGGCTGACCGGAAGGGGCATAAAAACCGGCACGGTACGGGCCTTGCGATTCCATCCGAGCTTTGCCGTCAAGCATGGGCATCCATCGCGAAGAATTCCAATCTCCGGCGCGTTCGGAATCATGAAAACGAACCTTGGCAGCCCAGGCGGAAGTGCCGTAGACGTACCCGAACAGCCGGCAAACCGGACAGGCTTCGCCAGACGCGCATGCCGACAGTTCGCCAAGCTCCGGCGGCGTCCATTCGGCCTGGCCCTTTCTTGGAATGTACTCGTACTGCATCCCGCAGCCCGCCCCCAACAGTTGCAGAAACGAACGCACAGTTCCCTTCAAAGAACTCCCTGTGAGAAACGGGGCCTCGCCTTTTGCCCGCAGAGCCGCAAAATGAGCTTTCAGGCAGAGCGGCGTCAAGGTGGTCAATTTGCAGGAGAATGTCCCGGACCGTCCGCCCGGCGGGTAGCGATGCGGGATCTCCCGGTTCAGGATGTTGCGAAAACCAGCGAAGTGATACGGATGCCGGACCGCCATTATGACAACAACGCCTCCTCGAAGCCCACCAGGCGCGTCAAGACGACCGATGGTTCGACTTGCCCCCCATCGGCAGTCCCCGGGGGCGGCTCGAACTCGTACTCCCGAACCACCATGCATACGCGCTTGCCTTGCAGTTCTTTCGGGTATTCCCGAATCTCCCTTGGGATGCGTGACTCCCACCAGGCTTCGCCATCGGGTTCCCCCCAAAGGATATGACGCCGGTCTTCGAGCCGCGATAGCGGAGTCCAGTCGAGTACGGCGTCTGGTTGGCCGGGAGAGGGTTGTTCACCGTCCTCGATGGCGACACAATGAAACCTGCGGTCCCTTTTTTTGACCCAGCGCATCTCGCAGGTGGCGCCGAACAGCACGGCGCGAACCGCCCGGGTTATTTCCTTTTGCGGGTCCTCACCGGGTGCTGCGCCGCGGATATCCAACAGAGTCGTCTGCCACGGGGACTCGATAAACGCCCAGTCGTAACGGCCCCAATCGATGTGCCCGTGGAGATCGCCCGCCACAAAGCTCCCGATCCGGCTAGGCATCGGGACTCACTCCCTCAGCGCCAAC
Organism: uncultured bacterium; assembly: GCA_964514655.1. Taxonomy (GTDB): domain Bacteria; phylum Chlamydiota; class Chlamydiia; order Chlamydiales; family FEN-1388; genus SZAS-7. Next base: position 9,746 of record CAZEQY010000037.1, read on the forward strand.
CTCACTTTTCGCTTCGGGAGCAAAGCCCCGCGCCACGCGGTCCTTGAGTAATCCGCACCCGGCCGACCACCAGTGATCCAAGAAGGAACTTCGAGTTTTTTCCCACAACCGGCTCGCATCGATCACGTAGCTCTTTCGCCAGGGCAGATGCTCCCCCTGGGCGGTAACGATTTCTGTGAGAGGGATCAGCGGCTGCCCGGAAGGCCGCGCCACGAAACCATACCTTGTCTCATCCTGCGGACTCGACAGCTCAGCAATGCCAGCCAGATCCACTTGATGAGCCGCTCTGCCCAAATAGGTCAGTCTTGCTTCGCTGACAGTAGCACTCACTTCGCCGGAGCCCCTGCTCTTTGCCGATCCGATGCTTACACGCCGCGCCCTAAGTTCCGAAAACAGCGTGGCCAGCAGCCCCAGATGCCACAACTCGAAGTTCCGCAGGCGAATCTGAAACCGGAACTCAGCTCCCACAATCGAAAGGGAGAAATGAGGACGCAGTACGCTCCCTGTCTGCCTCGAGATTGAGACGTTCTGCACAACCTCCGCGGACCCTTTGACTCGAGCCGCATCCGAGAAGCGAATGCGTCCCGCCTGCAAGGTATAGCCGAACAATTGACACACCGGGCAGGCGCCCCGGTACGGGAAATCGGCATGATCCCGGCCCTGCGGCGCCAGCACGCGGGAGCACGAATGCTCCTCATCGAGAGGATCGCAAATACGATCCTCTTCCGATCCGCTTGTCATGCCCCGCAACACTCGCTCGAGATGGGCTCGGAACGAACCTTTCAGGGAACTGCCCGGGATGAAGTAATCCAACGTCGAGTATCGTCCCGATTCCAGCGCCGGACGGAGGTTGTTCATCGAGTCACGGCACATGAAAATGGCATGTGGCGCGGAATCGCCCAGGTTCCAGTCTTTCTTTACTTGATCCGTGAACCGGCCGTCTTTGACAAGCAGCGGCGAGTGCCCCTGCAACAGAACAGTCAATTCCAGTTCGTTGTAAGCAGCTTTGAGCATTTGCAAATCACCCCCTCAGGCGAAGTAGCTTTTCATGACCGGTTGAATGACACTGGACTCGAATTCGCGCCCGGTGGTCTCCTTCCATCTGCCTGTCTGCAGGAACTCAGAAAGAGGATACTTGCGCGCGGCATCGAAGTACTGCACTTTGTAGTCCGGGTTCAGCTTGACTTGCCCGAAGCCACGCGCCTTCTTGCCGCCCACAAGCAGCCGGCCGCTTTTCAGTTCCTCGAGAAGCATGCCCAGCAGCGCGAAGTCGGAGTTCTCGCCGTTTTCCAGTTCGATCCGAAAACCGAAATGCGTGTCCTGCCCGGGTTCCAGCACCTCGAAGTTGTACTTGATCTGCTCTTTCGCCGCTTCGGTGTCGCGATCGATACCCACCCCGTCCCGGATCTCGAACGAGTGATTCCCGGCAATCCTGCCGTCTTCTATTCGAAGCCGCGAGGCCGCCCAGGGTGAACCGAACAGTTTGCAGATATCGCATTGCCCCCCTTCGTTCCAGAGCAACCGCCGCAGTTTTGCCGGCGGCAACTTGCGTGCGGCTTCCTGCCGGCCCGGTTCCGCAGCAGTCAGACACTTGTCGTGGCTCCCCACCTCAAAGAGCACACAGCCGCGCTGTCCGCCCAACCCTTGCAGAATGCGTTCCGCCGCCGTCCGCATCACTCCCCGCAGCGACGATCCCGGCAAAAATCTTCCCTTGCTGTCGTGGAGGAATGCGGCATCGGTGTCAAAACCCGCTTCGCCACTCCCAATGTGCACGCTTTCGGTAACCTTGAGCCTGCCTTCCAGAATGTATCGGCTTTTCAGTTGCAAGAAGCTCATAGCGCCCCCTTTGCCTTGTAGTAGGTCAACAACCGGTCCAGGATTTCTCGCGCCACCTGCATCTGACGGAACTCCCTTCCACTTTCATTTCCTAATCGCTCGTTTCCCAATCGAACCCGGTGGGAGTTTCCGGTCAAAGCGCTTTCCGCCGTCTTCCCAATGAGGATCCGCAGGTGCGCCAGAACCGACTCGCCTTCCCGTTCCGTGAGCCACGGGCTTCTGCGCGCGGAGCTTCGCCGGCGCAAGGCGTCCTCAAACTCCGTAATCTTCCGCAACAGCCCTTCCACCGTTTCGCAAGGCTTGATCTCGCGGTACAGCTGCCGCATCTGGCTTGGCGTCACGCGGAGCCAGTCGCCGCCATGAACCTCCAGCCAGGCGCGAAGGCGCAGCCACGAGGTCAAGCCGTTCCACAGACGATCTCGTCGATACAGATCCGTAGCGCGCATCATGATCTTACGGCTCCCTTCTGGCGGGTGAAGTGGTATTCGTGACAGAACACGGCCTCACCGAAGCCCTCTTCCCAACGCTCTCCAACCCCCCTGTCAAACGCCGCAAAAAGCTCAGCGACCCGATTTAACTCCTGGTCCCGTTCTCCCGGCTCAATCCGTCTGGAGAACAAGAACGAAGATCCGGCCGCGATTGCTGATTCGCTCGACTTCGGAAGCCCGGCTTGCGCATTCCACCCAGCCGTTCGTGTCCACTGAGAATACTGGCTCACCAGCCGGTACCCGTCCAAAGTTCCCTCCGGGGCGCCGCAAGCTTCCGCCAAATCGGCGGTCGAGGGATAGGAGCGGGAAAGCAGCCAGCGATCCAAGACGATGCATGGGGATCCGAGGGTCAGCGAGAACACCACCTCATCTGCCCTGTCCCATGCATCATTGAGAGCAAGCAGCCGGCTCCGCAACGATTCCTTCGCTTCAGTCTCTGAGCCTATTTCTGCGGGACTCAAATGAAGTTCGGCAATCCCCTGCCCGCGTGTACTCCCCCTACCCAGGGTGAGCCTCCTGGTTTGGAACTCTTCCAAGGATTTGCAGTCCCCAGCGGCGACCTCGTCATCCACCCAGAGCGTCCCGCTGAAGATCTCGCCACGCTCGACGATCACCGTTTGAAACAGCTGTCCGTCCGCGGCTCGCATTGTCCAGGGATCGATCGCGCTGTGTCCGGTCATGCGGGTTCTCGGCTCAACGCCCTTCCATTCCCGTCCCTGGCGGACCATGAAATGCCGGGGCCGCTCCAGCTTGGCCTCGCAGGCAGGACACTCCTCAATAAGGCTCTGCTGCCGCCCCGCTCCGATCAGGAAATCCACATCGCCGTGTGACGTCCCGTACTGGCGGCACTGACGCCCTGAAAGAGGCCAGACCTCCCCGCCCCGAATGCGCAAATCTCCAAACCGGAACTTGCCCTCGAGAAAAGTCTCGCGAAACCAGGGGTCCGTTTCCGGTTGAGCCAGGCTACGTTCCCGAATGGCCCGGGCCGCCAAGGCTCCCCGCCATACGGTTCCAGGGATATAAGGCAGTGTTTCCAGAAAGTTACCACTCGCCTGCGTTGCCGAAATTGCCAGCGGACTCAGAAGCCGCACCGAAACCCTGTATCTCATACCGGCTTGGTCTCCAACACCGTAATCTCGCATCGGCCGTGCCCCCGTGATTGACCCGAACCCAAATGGGTAACCACCTTGGCGCAGTGCCGCAATACGCTCAGATCCTCAGGCCGCACCCCGCCAACCTCCCCGACAAACAGCCACCCGCCATCCAGCACTTCGCTTGAGAAAAGCAATTGCTCCCGGACCTTGCCCAGCGCGCGATCCATACTCGTCTGGCGCCGAACGGTGCTGTCGCTGTGTAATGCGCCGATCCGGATCTTTTCCAGGCTTCGCACAGCATCCGCGAGTTCCTCGCCGGGAAAAGCATCCCCGAATTCCCACTCACCCCGGCTCCACGGCGACCCGAACAGGCGGCACAACCGGCATTGCCGGCTGGGATTCCGACAGAATGCGCCCGTTCCCGCAGGGTCAGCACACACCTCCAGGTCGCCCTCTATGCGCAGTAAGGCGTGCCGGAAACGCCCCTTGAGACTGGACCCGGCAATGTAGGGCATCCCGTCTCCGTCCCGCAATACGCCCCGGTCCACCAAACCGGCAATCCCGAAGCCGCTGCCGTGATGAAAACTGCTGGCGAATTGAATCTTAATCGGGACAATCACGACACAAACTCCCACAGTTCGACCAGATCAGCGGCTGGGGTTCGGCCATTCTCATCCCGGAGGGTAGGCATGGAGCGGTTCAACAACTCGCGCTGTTGCCTGGACAAACGAGACCGCAAATAAAGATACTCGAATTCAGCCTGCTCCGGCTCCTCGTAGGCCAACGGGTACAGATCGTTCACTTTGTTGCGCGGAAGCCCAGCCTTCTTCCATTCCAGGATTCGATCGGTCAAGGCAAACCAATCGGAGTGTGTGTAGGGACGCATCGTATTGCGCCGACGGCCCGATTCATCCGGGTTGGCGTCCGGCGCCGAACCCGTAATCAGCCGGTAATCGACCCTGCCGCCACCTTCCGATTTTGCGGCGCGAAGCAGTTTCTCGGCCTCCGCGATCCCGTCCGCGATCGGGTAGTGAGAGTGCGTCAACACAACCCCAGCGGAGTACGACAGGTTGATTTCCTGAAACGATTCGTGGAATCGCCGCAAAAAAAACGCAACCCGATCTGCGGCGAGCGCGACCAGCGCATCATCGCCACCGAGCAAAAGGATCTCGAATGGCGCAATCCTGGTATCCCCGTCGCAGAGCGCGGCAGCCGCGCCGAATACCGCCGCCTCCATTCCTTCGCGAATCTCACGACTCAATCGCCGGAAATCGTCTTCGTCTTGGACACGTTCGCTCAGCCATCGCCCGAGCCGGTCGCCGTCTAGATAGACGAAGCCGAGATACCCTTCCGGCGTGGCCAGGCTTCCCATCTCTTCAAAGTCCCGCGGAGGCCGCGCCTGCAAACCGAAGCGCGACTTCACGATGCGAAAATACCTCGACTCGCTGCTCTGCTCCAATCGCAGGCGACAGGCGCGGCAGTAGGCTTCCGGTGCACCTCCAGGTGTGGTGACGAAACTCTCCGCAGCATGAACACCACACGCTTCGCATCGTTTCCAGTACGGGTTACTAATGCTCGCACGCCTTTCCTGCCGCCCGCTCTTGACCTGCTCCAAGCGAGCACGCAACTTGTCCCAGGTGGGCGCGAATCCGCCATCTGACAAGGGCAGCGAGGCGAAACTGGCGGTTGCAATTGCGGTTCGTTTCCGAAACTCCGACTTGGCCGCCTGTTCGAAGGCTCTTGCGCCTTCCGAATCCTTAAAGTCCGCAAGGAGGGTGCCGCCTCCGGCGTAGATCAATTGGCCACGGTTGCTCGTGACGAGTTCCGGCAATACTGTGAGGTTGAGTTCAGCCTGCAGGCTGCTGGCTCCGCGGACGAGCCGCAGTTGCCGTGGAGAAAAGACGTACTCGTGGATCCGATCGGCGTCGAGGACGCAAAGAACTCGAGAGTTTGCTACCTGAACGCTATCCAAGACTTCCTCCAGCGTCGATATTCATGACAAGTCACGATATCACAAACCCGCACCAAAGAATCAACAAAAAGAGGCAGCATCGATCTTCCCTAATTACCAAAGCTTCTTGGAGAAGGACACCGTCGATTGCTGCATCACCTGCGAAAGATGCCACTGGGAAAGTCTCTCGCCTTCAGCATACAGTTTTGTAATTCGCCGAGCACTCGACTGCCTTACCGGCACCTCCGTACTGTTTGTCTTGCGCTCCGGGATTTAAGTGGACAGAATTTGGGGGGTATCTTGATGAAGGAGGCACCCAGTGTCGAACAGTGGAACGAACAGGCACAAGATCGAGTCTGGGGCTAGCGAAGGAGC
>CAZEQY010000038.1:0-15312 GCA_964514655.1 uncultured bacterium
TAGCTTCCTGGCACTTAAGAGTGATTTTTGCTTCTTAGCCTGATGCGTATGCCTGCCTATCCTGCCGCTTGCGATCCTGCTTATCCTGTTTCATTAACATGCGTGCGCGGGCACGAATAGTGATTTTTGAAGCAATTCTTGAGGTTAATTGTATATCGAAGTAGTATGACTATATGAGTCATGTTCTTAAAGTTGAAAAGCTTAGAAAGGTGTATGGCAAAAAATCTCAGGCAGCGGCTGTTGATGAAATTTCATTTGGGCTAAAGCACGGAGAAATTTTGGGCCTGCTTGGACCAAATGGCTCCGGCAAGACAACGACCATTCAGATGCTGCTCGGAACTTTGGCCCCAACGTCAGGGTCTATAGAGTATTTTGGGCAGGATTTTTTTAAACATCGCGAACGTGCACTTCAGCATATTTCCTTTGCAAGTACCTATGCAAGCCTGCCTTTTGTACTAACTGTCGAAGAAAATTTACGCTTCTATGGCCGCCTCTATGGCATTAAAGATGCTATGGAACGTGCAGACCCCTTGCTACAGCGCTTTGGCATCTATGATAAACGAAATGAAAAGGTGGCATCTCTTTCTGCAGGACAGGTAACGCGCCTTATGCTTGTGAAGGCCTTTTTTACTGAACCTAAGGTCGTACTGCTCGATGAGCCAACAGCCTCGCTAGACCCCGATGTCTCGCGCGATGTATGCACATTCTTACTTGATCAGCAGAAAAAAAGCGGTGTTTCTATCCTCTTTACATCCCACAAGATGCAAGAAGTTACAGAACTTTGCGATAGAGTGATCGTGCTAAAAGAGGGCAAAATCATTGCTGATGATCTACCCAAAAACTTAGCAAAGAGCATCAAGCTCCATAGGCTATGCCTAACAATTGTCGACGGCATGAAGCGCACGCAGCACCTTGCCAAGCTTAAGGGCATTAGCTTTGAAGTAGACAATCGCTTTATCACATGCAAGCTTGAAGAAAAAGATATTCCACCCTTTTTACACGAGCTTATGCAGCATAACGTCTCATACGTCAACATCCAGGTAATAGAGCCAACCTTAGAGGACTACTTTCTCAAAATTGCAGGAAATAAAGAATGAGCTGGAGCCGCATCCTAGGAGTATTTTATCGCTACTTTTATGTGATGAGAAAGGGACTACATCACCTTTCAGATCTTTTTTACTTTCCCCTTGTTGACATCTTGCTCTGGGGCCTAACGTCGGTATGGATACAAAAGCAGGGTCTTCCAAATCAAAACCTACCCCTCATACTGATGACAGGTCTCATCTTTTGGCAGATATGCTGGAGAGGTTCTGTAGATATATCGGTGTGTCTGTTGCAGGAATTTTGGCAAAGAAACCTTGTAAACTTCTTTTCAACACCACTTAAAATATCGGAGTGGATAAGTGGCTTACTGCTCCTCTCACTTTGTAAACTATTTTTTACAATAGTATTTGTCTCGTGTGCTATTTACATCCTGTACGCCTTAAATGTCTTTACCGTTGGATGGGCATTTATCCCCTTTGCAGCCTTGCTTCTTATCTTTGGCTGGTCAATAGGCTTTTTGGCATCAAGTGCCATCATCTGGTGGGGCCACTCTGTAGAGATGTTTGCGTGGATGGTGGGCAGCCTATTTGCTCCCTTTAGCGCTGTCTACTACCCGGTTACCGTCTTACCAGCGTGGGCACAAACGATTAGCTGGTGTTTACCCACTACATATATATTTGAAGGGATGAGAATTATCCTCAAAGAGGGCACATTCCCGGCAGGCTATTTCTGGACAAGCCTGGGCTTAAATATCCTCTTTTTAGGAGGCGCTATCTGGCTCTTTCAATACATGTTTCATAAAAGCCTTGCGAAAGGCCTTGGAAGGCTTGAATAAAATAAATAAACACTATATACTCTTTGGGCTTAATAGTTTAGGAGTTATATATGTTTAGTTTAGACCCATTTCGAACACTATGTAAAACTTTAGGAGAGCCGCTACCTCCTTGTGTACAAGAGCTACGAATTGGAGAGTATGAACTCTTTTTACGACAACTTACTTCAGCAGAAAGAGAAACGGTAAAAAACCTCTTTACCACTGCGGATGATGCCACAAGAACATTCTGCACACTGCCTGTTGAAGCACAAGGCGATCTTCGATCAGCCGCAATTGCTAGCCTTGTAGCAATACGACATAAGCAACAAACCTGCATGCTCTTTGCAGATCTTGATGGCTCAATAGATAAAGAGTTTTTTAGAAATGCTGCTAGCCGGCTGGATGGAGAACTGCTACCACTTGCACTTTCTGTAAAAGAACGACTACCAAGCGCACGAAAACGCCTTATACTCCTCCAGATGCTCAATTGTGTCCCGAAAGAGCATCGCGAACAAGCTCTTAACGCTATTTGCACTATGCTGTGCATGTGCACAGATCACCACCATGCACAGTGTCTTAGCGGGTGTACCGCCCTTGCAACACCTGAGCGAATGGCCCCATTTCTCCAAGATTTAGCTGCAATTTTCACTAAAGTTAATGTAAATCAATGGCCAGCACTAAAGGAGCGGCTCTTAGAATACTCACCCACAAATCGTCTCGAGGTAGTACATCACACAGCTTGTATGCTTCCGCCAAACACTCAAATAGCAGCTAATGCACTTTTAGATATACTAAGCCTTGTGAGAAGAACTCTTCAAACACCTGAGCGCCTACAAGAGTTATACCCAATTCTAGGCCTGTGTACTGACTGTGCGTATGTTCCTGCAATAATCCAGAACACACTCGACATGGCTGATGATAATGACAGAACTTCTCTTATAGCAACTCTTAGAAACATCCTTTGTCACTCTGCTCCAAGCTTGCATATACACCACGTGCTTATTCATGTAAGGCAATTAAGCATCCTTATGAGAATCGAGCTTATACTACAACATGCCTATGCCCACCGACACGATGCTCCACGTCAAGATCAGCATATTGTGCTACACCTTTCAAGACGTGAGCTTATAGAGCAGCCGGTTGTAGTCTTAAATAGACTAGTGGCACTTATTGACAGGAGCGATAAAACATCTCTTAGAGTTGTTATAACTGATGAACCAGCTATTGACCTAGGAGGTCCTGCACGAGAAGTTATTCATGACATAGTTTCAGCAATATGCAAGCTGTTTCAAAAGAAACCAGAAGCCCTTTTTCGCCCCCAAAGCCTTAAACTTACTGTAGAACAGCAAGACATCTTGCAAAAGCTTGGAAAACTCTTTATGTTTTGCCTAAACTCGCAAGAGGGTTTTAATTTTGGCGAAGAGATAGACCCCGCTATATTTATGGCTCTTACTAAAATTCGCGAAAAACACCTGCATGTAGACTTTGAGAATCTTGATGAAGAGACCTTTATGGACCTCTTTGAGATCTATGAAGCAATGAATTCAGTAAATGTTGATGACGCAAGAACCATCCAAGAGCATGCCCAGCACCTTTCTGATCCTGATCGGCGAGCTTGCATTGCAGAGGCAATGCAGCAAGATCTCACCCCATGCTTTGCTATATGGCAAGGCATGAAGGAGTCTCGCTTTACAGGAACCACCATCCAAACGGTTCAAAAGATGATACCCTTAGAACTTGAAGAGCGCTTACAAGGCGTTCTCACCGCAAAAAAAGTGGTGGAAAAATTTGAATTTCCTCAATCAGTGCCTATGCACACACGTGGATGGGTAAAGGAGTGGATTCTTTCCCTTGATAAGTCAAAACTGCAAAAATTACTTAAGCTGATGATAGGTGTTCCGGCTCTTAATAAAGGACGTCTTTCTATTGAATTTCATGGAAAAAAGGTCGCATTTAGCACCTGCGCCCAGTGCATAACACTACCGGCAGGCTGCGGAGATAATAAAGCAACCCTACATGACATGCTAAACTTTGCCCTTAAAACAGAGGAAACCTTTACAAAAGGGTAGATTACGGATAAGACGTAAGCCGCCCTACAACAAAGGGGCGCATGTCAGTGGTATAGCATTTTGTAGAGCTAGCTGTATTCCAGGCAAAGCCTGTGATGGTTCCATCTTGATCGCTATAGATACAGACATCGCCCTTGCCTATGCCGCTATGATACCTGTTATCACCTAAATAGCGGCTGTCAGTTGTGCCATGACCTTTACCTGTGCAGTCGATAATGCCTACTGCCCAGCGACGCTGTTCTATTTGCCTTGGCTTTTCATTCACAATCATGACATGACCGTAATTGCCCGCACCCGGGGGCAATTTATAGGTAAGAATATCACCGGGAAGTATATCCTGGACTTGCTCTATTCGCCTAAAACCGCGATCGTGAGAGACCGCCTCAAAAAAGCTTATACCCCTGCCCGAAGGCCTCTGTAGCCAATGCCTAAGATCTTCTTTTGTGTATCCATACGAATAGCGAAATAGCGCCCCTACAAGGCCGCTACAATCTGTATGACAGACATACCTATCGCTACCATGTATCCCCTTAAGCTTCACTATAGATGGTCTATGCTGATAGCTGTTATTCTCAGGCCGCACATGTGCTTCAAGCTCTCTTGCCAGCACAACATGTTGCGGCAAAGCCATTTCAACATCTGAAGAAAAAACAAAGACAAGCGCAAAAACACTTAACGCTACAAGTACTGCACCACTTTTATAAATCTTTTTCATATAACCACTCTATAGCACACCTACATGATTTTCTGTATTAAAGACAGTTATAAACCCGATTACGTTCAAGAGTTGGTTTTTTGCCTATATCTAGCTAGAAGAATACCTAGCCAAGTTTGCGGCGGAAGAACCAGGTGGAGGCGGTGAGGGTAAAAAGGGCGATAAGGGCCATGGGCCAGATGTTGTTGATGACGATGTCAAAGGGGACATTTTTTAAAAATTGGCCGCGGGCGATGACGAGCATGTAGCGTAGAGGGTTTATATAGGTTACATACTGCAGCCATGTGGGCATATTTTCTATGGGAGTCGCAAAGCCTGAAAGAAGCACTGAGGGCGACATAAAGCAGAAGGTGCCCAAAATAGCCTGCTGCTGTGTTGAACAGAGCGACGAGATAAAAAGCCCAACTCCAACAATAGAGCACACAAAGACAAAAAGGCCAAAATAAAGCACCATAAGATGCCCCGTAAAGGGTATCTGAAAGATAAAGATGGCAGCTAGTATTATAAGTGTTGCTTCTCCGAGTGAAATAATAACAGCGGGCAACATTTTGCCCAGCATGATCTCTTGAGGCGTGGCAGGAGATACAAGCAGCTGATCAAAGGTGCCCATCTCGCGCTCTCTTGCAACAGAAAGCGATGTGATAATAAGTCCAAGAGCCATTGTAAGAACAGCAGAGAGGCTCGGCACATTGTACCAGTAGTAAAGTAAATTCGGGTTATACCAGTTGCGGGGAAAAATCTTTGAGACAGGCTCTACAGTAAGATCCTCATTATACTGCTGCAAGATGCGCGAAATATAGCCAGCTACAATCTGCGTGGCATTTGACTTTCTGCCATCAAAGAGTAGCTGTATGTCTACATGCTTTTTAGCATCGATATTGCGCGAAAACTGCTCATCTATCGACACAACAACTAGCCCCTTTTGCGTGTCCAAAAACTCAGGGATCTCATCTGCAGACTCTAAAAAGATGATCTTTGTAAACATAGGAGAGCCAATAAAACGCTGGACAAGCTCTACAGACTTTTCGCCATTATCGAGGTTGAGGATGCCAATAGGCACATTTTTTACATCGAGTGTCGCTGCATAAGAAAAGATAAATAGCTGAATTAACGGCGGAAAAATAAGCACATAGCGAGCTTTTGGGTCCTTTAAAAGCACCAGGATCTCTTTTATGATAAGTGCCATGATGCGAGATAGCATTAATCTAGCCTCTTTACAGTCTTTTTACACGTGAGCAAAAATAGGATGCTTCCCAAAAAAAGCATAAATAGAATGTTTTTTGCATGTAGACTCCACACATCCCCTACAAGAAACACCGTTTGTAAGCAGGTAACAAAATAGCGAGCAGGAATAATATAAGTCACGCACTGTATGATGTAGGGCATACTTGCTATTTCAAATAAAAATCCGGAAAGCATAAAGGCAGGAAAAAACCCTATCACCAAAGCCACCTGCGAGGCAACAAGCTGGCTTTTAGATACTGTAGAGGTAAGTATCCCAAGACTTAAAGCTGCAAATAAAAAGCACGATGTTGCAAGCCAAAGCGATAGAAGCGTACCCCTAAAGGGAATATCATACACATAGCAAGCAATAATCAGACATATCGACATAGAACACATAGCTAAGAGATAATAGGGAATAAATTTGCCAAGTAAGAGCTCTCCAACACGTACAGGAGTAGACAACATCGCCTCCATAGTCCCGCGCTCCCATTCTCTAGCTACTACAAGGGCTGTTAAGAGCGTTCCTATGAGTGTCATGATGATGGCTAATGAGCCCGGAATCAAAAAGTTACGGCTTTCTAGCTGCTCGTTATACCAGTATCTTGATTGAGAGCCTACAGGTGGCTGATCAGGTGCTTTTTTTATATTGAGCCATGTTTGATAGGCCCCCTGCACATAGTTTTGCACAAAGCTTGCTGTATTTGTTTCACTCCCATCAGCAATCACCTGAATTGGCGCAACATCTCCCGGCGTCTTTAAAAAGCGGGAAAAATATGACGGCACTATCACCATACCTCGTATGGCTCCACTTGCCATATCGCGCTCTAGCTCCTGGCGGCTATGGGCAATCTTTACATCAAAATAGCGAGAGTAGGCAAGGCTTTCAGCAAAGCTTACAGCATCATCAGAATCCTCTTCAAGCACAAGGCCAATCCTCAAATGGTCTAAGTCAAGAGATACCCCATAGCCATACACAAAGATCAGCACAAGCGGTAAAAGCAGGCTAATCAGGATGCTGCTTGGATCCCTGATGATCTGAAAAAACTCCTTTATGATTAAGGCTTTAACTCGGGTTTTGTTCATCGTACTCTATGATGTGTTGAATAAAGGCCTCTTCTAGCGTGGGCAGCTTTTGCCCATCTTGTCTCACCTGCTCTTTTAGCGTATCAGGGTCAGCTTCAGCAATAAGTTTTCCTCTATAGACAAGGCCAATGCGATCACAGTATTCAGCTTCATCCATAAAGTGGGTTGTAATCATAATGGTAACGCCCTTTTCTACAAGACCGTTGATATGGTTCCAAAACTCTCTACGCGTTATTGGATCAACCCCGGATGTAGGCTCATCAAGAAACAAAATGATCGGACGGTGCATACACGCACACGCTAGCGCTAGTCGTTGCTTAAAGCCAAGCGGCAAGATACTTGCATTTTCATCAAGGTGTGGGCTGAACGAGAAAATCTCTATCATCTCCTCTATAGCCTCTTTTTTCTTGCTGCCTCTTAAGTTGTAGATGCCCGCAAAAAACTCAAGGTTTTGTAAAACACTTAAATTATCATAGAGCGAAAATTTTTGCGCCATGTAGCCAATATAGCTTCTAGCAGCCCCGGAAGCGCGCTGCAAGTCAAGGCCATTTACAAATGCTGAGCCTGACGTTGGCGACAAAAGCCCACACATCATCTTAAAGGTCGTTGTCTTTCCTGCTCCATTTGGGCCAAGCAGGCCAAAGATCTCTCCTGCTTTTATGTTTAAAGAGATGTCATTTACTGCTGTAAAGCTGCCAAAACGCTTTGTGAGGTTATTTGCCTCGATGACAGTCTCATGTTCAGACTTGATTATCGGCATAGCTTCAGCTAGCACAGAAACGCCGCCTGGCCCACCTCCAAGTATATCTACATAGGCATCTTCAAAACGAGGCTCTGTTGATTTTAGAGCAAAGGGGATGCCGGCGGTATCTTTTACAACGAGGCGTACATCACTTCCCTGAATCACGCCATCGATAACGTTTGGTAGCTTTAATGCTTCTTCAAGCACCTGCCTGCGACTTCCTTTAGCACCAGAAACTAGATATACACGCCCCTTTTCGCGTTCTTTGAGCGTATCTGGAGATCCGGCATAAAGCAGTGATCCCTCGTTAAGCAAGAGCACATCATCACATTTTTCGGCTTCATCAAGATAGGCGGTGCTCCATATGACGCTAATGTCTTCTTTAAGTAGCTCTTGAACCATCTTCCAAAGCTCTCGACGCGAAAGCGGATCAACGCCAACACTTGGCTCATCAAGCACTAAAAGCTGCGGTGTTTTAATAAGGGCACATGCAAGGCCTAGCTTTTGCTTCATGCCTCCGGAGAGCTTTCCTGCAAGGCGGCCTGTAAATGGGCTAAGGCCTGTAAATTGCAAAAGCTTTTTATAGGTCTCATTTCTATCTGTTACACCGCGTAGGTCCGCATAGAGGTTCATATTTTGCAAAACCGTTAGATCTTCATAAAGACCAAACTTTTGGGGCATGTAGCCGATGAGTTCATGTATCTCGCTCGCATCCCGTATCGTATTATGCCCAGCGACAGTTATAGAACCTGTTGTTGGCTGTAAAAGGCCAGCTATAAGGCGTACAAGTGTTGTTTTACCCGCGCCATCTGGCCCTACAAGGCCTACAATCTTGCCGCGAGGTATCTCTAGATCAATTTTTGCAAGAGCAGGCGTTTTGGATGGAGGAAAAATTTTTGAGACGTCAGATACTGTTACTATCACAGCTTTAACTGCACGGTTACAGGCATTCCTTGGCGTAAACCCTCATCCGGATTATCTGCAATAACGCGCAGGCGATAGACAAGGTCTGTGCGAAGCTGAGTTGTCTCCACAGTCTTTGGAGTAAACTCTGCAACGGGAGAGATAAAGCCAATATGGCCGTGATACACCTTAGAGCCTTTTGTATCTGTATATATTTCGGCTTTCATACCGGGATAAATGAGCCCAAGCTCGGGCTCTGACACAAAAGCACGTATCCACACAGGCTGCGTGAGAGTAAGTGTATAGATTGGCTCACCTATATTTACAATTGCACCAGGCTCACGAATACGCGTCAAGATAGTTCCATGATTTGGCGCATATATTTCTGTATCTTTTAAGTTCGTGAGACTCACTCCTAAAGCAGCTTTTGCCTGAGCAAGATTTGCTTTGAGTACATCGCGCGTTGCAAGGTCTGTTTCATATTCTTCTTGTGCAACAGCGCCTTGATCAACAATCTCTTTTCGCCGCTTGACTATGCGCTCTTGGTTTTTTAATGATGCTTTTATTGATAAGACATTGGCCTGAGCCTGACGCACTTCGTCAAGGTAGGGCTGTTTATCAAGCTTTGCTATAAGCATACCAGCTTTAATAGCGTCACCCTCTTGAAAAGGCATTTCATGCACCCTTCCAAAGGTCCTAAAGCCAAGATCAACCTGGCGCACATCTACATTGCCATAGAGCGTAAGGTGGTCTTTAACGGTATTTTTCTGAAGTAGGAGGTAATATCCTGTGAGTGCCAAAATGGCGATAGTAATGACTATAAATACAAGTAATCGACGCATAGATAAGGTGTATCATGGTATCGGCGATTAAGACAAGAGGAATAACGCAAGCAAAATGCACTTTTGCTTTAGTAACTCCAAAAAGAAGATAGCAGTGCCAAAACGCCTATTCTGGATGCGTAGCTGGCTTGTCGTCTTCGATTATCTCAAGGTTTACACGGATACCATTGCGGCTTGCTACTGACATAAGCAATGTACGGATGGCATTAATAGTTTTGCCTTTTTTGCCGATAATTTTGCCGATATCGCTTTTTTCAACGCCGAGTTCAATTATCAATGTTTGAGTTCCGCCAACCTCATTGATTCGTACTTTATCAGGATTATCTACGAGGTTCTTTACGATGTATGCTACAAATTCTTTCATAGTTTTCACTTCCGTTGTTATCGGGCTACTTTTGTAGTTGTATCCCTTATTGCCCATCTTAGCCACACTAAGAATTTATACACAATCAAATAGTTGTATAAAAGAATGCATATCCTCAGGAAGCGGGGCCTTTAAAAAGATATTTTCCTTTGTAACAGGATGTGTAAACTTAAGGCTCGAAGCATGAAGAAGCTGGCGCTTTACCCCGTCAACCGGCTTGCCATAGACCTCATCTCCCACAATTGGGCAGCGTATATGCTCAAGGTGAACGCGGATTTGATGGGTGCGGCCGGTTTCAAGTAGTATGTCTAATAGGCTATAGCGATCGTTACTTGCCAAAACATCAATATGCGTACGGGCATTTTTACCGCCAGTCTCTACTACGGCCATGAGCTTGCGATTAGTTTTATGACGCCCAATTGGGGCATCGATAACTTGCTTTAAAGGCTTGCCGGCACAAATAGCAAGGTAGCGCTTTTCTATCTCTCTTTTTAAGAAAATATCAGATAACATGGCGTGCATTTTTGCTGTTTTTGCAGCTAATAAAATACCTGAGGTATCTTTATCAAGCCTGTGGACGATGCCTGGACGCACATCGTCATGAAGCTCTAAGGTCTTTACGTGATATAAAAGGGCGTTAACAAATGTCCCCTTCCAGTTACCGGGACCTGGGTGCACAACAAGCCCTGCAGGCTTATTGATGACAATCATGTACTCATCTTCAAAGAGGATGTCTAGGGGGATATTTTCGGCAACAAGGTCAAGCTCTTCAGTCTGTACAAACTGCGCTTCGACTTCGTCGCCACAAGAAAGCTTAGCACTTTTTTTTACAATTTGACCATTAACAGAAACATAGCCTTCGCTAATGAGCCACTGAAAATAGGTTCGAGAAAGATCGCCAAAACGGTCCTTGAGGACCTTGTCAAGGCGGCCATCTTGCTCATGAGATTCTACAATAAAATGATTATCCACTTTGTTTAGAACGCTTTACTACTTCCATATAGTGATCGTGCATATGCTGACATTCATGCACGATGTGAAGGGCAAACCCCTGCATAATAAATTTATCATACATTTCAGGGTGCTTTCTCTGTAGATCAGCGGGCGTACCGTCAAATACAAGATCGCCACTTGATGCTCGAACTGAACTTGATTTTTCTTCAATAGCAGCATAAGAAGCTGCTTTGGCAGTTGCTTCAACTGATTCAATCATAATCCACCTACAAAGGCATAATTATAGCGTAAAAATCTCTTTTACGCAAGTTATACCGTGTGTTATATTTGATGAACTATGCAGGGTCTTAATTTTCTACATGCAGGATATGTCGCAGCAACGGCCATACTTTGGGCGCCGTCTTGCTCATTTTCTACTACAACTAAAGTATGCCTTACCGCTCTTGGAGCTCTTGCCCTTTTAAAAGAAAAGGTAATAGATGCTATTAGCATTATCAGCTCTTCTTCCCAAATAGCTAGCGACCTTGGCAACTGGCAAGAATCTTTTTCACAATTTACTGCTTCAAGGGGCAATAGATCTCATTCGTACACCACTGCACGTGATAACCTTCGCGTTGTTCAGCCTGCCGCTTCCGCCCTTATGCAAGAGTTATTTACAAAACATATCACTCAAGAGCCGGTGCTAGAGCTCGGCTCGCACCTGCTAAATGAACAGGGACAGTCCTATCTTGCAGAGCTTGTGCCAGATGCTTCTATTATCTACTCCGACTACAACAACAAAATCGTTACTTCTGAATCAAAAAAGACTATAGGCCAGTATATACAGCTAGATGCCACCACCCTTGCAGGCGTAAAAGATAGCGCTCTTACCCAAGTTGTTGCCCTCAACGTCTTTGATACACTCGAGAGAAACCGCCTTCCGGATGCAGCTTCTGCTCTTTATCGAACCCTAAAACCTGGCGGCAAAGCACTTATCCTTGCAGACCTTCCATTTGAACAAAAGCCTTTTTTACAAAAGCATGCCCAAGAAGGAAAAATCCTTATTCCCTATATGGATAAGGGCGTTATAGGAGCAAAAATAGTTGCAAAAGAAACCCTGCTCGCTGCTTCAGAGCTTTATGGTGAGGCCTTCTATAGGTTTGTGCTAAAAATTACTAACTTGCCACCAGAAGAGGCGGCAAATTTTCTCTTTTTGTTATTTCAGAGACTAAATAGCCTACCCAAAGTCCTAGGCTCTATTTGCTCAAAAGAAAGTTACGAGGTAGTAGATCATAGAGAGTCCTATCTAGCCGATCTTACTGCTGCCATTACCAGTCAAAAGGGCCTTACAATAGTTGAAAATGGCTACCAGCAAAAAACCATTCGTCTTCACGAGACGCTAGAAACTGACGAACCAATCAACTACCTTTCATCAGATGTGCGACATCTTGGGGTAGTTCTTGGAAGACACCTTTCTCAAATCCCCCAAGGCTTTACAGAATATTCCACAACAGCTCACGTTGTCGTAATACAAAAGGTCTGATAGATTTTTATTCCTGTGTATTGTATACTAATTGGCAATTCACAAAAGTAGTTATAATTATGGAACCAATTAGAAACACCCCCCCAGTAGTTACTGCACCGACAGAAAGACGAAATCGACGAGATGAGAAAGTCGATACAGCAAGTCAAGCCGCACTTGGCAGACCTGTAAAACGAGCGCCAATTTCACCAGTAAAATTGTTGAACAACGAAGGCGTTAAAAAACTACGCTATGCGCAAGCGAGCATGAAGGATACCACGCGAGATGGCACCGCTGTTACACAGCTTGCAAAAACCATGGCTACAAAGGGTTACGATCGAAGACACCCCATCCATGTTGTAACCATGCCGCCGGGTCCTGCTGACTCCCCCGGTGACAAAAAAGTTGCCTATGACACAAGACGCACCAAGGCAGCAAGACAGGCAGCAACTGAAGACAAAGAGTTTTTTGCCTACGTCAAAATGAAAGATCATAGCGAAACTGCCGAAAAGGATTACGAAAGTCTAAGGCATTTAACTTTTGAAAATAAAGGAATTCCACACTTTATAAGATCTGCCTGGATTCGCGAATGGGACAAATGGCACGACCCCGACCTTCTTAAACAACATGGCATTGTTCCCAAAAGCTGGGGCCATCTTATAAAACTCAGAATGGCAATGTCTATAGACAGATCGCGCTCTAATCAAGCAAAAACAAATGCTGGATTTAAGGAAAGCCCCTTTGTTCGAAAAACTCAAGAGGCACCTAAACCACAAGGCGGATTCTCCGCAGCCAAAAGAAACATTTTTGCATAAAGATTCAACCCAAGGCCACCTTCGGTGGCCTTAGGCCTATAATTAATAATCCCAGATATTCCAGTTTGCTACTACGTCGCCCTCTAGCTGCTTACGTTGATCAACTGTAGCCTTATTAGAGCGGTTAAAGGTAATTTCTGTGAGGTAGTCGTCCTTTAACAAAACTTTTTGGTCAAAAATTATTGATTCGTTGGATAAGACTGTTATTCTGTTGTATCCGTCAAAAAGGTTAGTTACTGTCACATTATTGGTTCTAGAGTAGTAAGACCAACCATTGACCTGTATGACAAGGTCTTCTGGAAGGGCTATCGTAACGCTCAGCGAAGCTGCAAAAAGCCCCGTTGTTGCAAAAAGCGCAGCCAGAATAAGAATTTTTCTCATTTTAATGCCTTAGGTAATTGCAGAATTTTAGCAAAGAGCATATAAATTAACTATATAAAAGCCACTTGGATTTCCTGGCGCCAAGCAAACCTCATCGACAACCAGATGCTGCCAGACCCGAATTCAACTCTACGGGCATAGAAAGGGCTGCCAAAAGGGGGGTAAAAAGGGGCCTATCAACCTTGCTTGTATAGGTGGGTCAAAAACCCTTAATCAAAAATATCGTTGATGGAACATACTAATGTACCGTATCCCAATCGGCAGCAAAAATAAGCAATCAGTATATATCTTCTAGAAATTAATTTCAAGATATGGTGTATATGAGAGTATATGAAGCAAGCTGCATGCATAGTCATCGGGATATTTTTTGCTCTAGTAGCATTGACGCTATTCACGGGGCTCTACCTCAATTACCCCATTCTTGGGCTTAACTCCCCCACCCATTTTTGGCCAAACATGCTGGCCTTTATCTTAACAGCACTTATCAGCATTTGCATGTTTATTGCCGCAAAAAAGATCTAGATTAAAACAACTAAATTTGATATATTTTCTCCTTTAATTAAGGAAATATATGGAACCATCAGGTCGTGTAAGAATTGTCCTCTCACTAGATAGTCACCATACAAATGCAGAGGAGATGGCGGTAACAACCGCTCTTTCCAAAATCGACCCTAAGGAAAATATTGTTTGTCTTCTAGAGAGCAGGTTGATAGAGACTAAAGAACTTAACCAATATTCAATAGAACTTTTGGCAAGTGATAACAAGCTTTCTACATCGACAGCCCTCCAGTTACTCATGGATAGCTGCTTAGTTACTCGTGCCCGTTCCTATCTCGGAGATATACTTGCTGGTATTTATACGGATCCATATCTAAAGCTTTTATTTGAAAAAGACCACTTTGCATCATACTCACCTCAAAAAAAGGGCTTTTGTGAAGAAGGCTCTAGCCAGGCATTTTCGCTTAAAAACTTGGCACCGGAGCATGTACAAGTCATCAATCTAGTAAAGGCTTTGTTTCGCATCCTTGATGATACACTTCCCCATCAGCCCGTAGAGCAAAAGGAACGATTCTTTGAAGCGCAAATTAAGGCATGCCTAGCTGCAATTACTCCTTTAAAATGGGAAGTTATGTCATATATTGCAGAAGCTCTTGCAGTAATTAAAATTGAACAGGTTCAAAAAACCAACCCAAAAGGCGAGCTCACCCTTGATGATGTTAAGGAACTACTTTATGGCCCTGAAGGACTTTCAGGAACGAAACTTACACAGCTAACAATAACAATGCGATCAAAGTTTCAAGTGGAAAAAATTATCCGTGTAATTTCCCAAGTACTGCTTAGCGCCCCACAAAAAGAACCTCCAATCTTTGTAGTTCGAGTAGGTGCTGACCACAAAGATGATCTCCTATCCGGTTTACAAAAACAATTTGGCAACGACTCTATACGAGTAGTTGATCTACTTGGAAAACCCCTCAAAACTATGATCAAGCTAATCAAGTGTTAAATTAAAATCAGGAAAAAAAATATTATGAATTCTTTGGCAACTAGACTTGCAGCAACCTCCGTCACGCCACTAGAACTGAAAAGAACTGAATGGTATCAAAAAGAATCAGAATTAGTTGCAAAAATAGCAAAAAGCCTAACAAATCAAGCAAATGCAGATGAAGTACGTACAGCTGTTTCTGAGCTGATGTCAAAGCAACGAGATCGCTTGCAGGGCGCTGATAGTGAGAAAAAAATTGACCTCGTCCATGCAAGGTTTTGTACCTATTTAGCTGTGGCACTTTCCCCCTTATCAAAAGGCGATTGAGGTGGTAGGCGTTTTCTGGACAGAAACCTAAGTTAATAAATTTGACCTCCG
>CAZEQY010000039.1:0-14398 GCA_964514655.1 uncultured bacterium
GGCTATTTTTTGGTAGGGGTTCTGGCAGAATTTTTTCGTAATATGCGACATTAAATGCAAAAGACAAGGGGGCCTCGCGGCTTTCCTGTACCTAGCTAATTTTGAAAAAAATGGGTAATGCTAAGAGGCCGCTGCCGCCTGCATGGTGCGAATGTGCTTATAGATATGGCCAAAGAGCATGCGTTTTTCTGTATCGAGTATGTCACCTTTTGGAACAAACTTTGAGTAGAAGTAGGTTGCAACGCTCACAACTGTCACAACAAGACCTGCAATCGTAAGGCCAACAGCAGCTGGTGGACAGGCTAGACTTAACACCGTCATCCCAACGCCTATTGTGGCAAGAGTCGTCTTAGTTGCTGCAATGCCTGCCTGTTCAGCTCCTCTATCTACAATCTTTTTAGCTAGAAATTGAGACTCACGCTTTGCCTTAATGCGTATCGCCTTGTTTGAAGACTTAAGATGTTTAAGGATGTTTGATAGGCGCGCTTCAAGCGGACATGCACCTGTGATAACAGACATTTTTCTTAAAGCTTGTTGCTCATTGTTAAGCAATCTGCATAGTGTATGCGGCTTATGCTTACTCGCTTTTACCTGTGCATGAAACCCTGATAGGTAGGTGATCTTTTGTTTTAGCTGCACGCCGGAAATAATAGTGCCGATCACTGATACTGGCATAAAGATGTAGCCGGTGATAACTGTCCAAGCTAAAGACACCTTAGAGATGACTTCAAGCTTATAGAGGTAGCCGAACACTGTTTCGACAGCGCCAACCACTTTTTTAACCGACTTTATAACCCCCCAAACTGCTACTAGCCTGCCTTTTATATCGATACTTGTGAAGATAGCAACAGCATTTTTATAAAGTTTTGGCAACGTAAGCATGCCATTGATGATTTTAAGTACCTTGAAAGCTACATTTACCTCCAAAACGGCCGACGGCACAGCCGTAAAGGCATCTGCCACCTTTACAGTCTTATCAGAGAGCTTAGCCACCTTTTTCGTGGCGCTAAAGCCTAGAAGACCAACTTCTGCCGCTCTATCTACTCCACTAATTCCCATCTAAAGCACCCTCACTTTATTAAGTTAAAATTATACTATATACATTATCTTTTTGTCAAGTTTATATTTTAGAACTTTAAATCGCAAAAAATGGCCAACACAGGCTAAGATCACTCAAAAAATCAAAAGGTAGTATATGGAATATGCATTTTTAGGCAGGTCTGGGCTAGAAGTATCGCGCCTTACATTTGGGACAATGACATTTGGGGGCGGAGATTGGTACAAACATTCCGGAAACCAGCAACTTGAAGAAGCATCAAAGCTTGTTGACATATGCGTTGAAGCAGGGGTGAACTGCTTTGATACTGCCGATGGCTATTCTGTAGGTGCATCTGAAGAAGTTTTGGGTAAGGCTATTAGCAAAAAAAGACGAGATGACATTATCATCAGCACAAAGGTCTTTTACCCTATGGGCAATGGAAAACATGACCTTGGCCTATCTAGACGCCATATCATTCAGGCCTGTGAAGCAAGCCTCAAGAGGCTTAATACTGACTATATCGACCTCTATCAGCTACATGAATATGACAGCATGACGCCCCTTGAAGAATCCCTAGCTGCCTTAGAGACACTTGTAGACCAAGGAAAGGTGCGTTACGTAGGCTGTTCCAACTTTTCCGGCTGGCATCTTATGAAGGCTCTTGCCATACAGGATAAGCGAGGTTTTCAGCCCATGATCTCACAGCAGGTGTACTATTCACTTGCCGCTCGCGAGCTTGAAGACGAACTCGTTCCATTAAGCCTTGATCAGAATGTAGGCATGCTTATCTGGAGCCCCCTCTCTTTTGGCCTACTATCCGGAAAGTATAGACGAAACCAACCAAAGCCCCAAAACACGCGCCTTGCCCATTGGGACACCCCTGGAGAGGTAGACTATGAAAAGATCTATACTATAGTCGACGCGCTTGATGCTATTGCTAAAGAACGCGGTAAAACGATTGCACAAATAGCCATCAACTGGCTCTTACAGCGCCCATCAGTCTCAAGCGTCATCATAGGCGCCCGTAACGAAGAGCAACTTAAAGAAAACCTCGGCGCAATCGGCTGGGCACTAACAGATAGTGAAATGTCGCGTCTTAACGAGGTAAGCTTGCGAACTAAGCCTTACCCCTACTGGCACCAGCTTTTATGGAGCGAAGGGCGTAATACGGATGTAGCAAATAACCGTGCAAAACGCTGATAATACCCCTATCCGATGAGAGCTTTTAACGCCAGTATATACGATTTTTTCATACATACCAGTTGATAGATAAATACCAGTATGTATGATATATTCATACATACTGGAGATTATAAATGTTCAATTTGCGTGAGAATGTTCCGGGCGAATCTTTTGATTATACTGTACTTATGAACGCCCTGTCCGAATACAACTCTCCTCGCTCCAAGGTAACTCAGATGCTTAGATCTCAGGAGATTATTCGCATTAAAAAAGGGTTATATGTTTTTGGTCCAAAGTATAGACGCTCGTTAATGAGTTTAGAAATCCTTGCCAATCAGATTTATGGCCCTTCCTATATCTCCTTAGAATATGCGCTTAGCTATTATGGATTAATCCCTGAGTTTGTAGTGGAACTAACAAGCGTAACTACCAAGCGTAAAAAAGAGTTCGAAACACCAGTAG
This sequence comes from uncultured bacterium, assembly GCA_964514655.1. Classification (GTDB taxonomy): domain Bacteria; phylum Chlamydiota; class Chlamydiia; order Chlamydiales; family FEN-1388; genus SZAS-7. The sequence continues at coordinate 2,684 of CAZEQY010000039.1, forward strand.
GGCGATTTTCCTACACACCTCTGCCGATAGATCTTTTCTCAATAGGATTTACCTTGGAACAAGTAGCACCCTATGGTGCAGCCTTATTCGCAACGCCAGAAAAGGCATTGGCAGACTTGTTATACCTACGTAAATTCACAGTTTCCTCAAAAACCGATTTGGAGAGCTTGCTTTTTGACAACCTACGATTAGGAGAAATTATGATAAAAAATCTTCGCATTGGAGTATTGAGCGATATACTTAAAGCGGGCGGAAGCCCAGTATTGTCACAAATAATTAACTGGATAAGAGATAAGAAATGAATCAAGCAATCGAAGAAATGCTTAAGCGATACAAGTGTGAAACTAGGCCTCAATTTGAACTAGCCCTAAAAGAAATTCTACAAGAACTTGCATTAGTAGGCTTATGGCGCGCAAAATTTTTTGAACATGCTGCATTTTATGGTGGCACATCTTTACGCATCCTATATGGACTTGATCGATTTTCCGAAGATTTAGATTTTACGTTATTAGCACCAGATAACAATTTCTCTCTTGATTACTATAATTCGTTTATTCGAACTGAGCTTGAGTCCTACGGTTTTGATGTACAAGTAGAGACTTCCTCAAAAGTTTGGCAAACGCCTATTCAATCCGCATTTATTAAAACAAACACACTCGGTGAATTATTAAAAATAGGCATACCTAAAAATTTTACCAAAGGCTTTCACCCGCAGACTCAATTGAAAATAAAGTTTGAGATCGACACAGAGCCAGCTCCTGCTTATCGCACTGAAGCAAGATTTCTTAAAACCCCGATAAACATTGCGATACGAACAGTTATATTAGAGGATATCTTTGCAGGAAAGGTGCATGCCCTACTCTTTAGAGAATGGAAAGGACGCGTTAAAGGACGTGACTGGTACGACTGGTTATGGTTAGTGCGAAAAGGAGCCAAACTTCCTCTTGAAAGACTCGCTATTCATATGCACACTTCAGGATTTTTAAAACCTTCTCAAAGCCTTACACGAGAAGATTTTGAAAAGCTTATGGAAGATAAAATTTCGGCTCTTGATCTCAACAGCGCGCTTGCTGACATTAAGTCTTTTATTGCAGACACTTCAGTATTAGCTGATTGGTCAAAAGAAATGTTTCGTTATTTCGTGAAAGAAACAAGAACAACCTAAGCTTCTTTACATTTGTACAATAAAGGATATTCCTGTCAGCCTCTAATGCCGGCAAGGTGCTGGCCGAGTGAGAGTATTTGGTCTTTGTGGGACTCTACAAACTGTGCGGTATATGTGGCTTTGTCTTTGGATTTATCTTCAGTAAGGTTTACTGCATTTTGAAAAGCTTTACTGAGCTCTAAAAGCTGAGAGGCTTCTGTGCCTTTTTTTGATGCCTCAGTAGCAAGTAATGGATTGATCATTCGTAAAAAGATAATATTTACGACCATTTTCTGTGGTTCAATGCCTAATGCCTCACACTTCTTATAGAAGGTATTAAGAAATTTTTGCACATCAGGTTTTTCGTCGCAAACAGCTTGCAAATCGCGCACCACACCATCCCATGCTTGATTAAGTAAGCTTATAGATAAGCTTCCGGTTTTTGTAGTCGCTAGGTCTTGTTGAGATTGCGTTTTCATCAGGGCCGCAGCTTGTGCAATTTTTAGCAAATCTTTAAACCCTCTAGAATCCTGAAAAGCATTCTGCAGATGATATGCCAAAAATGCTTTTATTAATTTGCTATAGGGTTCATTTTCACGTAAAAACGTTTCTTTACTAGTAGCTGCGTAGGCGTTTGTTTGATCGACAACTAAGGCAAGCGTACCTTCAGGCCCAAGTTTATTAAAGAATGCCTTTAAAAACCCTATTTGTTCTGCTAATTCCATCCGTGCAAATGGTTTAGGGGGCGTTGTAGAATTCTTGCCTGCGCGGTATATCTTCTCTAATTCAGAAAGCTCCATGTTTGCGTAGCTAAGGTGTGATTTAGCCGTTGTTATGGCATTAAGTAACGAGGTTGATATGGATTCTTTACTTAGCCCCTCTTTAAGCCCTCTTAATTGCTGCTTCATTTTGGGATCAAGTTTTGAATCTTCTTCAGACCACTCGGTCACAAAATCATAAAATGCAACAAGTGTTTGAGCATCTTCAAGTGTGCTATTTGGGTCATTACTTTCGGTGGCTAAAACAGCAAGTACGGCTTCTGGTCTGTCAGATTCGGGAACATCTTGCACGCCCCCTCTCATCTTGCCCAAGACTTTGCCGACAATGTTTGTTGGGTTAGTTGACTTTGTAACCAAATGCTGCCTGCCATTTGTTACTTGTACGCTAAGCACAAGCGGATCTCCCCCTTCTTTTTCAACCATTGAACGTAGTGCATCAGTTGTAAGAGACCGTGGATCTTCTGGAGGCCTATTAATCTGTGCTTTCACCGCCTTATGACCAAATGGTTGTTCAGGAGTGCTAACGCCAGCACGAATCCAACGCATAGAGACATCATTAGCCTTTTTAGATAGAGTAGTATCAGGCTCTTTTACACCTTTACGCGTACGCACGTTAAGAGATTTATCCCCCTGAGGGATACCCAACGTGTTATCGCCATCTCTTGGTGAAATAGGAGCATTACTAGCCATACAAAAAACCCTCGAATTTCGTAACAGGGCGTGAAGCGACCCTCTAAATTTCATTATATTAAATAAATAATTTAATATATATAAAATCTTTCTAAAGAGGCTTTTATGTTAATGAGGGTGTCTTGAATGGCTTTGATTGATGATCTACCATGACATTTGACCACCAGCTTCTTGAGGCCTAAAAGGATGGCGCCATGGCCTTCGTCGACGATGTCGTCAAGGCGCATATCGGGATAGCGCTTAGAGATGCGGCTTAGGACAAAGCGGCTTGCAGCTTCAGAGCTTTTTAAAAAGAGGTTGCCGCTAAAGCCGGTTGTGATAAAGATGTCAGCCTGATGTGTATAGACATCATAAGGCTCTTTATTACCTACAAACTCAAAAAGGTCACTTGTATGCTCTTTAAAGTAGCTGTAGGTGCTTTTTAGCTCTTGGGTGCCTTTAGTGTGCTCTTCACCGATATTTAAAAGTGCTACCTTTGGCTTATCTTTTTGTGAAAATGCAGCGCCAAGATGAGCAAAACTTAAAAGAAGTTCATTTGATGCCTCTACATTTGCCCCCACATCAAGGAGCATAACATACCCCGTTTCAGTAGGCACCTCGCACATAAGCGCAGGCTTAGTAATGCCACTAAGAGTTTCTAGGTGCTTTCTTGCTAAAGCAACAAGTGCCCCAGTGTTTGCACAGGAGATAAACGCGCTAATTTTGCCTTCGTGTAGCTCCTGAATGCCGGTAGCAAGCGTTGTTTTTTTATTTTCGCGTATAATCTGGACAGGGCTATCATCCATCCTGATAACATCAGGACACATGTGTAAGCTAGAATGGGGCACAAATGCGCCAACATCTTGCGTGCCAAAAAAAACGAGAGAGGTATTTGAATAAAAATCTGCCGGCAGGCTAGTTGCTGCCCTGAAAATATGATCGGGGGGCACATCTGCCCCCATTAAGTCTATTCCAATGGTAAAACTTGCTGCCATCTTATGCTTTTGCAGCAACCACAGATCTTCCTCTATACCAACCGCAAGAACCACAGATTACGTGTGGAGCTTTGTTTGAACCGCAGTTAGAGCAAAGTGACAAAGATTTTGGTTTTTTTGCGTGGTGTGCACGCTTTGAATTTTTACGCGCATTAGAGTGGCGATTACGTGGTACTGCCATAATAAAATTCTCCTTAACAAATGTGGAAAGTATTTTGCCCTATCACCCCAAAAAAATCAAGAGGGAAATAAACGTATGGGTACAAGGACGAAGTGTCGTTTATGTCCCCTATGTCCTTTATGTCCCTTTAGTACTAGTAATAAATTTAATTATATAGTATCTCTCGGTCTAAAGAGGGACCTCTATGTTTACTAATCGTTTAAACCTGCTGCGCATTTCTGGAATCAAGATTGGTATTGATTTTACCTGGATCTTTATCGCCATCTTGCTTTCTTGGTCACTAGCTGTTGGCTATTTTCCCTTTTTGTACCCACACCTCGGCGCCGGCACATACTGGCTGATGGGCATTACAGGCATGATTAGCCTCTTTGTTTGCATAATCCTACATGAACTTGGCCACGCACTAACAGCAAAACACTACGGCATTCCTACAGAGCAGATTACCCTCTTTATCTTTGGCGGTCTTGCCGAAATAAAAAAAGACCCTCCAACACCTAAGATAGAGCTCTTTGTAAGCATTGCCGGGCCCATTGTGAGCTTTCTTATTGCCCTAAGCATGTACGCTCTTACGAGTATTGGAGAAGCCTATAAATGGCCAATCCAAGTTGTTGGCATAACAGCATATCTTGCTTGGATAAACGTATTTATCGCTAGCTTTAACCTCATACCTGCCTTTCCGCTAGATGGCGGGCGCATCTTGCGAGCAATCCTTTGGGGATGGAAAAACAATGTGCGATGGGCAACAGAAGTTGTCACCAACTTAGGGCTAGCCTTTGGGTTATTTCTTATCTTTTTAGGGCTCTTTTTCTTTATCACGGTAAACATTATTGGCGGCTTTTGGATGATTATCATAGGCCTCTATATACGCTATGCAGCCTACTCATCTCGCACACAATTTTATACGCTAGATACGCTGCGCGGCAACAAAGTGGCAAAATACATGACCACAAACCCCATCAGTGTGCCACCTGATATTTCGATCAGCGATTTTATCAGCAAGTATGTCTATGAATCACACCATCACCTCTACCCTGTTTGTGAAAATGACACACTGCTTGGCTATATCAGCATACAAGAGGTAAAGACTCGTCCTCCTGAAGAATGGCCCATCACCCATGTCAAGAGCGTTATGGTTCCTCGCGACAAGCTTCACACCGTAACTGCGCAGACTGAAGCACAAGAGGCGCTAAACCTCATGTATCAGCCACCGGAATCAGGCACACTCTTGGTTGTAGAAGGAAACAGGCTCGTAGGCATACTGACAGCGCAAAATATACTAAAGCTAATTTCATTAAAGTTGGAACTAGAGGGATAGATCCTTAAACGGCATTTGTGCCGTTTTATCGCCCTCTTTTTTGAGAAAGCGCTCAAACTCACCGCGCTTTAAGCACTCTGTAGCGCCACACTGTGGATAAAAGGGAATTTCTAGCAAAATACTTTCGCGCACAAGTGGCAAAAGGTCAAACGTCCCGTCCCTGATATTTTCTAAGGGCTCTTCATGCATCATGTGCTCGATAGCAATATCGTAGCCAAATGCATCGTTACAAAGTGCGCAGTGAAGGGTTGCCTCTGTCTGTATTGTGAGCGTGAGTATGAGCCATTCATCTGTCACATAGGCTTCACCTGATAGCAAAATGGGCTTTTCAAAGTGCACTTCCTGTTCGCTTACTTCCATAAACGAAGGTGCTAATGTCTCTGATATTGTTTCTGTTTTGCCGTCGCGAAGACGCTCTATATAAATTTTTAATTTTTCTTTCATATACGTGTAACGATGTTATAAAGTTCTATGATCATCTCAAAGCCTACAAAGGCAAGCATGAGGACAAATGCTGTTCGCGAAACGAGGAATGAATCGCCACCAATACGAGCCTTCCATACCATAATAATCGGCAGCACACCAAGCAAGCTTGCGCAGCCAAAGCCGCCGGCAAAGCCTAAAGCAGACAAAAATATGTGTGGAAAGCAAAGTGAAAAGACAAGCGGCAAGCCAAACGCTAGCAAAAGCAGCGTCATCAGCCTATTTTTTTTATCAAGTCCTAGGCCATCTGCTAAAAAGTCAAGTAAGCCAATACCCACCCCTAAAAACGATGTCGTTAGGGCAAAAAAAGCAAATGCGCGGCCAAGGCCCCAGATCCAGGCGCTATTGGTAAAGTACTGGAGGGGATAGACAGCATCTCTACCCTCATTAAGAGTCTCTAAAAGCCCATTTGGGCCATCTTTTGGCACTATGCCCAAAAAGAGCCACTGCCAGACGATGTAGATAATAAGTGTAAGCGTAGTGCCGCAAACGATCGCTCGCCTTAGGCGCTTTTTGTCGTAGTGCATCCACGATGCAAGCGTTGGCACAGTACCCTGAAAGCCAAACGAAGTAAAAGTAACAGGCAATGCTAAAGAAGCAAGGCTCCAGTCGTGTACCCAAAGCTGCTCAGGCTTTATTGCAGAGGCACCAATAAAGACAAATCCGCCATAGGCCACAAAGAGGCCTATCATCAAGGCGCGGTTGATGGGATCTACAATATTTTTTCCTACCGCTACAATAGAGATGGCAACTAACGAGAAAAGGAGGATACGCACATAGTCTGATGTCCCATTGCCAAAAAGCTCAACAAGCATATTGCCCCCACCTACCATGTAGGCTATTGTGAGGCTATAAAAAAGAAAGAGATAGAGCACCCACGTGGCAATAAGCCCGGGCTTTCCGAGTGTTTTTTTTGCCATGCTCAAGATGTTAGCTTCACTCTTTAGCCACAAGGCAAGCTCGGCAAACAATAGGCCCGTCAATGTCATAAATGCCCAGCAGGCAACCAAAACCGCAATAGAAGGCACAAACCCGCTAGGTCCCGTAACGACAGGAAGCGCAAGCATCCCCGCGCCAATAGAGGTGCCCGCCACAATAAGCGTGCCCCCAAAAGTCCGTAATCCTGCAAACTGCATAGACATAGTATTCCAATGAAAAGAAAATATGATACATACTGGGAGCATTAGTGGCAATGAAAAGGGACCTAAAGGACATAAGGGACATAAGCGACACTTCGTCAAGTTATAGGGTCCTTTAGGTCCCTTCTTTGTTCCTTTCCCCTAATTTTGCCAATATGGTACTATAGAGTTTGCTAACGAGGAAAAAATGCAGGAAATTCTTTTAAATATCGAATCCAAGGAAATGCGCCTAGCCTTGTTAAAAAATGGCGAACTTCATGACCTTATCGTCGAGCGCAAAAAAGAGCGCCAGATCACAGGAAATATCTATAAAGGTCATGTAACAAATATTTTACATAACATTCAATCCGCCTTCATAGATATATCAGAGGGCGAAAATGGCTTTATTCACATTTCGGACATCATCGAAAACACCAAAAAGTTTGAAGAGATGTTTGACATGGACTTTGACCTAGACTATGACATCAGCGCAATAGACACAAATAAGGCCCAAAACCTAAAAATTGACCAAGTACTAAAGCCTGATCAATCGGTGATTGTGCAGGTAGTCAAAGAGCCAATTGGCACAAAAGGGGCGCGCCTTACCTCCAAAATATCGCTTCCTGGTCGCTATCTTGTGTTGCTTCCAAACTCCCCTCACCGCGGCGTTTCGCGAAAGATCGAAGATCGCGCCTATAGAGATAGGCTTAAAAAAATTATTCGCTCTTTTGAGATGCCTCAGGACATGGGCCTCATCTGCCGTACGGCAAGCCAAAACGCCACTACCGAAATGCTTATTGCCGAAACGCAAGAGCTTATGCAGATCTGGCAAAGCATCATGGATGGCTTTAAGCAAGCCCCAGGCTCACAGCTACTCTACGAAGAATCTGACCTTATCAAGCGCGCTGTTATAACAGCCGCAGACAAAAGACTAGACCGCTTACTCGTTGATGACTATAACGTCTACCAGCAGTGTAAGCGCCTGTATGCCCCATATGAATCTGAGCATCCTTTACGCATAGAATACTACCGCGACAAAGTGCCCATGTTTGAGCGCTTTAGCGTTGAAAAAGAGATCGAAAAGAGCCTACGCCGCAAAATTTGGCTAGCTAGCGGCGGCTACCTCTTTTTTGACCAAACAGAAGCGATGCACACTATAGACGTAAACTCAGGCCGTAGCTCCAACTTTAAGTCTGAAGACGTTGAAGAAACACTCGTTCGCATCAACTTAGAAGCTGCTCAAGAAATAGCCCGTCAGCTACGTCTACGTAACATCGGCGGCCTTATCATCTGCGACTTTATCGACATGCGCTCAAGAAAAAATCAGCGCCGTGTTCTAGAACACCTCAAAGACTGCATGAAAGAAGACTCTGCAAAGTGCACAATACTTGGCATGAGCGAGTTTGGCCTTGTTGAGATGACGCGCCAAAGAAGCCGCGGATCATTATCGCAGACAATGTTTACCTCATGCCCCTACTGTAACGGTAGCGGCCATGTGAAGAGCCATGAAAGTATCTCTATAGAAATTGAACGCGACCTTAAAAAGGTGATAAACTGCCAGCAGCAGTTTGCCCTAAAGCTCGTTGTGCATCCACAGCTCTATACATACCTTCTAGAGACGGACAAGGACTACTTTCAAGAGCTTGCAGAATCGCTTAATGCGCGCTTAGAGTTTGAAGTAAACGACAGCATGCACATTAACGACTACACCTTTTACTCAACCATCAACTCAAAACTGATTGAAGTTTAGGTTACCATTGGGAACAACATTTTTAGACACAATACAAGCGCTCTTTCAAAAAGAGCGCCTTCCAAGCCAGCTGTTAGAAGGCTTTTTGGTCTTTTGCACAAGCTATCAAGATGCCATTACGCCAAACGAGCCCCCTGTACAAGCCTTTACAACCTTTGTTGAAGCAGTAAGCAAACAGATTCATAGCCCATACACCTTTACGCCCTACCATAGCGCCATAAGAGAGCCTGTAGACTACTACAAACTGGGTCTAGACTTTATACGCCCCCTTATAGACTTTGCAAAATCTCGCGTAGAAGGCAAAAAAGCACTTGAGAGCATTCAAGAAGCCATAACAAATAAAGAAAACGTTGTACTTCTATCTAATCACCAAACAGAAATTGACCCCCAAATCATCAGCCTGCTTCTTGAAAAAGAATATCCAGAACTAGCTGAAAACATGATTTTTGTGGCTGGCCACCGCGTTGTTACTGACCCCTTGGCAGTACCTTTAAGCCTTGGCAGAAACCTTATCTGCATCTACTCAAAGCGCTATATAGAAGAGCCTCCAGAAAAAAAGGCCGAAAAGCTCACCCACAACCAAAAAGCCCTCAAGATGCTTGAGGAGCTATTAAATGAAGGTGGCAAGTGCATCTATATAGCCCCAAGTGGCGGACGCGATCGCTGGGATGAGACAGGACATATCCTGCCGGCAAGCTTTGATCCGCAATCTGTAGAGATGTTTTATCTACTTTCACAAAAGGCAAAAAAACCCACGCACTTTCACTCTCTTGCGCTGTTGACATATGCTCTACTGCCACCTCCAGCTCAAATAGTGACAAAAATTGGAGAAGAGAGGGTGACACGCTATAGCCCGGCCTTTCTTGCCTTTAGCCCGCGAATAGAGATGGAAAAAATTGGCAACACGGATGCTATCACCGACAAAAAAGAACGCCGAGCCCTTCGCGCTCAAGCCATCTGGCAACAAGTAGTTGATGACTATAAACGATTTTAGAGGTTTATCATGGAAGAGCAGGATAAGCTAGAAATAGTAGACAAGAAGCTAAAAGAGCTTCGCGAGCAGATAGAAAAGATGGAAAAAGAGCATGCCGAGCTCTTTGCAGACTTAGGCATTGGCCCACACCAACTTGAAGACTACTTAAACGACCGCTCACGCCACACCCCCGAGGCATACGAGTTCATCCAAAAAGAGCGAAAAGCCCTCCAAGACGTGCTCGATGAGCGCCTCGAAGAATCTAGGGCCAAGCTTCGCCGCGAAAAGCCCCCCGAAATCATCGGCGGCCACTGGATCTTCGTCCGTTAATTGTATGATCAATATATGAAACACAGAGGCACAGAGTACACAGAGAGAGAGGAGATGCTTCACCACACTTAAAAAGCCATTTTTTTACCTTTATGTGGCATACAAGATCTTTTTAAGTATCGTAAAGCATCTCTCTGTGGACTCTGTGCCTCTGTGTTTCAAATATTATGACCAAACACCTACGCCCGTGATCTCTGTGGTGATAAATTTACCGAAAATTGTATTATGGACACTTATTTTATGGGAGAAAAGACAATGACATCAGCGATTAAGCCAACAAGGCAAGAAGACTACTCGGAATGGTACCAGCAGGTTATTAAAGCTGCAGATCTTGCTGAAAATGCGCCTGTTCGTGGCTGTATGGTCATTAAGCCGTGGGGCTGGAGCATTTGGGAGCTAATTCGCGATGCACTTGATAAGCGCATTAAAGAAACTGGTCACCAAAATGCCTATTTTCCCCTCTTTATCCCGCTAAGCTTTTTGGAAAAAGAGGCCCAGCACGTGCAGGGCTTTGCTAAAGAGTGTGCCGTTGTGACACACCATCGCTTAGAAGAAAAAGATGGCAAGCTTATTCCTACAGGACCTCTTGAAGAGGCTCTTGTAATACGCCCAACATCAGAAACTATTATTGGCGATGCCTTTTCGCGCTGGGTGCAGTCGTGGCGTGATCTCCCTTTATTGATAAACCAGTGGGCAAACGTTGTTCGCTGGGAGCTTCGTCCTCGCCTATTTATGCGAACTGCAGAATTTTTGTGGCAAGAAGGCCACACCGTTCATGCAAACGAACGAGAAGCTCGAGAAGAAACTGAGCGCATGCTAGAAGTATATCGCGAAATTGCTGAAGATCACCTAGCGATCCCTGTAATCTTGGGCGAAAAAAGTGAGGGGGAGCGTTTTCCAGGCGCTGTAAACACCTACTGCCTAGAAGCGATGATGCAAGATAGAAAAGCCCTCCAGGCAGGCACCAGCCACTACCTTGGCCAAAACTTTTCAAAGGCCTTTAATATACGCTTTGACACTAAAGATGGCGGCCTAGACTATGGCTACACCACATCGTGGGGCGTAACAACGCGTCTTATCGGCGCCCTCATCATGACCCACTCTGATGATGACGGTCTACGCCTACCTCCAAAAATTGCCCCATACCATGCTGTAATCATACCTATATTGAATAAGCCGGAGCGGGCAGAAGAAGTGTTAGCATATGCTAAAAAGCTACAAAAAGAGCTTGCAACGCACGAGTTTGAAGGAAGAAAGCTTTGCTTGCACATAGATACAAGAGACCTTCGCGGCGGAGAGAAAAACTGGGAGTGGATCAAAAAAGGTGTGCCTCTACGTATAGAAGTAGGAGCGCGCGATCTTGATAACGGCGCATGCGTCGTTGCCCGTAGAGACAATGCACAGAAGACCCCGCTTAGCACAAATGGACTTGGCGATGAAGTGTGCAAGATACTTGCTGAGATGCAGAAAAACTACCTTGAGCAAGCAAAAGCCTTCCAAAAAGCAAACACGAGAACAGACATCAAAACCTTTGAGGAGCTCACTGCATTTTTCACTCCAAAAAATGCCGACAAACCAGAAATTCACGGCGGCTTTGTCCTTGCCAAGTGGTGTGGAGATCCTGCAAGCGAAGCAAAGCTTGCCGACCTCAAGATAACGATACGGTGCCTCCCACTAAACCAGTCCGGCACACAAGGCACCTGCATCCTCACAGGCCGCCCCGCCCACATCGACGCCATCTTCGCCAAGGCCTACTAAAGCCGTAAAGCCTAGGTATTAAGGTAAACGCTACATCTCGCACCTTCAGTTCCTAGGGCGATGCCCTAGGCTTTTATAAACCAGCCCTTCAGGCTGAAAAAAATTGAGACAACGAGCCTTTTGGAAAACTGTGAAGGCCATGAAACAATGCAGCTTGAGCTCTAGCTCTCTGATCGAGTAGGAGGTGGGCGTTAGCCCACCGTCCTCTCACACCACCGTA
>CAZEQY010000040.1:0-14218 GCA_964514655.1 uncultured bacterium
ACTATGGCCGGAGGTCCGATTTGATGGACCCGACGCCGTGGATTCAGCGGAGCATAAAGAAGACTAGTCCGCTGTATTTGGAGTTCAAGAGGATTGAGGCGTCGGGTCCTGCGGTTCCGCCGTCGGCGGCGGAGATGGCGGCGGCACGCGCGGCGCTGGCGCCTTACGGGATCGGCTTGGCCGACTAATAGGACCGTCGATGGCGCGCCGAGGGTGATGCCGTCCATCACTGTTACGCCGGCTTCGCGAGCGGATCTGCGGGTGAGGAGATCGTGCGGAAGGCGTGTTACGTGAACTGGCACCAGCGAGGACTCGAGCAGTCCCGTTGCGACTGTATGCCGCGTTCCATTATGATCGGGTAACCACAAACCAGCACGATTATGTCCCCGAATGACCGGCAAGAACTCATCCAAAAGCTGACGAATAAACTGCGGGCCAATCAACTGATTGCTTTCATTGGCGCCGGGATGTCGCAGCCTTGCTATCCGTCGTGGACGCAACTCTTGCAGATCCTTCTCGGGAAGATCGAAGATCCAACGGCGCAACAGGAGGCTCGCGAGGCGCTTCAAGCAAAGGATCACCTTTACACGGCCGCCGTGATTCATCATGCGCTGGGCGAGCGCCGGCTTGCGGGATTGCTCAAAGAGGAGTTCGCTCGGAAGAAAGCCCACAGTCCACACATTGCCGAGGCTCGTTACGCTCTCTTGGAGGGACTTCCCTTCCGGGCGTTTTTCACCACCAACTACGACCATTTCCTGCACGACGGGCGGGACGTCACAAACCGGATCAATGCCCGGGCCGATGTCTTGATGGATGGCGGCCGGGTCTTTCATCTGCATGGCTGCGCGGATCATCCCCAGACTATGGTGCTGTCTCCGCTCCACTACGCCGATGTGCGAAACAACCCGGCCGTCGAAAAATTGATGGAGGCGGCTGCTGCGGGAAACTCGTTTCTGTTTCTCGGGTACGGCCTTGGTGACGACAACGTCCGAGGGTGGCTGGAACGGACTTGCTTTCATCTGGGTCAGTCCTACATCCCACAACACTTTGCTTTGGTTGACATGCGCAAATGGACCAAAATCCAGCGTGATCTTTACCGAGAACTCTACTCCATCGAGTTCATCGAGGCTGACCTGACCTCGCAGGGCTACCCCGACATTGACCGGTTCCTGGGGGAGTTGCGACGAGAATTCGGGTTTCGGCAAGCCGCGGGCTTTGCCACCGCCTGGGACAAATCCCTCGACGCCTGGTATGTCGATCCGGCGGTGAGCGAGGCAGAGGTAAGCGACGGTGAAAGCCTGGACGGGTTTCTCAACGGCTGGCTGGAAGACGAGAACGCGAAATTCCTCGTGCTACTAGGCGAGTTCGGCACTGGCAAGTCCTCGTTTGCGCGCCGTGCGGTCAATCTCACTCACGCGCGAGGAAAGAGACGGCCCTTGTTGATCGAGCTTCGGGTCTTCCCAGACGGGGCCGGCAAGCACGAGATTTTCGTTCATGCCGCCGGCGGCGCCGAGAAGGATGAGGAGATCGAGCGCGCAAACCGAGAAGGTTCTCTGGTGCTCATCCTGGACGCATTCGACGAGATGGGACTCCGCGAGGGCGCCACCATCAACGAGAGTTTCGACGCACTCCGGCGCCTGGTCGAGGACCGGGCCAAGGTGATCATTACCTCGCGCAAAGAACTGTTTCTCCGGGAGCCGGGCCCGTGGCGGCAGCCAGACGATCACGCAAGGGTGACCGCGCAGGACTTCCGCAAAGTCTACCTCCAGTTGTTCGACGAACCCCGTGTGGAGGAGGCCTTCACCAAACGCGGCAAGAGAGCGGTGCTCGATACCCTGCGCGCGCAGGAGAACAAGAAACTTCTCGACCTAGCCCGGCGGCCCGTCTTGCTCGATCTCATCGCCAGCTACGACGGGCGGTTTGGGCCCGAAACCAGACTCAAGGATTTGTACGAACGGTACATCTATAATCTGCTGGAGCGAGGGAATAGAGGTTACTTCGACAAGCGGACGCGTTTCGCGGATGAACTGGCGTGGAGCATCCAGAATCTGGATTCCGGGGCCGGGTCGCTACCTGCGGAAGAGTTGGAGCAGATTGCAGCGAGTTCGCACTATGGATTGCCAAGGGAATCCCGGCCGATCTTGTGGGGCAGCAACCTGCTTGTGCGCTATGTGAACAGCTATGCGTTTTCACACCCGACGTTCCGGGAATACCTGGTGGCGAAGCAGTTGGTCCCGGATCTGCAGGCTGGCAGGTACAAGCCTTGTAAACTGACGGATCCGACGATCGACTTCATCCGGGACATGTGGGCATGGGCACCACCAGCGGTCGCGCACGGTAGCGGACCGTATGAGGGGATGGTGAAAGTTCCGGCGGGACCTTTCATTTACGGGCAGGGCGACAAGCCGGGCGACGCAATGACCGCCAACATCGAACAGGATTTTTGGATCGACCGTTTCCCGGTGACTAATGCCGAGTACCTGGAGTTCCTGAAGAACAGCGACCGGCCACAGCATGCGAAGTGGATCGATCACAAGAGGAGTCGCATCGCGAAGAAGCTCACGATGCCGGACGAGTATGCCGGGCATCCGGTCACCGGAGTCTCCTGGTACGGGGCAATGGCTTATGCCCAGGCGAAAGGTAAGACCCTGCCGACCGAGCAGCAGTGGGAGAAGGCGGCGCGAGGCGAAGATGGACGTGAGTACCCGTGGGGGGACGGTTTCCAGAGCGACCGATGCAACGTCGCTTCGGGAGGCACGACGCCGGTCGACAAACACGAAGGCGGTGTTTCGCCGTATGGCTGCATGGACATGGCCGGGAATGTTTGGGAGTGGACTTCGTCCGATTGGGGTCGCGCAAAAGTTCTGCGCGGCGGTAGCTGGCTCAGCTATTCCAACGACGCCCGGTGTGCTTCGCGTGACAGGAGCAATCCTGGCATTACGGACCTCGACCTCGGGTTTCGATGCGCCAGGACCTAACCGCGTTACCCTCTTTACTAGTTCCCTTTTACTCTCTTCTCTCCAGAGTCGGCACCGCTTCGGATTGGCGCGTCCGACCCGTCGCGAAGCGACGGGCGAAATTTTTGAGGACGGTATATCATCGCGAAATGGCCGACTCCGAGAACGTGATCACCAAGACGACGGACTTCATTCAGTGGTTCCTACCGAAGATTGAGAAGATGCCGCGCAACTACAAATTCCTGTTCGGGGAACGAATCGTGACGGTCCAACTCGACCTGCTGGAACGGCTGATCGAAGCCTACTACAGCAAAGAGAAGTTACGGCCGCTGGCGGCGGCCAACATCGAAATCGAGAAGCTGCGGCAAATTTTGCGGATCTGCGTGGACCTGCATTGGATCAGCCTGCCCCAGTACGAGTTCGCGACCAGAGAGTTGAACCAGATTGGCGGGATGGCGGGCGGCTGGGCGCGCCAACAGAGGCAACGGACGGGAGCGGCGGCGGTGGAACATGGGCCGCAGTAGCACGCGCGCAACGGGGCTGTGGGAACAAGTTGTTTCGTTTGACAATCTTTGGCAAGCTGCGCGAATGTCGCGCCGGGGCAAGCGTTACCGCGCATCGGCGGCAGTCTTTGAACGCCACCTGGGCCAGAATCTCACCCGGTTGCGGGACGAGTTGTGCGGCGGAGCCTATCAGCCTGGGCCCTACACAACGTTTGTCATTTTCGAGCCGGCGAGGCGTCTAATTTCCGCGGCGCCCTACCGGGACCGGGTGGTGCACCACGCGCTGTGCCGTGTCATCGAGCCGTTGTTCGAGCGGGCGTTCCTTTTCGATTCGTACGCCAACCGCAAGGGTAAGGGCACGCACGCTGCGTTGGATCGCGCCACGCACTACGCGAGGAAGCACCGGTTCGTGCTTCAGTGCGATATCCGGCTGTTTTTCCCGAGCATCGATCACCAGATCCTGCTTGGCAGGTTGGGCCGGCGCATTGGCTGCCACAGAACGCTTGAGTTGTGCGAACGCATCCTCGCGAACTCGAACCCGCAAGAGCCGGCCGATTTCTTCTTCGAAGGCGACGACCTGTTCACGCCATACGAGCGGCGCCGGGGATTGCCAATCGGTAATCTGACCAGTCAGTTCTGGGCCAACGTCTACATGGATCCGTTCGACCATTTCGTGAAGGACGAGATGGGTGTCCCGGGGTATGTCCGGTATGTGGACGATTTTCTTCTCTTCGGCGACAGCAAGGAGGATCTTCACCGCTGGTTGGCGTCGATTGAACGTACGTTGGGCGGCGACGGGTTCCGGCTACTGCTGCATCGTCGAAAAACAAGGATCTATCCGGTGGCCGAGGGGATCCCGTTTCTTGGGTTCCGTGTGTTTCCGGAACACCGGCGGCTGCTCCCTGGGTCCGTGGGGCGGGCTAGGCGCCGGCTGGCCCGAATTGCCGAACGAGGCGACACGAGCGGCATCGCGGAGATTCGAAACCGGCTTCAGTCCTGGATTGCGCATGTATCGCACGGCGACACATACGGCTTGAGGCGCCACCTCTTGCGGGACCTGGTGTTACGGCCGCCTGTATCATAAAGATGGGTCTCAAGCCAGTCTGCGCGGCGGTAGCTGGAACAACAATTCCAACAACGCCCGGTGTGCTTCGCGTAACAGGAACAATCCTGACAATACGAACTACAACATCGGGTTTCGATGCGCCAAGACCCTCCTGGCGGCTTCACTGGGTACACCGTGGGGCTGTTGCGCCAGAACCGGGATGACCACGGATGGCCCGGGCGTGCCGATGGAGAGTCCAGGCTTGAGGTCCAGGGCCGGCAGCGGTTTGTGCCGGACGAAGACAAAAGAGGCCTGCGGCGGGCTCGCGATGCGGGTTGGCCGCAGGCCCTCCGTTTTGGGTTTTCCAATCGCGCCGGCTGGCGGCCCATGCTGGGCCCGCCAGCCGGCGGTTCAAATGTTCGACTATTCTCGGATCGAGGCTCAATCCCGCGGTTGTTCGCATGCTGAGGGTCGAGAGTAAGAGGAAAAAGGGAAGAGGGTAATGCGTTCAAGTCCTGGCGCATCGAAACCCGATGACGATGCCCGTATCGACAGGATCGACCCTGATACGCGAAGCACACCGGGCGAAGTCGGAAACGCTGAACCAGCTACCGCCGCGCAGAACTTTGAGTTTGTCCCAATCGGACGCCGTCCACTCCCAAACGTTGCCGCTCATGTCCAGGGCGCCAGCAGGTGAGGCTCCTTTGGGATAGGACCCCACTGGGGTCGTGTCGTGGATGCGTGACTCAACGGTGTTGCAGAGCGCCTTGGAGAAGGCGCCTCGCCATGGGTACTCCCGCCCATCGACACCACGCGCGGCACGTTCCCATTCCTCTTCCGTCGGAAGCCGCTTTCCCACGTGATTGGCATAGGCTTCGGCGCCAAACCAGGTCACGCCAACCACCGGATGCATTTCATAGCCCGCCTCGAGGAGCAGCGCCCCGTCCGGCGCCTGCTTGATCCGCGACCATTTCGGGTCTATCCATTTCGGATTGGCGCCGCCGGTTTTGTTCAGAAACGCCAGGTATTGCGCGTTGGTAACCGGCGTTTTGTCGATCCAATACTCGCAGGCGATATCGCGGATCGATAGGTCTTGCTCCTCCTCGCTTCCATACACGAAGAGACCGGCAGGGACCTTCACCATGCCATCGAGTTCTTCGACCCGCGCCTGTTCTACTAGCAGCAAATCGGGCAAGAAGCTCACGATTACATCGGTCAGTGGTATATTCGGGTTCCGGCTGTCACGCAACGACTGCGCCACGCGGCGAGCCACGAAATACTCCAGGAAGGACTTGTGCGCAAAGCTGAACCAGTCGCCCTCCCGCCGGAAATAGGATGCCTGGGAACTGAGGTCCTTGACCCGGCGAATGACCTCCTCACTGTCGGCCACTGGAAACCGCTCTCTTACGATGGCCTCGAAGTCGGTGTCCTTGAGTTTCAGCTTTTGGGTGGATTGCATCCGCCACGCGCACTCTTCGATCAGAGCCTTGCGAGCTTCCGAAGTAATCGCGTCATCTGTATGGAGCGTTAACAGACGCTCCGTATAATTCTCATAGAGGCCCGCCAAGGTGAATGAATTGCGGCGGCGGGAGGACGCCCAATCGCCGCTGGTCTTGAGCACCATGTCCAACAGGACCGGCCTGTGGGCGAACTCGAAGAGCGAGCGGACCCGCTTCAGCTTCGGGAGCAGGCCAGCTTCGCCCCGCTTTTTGAGTGCTTCGGCGAGTTGGTCGTCGTCGAACAGCTCCACGTGAGCACACTCAAAGCCTTCACGACCCTCGATCCAGTCTTCGCGAGTGCGGATACCAGCGGATCTGAAGTCGTCGCGCGGATGGCGGCCGAGGACGACTTTCTGCTCCTCCTTTTCGGTCGCGAAGTACTCGGTCCGGCAGGTGAGTAGAATCTTCGATTGCTTTGCCTTTGCGAGTCCGGCAATCGCTTCGAAATTCTGTGCGGCCGTACGCGGACTATTGGCGTTGCGCACCATCTCATCAAAGCCATCGAAGATGAGCAGCAGGCGTCCCTCGCGGTTCAACCGTTCGAAAGACCGATAACCCTCGGCGGGCTTCAAGCCATACGTCTCGATCAGCGTCGATGTGACGAGGCTCTTCAGGTCGAAACGCTCAGACCAATTGCGAAGTTGAAACAGGATCGGCGTGCGAGAGGTTTGGCCCTCGGTCGCGGCCAGATAAGCCTGACGGCGTGCGAACCAACTCTTGCCGGTCCCGAATTCGCCCAGAATCGAGAGATGCCTGCGGTTGCCGGATTCATCTTGCAACCACTCTTTGACGATCTGGTCGAGGTTCTCGGGTTTCGATTTGGCCGCTGACCTGGCGTCTTTGTGATGGCGGCGGGCCCTTAGGGGCACGTAGTACTCGTGAATCCGATCCTCTTCTCGGACCGGATTCTCGTACGCGCTGCGGAGTTGGGTCAGGTAACGAGCGAATGGAATGAGTTGATCGAGCAGTTCGTCCCGCGTGAAGACGCGAAGGCCGGGCGGCACATCGATCCGGCTGCTGGTTCGCGTTACGAGGACGCGCTGCGTTGCTTTGAGCCGGTCCAGTGCATCGACATCTTGCTGGTTGGCTTTCCGGTCTGTGTAGGCAAGCGCGATTGGCAGTTCCTCACCGAAGGAGGCCGAGCGGACACCTCGGAACATGAGCCTGCCCGGGGAGCTTTCCTGCTTGAGATCGCGGCAACCCCAATCCTGAAAAAGCTCGGAAACGTCTTCTGCAGTCTCTGCCGAAACGGGGAGGATAGCTTCGAGTTCCTGCAGGAACTGGAGAATATCCGGGTAGCTCTTGCCGGAGACGGCCTTGTCTTCCAGGAAGCGAATGCCGTAACACTCACCGAACTCCTTACGGCGGGCGGACGTGATCTTGCTCGGGTGCTCGAGGACGAAATGCGGTCCGGCGTGGCCACCAGTTTTTGCGAAAACCTCATCCAGAAAAAGAAGCAAGTCTTCGTCCTGCAGACTGTAGCCCACGAAGAGGAAGGTGTAAGTCGAGCAAAGTGTCTGGAAATACTGGCGAAATTGGGGATTCTTCTTGAGTGCCGTGTAATCCGGCTTGGCGAGGATGATCGACTGGGAGTCCGTGACCTCGCCGTGAACGTGGACGACACCAAGCCGGCGTTCGCGCAGGCCCAGCATCAACTCCGGGATTTGTGTCTGGTTTAGAACGCGAACCGAGGACCGGCCCTGCCGCGCAATTATGATCGCGTCCTCGATCAGCGTGTCGAAATTGGTGGTGAGAATCCCGGCGAAGGGAAGGCGGGCCGCCGTGCGATGGCGCTGATCCGGCCGCGCGTCACGGAATGCGGTGGAGAGGAAGCTGCAGAATCCCGCGGGTTGAAGGCCGTCACGGAGGAGGCGCGCCGCGGCGAGTAGTTTGTTTGCGGCGATGAGCTTGCGGATTTTGGCCTGCTCGGCGATGATCGCGGGTGATCTTTCGTCGAGCCCCTTGGCGAGCATGCTGTTTAGAAGGCTGGTCCAGCCGGGCAACTGGGGCATGGACATGCCGGCACCGGCGAAGAGGATCAGGCGGCCCTCGATCAACGCTTCGGCAAGAGGTTTGGGAATCTGGTTCGTCATTTCAAGAAAATCAACAAACGATTTTTCTCAGAATACACCTGTTTACGAGCCTTGGGTTGGAAGGACTGGGGAGTTTCAAAGGTTGTCGAAGTAGTCCTGATCGATTCGCTTGAGCGTGTAGGACTTCGTGACGGACACCCCGACGTTGTGGTCGATCATAAGCGAGGCGAGTTGCCGCCCATCGATCAGTACAATCTTCTGCGGCAAGGCCTCGACGAATTCAAGCGCATCCTTGGTGAATTTCGAGGTCGTGATGAAGACTCCGCGGTTGGCGTGGCGCTTGGTCAAGCCTCCCGAGAACTTCATGATCTCGGGACTACCCACGACATCTTTCCAACGCTTCGCCTGGACGTAGATGGCGTCCAAGCCGAGCTTATCCTGCTTGATAATCCCGTCAATTCCACCGTCACCGGATTTGCCGACCACCTTCCCGGCGTCCTCAACGGAACCACCGTAGCCCATGGCAACGAGCAGATCGACGACGATTTGTTCAAATGCCGCGGGTGTACCGTTCTTGATCGTCTCGACCAGATCATCCGCCAGAACATCTCTGAGCTGCTGGTAGCTATTCTCCAGCGCTTCCTCGGGGGTGACTTTCGTATCGGGGTGCTCAACGAGGATGGCGGCGGCGGATCCCTCTGTCTCGGTTCCCTTCCCCTGGAACTCGAGGAACTCGGGGAACTGGCGGAGCATCTTGACCGTGATCTCGGCTGGCGGCGGTTTCAACAAAGAGAGACCACGTTCGGTGATCACGTACACGCCGCGGCGCACAGACTGGATGGCGCCGGCCGACTTCAAATATTGAACAGCCCAACCAACGCGGTTCATGAATACGGTAGTGGTGTCGCTGGCGAGGCGTTCTGACAGTTCTCCTTCTGTGAGGCCAAGGTGATCCGCAATTCGTTGGCGGATCTCCGAGACAGGGTGCTCCCTGTGGTCCTCAACGACCCGGAGAACCGGGAGCATTAGCGCTTGATAGTCGGAAATCGGCATTTACGTTTGTTTCTTTCGGTGGGTCAGATATTCTTGTCCCAGCACAAGAGGACTTACCCAAAGTCTATGAGCCAACCCTGCGGACAAGGATATCCGCCATTCACTAGCGATGTAGGAGACCAGCCACCTAAGACTTTTGATCGCCATTGCGAACAACGGATACAGCGCCTCCGCATGCCCCGCAGAACTTAAAGGATTCCGGCCATCCGAAACGGCAAGGCTCACACCTCTTTATCACGCCAGCACCACAGGCTCCACAGAACTGGAACCGCAGTTCATTGGTTTGGCCGCATATACCGCATCTTATTTCAAGAGCTGCCATCGCTCGCTCGATCTCGCGCAAGGAATCATTCGCACGTTGGATCATAGAAGCAGCTATCCGTCGAAAGTCCTCGCTCTCCTGGGAGTGACGGTCGGGATGCCAAGCCTTGACAAAGGCCCGATGCATACGCCGAACAGATGCCAAGGTCGCTTTTTCATCCAGGCCAAAGAATACAAGGTGTTCCCGGTGTTTCATGCCTCGAAAAAGAACCCGTCCTCCTCGTTGTCGGGTAACCCGACGACGTCTCTCGTCATCCGGTCATTGCTTTCGAATGATGACACCATTGTCATCGACTTATCGCGCTCACTGTTTTCGTGGAAGATCCTTCGCTAGTTCGTCCAGAACCTCGTCCAGTGCAGCAGTTGGGAACTTGTTGTGCGGCGGACGCACGCCGAAGATTTCAATAACCACGTTCCGCCGGGACGGCCTCAATTCGTTCCCAACTTCATCGGCGCGCAGCTCTGAGCAAAGCAACCAGTCGACACCAATCCACCTAGATTGAAGAGACTCTAACTGAGTTTCATTGTATTGGATTGCAGCTAGAGGTTCACCAGATCAAGAATGAAAATGCATGGGAAACATTCGAGGACCACAAAGCGCCTTTCTCGACCTCGCCTCAGAAGAAGTGGCGTGCAGTGCAGGAGTCTTGCTCACGGACTCAAACATCAAATCACTCGCGCAACGTTATGAGATCAGCGAGCTTCACGCTCTCCAACGGGTACAGGACGAAACCGTCATACGACCAGAGGAATTTGAAGACGCCATTCTGAGCATGCGCGTGGCTTTGGGAAATCTTCCGAACAAGAAGATGGGGGTGTTCATCCTCATGGACGCCGTGCTCGCCATTGGCAAGCGTGGAGGCGACACAGATCGGATTCGCGAGGCGTATCATGCGATCGCAGAATCGGGGAAATATCATGAGTTGACGATCGAGGCCGTGAAAGAAGTCGCAGCGGTTTCAGGACAGCAAATGGTAGATGTCTTCGAGTATGCAAAGGCATGGGCAGAGATGGATCGGCGGAGAGTGAACTTCCTCTATCCGCGCGTGCACCGAGAGGAATGGGACGGTGTCGTCCAACTCGACCAACTCTTCCAAGGAGAACACATCCCTTCAGATCCGAATGTGTATCTCGATCAGCGGTACATCGATTACCTCGGGAAGAACGGCGAAGAGATAGGACAGATTCATTGGCGTAACTTCGAGCGTCTCACGACCGAATTCTTCAAGCGACAAGGATACGAAGTCGATCTCGGCAAAGGCACCAAAGATGGAGGTGTGGATGTCCGCGTGTGGACGGACAAAGAATCAAAAGCAGGGCCACCCATCATGCTCATCCAGTGCAAGCGTTACAAGCATGTAGTCGGGATCGAAACAGTCAAAGCCTTTTGGGCAGACGTGCACTTCGAGGGTGCAGAAAAAGGGCTGATCGCCACCACCTCATCCGTATCCCGCGACAGTAAGAAGCTGTGCGAGGTAAGAAAGTGGCCAATGAATTTCGCCGAAGCAGAAAAAGTACAGGAATGGGCGCGATCGATGTGGCGCGCAGTGCCACTGGATGCTGGCAACAGATAACGCCTTTGCTCACGTCGTCGACAGACAACCAATGACGGAGGCCGTCGGGTGACATCGGGCGATGTGCCATCGCGACCGTGGCGTTGGTTGCGATCATTGCATTGTGGAATCAGAAAGTTACTGACCTAGTGGGCTGTCCTCGCTGACTCTTTAGAACTTGGTGATCCGGTGAGATCGGCCCGAAGTTTGCGGAGGGTGTCGCGGCTGGGAAAGAGGTGCGGGCGGGGCGGTTGATCACCTGGGTGGCTTCGCAGAAAAGGGGACCGCGCAGCTGCATCTGAGGTGTACAGCAATCCGAACGACGGCTCGCAGTTGACGGTCAAGGGGAATGAGAAGAACTATCTGAATGTTCCCGTGAAGAACTATGGGCGGAGGTCGAAGTTGGCGGCGGTCCGCGCGGCGCTGGCGGAGATCGGGATCACGACATCGTCGCTCTAGCAGGCGCATTCGCCGAGCTTCAATTACGCTCCATCGTGACGAGTACATACAACGAGACGCCCCGGTCGCGAGCAGGAGCGGCATAGGCCTGCTCGACGTCTTCCGGGAGGTGAATCGCCAACGTCCTCAGGGATCACTCCTGCTTTCCTCTTCAGCCTACTACCGCCATCCTCACAACTGATGAGCGGAACAGAGCGGCGCTTGCTGCCGGGTCCCGCGATGTGCCCGGAGAGCCTATTTTTCAAAGCCCCGGAGGTACGGGACGTCCGGTGGCCGCGAGCCGGTGCTGAATTGCGGTCCACGTGTCGAGCGGTAGCTTATGTTCAGAACCGGCGTCTCGATGCGGCGTCCCACGGCGGAGTAACGGCCATTCTGCCAGTTGGATTCCATGTAGTGGTTCGTGATCCCGGTTGAGAGGAGCAGCCGTTCCGCATTGAAGGGTTCCTTCCCGGTCACCATCATTTCGGTGATCCAGTGTGGTTGGGCGTTCGAGGCGTGATACTGGGCATAGGGACCGGGCCAGCCGAGCATCGAGATGACAGTGGGCTCTTTCTGTCCCTCGATTTCGCCAGCGTAGGTCCAACCCACATCCCGGGCCGAAATCACCGCCGCTTTCGTCCCATCGTTGTAGTCGACGATGCACGCATTTGCACGCTGGGCGCTGCTCTCCTGGAAGAATCCCTGCTTGAAGTTGAACTTTGCCGCTACCGAGTCCAGGAGCTTGCCAACCCAGGGATTCTGTTCCGCCCACTTCCAGATTTCAGGTCCTCCTCTGATGGACTGCACTGCTTTGACGCCGGTTTCGCCTCCCTTGCGGCGTTCCACGAAGGCCTGGAGCACGTCAATGCAATGGAAGATCGCGCCCTCATCCGAGGCGCCTCCCAGCACGATCGAGTTCCGGATTGGCGTATCGATGGCGATCTCGATCTCGGGCTTTCGGAAGTAGACCGGTATGGAGGAACCTCCGGTCAAAGGAAAGTTCAGCTCACGAGATTTGTCGAACATCCATTTGGCGTCGTCCCAGTTGTAGGAGAGGTGCTTGTCGTTGAAGACGGGCACCGAACGCTTGCTCTGCTCGAAAACCCGGATCACCTGCTGATACATCCACCATCGCGGCAGGAGCCAGTGGCCCTTGAGATCGGTTGGATAATTGCCGTGTTCTCCGACGATGACCACACCGTCTACCGCAAGGTCCTTGCCGCCAAGGGTTACGGCCTCTCCCACTGTCTTGTAAATGGGAATGTTTTTCGCTTTGCAGACTTTCTGGCCCAGTCCGCTGGTGTCGAACTGATGGATGTAAACGGATACAATCTCCACCCTTGATGGAGTGTGGGCGCCCTGCCACCAATAGCCGTCCATCAGCTTGCAGAGGATCCAGTCCGCGTGGGATCCCGGAGCGCCCCAGAAGGTGACGCAACAGGCGATCCGAGGGCGGCGCTGCGTTGTTTGGGGGGGCGTCTGTTGTTGCTGTTGGGCCTCCTCCTCGGCGGCGGCGGGGGCGGTGGCGGCCGTCGTCAAACCCGCCAAGGCGGTTGTTGTTGCCAGCATTTCCCGCCGGGTGAGGATCGGGCGGTTCTTCAGAGGATGGTTTTCCGTCATGCGCGCAAGCTCCCTCCCTGGGCCGCGGTTTGGACAGGCGTTGCCGGCTGGATGTTGATCTACAGTCCGACGATAACTGTCGCGAAACCCGGCTTTCCAGGGCCAGAAACCACTCTACTTGAATCACGCGCGAACTGGAAGTTGCACCGCAAGGGTTGGCGTTGTTCCAAACACTTCGCGGAAGTCCTCGTGCCCGTCAAATCGATGATGGACAGGTTGCGGCAGAAACGACCTGAGGCTGTACGTGGACCTTATTCTTAGGGAGTAGCGGCTTTCAGAATTTGTGTGTTGGGCGGGGCTCAAGCCCCGCGCAGGCTAAAGCCTACACCACCAGGATCAAAGCACAAACAGCTTCCATTCAAGCGCGGTTGGTGGTGCGCCGCCCGGTAAAGGCTGCAGGCTGCTCCTGCTGCTGCTGCGACCGTCGACGGCGACCAATCATCAGAAGTTCCGGACGAAGAAACCAGGAGGCTAGATGTGGAGGGCGCGGGTCACTGCCGAGCGCAGCACAGGAGTGCACAGCGGGTGCTGGTCGATGCGCGGCCAGTTGAGGTTCGTGATCTTGGCGCGGATGTTGTTGTTCAACGGGATCAACATGAAGGTTGCGGGACCGTAGCTGCCGGATTTTGAGATGGGGCTGACGTGGCCGTCCTGCGTGCCTCCGCGGGATTTCTGGTGGGTCTTGATGGCGATCGACAGGGGATCGCCAGGCAGGCCCGTGTAGGGTGCGCCGGGGATCACGTTTTTGTACACCATGCGCTCCGCCGCGTTGATCACCGGATTCTGCGCCATGCTGGCATATGCCAACTGGACAAGGTGCACGTCCTCAATGTTGTTCGCGCAACCGGGTCCAACATTTGACTCAATGTTCCAAAAGAAGTAGTTGTTCGGTCCAAAAACGCCAGCAGTCATGATGTTTCAGTACTCCAAAAGAAAATGTTGTTGTTTGGTTGGGGCGATCGTGGAGGAGGTTGCGATTGAACTTCCGCCCCGCTCACTTTCCGCTTCCACCAGAATGGGCGCAAGAAGGAACCCGGATCGATCATGGGTCCTCAAGAAAATCAGTTTCTTTGTTGTCCTGCTATGCAGCGGCTCGCCCGGCGATCAACGAGGCTTGAGAAGCATCAGATCGCTCCCGAAGTCATCCATTTGCGCCCAGAGAAGGTTGGCGCCGTCGGGAGACAGGGTGAAGCCTC
>CAZEQY010000041.1:0-14217 GCA_964514655.1 uncultured bacterium
CGAATCTGATGAAACTCATCAGGATCGTAATCCAAAGAAGTTAGGGGGTTGCCTTTCAGGACATACCACAAAGATACATCTGTATGTGTAGCAACGTTGCCCGCCGTTTTTGTTACAGTCAGAAAAAGAGGTTCATCAAAGAGAAATTCAGCTTCGATTCCAAGCTCTTCTTTGGCCTCGCGTCTCACAGTCTCTCGAGGGTCTTCATCAGGCTCCACATGCCCACCTGGGGGCAGCCAAAGTTCGGCTTTTTTATGATCTACTAACAAGAATTGGTCCAAGTTTGATGATGCGACAACAAAATAGGAAACCAAATGGATATCAGGAGTCGCTGGCTTTTCTATACGAAAAAGTTCACTTCCAGATTCAATCCACTGCAGAACAAAATCTATATGTTCTAGCTCTTGAGTATCCAAGGGAGTCATTGAAGCTACTAACTGATGTATTGAGGAGCGAATGTCAATGGTGCACATAGTGATTTTCCTTATG
The DNA here is from genome assembly GCA_964514655.1 of uncultured bacterium. GTDB lineage: Bacteria > Chlamydiota > Chlamydiia > Chlamydiales > FEN-1388 > SZAS-7. The sequence continues at coordinate 490 of CAZEQY010000041.1, forward strand.
CTTTCTTTCCTATCTGACTAGGGATTTTTGTTGGTCAACAACGGCTAAGTGGCGAAATCATAAATGGAGTAGTGCAAGGCCACGTGCCATGAACCATGAGGTGGCCGTTATCATAAAGATAAGGCTCCGGTATGGCTTTATCTGTTAATCGATCGGGCGGAAAGTAAAAATATATTTCATCAATAGCTGCTGGTAAATGGCTTAGAATGCCATCAAGAGAGGGTATTTTACTCGCAACGATATCCAATAAGTGAAAAGTTTTCCCTTCTAAGAGGTATGAGATAAACCCATTGATAGCCGGGCAATAATAAAGGGACCAGTAGGTAGGATAGGTGGCAAAGAGGGCGTTAAAAGCAGCAATGGCACCGTTATCTTTAATCCATACGTGGTTAGAGAGAGGTTCTCGATCACGGAAACAACGAAGAAAGAGATTATTATCTCGAGGTGCGATAACAGGTCTTAGGCCTCGAGTCCCTTTTGGATGTAAGCCGGGCAGATGAAAGCGGTGCTCTTGAATATAACGAAAGGAGAGTCGTTCGTAAAAGTCGGGGATTCCAGTAAAGAGAAAGGTCGTGTCGTAGCGCGTTTTTGCCCAATCAAGTGCTTCTTGAATTACCTGGGTCGCCAATCCTTGCCTTCGATGAGATGCTTTAGTGCAGATGGCATGTAGAGCCCCCATTTTGTGCCATTTACCTTCAATGAGGATAGGACACTCGAAAAAGCCTGCATGGCAGAGCGTCTCGTCTTTGTTTTCTTTGAGAAATAGCTTGCCCGGAGCCCAAGGGAAACCAAGGGCCTTATATCGTAGAATATTGTTCTTGATCCCGGGAAAAGATTCTTCAAGTAATTCTAGATAAGAGTTTTTGAGTGTATCCAAAAAGATTTCCCCTGTGTACGCTAAAGCCAGTTTCATGAATATGTGCGGCTACATTATATGCTTAGTGGTTTTTCTTCTCATCAATTTTGCGCCTACAGGACAAGCTCTGCCTCCTGTTAGGCCTTTGTGTACAAAGGCTAAAACCGTCTAGTATACCCTCTTAGTTGACAAAAATCCGCAAATATCATACGGTGGGTATAACATCTGAGGGTTTTTGTCATATGAGTACCACTAAGGCACATAAATTTTTCTTCGGAAATAGTATTTTTACCTTTGAGCTCTTTGCCAAAGCGATGGGCAATCCTTTACCTACATGTCGCACCATGCTGAGCAACCACGTCAAAACAGGAAACGTAGTGCGCATAAAACAAGGTCTGTATGCTTCTGTGCCGTCTGGGGCGGAGCCTGAAAAATATCCAATTGACCCTTATATGATTATCAGTGCCCTTGCAGATGACACCACGATTGCTTATCATTCGGCTTTACAATTTCATGGTGTTGCTTATTCAGTCCACTTTCAACACATATTTCAGTCGAATCACAAAATAAAAGAGTTTGTTTTTCGCCAGGAGTGGTTTAAAGCAGTGCAATTCCCAAAGGCTCTACCTGAATCGAAGCGTACAATTTTCGTAGATTCCTTAGATTATCATGGGATGATAGTGCGCGTAACTAATAAAGAGCGCACGCTGGTGGACGCGCTTGATCGTATCAATTTAAGTGGCGGCCTAGAAGAAGTATGGCGGTCATTAAATAGCATTCAAGATGTTGACGTACAAAAAATTCTGGACTATGCTTTGTTGCTGAATAATGCAACAACTATTGCCAAGGTAGGGTTTTATCTACGGCTGCGCCAGGCCGATTGGAAAATTTCGGAACAAGATCTAGCCAAATTAAAGAAAAAGTCACCTAAGTCAAAGCACTATTTAGACCGCAACAAGAGAATTGATGGCAAATATATAAAAGAATGGCGAATCATTGTTCCCACCGAGCTGTTGGGGCAAAACTGGGAAGAATTACTTGATGTAGAGGGTGTATGATTGTCTCAAAAGAAACACTGATCGCTGAATCGTACAGAACAGGCTTTCGCGCTGAAATTTTAGAGAAAGTGATGCGATTAATTGACCTGTTAAACACCTTTTCAAATAATGAGTATTTGCGTAAACGGATCGCCTTGAAGGGCGGTACTGCATTAAATTTATTTCACTTCGATGTGCCCAGGCTAAGCGTGGATATTGACCTAAACTATATAGGTTCGAGTGATCGTGAAATAATGCTTCAAGAAAAGCCAATCATAATAGCCACGATTGAAAAAATCTGTAACGAAAAGAATTACCACAGCCTGCGTAAACCTTCTGAACACGCCGGTGGCAAATGGTCAATGGGATACAAAAGCGAACTTATTCGGCAAGGCCAGATTGAAATTGACTTAAATTTTATCTCAAGAGTCTCCCTTTGGCCTGTTACGCAAATGGATTCAAAAAAAATAGGGGCCTATCAAGCAAAATCGATTCCCATCCTCGATTATTATGACCTTATTGGCGGAAAGCTTTCAGCATTGTTTTCTAGGCATAAAAGTCGCGACCTATTCGATGCTCACACTATTTTGACGGCCCAGGAAAATTTTGACTATTCAAAAGCTCGCCTTGCGTTGCTCATCTACGGAGCGTCTGCAAGAAATGATATAAGAAAAGTTTCGGTTGATCATATTGAATTTGACTCTTATGAAATGAAAAACATGCTGCTGCCAGTGTTAAGAAATATGCAATTAAACGACAAAAAAGCCGTCACTACCTGGTCTCAGGATATAATCAGAACATGTAAAGAGGGTCTTGCTAAAATAATTTCATTCAGCCAAAACGAGTTGGAGTTCTTAACAAAAATTATTGATCATGGAGAACTAATCCCGGAATTAGTAACCCGTGATGAGAGATTAATTGACTTAATCAAAAAACACCCTGTTCTTCTATGGAAATGCATTAATGTGCAGGATTTCAAAAAACAAGCCTACACTCCCTCATGAGGCCATGGCAGCCTCTTTAGTTATCAAAGACAGAAATTGTTGTCACCATGGGTTTAGTTTTATCGTAAGCTTTATAGTTGAGAGTCACTGGCAAAACTCCGGCGCTTAGCTAAAGCTCTCACAAGAACAATAGTACTTGCAAGGCTAGTCCCAATCCAGTACCAGCTAATGCTTGAAACTATAGAGGTTTGTTTATAACACCAAAGGCCAATGGCAGCGGTTGGGCCGCCGATAATTTGCGATCCTAAAGCATAGCCGAACGAAATAACCGCATAGCGGCATGAGGGTGGAACGAGCGTGCCTGCCCAAGCGTGGTAGGGGGCAAAAAAGGCGACTCCGAAAATGACGAGGATTACTCGTACTATAATGACGTCAAGCAGAGAGGCTCCTTCCAATGACATCATGAGCGGGATAGCACAGAGGATAACCCCAACGCAAGAGGCAAGCATCAGTATTTCTCGAGGGATTTTCGAAGCAAGCCAGCCACAGCAGGGGAGCGCGCAAAAGTCAAAAATCAGCAAATAGGTATTGATCTGCATCACTTCGGCTGGGGTAAGGGAAGTAACAATCGGAAGAAAGCCGTTCATTAAGACGAGAGCGATGGAGTAGTTGGCATAGGCAAAACCTGAAGTGATGGCGATGTACAGAAGGGGCTGCCGGTAGTTCCACAATAGGGCATATGGAGATGCTTTTTCAGCCGCTGGTGCGTCAGGACATAGGCGGCGAACTATTAACCCAAAGAGGGCGGTGATGCAGCCTGCAAGGTAGAGCGCTCGCCAGCCGCTTTGGGAGTCAGAAAGCAGATACACGCCGAATGAAGCAAGGATATGGCCGGCCATTGTGGAGGAGCTGTAGAGGCTGCTGAGGAGGTCGCGGTGTTTGGCAGGGGCATTTTCCAGAAGAAAGATGGCGCCGCCCATGATTTCTCCTGCTGCAAAAAAGTTTTGCATAATTCTGCAGATGCAAAAGAAGATCGGCGCCAGGATGCCCACTTGCAGGTAGGTGGGACTCAAGGCAATGCATCCCGACATAAATGCCATCCCGGCTAAGGTCAAAAAGAGGGCCTGTTTTCGCCCATAAAAATCGCCAATGTAGCCAAAAACAAGCGCTCCGAGCGGCCTTGCAAGCATGCCCAACGGGATAATGGCATAGGTTAAAATAAGCGCTGTAATCGGATCTTCCTTAGGAAAGATTATAGGGGCTAAAAAGGGGGATAAGTAGCTAAAAAGGGCTGTATCATAGTGTTCGAACAGATTGCCTAAGCAAACGCTGCAGGCTGAAAGTCGTTTAGTCATACCTTTTCTTCTCCACTTGTTGCAAAACTGCCCGTATTTTCTGTGCTGTATCATAGGGGTCTTTTTCATTCATTAGCCCTCCAGCCATTGCGATTCCATCGCCCGGGCGAAGCTCTCGATAGATCGCTGCCACGCTATGCAGATTGAGTCCACCTATGGCAACAACTCGGTGTAAGGTTATGGTAAGTATTTCTTGCAAGCCATCGATTCCCCAGATGAGGCTGTTTGTAGGACAGGTCCACTTAGAGGGCATAACTTTGACGCTCAGATAGTCGATTACAGGGCCAGTCATAGCAACATCTTCAAGGGACCTTACTGGTATGCCGATAATGGCTCTTGGGCCCAAAACTTGCCGGGCTTCAACGTAAGAGCAGGGCTCTTCCAGATACACGCCATCGGCATTTACAGCTTTAGCAACTTCAAAAGAATGAAGAGTATTGATGAAGAGGGGAACCCCCTGAAGTATCGTGCGCAATTGGGCAGCTGTTTTTAGAATCGTAAAGTAATCGCTTTGAAAATCCCGTAGCTGCACACAGGTGGCGCCTCCTTTTACCGCCTCTGCAACTTTTAAAAAGAAAAGGTTTTCATCCGGAAAAGAAGGCCTGTTGGCGACCAAATACAGCGAAAGGTCAGAAAGGGACAATCGACTAATCGACATCGTACACTCCATGGGGGAAAGAGATTTTGAAAAAAACCCACCAGGGAGAAACGAAAATAAAGAAGATGTATTTTACGCATGCACACTTCCTACGCTGGCACTATCCAGATCAGGTAATAAGGGACTTTCTCAACCGAGTTAAACTCAGTACCCCTGGTGATTAATGGGCAAAAGCATACGAGCTTTGGCTATTTATGGCAATCATTAATTGCGACCTTATCTCCTGCTTGTAATGGCTTTGGCTGCACAAATTTAGTCTTCATAGCGCAGAAGGCGTTCAAGAAATTCAGCTTCGTTTCCAAGCTCTTCTTTGGCTTCGCGCCTCACAGTCTCTTTAGGGTCTTCATCGGGCTCTACATGTCCACCTGGGGGCAACCAAAGTTCGCAATGGGTGATTTTCCTTATGCTTTGATTATAAGATCTTTGCGTAAAAAATACATTACTGAATCTTTTGCAAATCCACGTCGTTCAAATTCAACATGATAACCAAATTTTTTGTAAAAATCGAGAGCTTCCCAATCCATGGTATTTACCGCTAAAAAAGTACATCCCGCGTCTACAGCGTGCTTCTCAGCCGCTTGCATTAATCTTGTGCCGTAGCCTTGGCCACGTAAAGCTTCAGCTACCCATAGCTGTCCGATAAACAATAAACCGTGGCAAATCTCGCAGTTGCAGCCGCCTTGAATTTGTCTATTCTCGTCGCGAATAAAAAAGGCAAAAAACTCTATAGGTTTTTGCGCCTTAATTTTTTGCGCATTTTCCATGATACCCTGGTCAAGAATTCTGATATCTTCGCTTAGCGGATTTTTTTCGAATGATATTTTGTACGTCATGCTTTACCTCAGGGATGCTCAAAACAGGGCAGAGCCTTCCACCATCTCAGAAACGAATCTGTATCAATTTTTTCCGGAACATAGGTCATACCATGAGTATAATCGAGGCCCACGAAAGTAATAGTTGGGTCGAATGCCTGTAACGCAGCAGTCATTTCTTCGATATTCTGATTTTTATTATCGATTAAGACGACGACTTTGGGGTGATACGCAGCTCGGTTGAGGAAAGAAACTAGCACGGCGCCCTTGCTAGCCTTATTTGTCAGGACAATGCCTTTTTGATAGGTGGGATAGTTGCCTCGGTATAACGGGAAATCATCAAAAGCAAAGGGCGAAAGCGTGGGAAAACTGGGGTGAAAGTCGATCCCGAATGATGCTAATGTCTTATAAAACCATTCCTCAGATTCGATGTTACCGAGGTTTCCAGAAAGCGCTGCTGAAAAGGCTAACACTTTGGTTCCTTTTTTCTGTAGCTTGTGCACAGCTTCAGGAATGCACGCTTCAACCAGCTTTTGCGGCTCGGCTTTTGTTGCACATCCAATTACAACATGCTGCTGTTCTTTAGAAAGGCCGTTCATTATGGTCTGCATTTCGTTTGGGTGGCTTTGTATATTGGGAATATACATCGCTGGATGGTCTACTAAAAGCAAGGTATAGTTTACATCAAACAGGACTAAAACATCTTCAGGGCGATGCTGCTTTGTAGTTGTGGCTATTGTGGTGTCAATATCCTGAAAAGACGTGAGCTCTTGAGCATGTACTGCACAACACGTTAATAAGAACAAGGCAAGCTTTAGAAACATATTGGGTCTGGCTTCATCAATTTGGGAAAATTATAGAGAATTTTGTGGTAATAATCAATCCTGTTCTTACGTAAGGGCAATGATGCATTCCTCAGTAAAAAGCAAAGTCATGCCATATTTAAAATTATTATGATAGAGCTATTTGACCCTTTGGCAATGATGTGGCAGTTGCTGCACGCCCGTAAATATGTCGGTGATGAATAAATAGCCTGTGTCGGGATTGTCGGGAAATCGAAATTGAAGCTTGGGGCCCTCTGGATTGCCAGAAACCCAAGAGCCAGAGCCGCCTGCTGCATCAGGAATAAACAGGCAAGGGTAGCTTTTTTCGTCACCTTCTTCCTTCATAAAGAGACGTCCGTTACTTTCTGTGAATATAAAGGTAGGATGTTCTTGGGGATTTTCGGTATTTTTATATACACCTTGAAGCAGTTGGCAGCGGGCAGCATCCGGTTGGGCTGCAGCTATATCGACGCCCTTTACTACATGTGTCAGCAGGCAAAAGGGGCTGAAGACTATTTTGCGATCATTTTCTTTTGTGATGAAAAGCCATGGAGCGCCATATTCGTCGTGATACTGCGTGATGCCAGATTCCGCGCGATCTTGCGTTAGCGTATGCCTCATGCCATTGCGAGAGCAGACTATTTCCTTGGGCGGAGCCTCTTGAAAGGGGTTGACATGTGTTGCAAGATAGCTATTTCCATGAAAGAGAAATGCCTTTGGAGGACAGTAGAACTCAGTGTTGAATTGAGGCTTTGGTGGGCCGTCTTCTGGTGCTTTTTCTATTTGTGCTGCGGCCTCTAATGTTCTGATAAAGTTTTGTTCTTGATCCTTGGGGCCAAGGGCTGTAGAATCGCACATGGCAACTAAGCCCGGATCGCCGCGCCTTAGAGGAAATTCTACCACCGCTGTTACATCGCGCTCTTCAGTGCCAAACATTTCTCGATTCAGGCCAAAGTGTTTAATAACAGGGGCATTTGCTTCACATCCTAACCCGTGATGGTTAAAAATATCGCGCCCCTGAAGCATTTGGGTCTGCCACCCCTGCCCAAAATGTCCTGCAAGCGCATCTTCTCCTTGCTGGAGGAGCTTTGCTACTTCCATAAGATCCTGAGTTGTCGAGTACATATCTCCAGCGCCCGATTGAATAATGTCACCCGATGGGCCAGGGCTCATGAGAGAATCCGACAATTTAAAGACATTTTCAAATAGCTCTTGCTTCATGATCTGTGAAAATGGCATGTTCTTTTCAAACTTACGATTATATGCCGCTTCCATCATCCAGCAAGCCACAGCAAGGCCGGCGTTGCTATAAAAGCCTATACCATCTCCAGGCTGTGTTATGTGCTTGTATTTGCGCCCGCTCTCTCGCGTGCTCTCTTGCAGAAACCGTTCCTGGAGGGTAGCGGGTTTTACTGAGGGTATTTTTTGATTTGGCTGGTAGCAGTGATCGTCAATTTCCATACCGGAAGTGTGCGAAAGAAGCTGCGCTAAGGTCATCTTTTTTGCTGCATTAACATCTTCAAACACCGAAGCCAGCATTTTTTCATCTGTGAGTATTTCTGAGAGTTTTGTATCTAACCCATTAGGAAATACTCCTTTTTTATTGAGCGTTAGCGCTAAAAAGGTGGTAAATGTTTTGGTAACCGATCCTACGCGATGCGAACCATATTCCTTGTCCTTGCCAAGCCTTGCAAAAGTAGGGGGGCCCTCCGCGGGTAAAATCCCTACCTCGGCATGTCGCTCCTGAGCGTTATGCGTACCCTGAATTGCCAATGCATAAGCTGCCCGCGCATCAGACAAATCTACCTTCTGAGACGAAGCCCGATGAAACTCTTCTGGAACGAACGGCGGTCCCCCTGTTGCACCTACTTCTGTCATTTTATACCTCGTTTTTTCTAAACCAAATGGTATCCCGCTCTCTAGATATAATTCTATCGCAACTTGTTTTAAAATAGTAATAAAATGTATAATAAAAAGAAGAAATAAGAGAGGATATCTATGTCTTCATACCCTCTAAGCTTTACCTCTAATAACATTCAGCATGACGTCACGCTTGAAAGGACAGATACTCCTGCTGGACGAGCCGTTACGATTAATGGTAAAACCTACCAGATTTTAGGCAGTGACGAGGCGGTTCAAATGCTGCATTCTCGGCTGCAAGAGATGCCATCTGCTGATTTTGCGACCTTTAACGATTTAGAAGTTTCTTTAAAGAAGAGTGGGCCAACTCAGAAGACGGCGGCCCTCTTCCAGCACGCGGTCGGTAAGCCTGCTGCCAATCCTGTAGCGGTTGCACTTGCAGATAGAATTCAAAAGAGTAAAGGCTCACAAGATGAAATCAAAAGCATGCTCTTTGAGGATGTATCGCACCGTGAGGATCTTCATCTGCTTATGGATGTTGTAATGCTCTTAGTGGAGCGTAAACAACCTATTAAAGCGGGATATGCCTTGTTCCCTATACAGCAGCTCATGACAGATGCGCAAAGAACGCCCGCATTTCTTGAATTTGGAAAGGCCTTGCTACAGAATGCAAAAAAGGCCCAAGACTTACTGTGTCTTGACTTAGCGGCGTTTCACCTTCAAATGGTTGTCGATAGTCCAGACGAAGCAGAAAGTGCAGAAGCAAAGCAGCTCATGAAGGATATTGTTTCATACGCCAAGGAACTTCATAGCAGTGGCAATGAACAGACAAAAGCCGCCTGTCAGGATATTCTGGACTGGATTGAAGTAAACCACCTTCTTGCACATACTAGAAACTTGCCCTGTACGAGCAAAGAAGAGCTGAAGAGGCTTAAAGATCAAGACGAAAATATAGCAAATGCATTTAAAACTGCTGAGGCCTATCAAGAGAGAGTGGATGCTCGCAGTATTGCCCCTCCAGGAAAACTCTGTGAAGTGCCAGGCATTAACGGCGCCATGCATGTCAAGATGACAGGTACACGTAAAGGAAAAGAGCCTGTAGTTATACTGGAAGCAGGCCTTGGCTCTATTTCTAATGATTGGGCCTATGTGCAGGATCTTCTTGGTAAAGGTGGACCGCTTACCTTAAGCTATGATCGAGCAGGCCTTGGCTGGAGTGGGCAGGGAAAAGATACAGCATCCGCTACCCAGTCTATCGCTCACTTAGAGGGGCTTTTAAAGGCTCTAGAGCTGCATGAGGGGCCGTTTATTTTGGTTGGTCATTCCTATGGGGGTATTTTGGCGCAAATGTTTGCCCTTAAGAACGCTGATCGCATTGAAGGCATGATACTTGTCGATTCTGCAAATGACGCATCTAGCGAAATACCGACTAACCGCTACACTTTACGCGAGTGGCTGCCCAGTACAATAGAAGACGGCAAGTTTCATCAGGCCTATGATCAACAAACAGCGCTCCATGCAAACAAAGTGATGTGCACCACAAAAAACTTTGAAGCGACGAATCAAGAGAAAAACCAATTCGGCAGCAGCATCAAATTGCTTCGAGATCAGCTTCCCAAAGATAAAAAGCCCTTTAAAATGCCTCTTAAAGTGATTGGCGCCGGCATTTACGCAGATGACATGAAACCCTTTGCAGCAGCGCAAGAAGGGCTTACGGAGCGATCCAGTTCTAAAGACTCAGAATTTATTTTGGCTGAAAAAAGCCACCATTCAGTCATGTTTTGCCAGCCAGAACTAATTGCAGAGCAAATCCTGAAGTTTTTTCCTGATAGGGATGAATCGTCACATATTCACTAAAGCTTTAAGCGCTTCTTTTTGAGCGTCATGCGCTAATGAAGCAACAGCATAGAGTGGTCTTGAATCGATGGAGGGTGTGGGTTTTTGGTCGTTTTCCAAGGCAAAGGGGGCGCAAATGTCTGTTTTGCATAATAACATTGGTGATGCTATTGTGCAGAGTGTACGTGAGCAATGAGTTATAATGATCCTACCAGACACTTTTAGAACTACTATTTGCAAGGTATTTGGCGACCGGGGGCGGGTGTGGCTTGAGGCGCTGCCTGCCTTGGTAGATCGGGCAATAAAGCGTTGGGGGCTGTGTGAGGTGCAAGTGGCGCCGCAGCTTTCGTACAATTTTGTTGCATTTGCACGGCGGGGCAACAAAAATGTCGTTTTGAAGATTGGTGTAGAGCCTTTTTGCGAGATGAAAGCCCTTGAGTATTTTAACGGCGAAGGGGCTGTTTTGTTACTTGAAAAGGATGAGGCCATGATGCTGCTTGAGCGGCTTGAGCCAGGGCTCATGCTTGCAGCTTTGCAAGATGATGATGCAACGCATAGTGCCATAGATGTAATGCTCAAGCTCAGACGGCCATGTGAGGATGCAGGTTTTATACAGCTTTCAGAGTGGTTTAGGGGATTACGTGCAGGGCCGCTAGATAAAAAGCTTGTAGAGCACGCTCAGGAGTCGGTGCGCTTCTTTTTTGCTGAAAAGTACACCCCTATGCTCATACATGGGGATTTACATCACTACAATATTTTATCATCAGAGCGGGGCTGGCTTGCAGTTGATCCAAAAGGGGTTGTGGGCCCATGTGAATATGAAGTGGGTCCCTTTCTTTTGAATCCTCATGACAAAACGCCCCAAGAAATTGGCAGACTAGCCTCCAACTCCCCTCTCAGAAAAAAAGTTGCCGCGAACGCGCAAAAAAGACTTGAGAACGAAGCTAAGGCAAAGCAAGAGACCATAGAAAAGACCCAAAAAATATCTCAAAATTGGGCTAAATTAATCGCAAGAATTTATGAGACAGATCCCCTTGATTACTCATCTTGATACTCCTATCACTGATCAAAATTCTAAGATTTTTCATTTTTTAGGACCAAACACATTTTTACTGTTTCTTCCGTATCAGGAAACACGTAAAGGCCTTTTGTGCCTCTAGAATGATGTTTGGAGGTTTTTATTTTTCCATTAAGGATTTTATCGTATATCCAATGTGTAGTAACATTCAGCTTCTCGGCAAGTTGAGCGATTGTTAAAAATCCTTCAACCACAGGAGAACGAGGGCTGCTCTTCCGCCGTAATACTCCTTGTTGCAAGCGTATGGTCTGTACAGTGGTTGGTAATAAGATGTTACGATTGGCCGAATAATACCCGTCTTTAGTTAATTGCCTTGCTATTTCTTTGTCTTTTTTACCAGCACGTGAAAGCGTTACTATTTTCTCTTCTAATTCTGTTGCAAATGGTAATTGTTTTATACTTTTAACCGGCACAACTATTTCCTTTGTTGTTGTGTCGCCGCCTTGCCAAACGATGCGAACCTCTACGGAATGAGATTCTTTGCGTGAGGCTGCAACTTTATCGATTAGGCACCGTAAGAAAGACTTCTTTTTATCGTGCGACAAATCTTTCCACACTTCTGGTAATTTTGCTCCAATATTTAGAAATAATTCACGTAGTTCGTCTGGAAGTTTAACAAAGTAATTTTTCTTTGTTGCTTCTTCCTGACATTCCATTTCTGCATTCTTAAGTTCTTTTAATGCAATTTCCCATCTTCTTTCAAGTTCGCTGGCTACTAATCGATTATCTGGGTCTACTTGATTAAATTGCCTTTCAGCAAGCTTTACTTGATAGCGTAATCTTTCTAATTGCTGTTCTTTCATTTTATTAATTGTACTTGCTTGGTGCCATTGATTTTCAACGATTTTATCATACGTATTTAATTCAGCGGGCGCAAGCGCTTGAAAAAATGCTTCCACAACTTGTGCATCAATATAATCTGCATTAAGGTACTGACATGAAGGACCTCCATGTCGCTGACTTAGAGCATTACAAACATACCTTGTCTCTTTCTTATACCTCACAACCATTTTATGGCCACAAACACTACAATACATAATTCCATGCAGTAATGCTTGTCCAGAACGTGGAATTCCTCGCGTTTGATTTCTATCATATTCAGCGTAATTGTCTTTTAGTATTTTTTGAATTTCTTCAAATTGCTCCCATGTAATATAGGAGGGAAATTTATCTTTCACAACATGCTTCCACTCTTCCATTGGCAACCTTTTTTGTTCCTTCTTCTTTTCTTTAAAATCCTTGATAGTTGCCTGAGTTTTACCGTAAACATTGGCGCCAGCATATGTCGGATTTTTTAGGATTGAATGGATCGCTGCAATGTTTGGATTTTTCCATATTAATTCTTTATTCGCAAACCGTGGAATCTTTATATTGTTCTCATAGAAAAATTTCAATACTTTTGAGGCTGATCTTAGTTTAAAAAACAAATCAAACACAGAGCGGATGCAATTTTGGACCTCTAGGTTTGGGTCTTTTGTAACTACACCTTCCCTAGAAAGAACATATCCAGTTGGAACTCTTATAATTAAATCACCTCGTTTAGCCTTATTTAATAATCCCTCTTGCATTCTTGCACGAATTGTATTTAATTCAATTTCAGCAAACTGACCTTTTAAGCCGAGAATTAATCTTCCATTCGGAGTTCTTGGATCATAGATACCTTCACGGTCTCCTATCAACGTTCTTTTATAGCTACAAATATCAAGAAGAGGATACCAGTCGGAGCAATTTCGAGATAGACGTGTGACATCGTATGAAAAGATAATCCCAACCACACCAAGAGCAACTTGCGCTAGCAAGTATTGAAATCCTTTCCGCTGTTCTGCGCTGGTTCCGGTTAGCCCTAGATCTGCGTCAACAATCTCAAGATTGGCAGAAGCCCAGCCAAGTTGCAGGGCTCTTTGTTTAAGAGCAAGCTGTAGCTGGAGGCTCTCCTGATTGCTCATCACTTGATGTTGCGTTGATTGGCGAATGTAAATAAGTGCCTTGAGAGCTAAATGTTGAGGCGTTATGTGTTCTGAAAAAGTCATCGGCAATCTCCTGACAAGCTATTGTGAAGTTTTCATAAATGTGTTGTTTTGTATGGGGTGAGAGTCGCTTCCAGATATCTGTGGGGCTATATGGCATATGTTGCAACTCTGAGCATAAAAAACCAATTCCTTGACAGCGGCCATAGAGAGCTTGCCCGAAGAGGGGAAATGATTTCCAGAAAGATTTGTCACAGATAATGGAATGCGAAGCACTATGCCCTCACGAAGCGCTACAAGTACATGTGAGCGACGAAAAAAGCGCTCACAAGCGCTCAGAAGAAGAAAGGACTTTCCATGCAATGGATGTCTTGGGTCTATGATTTGGACTGTTTTGCCATCTCCACCGTGTTGATTTTTGGAGGGGGCATTGAGTTGTCGAACTGCTCACGTGCTCCTCTTGTGGCAAAAAAATAAAGATCATCACATTTGTAACACATC
>CAZEQY010000042.1:0-13812 GCA_964514655.1 uncultured bacterium
CTCTCAACCGAAGAAAGTGAGCAGCTTCTTCATGCTACCACCCCGATTTTATAACCTTCGATCACTAATCAATAGGGCATAGACCAAGATCATCGTTAGTAATTTCACGAACCATCTCAATTTGAAGTCTTTCTTGAGCTCCAAATACTCCAGCGATAACGTTTTGATAGTCGGCAAGGATTTTGCTTATCCAAACCACCATGTCTCCTAAAATCAATGCGAATCAACTTAGGGAGCAAGCCCTGCCTAATTGACTGTGGTCAACTCAGCGACTTGTTATTTTAGATGTAGGTAATATTCCGATTTGTTAGTGTAGAGCGAAAATATAGGTGAAATAGTATGAAGAAGATATTGGCTATTATTTTTGCTCTGCTTTGCATGTTGGATGTACGTGCAGATTGGCAAGGGTATGTTATAGGAAGCGACAATGTGGTATTGCCGATAAATCTTTCTACATATGAAGTGGGCTCTCCCATTGTGGTGGAGGGCTTTGCTCAGTGCATCGCCATTACTCCGGATGCAACTACAGCCTATGTTTCTTGCAGAGATTCTAACACAGTTATTCCGATTGATGTTTCCACTAACACCCTAGGCACACCAATTGCAGTTGGCACACACCCCCAAGGCATTACCATAACAAAAGACGGCAAAATTGCCTATGTAGCTAATAGTGGCATAAGTAGCGTTACCCCCATTCTCATCGCTACAAATACCCCTGGAGCTACTATCAACATAGGGAACGACGCAAGCCCATCAACGATAGCCATTACGCCTGATAGCTCAAAAGGGTATGCGACAAACTTCTATCCTCAGACAAGTGGCAGTGTAACTCCCATAGACTTTGTGACAAATAGTGCCCAAAACCCTATCTCTATCTCTCATGGGCCAGATTTTCCAGGCGCCTTTGTTGCAATTACTCCCGATGGAAAAACTGCCTACGTTGCGCACAATAATGTAGTTACTGCTATTGATGTAGCCACAAATAGTATTGTAGCCACACCACAAGTAGGGGACGTGCTCATGTCAATTGCAATCACACCTGACGGCAAAACCGCCTACGCTGCAAATGTTGGTGGAACGGTAATACCTATTGACATTGCCACAAACACTGCCCTTAGCCCAATTGAAGGACTAGACACTCCCACATGCATCGCTATCACCCCCGATGGCAAAACAGCCTACGTAACCAACCATTTTGGCACCATTTCCGTAATCGACATCGCCACAAAGACGCTTATATTCACAACGCCCGCTATCTTAGACTCCATGAGGGCAATAGCTATTGTACCGGCCCCAAGTCCTTCACTCGAAGAGGTCTAATATAAAAACCCAAAAAGCCAAAGAGGGATTTTGGCTCCAATACCCCTTTCTTCATTATCTCTGACTACAAACGAATCCTCCACATTGCCTACCTGTGAAAATGACTTGTTTTTCCCTCCAATCTCAAAAGTATATTTACCATCAACTAGGAAATCTCCAAAAGGGGCTATATTTATCTGATGGTGAGTCTCAAGCATGTCTAGAAAAAAAATCTCTCTAAGCGTGCCTACATTATGATCTCCGGCACAAAGCGCCTGCATCTGATTTGGATTATCTAAATATATTTTTCCAGCATGAGCTACATGGTTGAGTTTATGAGTGCCTTTTGCTAGACAGCGAATGAGAGATGCATCTTGGAGGTACTGAAAATATGTTTTCAGCGTACGGATATCGCCAATATCCAGTGCCTGTTTTATGTTACTCCAATTAGGGATAAAGGGAACTGACTTTGCAATGAAAACCAACAGCTGTTTTAGCTTACTTATAGTTGATCCTGTAAGATGTGGATAAATCGATGCAAGATCGCCTTCAATAGTGCTATGGATGTTTTGCTCTAGTGTGATGAAATAGAGCTCTCTATCATTTAACTCAAAGAAATAGGGATAGTACCCATCGCTTTGATACCTTTGAAATAGTGGGAGAATTTTTTCACCCTTTGCCTCAATCATCTCTAAGATCACCGATGCAATTGACTCATGATTTTTCAAAATTTCAGTTAGGCTGTATGCAGGCAGCACTATTTCAAGAACCATCTCCAAAAATTCCCGAAATGACAAACCTACCATACTGTATGTAATGGCACGTCTTGCAAGATCATGACTACCCTTATACATCTGCAACGCGGAGCTACCCGAAGCTACTACAGTAAGTTTTGGGAAAGTATCATATATACTTTTAAGTTCTTGAGACCAATTTGGATACTTGTGGATTTCATCAAAACCTAAATATTTGCCCCCCATTTTTTGGAATTCGTCTGCAATTTCATACAGAGATAACGAGCCCACCAAAAAGTGATCTGCCTGAACATAGAGAATATTTTTGCTATAGATATCAAGCTCAGCATTGTCTAAAAGAAACTGGACAATAGTCGTTGTTTTGCCAACTCCTCGCTGCCCCAACAAAAGTGAAAGACGGTGTTTAAAGGGCTTAGATTGGATAAAATAGCGCCTATAGGGCGAATTCTTAAGTCTAATAAATTCCTGACTTAACTTCCTAAGTTCCTCAAGCATAGCAACCCCTCTTGTATTCTGTATTACAATCCCATTATATCAGACGAGACAATGGATTGCAATCCTATTTTTTTATCAAATAAACAGGAATACACTCCATTATACTAAAATTGCCAAGAGATAAGAATGTCGGAATGTCAGGCTTGACCCCAATATAATGTCGGAATGTCAGGCTTGACCCCAATATGACCCCAATACTGAAAGGTACCTAATGTCGGAATGTCAGGCTTGACCCCAAATCCTAATCTTTTTCGTGAGTAATAGGATCTGTAACCTGAGCTCGCCGCAGGTGTTCCACAAGCTTCTTAAGGTGTGCATTGTTATGCTTCTCGGCAAGCGCTTCAACCCGATCGATCTCATCACCTTCAAGATCTGCTAGACTTATGAGATTAGTGGCGCAGTCAACAAGGGGCTGAATACCCCATACTGAGGCAAATTCAAAGAGAGCAAAACCATCGGCTACCTCTTTTGCGTAGAGCACTTCAGTAAATGCTGCAGGGCCAAGGTAGAGATACTCGGCAAAAAGCTCAAGTACATCTTTTGTAAAATCAGGGAAGGTTATTGTCTTCTCTTTAGCCTCTACCATAGATTGAGAAAGTAACCGCTGGAAAGCCTCTGCCCCATAGGCATGTAGAACCGCTGAGTGAATCTTTATAGATTCGCCATTTTTATCAACCAGGGTAAAATCACATGAAGAAGTCTCTTGTTGCTTATACCACGCATAAAGGACGCTTCGTAAATCAGGGCCTTCCACAGGTTTTTGAGGAGGAATTGGGTAGATAAGATGTACCTTTTTGTCCCATTCTATTGAAAAAGCATCTTCGATTCGTTTTGTCCCAGGAAAATTTTCACCTCCTATAATTGCAATAGTTTCTTGCGTAACAGTTTGCGGAATATGTTTTGCCTGAAGTGCCTTTATAAAAACCGGCATAACAGGTTGTATACACCCTTTGAAGAACTGACTCGCAATTTCAGATCTGCTATGGTCTATAATTATCGGTGTAGGAGAGGGTTCTCTTATAAAGGTAAGATCGGTAGATTTTATAGGAAGTATTACTACTGCTCTTTTCTCGTTAAATCCAACTTCGACTAGCTCGCGTAAATCTTCTACCGAATTTTTTATACCCTCATAAGTATGATTACGAGCAGAAAGAGTGACAATACTTCTCTCTTTACGGCAGGTTACGTCATTATTTGCGCTATGAACCTGAGACATTGAATTACAAAACAAGGCCCAAAAAAGCTCTTTATCCCTAACTATTGTCCCAAAATCATGTCTTTCTTGATATGCCAAAGCTTGTGAGACATCAACGCAATGATCAAGAATCGGAGGAACATGAACACGAACACCCGCAGATAACATAAATCACCTCTTTTAAAGAAATAATTATACCATATTGCGCAATTAAAATCAAGGGAGGATATTATAAGTAACCACCTAGAACCGGCCCCATTCGGGGCCGGTTTAACCTGTGGTTTTTAGGTGTCTGGGCGGAAGAATTCCTGATGGTCTACCGCAAATGCGGCAAAGACTTTCACGATGCGAAGGTCGATACTTGAGGTGTCAAATACATTACACTCCCAATGATCGCGCTCGTTTTGTAAAAGTATGCGCTTTAGTGATGCAAGCATGTACTTGTCATTATTTGGATCGACGATAGAAAAGCTGCGCTTTTCGTTGTCCATAAAGGCAATGCCAACTAGCTTCCAGCCCCACAATTTGTCATAACTATAGATGCTAAAGCGAGCAGAAGCAAAAGTTGCCACCTGGCCATCAATCATGCCAATGTAGTTGCCGCGAGCATCGCGGATGTCTATTTCTGTAGCCCACGAATAGATTGAGCCAAGGCTGAAGAGACGCGTCTTTCCCGTTGCTTCCCAAACGCCCTTATCGTCGTATACTTCGTAGTGATTTGTAAGGTGTCCAAAGGCATAGCGCTTTTTAGCAACAACGCCAACCGGCACGTCGTTGTTATTCATCTCAAAGTGATTTGAAAAGCGATATTCCTTTTCATGGATTTTAAAACTAACTTTATTTGTTTCGCCTGCTTGCAATGCCCCAAAAGAAGCTAGTAGCATTACGCACATAATAATTTGTTTCATAAACACTCCTCTTTTTTGAATAAAGGATACTCCTTCATGCGAAATGCGTCAACTCACGATGCAATTTGTAGTTTTAAAGAATTGCCAAAAGGCCTATAACCCAAAATTCATGAGGATATAGACAATGGATCCGGTTGCAATACTGATCAAAGGCATAATTCTGATATCGCTACTCTTTTTAGCGGCGGCCTATATGACGCTTTGTGAGCGCGTGTTGATGGCTAGGGTGCAACTTCGCCTTGGGCCAAATCGCGTAGGGCCGCTTGGTCTTTTGCAACCTATCGCCGATGGCATTAAACTTCTTACAAAAGAGCGCTTTCAACCGGCCGGTGTTGAAAAAGTGACCTACTGGCTAGCTCCTGCCATATCTGTCTTTATTGCGTTAAGCGTATTTATGCTAATCCCCTTTGGTGATCCTATCGTTTTATTTGGCAAAACTATTTCACTGCAAATTGCCGACATAAATGTTGGCGTCATCTTCTTACTTGCCCTAAGCTCTTTAGCTGTCTATGGCGTTGTTCTTGCCGGCTGGTCTTCTGACAATCGCTACTCACTGCTTGGTGGCCTTCGCGGCACAGCCCAGATGATAAGCTACGAAATTCCTATGGGGCTATCGCTCCTCACCGTAGTACTAACAGCCGGCACACTTAACCTCACAGAAATCGTGCACGCTCAAAAAGCCCACTGGTTTATCTGGACAAACCCAATTAGCTTTCTCATCTACCTCATAACAGGGTTTGCAGAAACAAACCGCGCGCCCTTTGACCTTCCAGAAGCTGAACAAGAACTCACCGGCGGCTATCACACCGAATATGGCGGCATGAAGTTTGCCCTCTTTTTCTTGGCTGAATATGTAAATATCCTTGCAGTCTCTAGCATATGCGTCACGCTCTTTCTTGGCGGCTGGTATGGCCCCGGCGACATTCCCCTACTTTGGTTTTTAGTAAAGGTGCTTGTACTTGTGCTCTTTTTTATGCTTGTACGAGCTACGCTTCCTCGCTTTCGCTACGACCAGCTTATGAGCTTTGGATGGAAGGTGCTAGTCCCACTTGCCACAATAAACCTTATCGCAACCGCATACTTTATATTGGTGTAACATGCTAAAAGAGCTAAAAAAACAGTGTATGCGTGTGCTAGCGATGCTAAGAGGTCTTCTCATCGTAGCAAAGTATGGCTTTAAAAAGCCTACGACTATTCGCTATCCAGAAGAAAAGCGCACATTGCCCTTAGCCTCTCGCGGAAGACACTACCTTACAAAATGGCCAGATGGCAAAGAGCGCTGTGTAGGCTGTGAGCTTTGTGCCATAGTCTGTCCTGCACAGGCAATCTACGTAAAGCCAGCTGAAAATAAGCCGGGAGAGATGCATTCACACGGCGAGCGCTACGCTAAAGATTTTCAGATAAATATGACGCGCTGCATCTACTGCGGCCTTTGCGAAGAGGCATGTCCGACAGGAGCTATAATCTTAAGCAATAAATATGAGCTTTCAGCCTATTCTCGAGAGGATCTTATCTTTACAAAAGAAAAACTCACAGAAAAATACCCCGGCGAATCTGGACGAGACCCAGAGAGGGAGATCTAACATGGCAGAGCTTATCATTGCTAGTATCATCGTGCTTGGATCTCTTGGCGTCATCTTGGCAAAAAAACCAGTGCATTCATGCCTTTACTTTCTTGTAACACTCCTTGGGCTTGCATCGCTCTTCTTGCAGCTTATGGCCCCCTTTCTTGCTGTCATGCAGGTGCTCGTATATGCCGGAGCTATCTTGGTGATATTTATGTTTGTGATCGTGCTGTTTCAAGATGCCTATCTTGCAATCAATGAGTTTAAGGCAAAGGTAAAACCCCTTTGGCTGCTACTTGCAGCAATAGCCTTTATAGCCACCCTTACACTCGTTGGCATAAAGGTGCAAAACCAAGAAACAGATATGGCACTTCCTGCCGGCTACGGCTCTGTAGAAGCTATAGGAAAGGCTTTGTACATAGACTTTTTCTTTCCCTTTGAAGCTGTTGTCGTCCTCTTTTTAGTAGCGTTAGTTGGTGCATTATATATAGGAAAAAAGGTGCGTTAGATGCTTTATATCTGTGTTAGCTTTTTGATGTTTATAATTGGCGTGATAGGCGTTTTAGCAAAGCGCAATGCTCTTATCGCCTTTTTATCTATCGAGCTTATGCTCAACGCCTCAAATGTACTTTTTGTTGCCTTTGCAAAAGAGCATGCAGACACTACGGGCCTTGTATGGGTCTTTTTTGTGCTTGTACTTGCTGCTATAGAAGCAGCCGTTGGCCTTGCTATTATCATCAACCTCTTTCGCTCAAAGCAGGTTGTAGATGTAGACCAGTATAACTCGTTGAGGGGCTAGCATGGAGTATCTTCTTTGGACAGGACTCTTTCTTCCTCTTGCCGGCTTTATGGTGATGAACTTTTTGCCAAGAAGAGCCTGCAATATCGTAGGACCAGGCACAGTACTACTTTCCTTTATTTTGTTTTTATCGCTTGTGGGAACACATATAGACAGCACGCTCTACACATGGATACCCATGAAAGGTATAGATGCCGGCTTTACGCTGCACCTTGACACACTATCACAGCTCATGACGCTTATCATCACGGGCGTAGGGTTTTTAATACATGCCTATTCTACAGGCTATATGGACCATGATAAAGACTATGGACGCTACTTTAGCGTGATGAACTTTTTTATCTTTAGCATGCTCCTCTTAGTGCTCAGCAAAAACCTGCTTCTCCTTTTTGTTGGCTGGGAAGGCGTTGGCCTTGCTTCTTACTTACTTATCGGCTTTTGGTACCAAAAAGATGCAGCCCAAAAAGCTGCCAAAAAGGCTTTTGTTGTAAACCGCATAGGCGATCTTGGCCTATTGCTTGGCATCTTTCTCACACTCACTCTCTTTGGCACGACAGATATGCAAGAGGTTGGTGCGCGCGTCGTTAAAGAATTTCCTGTTCAGGCGCCTATTATCACCCTCTTAGCAATACTCTACTTTTGGGGAGCGAGCGGAAAATCTGCCCAGATGCCACTTCATACCTGGCTTCCTGATGCTATGGAAGGCCCTACACCGGTTTCTGCGCTCATCCACGCAGCAACCATGGTAACAGCAGGCGTCTACCTCGTTGTACGCATGCATCCTGTGTTTGAAGTATCTTCTAGCGCACTTTTTTTAGTGGCTCTTGTTGGCGCTACCACATCGCTCTTTAGTGCTCTATGCGCTACAAGCCAGACAGATCTAAAGCGCGTACTTGCCTACTCAACGCTAAGCCAGCTTGGGCTTATGTTTGTAGCATGCGGGTTTAGCGCCTATTATGCCGCGATGTTTCACCTTACGATGCATGCCTTTGTGAAGGCTCTACTCTTCCTTGCAGCAGGCAACGTTATCCACATGATGCACGGCACGCAAGAGATGGCTCTTATGGGCGGCCTTGCACGCTATTTCAGAAAGACAAACGCCCTCTTTTTAATAGGCGCACTTTCTATGGCAGGCATTCCTCCACTTGCTATTTTCTTTAGTAAGGATCTTTTGCTAGAAGAGATCTCTAGCAGCATAAGCTTTTATATGTTGGGCCTTACTGTATCGCTTCTTACAGCATTTTACCTTACGCGCGCCTACATGCTTACATTCCAAGGCAATGTAAAACACTCCTCACTAAAAGAGGCGCCCATGAATATGCTGATACCTGTTGGCATACTTGGCGTACTCTCTATTATCGGAGGCTTTTTTGGCACATCGATCAAGTCGCTAGTATCCTGCGGCACACTCTTTTCTATTGCTGTAGCGATTGGCGGTGTTGTTATCGGAATTACTGCGTACCGAAAGTCATCTTCATTTTTCTATAAGGCTTTTTACATGAATGAATTGTATTACTATGTGTTTGTCTTGCCTATGCGCACACTCTCAAAAGTGTTTGCCAACTTCTTTGAGCCAAAGGTCTTTGACAAAAGCCTGCAGCTTACCGCAAAGACAACGTATGAAGCTGCAAGCGCCATGCAGGAGATGCAAAGCGGCAATATACGCTCCTATATAGCGTGGATCATCACGGGCACTTGTGCCGTAGTACTTTACTTAGTTTTTGAGGGTTTTTAATGCTAGCCATAGTCACTCTTTTTCTTTTTCCCTTTATAGCCGCGCTTCTTGCTCGCTCGCAAAAAGTTGCATTCATAGCAAGCCTATTTCCATTTGCCTTCCTTGTCGCAGGAGGCTCTAAGTGGCTTGGAGCATCGTGTGATGTGTCATGGTTTTCACCCCTTGCAATACGGTTTCATCTTGAAGTAGACTACCTTTCGCTCATCTTTTTATACCTTGTTGCAGTTATTGTCCCCATAACAATACTCACTTCTCAGAGCTTTTACAGGCTTATACTTCTTCTTCAAGGCCTCCTCATTGGCTTTTTTATGGCTAAAGACTTGGTATTTTTTACCTTCTTTTTTGAAGCGATACTGATACCAATTTACATACTGCTAGCAAGACAGCCTGCAAGCCTAAAGTTTATCATCTATATGATTGGAGGCTCTACACTCATGGTGATAGGAGCTTTAGCGCTGTACTTTAGTTTTGGCACCTTTGACATCAATGCCCTAATGAAAGTAGCAACGTACTCCCCTATCATTGCTACAGTATACCTACTTGCCTTTGCGGTAAAGACGCCGCTATTTCCCTTTCACGCATGGCTTGCTGATACCTACTATCAAGCCCCAACAAGCGGCACAATACTGCTAGCTGCACTGTTATCTAAAGCCGGCATATATGGCATCATACGTATCTCTTTTGGCATATTTTCCCCCTTCATGCATGCTATAAGCCCAGTACTTCTTGCCCTTGCAATCATAGGCGTTCTTTACGGAGCCTTTTGTGCATGGGCACAAACTGACTACAAGAGACTTATTGCCTACTCCAGCTTTTCGCACGTAAATTTTATCCTCGCAGCACTTTTTGTGTGGAACGAAATGGCCTATGCAGGAGCTATACTGCAGGTTATAAACCACGCTATTACCATCACGGCGTTATTTCTTGTTACAAGCTGGCTTGAAGAGCGCCTTGGCACAACAGAGTATGGTACTGTTCATGGCCTATGCACCTATATGCCACGCCTAGGCTGGCTTACGCTCTTTTTTACGCTGTCGGCAGTAGCGCTACCTGGCCTTAACACCTTTATTAGCGAACTACTCGTGCTCTATGGCGTGTTCCAGCATAGCATGTATCTATCAGCTCTGCTTGGCTTGACAGTGATCTTGTCGATACTCTACATGTTACGATTTATCCATAGCGTCTACTTTAACGCACCAAGCCCATACAACTATAGATGGGTGGACATTCGCACAAAAGAGATGCTTATCGCAAGCCCCCTTATTGCCCTTATACTATGGCTTGGCATATATCCGGGCCCTGCCCTTGGCGTTGTTAACCAAATTATTGAAGTACAATCAAAATGACACTGACAGACTATATAGCTCTTAGCCCCCTTTTAGTACTCCTTGCAACAGGCCTTCTACTGCTGCTAGTGGAAACATTTGTAAAAAATGGCAAAGTGATCTTTTCATGGATTACAACTATTGGCCTATTTATAGGGCTCTATGCAGCGCTATATTCCCCTGCAAGCTCGCACGTGCTTCTCACTTCTTGGCTAAAGTTTGATACCCTCTCTACCTTCTTTACAGTGCTCTTTATGAGTATTGGCATTTTTATCACGGCTATTTCTACACGAATAGAGGCTAGTAAAGCTGAATACTACTTTCTGCTTATCGCTTCCATCTTTGGGCTTATACTTATTAGCAGTGCAAATGACTATCTAACGCTTTTCTTGGGCCTTGAGACGCTCTCCATATCGCTTTATGTCCTTTGTAGCTACATGAAAGAGTGGGGCATATCGCATGAAGCTGCCTTTAAGTACTTTTTGCTGGGATCTATCTCTAGCGCACTTCTTCTTTTTGGCATTGCGCTGCTCTATGGAGCAACAGGCACTACGCGCTTTGACATGGCGGCGTCTACAAACACGCTTTTTATGTGCGGCATTGCCCTTGTTACAACAAGCCTGCTCTTTAAAGCTGCCATTTGGCCCTTTCATATCTGGGCGCCAGATGTCTATGCCGGAGCGCCAACTCCCGTTACAGCCTTTATGGCAGTAGCCACAAAAGCTGGAGCCTTTAGCGCGCTCATTCGCCTCTTTATGCACTTTAGCCCAATCTGGCATGATGCAATCGGACTTCTTGCCTATCCTACTCTTATCTACGCAAACTTTGTTGCGATGAAGCAAGTAGAGCTAAGGCGCTTTTTTGCCTACTCTGGCATCGCTCACGCAGGCTTTTTACTAATACCTTTAGCAAGTAGCGGCCCGGATGCACTATCTAGCATGCTCTTTTATATTGTAGTGTACTCTATTGCTACCCTCACAGCCTTTTGCTCTCTTGCCATTATCCCCGACAAAAAAGAGGGAATCACCCTTAACGACATACGAGGTCTATTTTCTTCATCGCCGCTCGTTGCCACCGTTTTTGTTTTGTCGCTTCTCACCCTTGCCGGCATTCCGCCAACTGTTGGCTTTTTTGCAAAATTCTATGTATTTAAAGTAGCGTATGAAGCAGGCTACTACGGCCTTATCGTCATCGGTCTTCTTACTTCAGTCTTAGCCGCCTACTACTACCTACGCATCGTTGCCGTTGTCTTTTCGCAGCAACAAGAGCGTTCCGAAAAGCGCACAGTCCCCTACCCCGCCCTACTTGCATGCACCATCCTCACCATCGCCTTAGTTGCGCTTTCATTTTATCCGGAACCTATACTCAATATAGTTTCTTGACCAAATTGTCAGCATTAAGGAATAAGAAGAACAAAAATCGCACATCACAGGGGCCGGCCTCAATGGTGTCAACTTAAGGCATTTTCTGATCTTATTCTCAATCTTGATCTTGGTCTTATTCTGTCTTTTCCCTTGTGCCCTGAAAATAAAGAATAAGATCAAGATCGAGACAAAGATCAAGAAAATACCTTAAGTTGACGCCATTGGGGCCGGCCCCTTTCAATAACTTGAGGCCTCTTTGTTTTTTTAAATGAAATATACCCGAGAATTATGCTACTTTCGTTATTGTAGAAATAATGGTTATTTTCTAATGAATTTCTTATCTAGTCCACTTATAACTGACAATGTGCAAGGGGTCAGACCCCTCGCACATAAACCAACACTCGTAAAAGTGCGCCCATATGCCGCGCGGCATGATTCATAATATAAATTCCCTGAATAATAACTACGAAGAACGATTATATCATTTTCGAAAATTAAAACTTTTCCAATCTTGCTATTCTTAAACCTCACTAAAAGAGCAATATTGCGATGTTTTGACATACTTTTTTTCGGTCGACCCTGCAGTATAGGTGAACAGAGTTCCGACAGGAGCATTAACTATAGGTAAGCACTTTTTAAGCATATCGAGCAGCCGTCCTATTTCAGAGATATAGAAAATAGGCTCTCTCTGCCCCTCTAGAAAGCCATGCTTTTCTGTTTCGCTTAATTTTGAGAAACATTCATTAAAGAGCTTCAAGGATACTCTTAAAATCGAAAGTTCGTTAGCTAACTTGGATTCGCTCAAATCATATCTATCTGTATCCCTTACTTGGAAGGATGAGGGAGAAATTGTGGTGGGCCTCGTCAGCTTGTAGGAAGAATCAATCCGAGATGGAATTACCTTCGCAGCAGCCTCTATGCAAACTTTTGCTTTTTGCAACAGCTCTTTGCCTTTTTCAAGTTCATCTACCCACTGCATAATGCCAAGTGGTAATGGCACTTTTGATCTTCTCGCTATAGCTTCTCGATGAGCCTTATGATCCAAGCTACGCTGTAGAGCCACAAGTTCCCTCAAAGTAAGCTGGTCTAGAAGTGCAGGGCTTGGATTATAACGCAGAGGAAATTCGGCCTTATATTCCGTAACTAGACTGTCCAATTCCGGCAAGAATTGCTTGGCTACTTCAAGCTTGCCTTTACTCATTGCCACAAAAAATGGCTGAATTTTAAGTTGGACTTTACGACTCGAGAACACTTGAAGAGTTGTACTAAGGTCGAGGTCCAGCTCCATTTGACCAGGGTAGGATCGCCCTTGAATAACAGAATACAACTGGATAAATCCAAGTTTTGAATAACACTCAATAGCATTTTCAAAGGGATTGAGCTCAAAAACAGAAGATATTTTATTCGTATAGTAATAATCAATACAAAGGGCACATAGCATGCTGCCAAGATTGCGCCCTTGAAGGTGGTCCTGTACTGAAAGGGAGAGGATGTGTGTCCGCTGCTCTTCTGTATAAAATTTTGCAAAAAGAACTGCAGCAAAGCGACCCGTTTTTCTTTCCATTAGAACAAACTGCAGATTATTGCTATCAGTATACGGCAGATCATCTTCGTTGATGTGATCTTCATAACGACTTGATAATTCCAAAATGATTCTACTTTGCACATCAAAGGAGGATGCCCTTAAGCGGTCGTTGTTAACTCTAAAAAAAATAAAGCCCATTTTAGATAGAGTATCTGCATATATATTAGGTTCCATCTCTATATCCAGCGTACTTGTGCCCTCTTTAAAAACATAGGGCGCTGCCGCTGCATTGTTAACGGGAGATAATTTTTTATATGTTGGCCCAGAATAATAGGCTTCACCATCACTACATCTTACCTGTTCATAGGTCTCTTCCTGAAAATTATACCAGTTATACAGCTCTGGACGGTGTGGGCACTTTTCCACTTTACTAATTTTCTTATCACCCAATAAAAACCAACCCGGCGCATTTTCCTTTATTTTTCCGTAGTCAACCTTCAAAATATCTTCTACCGGACAAAAATCAGCCCTTGCTGATTCATCCACCATTGTGCTCTGATCAGACCCAATAAAGCCATCACTATAAGATAAGTTTCTTGTCGTTGGATCTACAAAGCTCATATTATTTTTATTTAGTTTATATTAAAATTTAAAACAATGTTATAACTTATTTACAGATTAAAATCAATAATAAATATTTAATTTAGAATGCAAAACAACATTTGAAATCGCCTCAAAACAATAAAATTAACAGGATAGCCAGGATCTGGCAGGATAATACAAAAACACTTCAAGGGAGTAGAGGAGACGGTCACCCGGCTCCCCCCTCGTTAGAACCCGTCGTGCC
>CAZEQY010000043.1:0-13053 GCA_964514655.1 uncultured bacterium
ATCTATTAAAAATTAGCACCTGTTTGCTTGTACACTACTCATTTATACTGTCAAAGACCGTCTTGCGTCTTATGCGCAAGTTTCGCAGATTTTGTCATATCGTGCGAAAGATGGCATAAATTTACAGAAGCGCTTGATTTTATGCAAGCACATCGCGAAAAAAATCCGAAATTTTGTGAAATTAACGACCAAATATTTTCTTAACGAATGGCAAAATAGTGTCTGAGAACCACTTGTAGGCAGCTTTATAGACAATCTGACTGTACGTTGGATATGGATGAATAATATCGCTAAGTTTGCGAAGTGGAAGCCCATATTTCATCGCATATGAAACTTCAAGTAGCATATCAGCAGCAATTGGCGCAACAATACTTGCACCTAAGATCCTACTAGACAATCGCTTAGTAACAATCTTCACAAAACCATCAGTCCTTGCTTGGCATAATGCCATATCAGACTCACTAAGCGGAATTGTCACTGTAGCAATACTGTGAGCACCATATTGCTCAATCGCCTGTTCTTCAGTAAGGCCAATACTTGCAACTTCAGGATCAGTAAATATAACCCTAGGTATTTGCTGCTTTACATCTATCTTTGACCGAAAGGGCCAGGGTAAAAGAATGTTTTTAAGCACGGTGTGGGCCTGATTTATGGCTGCATGCGTAAAATATGCACGACCAGAAGCATCTTGAGCTACCCATATATGACCTATATTTGTCCTGCCGTAGGCATCAAACAATATCCCATCATCATTATAGGCAACTTCAGCCTTATCCAGATCTAGATCACAAAACTTTGGCCTCTGGCCTGTAGCTATAAGTAGCTGCTGCACATGAAGTTCATATTCTTTTTCATCAGACTTGTGTTTTACGTTAATTCCTATCTTTTCATTTTCCTTGCTTATGCGAGTCACCTGGTGGCCAAGATATATTTCCACCCCTTCCTTAACAAGTGCCGACTGTACAGACTTGCAGACTTCCGGCTCTTCATTCTTAAGCAAATAATCTGCTTGCTCTATAAGAATAACCGTACTTCCTAGACGCTTAAAAGCTTGAGCTAGCTCACAGCCCGTTTCTCCACCCCCAATTATTGCAAGTGAGGCGGGTATTTCCGAGAGGGAAAAAATTGTTTCCTTAGTATAGTAGCTCACTTCATCCAGCCCCTTTATAGAAGGTATGATGGGGCAAGAGCCTGTAGCTATGATGATGTTTTTAGCTGAAAAGGTAGATTTAGCGTTGCTATAGTCTATTACCTGTACCGTATATGGATCTAAAAATGAAGCCTTACCATAGAAGGTCTGTACACCTAAAGATCTTAATGCCTGTGGGTTATTTCGACTCTCGACAGCGTCTAGCACTTCGCGAACTCGGCCTAGCACTCGATTGGACTGAAAGGCGCTGATGCGCATATCTATGCCAAAAAGGCTAGAGCGCCATACTTCGTGAGCGATAGTACTTGAGGCGATAAGAGCTTTACTAGCAAGTGCTGTATAGCTTGCCGTTTCGCAAGAGGAGGGCCCCTTATCTATAACAAGCACCTTTTTGCCGGCTTTTGCAAGCCCTGTAGCAATCTCAATACCCGCTCTACCGGCTCCGATAACAATAGCGTAAAACTTATTTTGAGTCTCCATAATGCTACAGATACATGAGCAGGGCTTAAATTCAAAGAAATATTTACGCCTGGATGAGGGAGCGCTCCACTCTATGCC
Source organism: uncultured bacterium (assembly GCA_964514655.1). Taxonomy (GTDB): domain Bacteria; phylum Chlamydiota; class Chlamydiia; order Chlamydiales; family FEN-1388; genus SZAS-7. The sequence continues at coordinate 1,709 of CAZEQY010000043.1, forward strand.
GCTCAATAGCTAGCTGTATAAGACGATCAACAAGGTCGCTATAGCTTAAGCCACTTGCCTGCCATAGCTTGGGATACATGCTTGTGTTTGTAAAGCCAGGAATAGTGTTGATCTCATTAACCAAAAGCTTGCCATCATTACGCAAGAAAAAGTCAACGCGCGCCATGCCGGCGCAAGAAAGCACCTCAAAAGCACATATTGCAAGCTCTTGCACCTGGTGAGTTTCGCTTGCAGTAAGTGAAGCCGGTATCTCTAGTTTAAGCTTATCGTCAAGATACTTTGCCTCAAAATCATAAAACTCATAAGAGGTAATGACTTCACCGGGAAGAGAGGCAATAGGAGCATCATTTCCAAGTACAGCACATTCTATTTCTCTTCCTACCACACACTCTTCAACCAAAATTTTGCGATCATACATAAACGCCTTGTCAATAGCCTGTACAAGCTCTTCTTCAGTTTTTGCTTTTGTTACGGCAACGGATGAGCCAAGGTTTGCAGGCTTTACAAAAAGCGGCAATCCAAGCTCTTCAATCAAACATTCCGGGCTAAGGCTATTGCGATGCTGGGCATAAAGCGTACGAAAGTGCGCTACCGGAATGCCTGCATCTCGCAAAATTCGTTTTTGTATATCTTTATCCATGCCGATGGCAGAACCACATACATCAGCCCCAACAAAAGGTATACGAGCAAGCTTTAAAAACCCTTGCACAGTGCCATCTTCGCCGTAAGGGCCATGTAGAACAGGAAAAACAACATCAAGCTTGCTTTCTGGTAGTGTGACAGGTGCTTTTGTAGTAACAGGAACGCACATCTCTGTTTCGCCTGTAAGTAACCCTTGCGTATTTTGCGATAACAGTAATTCCGCCCCAATCGTATGCCAATGCCCGGACTTGTCGATAAAAATAGCTACAGGTTCATACTTTGCAGGATCTAAGGCAGTTATGACATTTTTTGCTGAAACAAGCGACACCTGATGTTCACAAGATACGCCCCCACATAGCACTCCGACACGCAATTTATTTCCCATTTTCCACCATAGTTTTCAACGCGGCCATTGTGGCACACCTACCTAATTATACTCAATTAACCACGCAGGTCGCGAAGAGCGCGAAGATAAAAAAGAAAAATAGATACACCCATTCAAGTTCAAGAGTTAGTTTTGAATTTCGCACCTCTGCTATTGCCAGAAGAGTGCCCTAAGTGCTATCATTGTTACATGAATTTGCCTTCAACAAAAAAATCTTTTCCTCGCTTATCGCATCTTGTGTGGATTTTGCTGTTTGTGATATGCGCTCGCGTAAGCTACTACTGGCTTTCAGATGGCTTTAGCGTATCCAAAATTGCAAATACCTTTCCTGTAACTAGCGAGTGGCAACTTCCCACACCTTCAAAAGATGAACTTCAGCAAATTTCAGCCATCTGTTCAGAACAATTTCACTATCTTGGTAAAGGCTCTCAGGCATATGCCTTTTTAAATGACGACAAGCGGCATGTCCTAAAGCTCTTTAAGTGCTATCACCTGCAGCCTGTTGGCTGGATTGCAAAAATACCCTTACCAGAAGCTCTAGACACCTCAAGGCAAGTAGCCCTAGATAAGCGCTACAAAAAGATAAACGACACACTACATAGCTATAAGATAGCTGCAAAATATCTAAAAGATGAGTGCGGCATTATTGCCATGGAAATTTTGCCAACTTCTGGGATCGACCAAGAGGTTACGCTTTTTGACAAGCTTGGCCGCAAACACACTATAAACCTTGGACAGTACGGCTTTATCCTGCAACGGCGCGCCGATCTCATCTATCCAAAACTTGCAAACTGGATTGCAACTCAAGACCTTACCTCTGCAAAAAAGGCCATAAGCTCAATAGTTGCCCTCGTTGTACAGCGCAGCAAAAAAGGCATTCAAGACTCTGACCCAGACCTTCACAAAAATGCAGGCCTCATAGGCACAACGGCTATGTTTATAGACCTTGGCAGCTTTCACCAAAACCCCCTTGCAAAGACCGAAGAAGTCTACACCCAGGACCTTCGCAAAATCACAAATCGCCTCAAAGAATGGCTAGAAAAACAATCTCCAGAACTTGCAAAACACCTTGAGGAAGAAATCACGAACGCCTCAAAATCCCGCTGGAAAAAACCTACTTAAAAAGGTCATCAAAGCGCTTTTTGGCATTATCACTTTTAATAGGCGTATGTGTGCCAAGGAGTGAAAATTCGTCGCAAAAATTGCTTTTTGCTCGATCGGCGATATAGTCTGTGCCGGGAACCATGCAGTCATTTGGCATACCAATCTTATAGAACTTACAGTTTTTACAGCAGTGAAGATCGGCAAGGCACGCATCACAGGATGCTCTAAAGCTTACTTTGCCGTCAGGAAGATCTAGTTTTGCACCACAATTCCAACATTCCATAAATATCCTCAAATCTGTTATGGGATTGTAGTATGAAGCAGAAATTTTTTCAACAGCTTGCCAATCAAACCGAAGAGCTTAAAGAGCAGGGACTATTTAAGCTAGAGCGCATTATCACATCTCCTCAAGAAGCAATTATCCGTCTTGAAAATGGCAAAAGCGTACTAAACCTCTCGGCCAATAACTACCTTGGTCTATCAAATAGCCAAGAGCTCATTCATAGCGCCCAAAAAGCACTACAAGAACATGGATTTGGCATGTCTTCAGTGCGTTTTATCTGTGGCACACAAGACGTTCATAAAGAGCTTGAAATGCGGCTCAGCAACTTTCTTGGAACAGAAGATACAATTCTCTACTCCTCCTGCTTTGACGCAAATGGCGGACTTTTTGAAACCCTTTTATCAGATGAAGACGCTGTCTTTAGCGACGCATTAAATCATGCAAGTATCATCGATGGCATCCGCCTTTGTAAGGCAAAGCGCTATCGCTATAACAACAACGACATGCACGATCTAGAAGCAAAACTTAAAGAGGCAAAAGATTGTCGCTATCGCCTAATAGCTACAGACGGCGTTTTTTCTATGGATGGCATCATTGCAAATCTACAAGGCATTACAGACCTTGCTGAAAAGTATGATGCCCTTGTTATGGTTGATGACTCCCACGCTACAGGTTTTATAGGCAAAAAAGGGCGCGGCTCGCATGAAGCATGCAATGTGATGAATCGCATAGACATCCTTACAGGAACTCTTGGAAAAGCACTCGGCGGCGCATCAGGCGGCTACACATCAGGCCCAAAGGCTATCATAGAGTGGCTAAGACAGCGCTCTCGTCCCTATTTATTTTCTAACTCGCTCATGCCCGCTATCGCCGCCACAACACTTAGCGTATTAGATATCGTTGAAACAAGTGATCATCTTCGCAAAAAGCTACATGATAACAGCCACTATTTTCGCACGAAGATGCAAAACTTAGGCTTTAGGATCCCTCCCGGCTCACACCCCATAATTCCCGTACTACTTGGCGATGCAAAACTTGCCTCTACCATGGCTAAAAGGCTTTTAGATGAAGGGATATATGTCATCAGCTTTAGCTATCCTGTAGTCCCAAAAGACGAGGCGCGAATCCGCACCCAAATGTCTGCAGGACACAACAAAGAACACCTTGATAAAGCAATTCATGCATTTGAAAAAATAGGCAAAGAGTTACAGATCATATGAAGGCAATAGGAAAGCTGTATAAAAAACCAGGCCTTTGGCTCTATGAAGCCGACATGCCTACTTGTGGCCCTAACGACCTACTTATACAAGTAAAAAAAACCTCCCTCTGCGGAACAGACCTACACATATATAACTGGGACGAATGGGCACAAAAGACGATACCGGTTCCTATGACAGTGGGTCATGAGTTTATGGGGACCGTAGTTGAAGTGGGGACAAATGTAGAAGGCTTTACAATAGGTGAGCGCGTATCCGGAGAGGGCCATATTGTCTGCGGTCACTGCCGAAGCTGCCGAGCAGGAACATTTCACCTTTGTCCGCACACACAAGGACTTGGGGTAAATCGTCCCGGCTGCTTTGCTGAATATCTTGCCCTTCCTGCTTTTAATGCCTATAAAATACCAGGAGAAGTTCCTGACGATGTTGGTGCAATCCTTGACCCATTAGGAAATGCTGCTCATACTGCCCTTTCATTTGACCTTGTCGGCGAAGATGTGTTGATAACAGGAGCTGGCTCTATAGGCCTTATGGCAGCACTTATTGCCAAAAAAATTGGTGCACGCAACATTGTAATAACTGATATCAATGAAAAGAGGCTAGAGCTTGCTAAAAAGCTTGGAGTCACAAGAGCAATAAATACCAAGAGATGCCCACTTTCGCAAGTACTAGAAGAGCTAGCTATAGAAGATGGCTTTCGTGTAGGCCTTGAAATGTCCGGCGCACAAGCTGCTTTAGACGAAATGATAGACGCTATGGCACCGGGAGGCAAGATCGCCTTACTCGGTATTTTGCCATCTAAAACCATTGTCGACGGCACAAAACTTATCTTCAAAAGTCTCTACCTAAAAGGCATCTACGGACGCGAGATGTTTGAAACCTGGCACAAAGTGATTGCCCTACTGCAAGAGGGTCTAGACGTCTTGAGCCTCATCACCCACAGATTCCCTGCCGAAGAATTTGAAAAAGGGTTTGAATTAATGCAACGAGGCGAATCTGAAAAGGTGGTTCTTAGTTGGCAATAAGCTCTCGTTCTTCTGGTTTTTTAGCAACTGTTTGAATGCGCATTGCTCCCCAGCCTATTGCTCCAAGAAGAGATAGCCCAGCAGCAACCCCCGCAAAAACAACTGCCATCCTACCATCAAACGACACCTCTTGGACAATTTGCATACATGCTGTGGTATTTGTCTGATTAAGGCAAAGAGTTCCGACTTGCTGAAAAGCCGTTTGCACCTTGTTGACAAGTAAAGCTGCCGTGCCACTTACTATTGCAGGCAACGCCGTGCAGAGCATGCCATACCCATCTACAGCATGATCAGAACAGCAACATCTTTTACAGCGACTCATAGTATCCTCCTGGATAGCCTTAGAGCTTACCATACACAAGAGAATGTGTCACCTGCTGGATCGTGTATGATAAGCAAGGTAGACAACAAAGAGCACTAAAGCAGCAATTACAAACCAGTCTGTATAAATTTCTGCCCACTCTAAGATGGTTATCCAGTAGCTACCAAAGAAAAAGCCGATAGATAAAAAAATGGATGCCCATACTGCTGCACCGCAATAGGCAAAGAGAGCAAAGTAGCCATATTCTAAGGCAATGGAACCAGCTACTACGCCTGTTAAGTGGCGAATTCCCGGTATAAAATAGCCAAAAAAGAGTGCCCACTTACCAAAATGATGAAATTTGTCGTAGACATTATGGATCTTTTCGTCAGTGAGACCTATCCATCTTCCAAAGCGATGGATCATATACTTACCAAATGTCCTGCCAATCACGTAGCTCATCGTTATGCCTGTCATACTGCCAGCTAAAGAAGCAATGATAGTTGCAGGTATGTCAAGGGTGCCATTGTACATAAGAACGCCAGCTAACACCATCAGCGATTCGTCGGGGACAGGCAGAGCAATAATTCCTATTGCCAAAAGACCAAAAAGAGCAAATGGCCCATAATGAAGCAGCCACTCTGCTAAAAGTTCATGCTCTACTAAAAAATCCAAACATACCTCAGATGTGCTAAAAATCACCCTATATCCTACATGCAAAAAAAAATCTCTTCTTATTTTGCTTTACGCTATAGTGTGTGAAAATTTGAGGTACATATGCTAAAACGCTGTATTCAACTCGCACTATCTGCTCTCCTCTTTCATTCTTTTGCTGTTGCCTCTACTTTTCACGCTATCGTCATTGCAGACACGGCAGAAAAAAAGGTCCATAACTCTGCTAAAATTGATATAAAGCGCATGAAACATGCTGTTCGCCTTTTTGCCAAGGCAAGCCGCAAAAAACTTGCCCTCTCTATCCTTGATGGCAAAAAGGTGACCATAGAAGGCCTTCAGCGCTGGTATGACAGACGAAAGGTAAAAAAGAACGACATCTTGCTTTTTTACTTTACAGGACACGGCTTTGCTTCACGATCACATGCAACGATATGGCCGGATATTTTTTTTAAGTCCAAAAAAGAAATTTTGCCTTTAGAATCTATCAAGGATGCTTTTTTTAGCAAAAAGGCGCAGCTTACGCTCGTTCTTTCTGACTCCTGTAATAACTTTCAGCCTGTTAGATTTTTGTCGCAAAAGCGCCCTAACGTAAAAGTTACTTTTAAGCCAAAACGTCGAGGCCTTAAAAAGCTCTTTCAAAAAAAGCGTGGGCAGATCATTGCAAGCGGTGCGATGCGTGGCACCGTATCATACGGAAGTGACTATGGTGGCTTCTTTACTCAAGCTCTTTTGATAGCTTTGCAGCAGGAAAGCTCATCTTCAAAACCATCGTGGAACAGGGTTTTCAAAAAAGTAAACGAACTCCTGAAACAGGCGCAAAAGCCGCAGTATAAGCTCTATTTACAAAATAAATAGTGTGCCAAGCTCTATCCAAAAGGGCATTGTGATAAGGCTTGCAAGGGATGTACTCAAAAGTACAATAAAGGCAACCTGCGGACTTGCATCATACTGCTTTGCAAGAACTATCGGAAGCATAGCTGCCGGCTGCGCTGCCTGTATAAGCATCACACGCTTAAGCTCTAGCGTCATAGGAATTGCCCATACAAGGGCAAGGTAGCATATTGGAAAGAGAACAACTCGTACGCCAAGTGATGTAAGCACTACTCTTATGCCATTTGATATCTCGATTTTCTTTGCAGCATCGTACATCAACGACCCTACAAGCAGTAGCGCAATAGGAATAGCTGCTTGACCAAGTAGGCTTGTTGTTTTGAATACAAAGCTCGGCATATTGGTGTCGAGGTTAAAGTAAGTTAGAATTAAGCTTATGACAATTGCGCATAGCGGCGCGTTCATAAGCCGCTTTAGGCGATCTTTTGCTGCAACTTGAGAGCTTATAATCATAATCCCTACCGACCAAATTGCTGCCTCTACACCTATATTGTGCATAAAAAGCACACCCAAGGTCTCTCTATCATAAAGAGCAAGTATTAGTGGTATTGGAACAAAGCCGTAGTTATTGACGGCATTTGATAGAAGAAAGCTCTTTTTTTCTCTTGATGCCTGTAGACCCGAAAAGCGGTATAACACAATCGCAAGTCCCCAACCAATAAGTACAGAACAAAAACCCATGACAGGAGGTAAAAAGATGTTCTCAAGTATGTCAAGGGCTGGATTTTTCAATATAGAATTGATGATAAGAGCTGGATATAGCAGATTTATAACAAGCCACATGAGCGTCATATCGGCAGAATCTGACAGGCGCTCCTTTTTTCTAAGGTAGGCACCAATCCCGGTGACAATAAACACCGAAAAGGCCGTTGCAAGTATGCTGAAAAATGATGCGGTGAAGAACATGTCACAAAATGTAGCAGAAATTTCCTTATATTTGAATGAAAGATCTTTAAAAAAATGACCAGATGCAAATAGATTTAGGAAACGGACCAATTACAACAAAGGAGCACTTTATGAAACAAGTAGGCTATATTTTAGCATCTTGTATGATTGTAGCAGGATCTATGCAGGCTACAAATGACTTTTCAGATGATGTAAGCATTAAACTTGCTGGCTGTCCCTGTAACAAACGACGCCTTCCTCCGCCAAAACCACAGGCAGAAAATGAGGATGATGTCACCTTTATGCTTGCAGACTGCCCATGCAAAAATAAAAATCGCCAAGCACCGCAAAAGCCTGCAGCACCGACCATTCAGCTCGCAGGATGTGGCTGCCAAAAAAACAAACCTAATCAAGAACGCGTAGAACGAAAGCCTATGCCTCTTAAAGAGAAAAAAGATGTCTATAGCCTTATGGCAAAGATGGGTGAGCAAAATAAAAAGCTTGCCGGTGCTAATCGCACAACACTCCATCAAAAGGGCATCTTTTCATTTTTTAAGGCATCGCCCTTTCCGGTGGTGACGCATTTTGTGCGTGAAACAGATTCCAAAGGCAGCATCATCACCATTCAAGATGGTTCTGTCTGGGCAGTAAGCGAAAACGATCGCGATATAGCAAAATCATGGCGCGTACATGATGAAATCACAATCAAGCCAAACTCATTAACGCTCTGGCAAAAGCTTACAAGAAAGCAAAAAATGCATGAATACCGCCTTATGAATATAGCAACAAACCAGTCAGTTGCTGTAAACATGTCGAGCGGACCATTCAAGTACAACCCAAATAGACGCCAAATTTCAAGTATTGATGCTATACGAGGTGAAGTATACCTTAGCGATAACTCACTTTGGAAAATTGAACTTTCAGACCCAGCAAGACAGCTTTTACGCGGCTGGAAAAAAGGCCACACACTTATTTGTGGCACAAATGACACCTGGTTTTCTCTAGGAAGCCCATTCATCCTCATCTCAGTAGATGTAGATAACTGGATTCCCGCAACTCGCATCAACTAATATGTTTTGCCCCCTTTGTAAAAAGGGGGGCTCATCTCGGAGGACGAATGAAATTTTTATGCATGTTCATGATGCTACTATCTACATCCGTACAGATTGTCAAATGCCAGTATGGAGACTTTAAGCCAGAAGAAGCGCAGTTTTCTTACAATCCGGGCAACACGCAAGTGACCTTTTATAACTATGCGACGCTAAAGATCACAGCAGAACAAAACACAAACGATAACCAGCTACTTGTCATTGCTTTTCCACAAAAAGAGGGCGTTTCGTTCACGATAACGGGCGTCACAGTTACTACTCAACCTTCACAGGCTAACGTACAGGGCCCTGTTGCAAATGTTTCTGGCACAATGCTCATCAACACAAATCAAGCAACACCACTATCTGTACCCTTAACAGTACCAATAGAAATTTCGCAAACAAGCCAGTACACAATACCCCCTCAAGAGGCCCTTATGCAGGGCTATCAATTTTACCAAATGGCCTATCCGGCCTCTTAGTCTTAATTTTGATCAAGATTGAGATTAGAAGCAAAACTAGTCCCCCCGATACCGGGGGGACTAATTTTATTAAGCGGGAGTGAAGGCAGCGCTGTCGAGGGCGACACCCATCGCATGCATGCCGCAGTCTACGTATAGCACAACGCCTGTTACGGCTGATGATAGGGGCGAAACCAAGAATGTTGCTGCATTTGCAACTTCTTGAGGTTCGATCGGCCTTTGTAGGGGAGAATTAATCGCTGTATATTCGATCATGCGCTGAATAAAGCCAATAGCTTTTGCCGCGCGGCTTCCATAAGGGCCTGCAGATATTGCATTCACACGAACGCCAAAGCGTCTTCCGGCCTCATAGGCAAGTGTCTTAGTATCGCTTTCAAGAGCCGCTTTTGCTGAGCTCATGCCGCCACCATAGCCAGGGATCACAATTTCTGAGGCAATGTAGGTAAGAGATAAAGCAGCCCCTCCCCTATTCATAATTGGCGCAAGATGCGCTAAAAGGCTAACAAATGAGTATGATGATGAACTCATCGCTGCAAGATAGCCTTTACGGCTTGTTTCAAGAAGCGACTTTTGCACCTCTGGTGCGTTTGCAAGAGAGTGAATCAGGATATCGATATTGCCAAAGTCATTTTTGATAGATTCTGCAACTTCTGCAATCGTATAGCCACTTGCCTCTTTGTAGCGCTTATTTTCGCGAATTTCTTCGGGAATATCATCTGGGCTATCAAAGGTTGCATCTAAAGGATAGACCTTGGCAAATTCAAGCATACGGCCATCTGAGAGTTTTCGCGACTCATCAAATTTGCCGCTAGCTAGGCTTTGGGTAAATATCTTCATCATTGGAGTCCAGGTTCCAATCAAAATCTCAGCTCCAGCTTCAGCAAGCGCTTTTGCTATTGCCCAACCAAATCCAATGTCATCTCCAACGCCCGCAATAAATGCACGTTTTCCTCGAAGATCAAGTGAAAGCATGTGTTAACTCCTCTTTGGTAATTTTACAAAAATTCTATATGTACACGCAAGGTCGTGGGCATAGAACCACGCAAAGTGCGCAAAAACACTAAAACATCCTGAGCAGTATAACGCTCTAGAGCATGTCCCGACCTATTGCCTTTAGCAACATGGCCCACAAACTCGCCATCTCCTGATAACACCTCAAACCCTATTCGAAGCGACAATGTCCCAAGAGTAATCTCTACAGGGTCATGAAGGGTGAAGCAGGTGGCCTTTTTACCTGCTAGTAGCACATGATTATGCGGATGGTCGTTATAGGCAATAACCAGCGCTTTTGTTTTTTCTTTCTCATCCAAAAACGCCTCGGCCGGTATTTCAAAAACAAGCTCAGAAGAGCTATATCCCAATGGGGCCTGGATGGCAAGTGAATGAGGTCCTGTCACAAGGTGGTATGGAAAAAAGCCGGGTGTTTCTGTCGGTGCCTGCTGACCTGTAAGTGTAGATAGTGCAAAGTCTTGCTTTTGCACTACATTCCAGCTAAATCTCTCAGTAGATCCCGAAATAGGCTGTATATTGCTCTTTTCAAGGCGAGAATCATTTGTAAGAAGCGCCGCATAAAGCGGATAGGCATGAATCTTATCAAGCGTATTCGTAAAGAGCTTCATGGCAACAAGGAGGTTTGGATGCTGAAAGCCTAATCTATAAGCTGGCCCTACAAACTGTGCTGAAGGCTCATGCCACGCTGATGACAAATAGCGCCAAAAAGGCTCCCAATCACTTGACGGGGCAAGCTGATAAGCTGAAATCATTTCTGCAATACTAAATGGATCACCCCAGGTTCTAAGGTCTGAAGCATCATCTAAAGAAGGCATTTCATAGGGTAGATTAAGGGCTTTTAAGGCCGATGCAAGCTTGCATTTTGCCCAAACGGGAAAACGAACTTCCTGATTTATTTTTACTAAAAACTGCAATGCATGCTCGATAGATGCTTCTAGGCGGTTTTTAAGCTCAACTCCTAGCACCTGGCCAAATTCACGCATAATCCAAATCTTTACCACAATGCAGCGAATTGCCTGCAAGTGGTCGTGACAGTAGGGATAATCACTCAAAAGCACTGGATAATTGCCATAAGACGCAAGCGTAGTAATCCCCTGCTGAAAGTAGAGCAAATGCTCTAAAAGTTTTTTTGCTTCTAAAATATTTTCATGAGTTTTCGACCGAAACAGGGCAAGACAAAAAAGAAAATTGTCATAAACTGCAATTTTCCCCTCTTGCGCAATAAACCCGGTATCGCGATCTAGTTTTTTCGCGGCTAAAAGACACCGCTCATGCAAAAGCCGTAAAGGATCATCATTCATAGGGTAAGGAGTATACCGAAAACCAGAATATTTTACGAAAAAGAGCGCATTAAAA
>CAZEQY010000044.1:0-11741 GCA_964514655.1 uncultured bacterium
TGTGGGCGAGTACGGCGACGTTGAGGCGTTCGCACTCGGCGGCCTGCTCGTGGGTTAGCGGTTTGGTGGGGACGTGCGTGGTGGTCCCTTCGCGGGGGATGATCGGATTGTTAGCTAACGTCGTGTGGCCGTCAACCTCGGCGGCCGCGGTCGGCTGCTGCGTATTGAGGCCGTTCGGACGCTTCTTCTGCGACATAACTCCTGCCTTTCCTGAGTCCGGATTCTGGGGAGAGAGAAATTCACACCGGCCCATCAGTGGTGTCTCTGGAAAGCAAAAGGCGTTTGCCGGCCGCCCCAGGCAAGTGGGCGGAAGCAAACGCCTATCCTCGATTTCAGGGTAGCATCCGCAAGTGTCAAGTTTTTTGCAGCTCGGCGCTCGGATCTGCTTGATTTCAGGCGAGAAAATAAATCTCAGGGGATTGAACTGCGGCAGCTCTCGTAACCACTTACAACCCGTTATGAGCCAGAGGGTTGGTTCGTTGCCGATGAACACCCTGCGAGACTCAACTAAGTTGGGGCAATCATCTACTTGACGGATCAGTTAGCATCGCTCTTCTTATTTACTTGGGAAGATCCGAACGGTCTTTACACGTACTTTCAATGGTTCACTGGTTTTGTTGATTAGGGTATACCCATTGCCAGTCTTGAAACTCTTTGCCTGGCTGCTCTGAGAGAGCGGTTGCGGAGCCCACTGAAAGCCATTCTCCCTTCTAACGGTCACAAATCTCCGAAGCTCTTGGATGCGCTTTAACGGGAAAAACCAGGGGTGATAATTCACCCGAATATGGATCTCGAAGTAGTCGAAAGGCCGCGATCCAGCTTGTGGCTGGATCGGCTCCCCAGCTTCGTTCCCCTCAAGATCATAGACCTGATTACACTTTACGGACATTTGTTCATCCGGCCCTAATCGTGGAACTGGATCTCGATATCCAGACATAGCATTCGGGCTGTCAACGATCTTGAGTTCTTGATTTTCCCACACTCCGCCCACGCAAGCCGCCTCTACGTTTATGTGCCCATATTGGTTACGGTTGGTGATCACAAATGAGCCAGAGTAAGGGTCCTTTGGATTCATTAGAGCAGATGGCTCAATCAATAAGGACGGGGTTAAAGCGTATACGCCAGAGACTACTCCTATCACAGAAATGGCCACTGTGGAGATAGTTGCAAGCAGCATCCTTCTGGGTGTTTCTGGCGGTTTGCGGCGCGGATCTTGGGCTGGGCCTGCTTGCTCTTGGGTTTGCGCTAGCGGTGGCGTGGCATGATCCTTAACCCCTTGTGAAGGGCGAGGCTTACTCTTATTCCTTCGATTTGATTTAGACACGATGAGAGTTTCCATCATACAGGAACTTGACACGCCAAACGTGATAGGCTGCTCGAATGCCCCTCGAACGCCGTCTCCGCTCAAAGATTCTTCCATCCACCCGCAAGGAGTACACGGTGGAGGTTCTTAGGCAATGGTGGCAGAGTTTGTCGGGTAATCTACTGGGGTTTCTTTCGGTTGTAGGGGCCGCTGCTGGGCTTGCTTTCCCCTTGGCGGGTCCTGTCGTGGGCGCGACAGCTACTGTTGCGACTGCTGTCATCTTTCTGGTTGCGGGGAGTCAATACCAAGCATGGAAAAATGAAAGAGAAGATTGCAACGCCGAGTTTGAAGAGCGACAAAGAGCACTAATAGACATCGCAGTGAAGGAAGTTAAGTACAACGAGCGTCGAATCTCAGAAGGCCCATTGCTAGATATCGGATGGTCGCACTCGGCTAAAGACGATAGCCTTTGCCTGTTCTTGAAAAACACGGGGAAGGATGAAGCGAAAAACATAACAGTTCTACCCGTGGCGCTAGGCGCACCTGAACCCTTCAGATTCAACAGAGTATTTTCCATTAGCGCAGGCAGGGACGCTATCCTAGAAATTGCTCCGATTGATGTAGTCAGCATTGAAGATTCGGTCGAACATACGGAACATTTTGAAAGAGACTGGCACGTGTTTTTTGAGTGCTGGCAGACTGCAGCGCTTCAGGATGAAAGATTCAAGGCCCTAGACATTACTGTGAAGTATGCAAATTCACGAGGGACTGCAAAGTTCATTACCGTACTTAAGGTCCATGGGCTACCTATCGTCCCAAGAGTTTACGGAGTTGAGCAAGTATCACACGAGCTGGAGAATTGAACAATGACAGCACAAATGCGATCACCAAGCCCCGAATACTAACCCGGAAGCTTCTGAGTTCGAGAACTTCAATGCGCTGGGCAGCACTGTGATATTCAAAAAGAGCGTCGGCCGGAAACGACTTGGGGCGAGACTGGCTGCTAACCCAGTCCCGCCCCAAGTCGAGCATCAAGAGGAGCGCTTGCGCGCCCCTGACGCTTGTGCCCCTACGCTAACCTTCGCTTGGTCGGTCTTGCCAGTGAGCCAATTCCATTGTGAGCCGCTGCTAACGATCTTGCGGCAAGTGTAGTGGAAGCGCTCGGAGTCCGTCGTCCTCACATCTTCGGACTTGTTCGGATTGTTGAAGCGGAACTCCCGTTCATCGACGTAGCGGAACAAGTGGAACGGGTCCACACTCACGTATATGCAGTGGATAAGGCGTTTCAGGAGCGACCAGAATTCTCCATGCCGTTCGCTTGAAGGTTGTCGCGAACGTATTCAATCGCGTGGTCGATTCCTTGGAATGAAGTCCCGGAGGTAAGCCTCATAAACAGTGCACCTGCCCGGGCATCGAACCAGTCACTGGAAGCCCGGCTGCAGACGAGGTTGTGAACACGTTCGTCAGGATGGCCAAGTCCGGCCCCAAGGACGCCCAGTCCACGAAGTCGTTTGGCATCAACTGGGCTCTCGATGGAACCGGGTCAATCACATCGGCCCGAAGAGTGAAGGCGGCGAATGCTAGCTATAGCACAACACGAGAGGTAATCAAAATCATTCTGCTGGATTTATTCTTCCACAGCTAGTGGCGGACCTCAGACATGTTGAGTCTTGAGGCCCGCCGTACTCTACTTTAGGCCCCACCAGATGGCTAGGGCCACGGCGAAGGCGAGGTCGTCCTGGCCTTCGCCGGGGTCCGAGAAGGGCGGCTTGCCGGTGGGGCGGAGACTCAACATTTCATTGAAGAGCGTCTCGCGGCGCTCCTGGAGCTTGTCGTCTATCGTGAAGTGCGCTTGCTCGACGGAGGTCACCAGTTTGGTCAGTATCTCCGAACGGCTGGTGACGACTACCTGACCGCCTCCGGCCATGGAACGGCCTGGGATCGCGGCATTGTGGCCTCCGGTGATGGAGACGGAGACCATTCTGGCGTTCAGCTTCATGGTGCGAAAGAGGTCCCGGACGGCGGAGCCGACACCGGTGGCGTCCATCACCAGAGTCTTGTATGGACAATCCCAGCGGGTGTCCAGGTAGTCCTTTTCGTGGTGCGCCACGTCGACATAGGAAGTCCCAAGGTCGAGACGCTCCAGGCGGGTGATGGGTTAGTCGAAATAGCCTGCGTAGCCACGGCCGGCTGAGGCTAGGAATGCTCCCGCCTGGCATCCTTTCGGTTGAGCCAGGGTGCCCTGCTCACACCGCTGACCCCTTCTTCTTGGACCGCAGCATTTCGTCGCCGAACGGTGTGGATCCTTTCTGAGAACACTGACGACTTCATGATCGGAAATATGGTGCGCAAGGCGAATGGAATCAGTTTGTTTGCTGACAGAACAAAAAAACGCGCGCTCACATCATTGCTCACCACTGGCCGACAGGCGGTGAGCCGTGGTTCGCTGGTAGTGCGCGTGGGTACCCTAAAGGAAACCAACCTCACCGGACAAGCGCAGCGTGCACTGTTTCCAGAGTAACGTCAGAGACTATAGAATCGTCGAGTGAGCCAACAATACTTCGCCAGGCGGATAAGGGATCTGACTGAACCCATCACGGCATTCAGAGAATACGTGTTCCAATCAGTCCTCCCGCAGTTCGACAACATCAACGAGCGAGCGGAACAAATCGGGAATGAGTACTACCAGCGAGTGCTCAGACGACCAGTTGGTCCCGAAGATAGCATCGAGATTTCTGACCTAGCCGAAGAAGCGACAGAGCATAGCCTCGCATGGTACAGCATGATGTCGTCGCTTGGTCAAAGCATGCGCAACCTGTTGACGGCAGGGCTCTTTCACCTGGTCGAGCAACAGCTTGCATCGATATCAACAGACGGAATCTTCAGAAACAGCCCGATTAGGAACACAGGGCTTTCAGTTGTTGCGACCTGGTACAAACACAACCTTCGTGTCGATATGAAATCGCTTCCAACGTGGCATAACATTGATGAGTTGCGGCTTGTTGCGAACACCGTCAAACACGGCGACGGAGCCTCAGCGAATGAACTACGTAAGGTGCGACCCGACTTGTTCATCGACCCAGAAGCTGCGAAGCTGTTGCAAACGCACGCCGCCCCCCCCATAATCCGGCATCTCGTTGCACCGCTCTCAGGTGACGAGTTCTTTGTGACTGACTCAGCCCTGCGGGAGTACGCTGCGCACGCAGAGAACTTCTTTCAAGAACTGGCAGCAGAGCTCGAGCGACGGACATCTAAAGAGTAGACCTAACCTTTAGGAAAGTCATGGCCTTTCGCTCGGCTTGCCTGTATCAAAGAGTCGCTCCTGCAGCGGCACCAATACCGCACGCCGTCGCAAGTGCGAAGTGTCTTTACTCTTTGAATTGTCGAGAGCTGCGTGACCTAAACGGATTTCCTCTCCCCATCACCGGTCCTCGTTTGCCGGACCTATACAGGCTATGGAACGAGTCAATGCTAGGAGGTGGATGGGCCGCACACGCCAGTCAACGCCGCCAACTTCAAGATGGGATAATCGAATCGCAGACTTCTGTCCACGGACTGCGGAGGAAATCAGGGTGCTTTCTAATCAAGAGACTATCCGCGAATTGCTTCGTGCCGCATCGGCATGGGCGTCAGGACTGAGAGAATCCGGCGTTATCTCTCGGGCGTACACGTTTGGGAGCGTTATTAATGACGATGGACGACTTTACCACCGTGGAAGCGACCTCGATATGGTCGTCGTACTGCCGCCCGCCCGGCTTCCTCACGATCGGGCAAGTCACATTCATGCGATTGCGGCGCAGAAGCCAGCATTAGAGATTGCTATTCGGAAGGCAATCCAGATCGAAACAACTGGGGCCATCGCTAGCCTCGCGATCGTCACAGAAATCGACTTGCAACTACACGTTGAGAAGAACAGCACCAGACAGTTTTTCGCCACGAACGTTTTTCGAAACCTTCTCGATTGCGATGCGCCAACGGCGCAGCTGTCTGCACCAGTCTCGACCGAATGTCTTAATCGCCTCCAGTATCTGATCGACGCACTTAGGAAGGTGCAAGCGAGGCGGCACGCACGGACGCATTTCGCCACCGTCGATAACGTCGTTTTGGAAAAAGATGAACCTGGACGCATATTCCCCAAGGACCTTTGCCGGGCGGCCGCAAAGCTGTGGTACCACGACCGGCACCAGCACGACCTGCCTAAGAATGGCGAAGACGCCGACCTGCTAGACGGTGATCTTTTTATCAGGGGGACATTGGAACGCCTTCAATGTGCAGGTATGCCATACGATGCCCTGGCTCGAACCATTGCCCGACGAGGAGTGCCTGACGCGCCCCCTTTGTCTACGGAGGACTTGATGCTTCTGTGGGAGATTCTCGCAGCGGAGGCCTTGGAGCGAATAAAGGGTCACGAATCCTACCAACAAATGTTTGTTTCCGCCTCCGGCGCTCAAGGCGAAGGCAGCGCACCTGATGCAGAGTTGAGAGCTATCCAAGCATTCGGCGCTCCTTCGTTGCACCTAGGTGATCTTGATCTGGGCGCAAAGATCTTTCCATCCATTGCTTGGGATGGACGACGTCAGGATTTCGTTTTTGCCGACGATCCAGAAGACTTCCGGCGAATCGACTTCTCGATGGAGGGTGCGCCGCTTCCTGACGAAACGCTGGCTGCTCTGGTTTCGGAACTGAAAGAGGAGATCCGCTCGGAGTCTCGCCCTGAGAGGCTCGATACGGTCAAGGAGATTTACCGCAGGCTAACATCCGAAGGCAACAACGAGTATCCCAGGTTGGCTGGGCTTCCATACACGGTTAACGTCTCGCCACCGGGCACAAAGACGGTGGTTAAGGTTCCTATAGGCCCTAGCCGATATGGTATTGGGTTGATTGCTGAACGTCAGATCGACACCTCAACAGCCGTCAGGTTGCGCTCACAGCACATTCTGAATTCAGTAGCAGTTCGAGTCGCGCTCGTTTTTGAGTCCGGCGGAAAGCGCCATTTGGAGTTTCAGCAACGGTGCCGCGACGCGAATGCAACATACAAAGGTGCCTGGGATGTGGGCGCGGCAGGGTACGTGGATCCAGTTCGGCATCTGGACCCGGAGGATCTTCAACGGATTTCGCCATGGCAAGCAGCTCTTTCGGAGTTAAATGAAGAACTAGGGATCGAGAAGCACTGGTTCCCTCACCGTGACAATTTTCATTTTTTTGGAGTCGGCCGTAACGATCCGACGGGCCAAATCGACCTACTCGGTTTCTGCCACAGTCACAATCCCGTTCAAGTAAATCGTCCTCTAACGAAAAAAGTGTTGGCATTCGATCGGTGTGAATGTGACCCCGTCTCGGTAGCCAGATTTGTCGCAGAGAAGCGCAACTGGGTGCCCACGGCACTCCTAACGATCATTCTCGTGTTGAAGTACTTTGGCTCGACGAAAGGCGAGTTGGAGGAGGCTTTTCGCCCATGCGTTGGCGTCATCAACTTGGCACCCTAGCGGGCTGGCTCCGAGGAATCTTCAGTATTGGATTGACGTCATTTACAATGAATGGAGTTGTCAGAACCTTTGCCGCTGTCGACCACCCAACGGGTTGAACTGCAGAGTTATCTCCGGAAGCAGATCTGCGCTAGCGTGGCACATCGAATGCGGATCATTCTCATGCTGGCCGATGGAGCCACCTAACGCGAAATCGCCCGATGCTCTTACAACGACCGCGCCGACCATCAGCCTTTGGAAAGGGAGATACCGGGCCGATGGCCTGATTGGGATTGGCACGGTCCGTCCCGGTCGGCAACGTGTTCCCGGGCAACCACAAACAGCGGCGGAGCGGAACACCGGATCACAAAGCGCTAAAGAGTCAGCGCAGACAGCCCACTAGTCAAGGTTCGCAGCTTTCGAATTGGAACTCATCGAATAGCGCACGGCTGCGGGTGTGTGTGCCGCGCGCGCAAACCGCAAAACCCTGGGCGGCCCCAAGCGAATCCGCCGGAATGAGGTTGTTCAACTTCGTCAAGACGGCAGGATCTGACGTGAACGCAACTTGGGATTCCGGTTGATCAGCCGGTTCCCGGTCCCGCTGGCGATGGACGCGCCGCCTCGTAAAGGCCGACATCATTCGAACCGGCCTCGGCGGAACGAAGCAGCCGCGCTAGCGGCAGCGCGACTATGGTACTTACAGAGCGGGCGTTTTTCGGTTCTACTTTAAATCCTCTATCGACCAACCCGAAGCGCCCTTCTTTCCCTTTAGGCGTTCTCTTGCCTGACTTTCCGCCACGCTCTCCCATGGTGTCGACCGTTTCGAGACTACATCGGTCTCGCTCGAAACAAAGCAACCTAACTTGGTTCTGTGCTCGGCAGAATGAGGCACCTTCTCTATGCATAGATTGAGCTTTGCCGATCTGGAATCTTGCGACGTATCGGAAGTCACGATCACGCGAGATTGTGGTTCGGCAAGCTTTGGATCGCATTCTTGCCTGAACGCTCCAAGCTTGACTAGTTCGGATAAGCTTGTCACTCCGATCACGTCCCAATTGCCATCCCTACAACCGCCCAGAAACCCGCGGTACCTCGGAGATAAGTCGAGCATTCGAGACAACCCCATCCTCGTGAGGACCGTGTAACGCCGATCGGGGGAGACATACCATTTGAAGGTTTTGAAGTCCAGGAGGCCGATGAACCCATTCTTCACCAGCCTTATTCCCGGAAACTTGAAGTATGGATTTCCATCCGACCTCGAGTTATCGAGTAGGTCGGACGCTTCACCAAGTGGAGGATCCGGATCGACACCGCCAAGGACCTTGTATTGCTTGACGTCCCGAATGCCTAGCTTCGGAGTCGTGCGCCATAGTGAGAGTGCCGAAGTTTCGGCAAAGGTTGCATCTATCGCCCAGATCTCTCCCTGTTTGACTCCGACGAAGCGACGCAAGAAGTCGGCGCGCCCCGTATACTGAGGCGGCGAAATCCAGTCGTAATCGGCTGAGACCTTCACGCTACCGGTTTCATCGATAAGGCCAATTCTTCCCTCCCATCGCGCGCGAATCAGTTCCCGATGGCAGTCGTCTAGCAATTCCTGGACTCGCAGCCTCGTCAGCCGCTGCCCTCTCCAATCAACACAGTAATGTTCGCCATTCTTGCTGACCGAAGCCGGAAAATAGTGCGAACCGATCTCCCCTGAAACAGAGTCAAACTCTCCGATCGACGCAGCCTTCTCTCCAGATTGAGATTGACGAATGATCTCGACAGTACTTCGTGTCTTTTGGTTGACCGTGAACCTTGTCCGCTCCTCCTCGGATCCGATCCCATCAATAAACGTCCGCTTGGCATCATAACCAGCAACCGAAATCAGCCCCACGAATATGCAGACAGCTGCAGTCACGGCGGATGAGCCGAACGCGCCCAGCGACGATGCGCGGTAGATATCCAACAGCACCTTCAAAGCAACCAAGAACAAGATGAAGGGGCCAGTAATCAATACATTGAATCCTGCCGTTGATAGAGCAACGCCCTTAAGGACCCTCTCGAGTGTAGGAACCGCGTGATCTCCGAATAGCAAAGCAAAGATCGCAACGATGATGACATGGGCGAGGATCAGGGCAGCGATGAACTCCCAAGGTCGTCGCTTTCGAGCTAGCCAGAGAGTCAGCCCGAGAACGGAGATTACTAGCAAAACGCGGGCCTGAAGAACAGCAAAAGTCGTCCAGAGAGAAAGAGCAAGACACACGAGCATGAAGGCAGTCGTAACCCAGAGGCCCATTAACCGGATCACGCTGCTTCGTCGCGGCAACATACTTGACGTCCCTCCATTCGTTTCTCGGCCATCCTTCATGGGTTCGGAGATTCTAGCCAGATTCTAGCTCACTCAAAGCTGAGCGAGATTGACTCATCGACACCTATCATAAGGACTTAGGGTTAGAAGACCGATGTAGGCTAAGAGGTCGAGATTTACATGCCGAATGTTTTTATCAGTTGGTCAGGTGCGCAAAGTAAGCACGTGGCTAAGAAGCTGCACGAAGTACTCCCGATGATCATTTCAAATGCTGAATCGTTTTTTTCCGAGATTGACATCGCGAAGGGGGCACCTTCAATGGAGGTTCTTAGGCAGGCGCTTGTTGATGTCAGCGCTGGGGTCGTGTGCCTGACACCAGGCAACAAGTCCAACGGATGGGTCCAATTCGAGTCTGGGGCGATTGCATGCAAGGTTGGGGACAATACTCGGCTTTGCACGCTTCTTTTAGGAGGATTGGAGGTCGTCGACTTGGCCCAGACGCCCTTTTCGCTGTTTCAACACACGAGACCGGAGAGGACCGACATCAAGCGACTGTTCAAGTCGATTTGTGATGCCGCCGGAACAGTGAAGGATCGCGAGAGACTCGAACATCAGTTCGACAAGTGGTATCCCGATATTGAAGAGTGTCTCAAGACTCTTCCCGCTGACGCGGTGCCCCCCACCCGACAGGATTCGAAGATGATTGAGCAAATCCTCGAAATGACGATGGCGGAAGCTCAACGCAAGAAGGAAAATGGCTTCTTGGACGAGCTTCAGCCTCTCATCAAGATGATCGTACCCTTCAAGGATGTGCTTGCTGCGACCCTCTGGGCTGAGTTGAGCGCGCTTTCTGCGAGACACGCTATGGCAGGCAACATTGCGGTCAAAACCACGGCTTCCGGGAATCTCACAGTGTCGCCGATTAGCGTGCCGCCTGAGTCTCCATCAAAGTGAACTTGTGTTCGCGAAGATGCAGAACCTCTCCGTAGTCGCCCTGCGTCGATGTGCTTTGATGAGTTTCAGGCCCCCATATCAAGAGGGTGACACTTCCGCATCCAGCTAATCACCAACGGCAACGCCGCCGATTTCTCCCAATTAATGCAAACAAAGATAGAGCGATCGCGCACGCCGCTGTAGAGGTTGGTTCTGGCGTCAACAGGAGATCCATTCTGTCGATGGCGAAGTTGCTCGCTCCAATCTGCTGTGTCTGACTAACCGAAGTCGAGATCACGATGCGATCGATCAGGGCGGAGGTGGCGCGCACCCCAATAAACGGAACGCCTGGCGTACCAGGCGGACCCGAGACACCATAAAATGTCAAGGCACCCAGTAATCCACCCTGATGAAAAGCCGCAATAGTCGCAGTGAACGGACCAAAGAAACCGTTCTGAATGTCAAAGCCGAAGCCGACGACTGGAGAACCGAACTCCATGGTTACCGGGAGGCCCTCGTATGTCGGTGGCCCCAAAAGGGAACCATTGAAGAGTACGCCGCCAGTCTCCGGCAAGCTTCCTTGGAATGAAGTTCCAGAGGTAAGCCTCATGAACCGTGCGCCGGTCATCGAACCAGTCACTGGAAGTCCGGCTGCAGACGAGGTTGTGAACACGTTCGTCAGGATGGCCAAGTCTGGCCCCAAGGACGCCCAGTCCACGAAGTCGTTTGGCTTCAACTGGGCTCTCGATGGAACCGGGTCAATCACATCGGCCCGAAGAGTGAAGGCGGCGAATGCTAGCTATAGCACAACACGAGAGGTAATCAAAATCATTCTGCTGGATTTATTCTTCCACAGCTAGTGGCGGACCTCAGACATGTTGAGTCTTGAGGCCCGCCGTACTCTACTTTAGGCCCCACCAGATGGCTAGGGCCACGGCGAAGGCGAGGTCGTCCTGGCCTTCGCCGGGGTCCGTGAAGGGCGGCTTGCCGGAGGGGCGGAGACTCAACATCTCGTTGAAGAGCGTCTCGCGGTGCTCCTGGAGTTTGTCGTCTATCGTGAAGTGCGCTTGCTCGACAGAGGTCACCAGCTTGGTCAGGATCTCCGAACGACTGGTGACGACTACTTGACCGCCTCCGGCCATGGAACGGCCGGGGAGCGCGGCATTGTGGCCTCCGGTGATGGAGACGGAGACCATTCTGGCGTTTAGCTTCATGGTGCGGAAGAGGTCCCGGACGGCGGAGCCGACACCGGTGGCGTCCATCACCAGGGTCTTGTAGGGACAATCCCAGCGGGAGTCCAGATAGTCCTTTACGTGGTGCGCCACGTCGACGTAGGAGGTCCCGAGGTCGAGACGCTCCAGGCGCGTGATGCGGTAGTCGAAATAGCCTGTGTAGCCACGGCCGGCTGAGGCTAGGAATTGCTCCGGGGTGGCTTGCACCCAGGCGCGTTCCAGCACCGCTAGCGCGGTGTAGTTGCGGGTCTGACCGAGGTCCAGGCCCAGGGTGAGGGAGGGACGGCGGTCGCTCGGGATGGTGGATAACCAGCGGTGCTGCTCGAAGACGCTGGTGTCATATGGATTGCTCATTTGTGGATTCCTCTTTCTTGGAATATGGATTTGGGTTAGTTGTTTGGGCGGCTCATTTGTCCGCCTTGCCGGTTAACTGTGGCTTAAAGAGTGTGTGTTGGCGGGACTTAAGTCCCGCGCGGGCTGAAGCCTAATGCCACAAACTTTTTGAGCGGTCATCTCTT
>CAZEQY010000045.1:0-11321 GCA_964514655.1 uncultured bacterium
GTACCTGATGTACGTACCATAGCATTAGGATATTTAGATGCAAACAAATTGGTATCGATAACCTTAACAGCGTCAATATACTGTTGAAGATTTAACTGCCCATCTGTTTGAATATCTTGAAGCAAAATTCCTGGACGATTTCCATTATCCGCAAATGATTCGCTAAGCTCATAACCAGGCCTATTTTCACCAAAAAAGGCGCCCAGGGTTGTGAAAAACAACTCTTGCCCGCCTGCATTTCCTCTAAAATTAATAACATAAGATGTGGGATTAAATTGATTGAGCGTTTCCATCATTAATGCAAAACAATCACTCAGAGGGCCAATTGGACCACTCCCGCCATTTGAAGTAAACTCTGGGAAAAAGCTTGCCCCATACACCGGATCAATTCCCTCACAATCTAGGAATGAAATATACGCAATAGTTTCACCACATGTTTTGGAGGGATCTATAATACCAAACACCAAATTATTAAAATCATCAAACGTTCCTGCATCATAAATACTCCACACAGCTGGATCTGGGGGTGTATTTCCGAATGCATAGTTATTGTAATAGTTATCAACTTGGAAAATAAACTTCGAACCAGGTGTTTTATAATACGGTTGACCTGGTCCATAAAAATCTTGGGTAAAATCAACTAACTTGCTCGTGGTTATTGGAGATCCAGGAATTGGAGCGCCAGTTAAAGCCCAATACATATTATATGTTCGTTCCGGATCCAGATAATTAAACAGATCTATACTATAAAAAGCCGTAGGATTTGGTCCATCATATAAGCTAATGCCTGTTGGATCATTGCTTGGAATTGAAGGAAAAGTGACCGCATTTTGATAATCAATATCAACATATAGACCACCTGAACGAGTTCCGTTATATCCTCGTGCACGAACCGAACCTCGAACAGCTACACCAGCATCTAAACCTGCCTGCAAATCCGAAAAAGTAGGGAATAAACGAGAAGTTGTCACATCATAATACATGCGTGGTAGGGTATGTGTTGAACGTCCTGCAAAACAAACCAGATCATGAACAGCAGCAATTAATTCTCGATATTCAGTTGCAGCAGTTACTGGATCAACGATGACAGTGATTTGCCCGATTCCATGTATCTGTGGATCATAAGGTGGTAACAGAGAAGTGTCTACATCGACAACTGTTAACATGAACTTTTCATCAGCACCGTCATAGTATGAAGAGCCATATACTTCTGAAGGGTCTCTTCCAATCTCGTTATCAGCAATACCAATTTCCCAACCTACTGGGTTATTCAAAATATCATAGGGAGCTAAAAATCCTGAGACAACAGCACGTGCGCCAAGCCTTGGATTAGGTGATTGGACAGTAATAAAAGTTGTGGATAAAGGGAAACCCCATCCCGCTGGATCATCAGTTCGCGTTCTCCACACATCCTTTACTGTTGAATCGTAAGATACACCACTTGTCAATAATTGATCTTTATGTGCTGTAAATGCTAAAAATCCTGGATAATCAGATGCTTGAACATCAGTTGAAAATTGAGGGCTGCCATTGAGCAATACAATGTTGTATATATTCTCAAGAATTTTGATAGGATTTGTGTTGTCAATATAAGAAGGATTGTCAAATTTTTCAATTTCGGGTGCTTCATCTAATCTTACCAATCTAAGATACTCAAAAGAAGTGTATAGAATATTTGGATCAGTTTGTGATACATTCAACCATAATTTATTTTGAACGGGGCTAAAGTATTCAGGACTATTTGGAGCAATTGGATTCATAATCCAAGAACCAGGAGCTCTTTGCTCTAAAACAAAATCATCAACCGGAATAGAATCAAAATTTTCAAATCCACCATTTAGTGCAACACTTTGGAAATCTTCTGAGGTCCATTCACGATATCGCCCTTGGTAACCAGCGTACGTTTTTGCTCTTAATTCATCTCCAACAAATCGGATATGCCAAAGAACCGTGTTATCTGTAAAGTTACCTTTGATGGTATTCAACCACCACCCTGTGATTTCATTTTCTTTTGGGCAGCCAAGACATACATTATGAGGGTTACAGTTTTTATCAGTAAATATAAGCTCATCTTCTTTGTTCACCCACAATGACTGCTTGTGTGGTTTTGAAGGCAGTTTGGCACACTTTAGACGTTCACGATCGTGTTCTAGTTCGCTCATAATTTGTTTGCAGCATTTTGGCTTTTTTTGCTGCGCTTCTTTTTTGTCCGACTTCTTGCCAGCCGCAAGCGGTTGTTGCAAGCCCACAAGCATTGCTAATATGGCCGTAAGGCCAAAAATGAATCTTTTGAATTGCATGAACAGCTCCTTGGGTTTGTTGGAGCAGCTCCTTTGGTTTGATGGAGCGGCTCCTACTAACGAACCATAACCTTAATTATTTCTTGCATTATTAAGAAGAAAAAAAGAATACAGACCAAAACTTTTTGCAAAAATGGATGGCTTCCAAGAGCCCCCTAGTGAATACGGCCACTTTACAAGCTATTTTGGAGGAATAAAAACGGTGTCAGGCCTCACAGTATCACAGTTTGGGAGAATTCAGGCTGGGCGAAACTGCGATACTGTGAGGCCTGACACCGTTTTGATACCTTTTTTGACAGTTTTTCTGCAGCAGCTTACAACTCTTGAGCGAGGAGATAGGCCTGTCGCATGGTAATGCGATTATTTGGGTCTTGTCGCATCATTGAATAAATCAGGAATTCTATTTTATCACTGAAGGCAAGTCGCTCTTTCTTGCTTAGGATGGCAAATTTATCTTCAATGGTGGCAGTAACGTTTTGTTTCACAGAGTCGATTTGCTTTTTAGCCTTGTCAGCAAGTTCTCTCAACTCATTCTTTCCAGAGCTGGTTAATTCTCCACGTTCGGCATAAAAATGTAAATTTGCAATGTGAATGAGCATTTCTCCTAAAGAAGTTAAACCTGTACACCAGGAGGGCCATTGCCTAAAATGGAATGTGAAAAGACAAACCCCTAGCGCCCATACTTCTAGTTTGTAGAGGATCTCTCCTACTCCATACAGATTTTCTAGCATTTCAGGAGGGGTCATAGCCGGTGTCCCATAAAAACTATCTATCCCCATTAGATTATGAACCGGAAAGCGGTTTTCAAAAGCCAGGAAGGAATAGGAAGAACAAGTACCCCAACCAATTTTCCCCCGGGGGAAAATTGGTTGGGGTACTTGCTCTTCCTATTTCTCGGCAATTTGCCTTCGCAGCTTAAGGTAGTTTGACTCTGCTCCTGAAAGCCGAGTCGAGGGTTCTGCCTCCATCATTTACACAGCATCCTCTCTCGTTGTATTCACTAGAAAAGTTCGTTTCGCACCAAACCCCGGCCCTTTTTCCAGCTTAAGCTACAGGGAGCCTTTTGGCTCCCTGTTCCTGGATTTTTTTTCTTGAAAAATAAATTCGCTCAGGCTAGGTTGTAAAAGTCGTAACAACTTAGTTTGAGGAAACAAAATGAAAAAAACTTTTTTTTCAACACTCGTCGCGTGCTGCTCACTAATAACTCTCGAAGCAAAAGAGTGTAAAAACTTCTCATTTGATGCGGTAGGCGATGCTGTCTATTTAGAAGAAGAAATAGACGCCTGGGAAGATATCATCCAAGATGTAATAAATAAAGAGCATCCCGCATTTGTAGTGCATGTTGGAGACTTTCAGATTGATCCAAGAGGGCTTGATCTGCCTGCAACGGCATTGCCAATCGCCCTCACTGAAAACCAAATTATTGAAAAGCGCAATTTTTGGTGGAAGATTAAAGCTCCACTTATCGTAACGCCTGGCGATAATGACTGGTCAGACACCATTGCAGATCCTACAGGCCCTCCTCCAGGAAATCCTCCATATCCACCAAATCCCGACCCTATTGGCACGCTCAATGCCTTTAGAAATGTTTGGTACGAACAGGGAACAAATGTAAAATTTCCCTTCAAAGTAGTTTCTCAGCCCGATGAATTTCCGGAATTTTATGATTATATAGAAAATAAGCGCTGGTGCTATCACGATATAGTGTTTGTAACTATCAACACAATTTCTGGTGACAATGGCCTTGATCCCGCAGATTCCATCTATCCAGAAGCTCGTCAAGACATTATCGACGAAGCTTCGGGTCCAAATGGCCGCATTGCTGCAAACCAAGCTTGGCTTAATAAAGCATTTGATGTTGCCCAGCGTAAAGGTGCGCGTGGTCTTGTAATTGTAACTCAAGCCTATCCTGGCTTTTATGATGGCGGGGTAAGTCCTGGTTTTGAAGATGAGCTTACTACAATACGTAACCGTACGATAGATAACATTCCAAACAACCTTCAGGTGCTGTTTGTCTATGGTGATCTACATTTCTTTAACGTAGATAAGCCTCTTCCACTACTTGGAGATTCTCCTGTTTATGACTTTTCAAGTTACATTCCAGGACAAACCTTTGTGCCAAACTTTACATCGGTTATTGTTCCCGGACCTTCTGAAGGCGGCTTTTCTGGCCCAAGCTCAGGGCCAGGCCGAGTGAAGATTAATGTAAATTTTGATGCTCCAGGTCTCTTTGAGATTTATAGCTCACTAACCACGAAATAGGGAAATTTTATGAAAAAAACAGCAATATATACATTCCTAGCTATGCTAGGAATGTTTTTACCAGGTTATAGCGATTGTCAAACAAGATACGTTCAAGGCGGCAAATGCACACCGGGAAATGGCACACGACAAAATCCTTATAACTCCTTAGCACTTGCTGAACAGGACACCTCTTGGCAAAAGTTGGTTGTTCTTTCATCACCGATAGCTCTTGATGGGGGTATCACACTACGTCCCGGTACAGAACTTGTTGGAGAGAAAAGCCCTGTTGATGGGCCGCTTTCTTATGACCAGCCAACAATCACCAATACCTCTTCTGAATTTAATGGCGGAAATGGCGTTGTTGTTTCTCGAGGGTCGGTAAGTATCAAAAACATCTACTTTCAAGACACCTGGGCATCTGCCATTAACTATGACAATGCCACCAATCTTGACGTCTGTAATGTACTCGTTACTGGCTTTAACCAAGGCGAAGTGGTTGTTCCTGTAATTACAAGAAGCAATTTTCGAGAAATTGGTGCGTTTGAAGCCACAACCTACCTAAATGGCTCTACAAAAATACAAAACTGTATTATACGAGATGGCCACTCAGGTGTTGGTATTGCAGAATTTGCAGTAGGAAATAAAAGAACATTTCAGGTGAACAAGTGTGAGTTTAGCGGCCTGAGAAGTTTTATTCCCGCTCAGGAAGGAATTTTACGCTTTAATGTGGCCATAGCTCCTATACTCTTTGACTTTGCAGAGTATAAGATTGCTATTACCAACTCAACATTTCATGATTCGGCAGAAAATTTTGATCCCGACATTTCAACAGAAGTAATTAAAGTTGAATCGCGTCAGGGTTCTCGTATTAATATGCTGGTTGACAACTGCACATTCAGAAATTTAGCAGTTCAAGGACAGAGTGGTCTTATAGCTGATATTTCAACATTTACGTTTGATGATATCTTGACAGAACCACTTGCACTTTCAACCTTTAAGAGTGTAATCAAACATTCTGTCTTTGAAGAGCTTCCTGTAAACAGCAGGTTATTTACGACCGCAATTACGCACCAGAATGACAATAATGCCAAGTCTCACATAACTATTAAGCACAATACGTTTAGTAATATATATGATGACATAGTTTCATCTGCCGCAGGTACTGTGGATGAAACGTATGTAATTAAGCATAACTCAGCTGCAGGTTTAGATACCTTTTATGCTGCTGTTAGCCGTGACTCAGCATCGCCAAGCAACTTGAACACTAAGGTTGATATTCGCCATAACAACTATGTCGGTGGCAATGATACTGGAGCTGTTACTGTAGTTTCTGGTATTAACGGCGTTGATGCTCCTTGGAATAGCCTGGTCATCAATGTAGAAGATAACTGCTTTGATGGTCAGAATTTTGGCTTTGCAGGGCTTATTGGCCTTGATTTTGCAAGTGAAACGGTGGGTGCAGGTAATGCAACTCTTAACGCTCATAAAAACAATATCACGGGTTATTACTTTGATATTTTTGATGAACACGCTAATGCAAATTATTATGCACAAAAGAACTGGTGGGGTCAACCTTCCGGGGCAGACAATATTTTGAACGATGGTACTGGTATTGTAGATGTAAGCAGTCCGCTACAAGCACCTATTAGCTGTCCTAAAAGTAGCTGGTGCGTGCCAAATCCACAATCACAACCACCTCCATAACCGCCTTAAAAATTAGGGTCATAAAACTATGACCCTAAAAGTCTCTAGTTCATCTGGTAGTTGCTGATGGTGTTTTCATCGAGGAAAGCGGGTTACGTTTTCATGAAGCAGCGCTAACACTAGATGATATGCCATCTTTTGCATGCAATGGGAAGTCTGTCTGTCAGAATTACACGATATCTTGGGTCTATATCTGCAATAGATGGAGGATCCGGCCCCGTATCACAATGCACCTGTACTTCAGGTTCTGAAAAACCGTCTGCTGTGCTTGGATTCATGTGACAGATGCCATCGCAGTGATCTTCTGGGGGTGACAGCACGCAACCTTTAGGTCGTGCTGCGGCATCGCGTAAGCGATGGGTAAATTCCGGTATCGCTATTGGAGCAGCCTATGCCTCTCAAGATACGTCTCCTTTATTGGCCTTGACACATTTAAAGGCTTCTAATATTAGAGCTTTTGGAATGTTAAATGATTTTGCTTTATCCAATGTATCCTCCCATTTCTGGTTGTACAAATTCTAAAACAGTGAACAACACGATCCCTTCGCTCCATCTGCATTACAGAGACTTCCTCACTACTATGGATCATTCCGCCCCCCTGCTGCACATCGATACTCTCGTCCTAATGGGACTGCCACTTTAGATTTCTCTCTTAGCATTGCAGCGACGAGTTCAAACGTTCCATGTAAACGCCCGTGTTAAGTTCATGACATCTCTATGCCGGTCGCCATTCAAGCAGCACTCAGACATCCCTTGAACTCGCCCCCTTTTTTTTTCGTAAATCGCGCCTGCCTCCACCGATTTTCGCCGAAAATCGTCAGTATAAGCAACGATTTACTGAGGAATAGGAAGATCAAGCACCCCAACCTACTTTCTCCCCGGGGAAAGTAGGTTGGGGTGCTTGTTTTTCCCGCATGCATTGGGTAACTTTAAAGTAGATAACGAATCGATTTAGTGTATTTTGGCAATTTTGTACGGATATTTCTTGAAAATGACCTGCTTTTGACAACAAAGAAACACCTCCACATCGTATCCTAAGTAGTTTTTAAATTAATCTTCCCAGTGTGGTGGATCAATATCGGCGATTGTTGGAGGATCTGGACCTATCTCAAAGTGCGCCTGCACTTCAGGTTCTGAAAAACCGTCTGCTGTGCTTGGATTTAAATGACAGATGTCCTCACAGTGCTCTTCTGGGGGCGGGTCAAATTCAGGGATTGTTATTGGCCAGCCTATGCCCCTCAGAATGCGTCTTATATGCTCAGGATGTGTTGCAAAGGTCATGATCTTTATCTTCTTGCCGCAACCTGCGCATGTTAGTGGATCTACCTCGTAGATGCGCGCTATGAGCTGAGCCCACCCCCGAGAAGCTTTTGTTACCTTCTCGTCTCTTTCTTGCCTGGTTTTGACGGAAACATCGAGGCGCTTTTGGGCATTAGCCGCTACTTGCTTTCGTAATGGTGATGAAGGTGCGAGCACTCCATGATAGTGCCTACGATGGCGGCGTGGATACGGAATGAAGTGAGAAATCCTCTCCAAAAAATCTAGTGGATCGAGAGTCATAAACAATCTCCCATCGTGAGATGGTTTTGGGAAGCGATAGTTTATTAATGAGCTATGCACTCGAATGTTCTCGCTATTGAAGGGAGGTCGTGCAAAGTAACGTATGAGCCTTTCTAAAGCCTCTAAGTCACAAGCGGCGCAGCCGACTCCTTCATTAGTCGCGGCTACTTCGACCGAATCATCACTCTGGAAGATTTTTTTGGTTAATTAGACTCTGATGATTTAACCTAAAAACGGCAGTTGGAGACACTCCCTTACCGCCATAGCAGTAAATTTCCATTGCAAGAAGCATATTTCTTGTATAAAATACAAAAATATGCCAAAATCACTGTTATAGCGGTAAAAAATATGGAACAGCAAGATATAGCAAAAATAATTCGCTTTCACAGAAAGCAGGCGGGCTTGTCACAAGAGGAGCTTGCAACACTTGCTGGTATTGGCAAAACCGCCGTCTTCGATATAGAAAAGGGCAAGCTTACGGTTCGCTTTTCTACCCTGCTTAAGCTTCTTGTAGCGCTCAATATCCAGATCTCATTCAATAGCAGACTTATGGAGCATTTAGATGAAACGAGCTAACGTATATGTCGACGGGGTGTTTGCAGGCTGGCTTGAGGAAGAAGAGCCGTACAAACACTATCGTTTTCGCTACGACCCGCAGTATAAAGGCCCCTCAGTTTCACTTGAAATGCCAACGGGGCAAAAGGTGTATGAGTATGATCGCTTCCCTCCTTTTTTTGAAGGGCTACTTCCTGAAGGTGTCATGCTTGCAGGGCTGCTACGAGCACTCAAGCTTGATCAAAATGACTATATGAGCCAACTTATCGCTGTGGGCCATGACCTTGTAGGCAATGTTACTGTGGAGGCCTGTGATGGCACGCTGCCCAATAACATATGAGCTAGTAGAGCATGAACGCTATAGCCAAAGGGGGCTTAAGTCCCTTTCTCCGAGGCTAAAAGACCTTCATGACTTTCCTTTCAGTAAGCAAGAGCAGCTGGAGCTTGCCATGCAGCTTGCCTCAAAGCTTTCCATTCAGGGCGTGCAGCCAAAGCTGAGCGTCAGGCTCAATGCCTCCAAAGGCCTTTTTGAAGTGATAGAAGCAGGTGGAACCTTTATAGTAAAGCCCCCTCACCAGATTTATGAAGAGGTGCCTGAAAATGAAGATGTAACCATGCGCATGGCCGCCCTTGTGGGCATTGACGTGCCCCTGCATGGGCTTATGCACAATAAAGATGGCACAAAAAGCTACTTCATTAAGCGCTTTGACAGACTACCTAAAGGGCATAAAGTGGCTGTAGAGGACTTTGCGCAGCTTTTAAGTAGCTCGCGCGATACCAAGTATAGCTCAAGCA
Source organism: uncultured bacterium (assembly GCA_964514655.1). Taxonomy (GTDB): domain Bacteria; phylum Chlamydiota; class Chlamydiia; order Chlamydiales; family FEN-1388; genus SZAS-7. Next base: position 9,159 of record CAZEQY010000045.1, read on the forward strand.
TGGAAGAAGTAGCCTCTTGTATTGAAAAGCACACTACTTTTCCGCTTATTGAAAAGCGCAAGCTCTTTGGCCGAACGCTCTTTTGCTTTCTTGTAGGCAATGAAGATATGCACCTCAAAAACTTCTCTCTTATTCGCAGGCAAAACAAGATAGAGCTTAGTCCTGCTTACGATCTTTTAAACACAAGCATCTTGCTCCAATCAAAAGAAGAGCTAGCCCTCCCCCTCAACGGCAAAAAAAGCAGGCTTACAAAGGATGACCTCTTTACCTACTTTGCAAAGAAACGCCTAGGACTCACAGACAAAGCCATAGAAGAGGTGCATCAAGAGCTAGTTGATGCATTGCCACCATGGGAAAAGGTTATTCAGGAATGCTTTTTGTCAGAACCTTCCAAGCAAAAATACCTACAACTGCTCCGGGAGCGGCTGGGGAGGATTTAGCGAAGTTATCATCCAAAATGATCACGCGGTCAAAAAGCAGGCCCAGCTTCTTCCTCTACATGTAATACAAGCACTCATTGGCTCTAAAGGAGGGTCTGGGCCTGCATCGTAGTGCACCTGCACTTCAGGTTCTGAAAACCCATCTGCTGTGCTTGGATTTAATTTTGTAAAAGATGATACAGGCCCTGATCAAAATCAAGTAACCATAGAGCAGCTTATCCAGGGATTATGTGATAAGTTTTCAATCAGCCTAGAGGAACTAAGCAGCTCGGATAGAAGTCAACATATAGTAAATGCAAGGAGTGTGTTGGCAGCTGCTGCTCAACAATTAGAGGGTCTTAGTTTAGGTGATGTATGTCGCATGCTAAGAAAGCATCATGGAACTGTATCGCGCCTAGCAGCCAGGGCTACGAAAGAACCTCGCTTACAAGGCATTATCAAGGAGCTTGTAAGCTCGCTTCGCAAACCTTATATTTCATAAAATCGCACATCGCAAGGGCGGCCCCTTTCATTAGGGTCGGCGGCGGCCGGGATTTGCAAGATGTGCTTTTTGATAGGTTCTCCATTCGCTATTGGGTAGGTCAATTTGAATGGTAGAATAGCCCATGGCTATGCGGGATTCGTTCACTGAATCAATAACACGAGCTATATTGTCTTTTTCAACTACCTCGCCTTTTTTATCGATAGGGAACAATTTGACGTTGTGAATGAGCTCGACCTTTTTAATCCAGGGCGGCAGCTGAGTAAGCATAGTGATTATTTTTACCAAATCATCAGTATTATAAGTAGTTGCTAGAGCTAGAGAGGTAAGATCAGGATAATTGTGAAGTTCAGCAAAAAACTCTTGATGCTGCGGAAAGATATGTTCGCGGATTTCAAGTCGAGTAATATTTTTATGGATGTTAGCTTGAAGAAGGGGGATGGAAAGTGCTTTAGTATTATTCGGATAATTATTGCCAAACGTATAGATGTCAAAACATAGCTCGGTAAGCTTGTTAAGATGTGATCTTGAGGAAAGTACCTCAGTAAGAGTGCGTTGAAAGAGGGTCCAATGGTCATACGGAAAATTGAATTTAACCCGTGTTAAATTGGCTAATTTATCAAAAAGTGGTACTAGATTGATGTCAGTTATCAAGTCTAAGTGAACCGTAATTCCGGTCAGATATTCCGGTAAATATTGAATTATTGCTGACAACTGATCACTATTTACGACTGCAAAATCAACAACGATGTTTGGAAATGCTTTAATCGAGTGTTCATTAAGTGGCCAGGGGGGCAGGTCTCTGTTTGTTTTTTGTGCCAAATGACATTTTCTGATTAGCTCCTGGGTGTATTTTATCTCAATACCCCGGCTAGTAAGTTTATATGGCAGGCCATTTTCAAAATAGGCTTTGGCATGGCTGACAACAAAGTTGCACCATTTTTCTATCTCTTTTGACCCCTTCTGCTTTGCGAGATTTTGAAATTTTTGTGTTTCTTCAACCGGCAAATACCATGTACATATGGGAGCCCATTCGGGAAGATCTAGTTCAATAGCTTGAGTGAGAAGAGTTGCAGGGACATTTGGACTATTTTTGTACCAGGTGCTTTCACTGGGTTTTTGACTCTGACAACTTTTTAGTACCCATTTTGTCAAATGTTCCCGGCAATCCGGAGCATACTTTTTTACGAGATATGATCGAAAGTTGTGTTTAAAATAAAAAGAGTATACCCTCAATAAATT
>CAZEQY010000046.1:0-10305 GCA_964514655.1 uncultured bacterium
CAAAGAAGCCTTCGGCTTCACACGCAAATGTCCAAACTCGGGAATCTTAATCAAGATCAAGATTAAGATTACATACGCTCTTTATTTTGGGCCTCTTGCTTCGAGGCGAGCGGAGCGGCGAGGGCCGGGCTTAGCTGCTGCAGCTTCAGGTGCGTTCTCTTGAGGTACAGGAGCTGGTTCTTTAACCTCTTCTGGCTTTTGTTTTGGAACTTCAATAGAGGTGAGCTTTTCAAGCTTAGCGCCGTCATCTTTCTTGCTGTTGTAGCTATCTAGAAGCTCGTTTACATTTTCGATAGCATCATTTACAAGGCTGATAACTGCGAGTTTATGATCTTGGGTCGCGCCCTCAGCAAATGTTGTGTAGTCTTTGATGTGGCCTTTGATTACAGGTAGAGCTTCTGTTATGTCGTAGCCACGATGCATGTAGTCGCGTACACGAGCATAGTCTAGGCGTATCGCTTTAATAACGCGGCCCCATGGGCATGATGCAGAAGAAACAGTTCCAGCTGAAGTAAGAAGGTTACCCTGTTTCCATTTAGCTTCGCTTAGATCGGTAAAATATTCTTCGTAGTTTATTGCCGTAGTTGTCATATATTTTCTCCAAAATAATAGATTTATGATTACAAAAGGCTTTCACCCAAAACATCTTAGGCCCTTACGCGCTAATAAATCAAGCTATACTTTTACGGTAAGATAGGTAACAATAGTGCCTTTTGGAGGTAGCAGATATGAAACGCTTTTTCGTACGCGTCTCTCTTTTTATCACGGCGCTTCTTTTGCGGTTTCGTTATAAGATCACCTTTACGGGCCTAGATGATGTTAAAAAGCTACTCGAAGGCAAAAACTCTGGTTGTCTTTTTTTGCCGAACCATCCTGCAGTTGTTGTAGATCCACTCATAGTATCCTTGCCGCTTGTACGCTACTTTCATATTAGGCCCCTTATTGTAGAGTATATGTACTATCATCCTGCCTTCCACTGGGCTGTACGTATGCTTAATGCCCTTGCTATCCCAAACTTTGGATCAACATTCAACGCCTTAAAACTAAAGAGGGCAGAGCGCGCCCTAAAGACAATTTCAGAAGGCCTTAAGAATGGAGATCGCTTTTTAATTTACCCTGCAGGCACTACGAAGTTTCAGGCTAGAGAGGTTGTTGGCGGCGCCTTTGGCGTGCACCAGCTTGTGGCAGAAAATCCCGATGTGCCCATTGTCTTAGTGCGTATGACGGGGCTATGGGGGTCAAGTTTTTCTCGCGCTACTACATGCGGTGAGACGCCAAATGCAAAAGAGATAGTAAAGAAAAACCTCTGGACACTGGTTAAGAACCTCTTTTTCTTTATCCCTAAACGACATGTTCTTGTTGAATTTGAAATTGCACCTCCGGATTTTCCGCGCTCAAGCGAAAAGCAAGAATTTAACCGTTACCTTGAAGCCTGGTATAATAAGCCCTTTGGGATAGAGGGAGAGCCATTATCACTAGTATCCTATGCCTTTTGGAAAAAAGAACTATTGGACATAAAGCAGGCTCCTGTAGAAAAAATTGATCTTTCTTCAATACCCGATGAAGTCAAAAAGCAAATTATAGAAAAAGTAGCAAGCCTTGCAAAGGTGCCTGCAAACCAGGTGCTACCGGATTTAAAGCTTATTGAGCATCTAGGACTAGATTCTTTAGATCACGCAGAGCTTATATCTTTTTTAGAAGAGCAGTTTAACGTAGCAGGTATTGCCCCCCAAAACCTTACCACAGTAGGCCGTCTTTTTTTAATAGCAAGTGGCGCCTATGCTACAGAAGAACGTGTAGACCGCCGCTGGAGCATGAAAGGATGGAACAAAAAACGTCCACATGAGCTTTTAGAGCTTGCCGGTGGCAATACCGTGCCTGAAGTGTTTATGAGATCCTGCGAGAAAAACCTTTTTCAGATAGCTTGTAGCGACCCTATCGTAGGTCCAATGACCTACTACAAGTGTAAGCGAGCAGTGCTGTTGCTATCTAAGAGGCTTAAAACGTTGGAGGGAGACAATGTCGGTATCTTGCTTCCGGCATCAAATATTGCATACCTTCTTGTCATTGCATGCCATATGGCCGGCAAAGTCCCTGTTATGATTAACTGGACGGTGGGTGGAAAGCATCTTGACACTGTTGTGAGTGTCTCTGAACTTAAGGCTGTAATTAGCTCTTGGGCCTTTTTAGATGCCCTAGAAAATACGGATATCTCTAGCATCGAGCCGCTTTTACATATGCTTGAAGAGTTAAAAGCTGATATTTCGCTTTTAGATATTATGAAAGAGAGCATGCGAGCATTTACTAAGGTGTCAGTGCGTTCTTGCGATCCGGAAAGCACTGCTGTGATCCTCTTTACAAGTGGCACAGAGGGCATGCCAAAGGGTGTTCCCTTGACTCACAACAACATTCTCTTCGATTTACGCTCTAGTCTTAAAAAGGTTTTACTCTATCGCGATGACACGTTGCTTGCGATGCTGCCCCCATTTCATTCTTTTGGCTTTTCTGTCACCGGTCTTTTGCCGCTGTTATCCGGGTTTAAGGTTGTCTACTATCCTAACCCAACAGATTCCAAGCGCCTTGCAAAGGCAATTGAGCGCTGGAAGACAACAGTGCTGTGCAGTGCCCCAACATTTTTAAAGAATATTCTGCAGTTTGCAAAGTCTTGCAACACATCGTCGCTTCGCCTCCTTATTTCAGGGGCAGAAAAAGCACCGGAGGATCTATTTAAGCTTTGCCAAAAGGCGCTATTTGTAGAGGGCTATGGCATAACAGAGTGCTCTCCTGTTATTACGGCAAATATAAGTGGCGATAGAAAGCAGGGGGTTGGCAAAGCTCTTGAGGGCGTAAAGATCAAGATTGTAGACCCAGAGCACCTTGACAAAGAACGACAAGTAAATGAAACCGGCCTTATTTTAGTATCTGGCCCCAATGTCTTTTCAGGCTATCTTAACAAAGGTATTCACGATCCCTTTATCGATATTGATGGCTTGAGGTGGTACGAGACAGGTGACTTAGGCATGCTCGATAGTGATCAAAACCTTATTCTTTCTGGAAGGCTTAAGCGCTTTATAAAAATTGGCGGTGAGATGATAAGCCTTACTGCTGTAGAAGAAGCGCTTTCGTCGCAGCTAGAGAGCCCCTTAGAGCAATTTGCCCTGATGACAGATGGTGATCTTCTTGGCAAGGTGCAGCTTGTGCTCTTTACAACGCATAAGCTAGAGACGCAAGAAGTAAACCAGATTCTCAGAAAAGGTGGCTGCAGCAATCTTGTAAAGATAGACCGCGTCGTTACCTTAAAGCAGATTCCTCAAACAGCTACCGGAAAAATTGCCTACCGCGAACTAGACAAACAGCTTAAAACAAAGTGAACATATGAAGCTATTTAACACGCAATCTCGAACGTTAGAAGATGTAAAACCCCTGCATGGCAACGAAATTCGCCTCTACACATGCGGGCCAACAGTCTACAACTATGCCCATATCGGCAACTTTCGTACCTTTACCTTTGAAGATCTGTTGCGAAGAACTTTACGCTTTTTTGGCTTTAAGGTAGAACAGGTGATGAACCTAACAGATGTCGACGACAAGACGATTAAAGGCGCTATAGCCAGCAAAATGACCCTTGACGCCTACACCAAGATCTATAAGGATGCCTTTTTTGATGATCTTAAGGTGCTAAACATCGAGCGTGTGGAGCATTATCCTGCGGCTACAGACTATATTCCGGATATGATTAAGATGTGTGAGGTTCTCATCGACAAGAAGGGAGCCTATATTGGGGCTGATAAGAGCGTCTACTTTGCAATCTCTAGCTTTAAAGACTATGGCAAGCTCTCGCACCTTAATTTAGAGGACTTGCAGCTTGGGGCATCAGAGCGCGTGCATCACGATGAGTATGCAAAAGAAAACGCCTCTGACTTTGTGCTTTGGAAGGCATATGATGAAGAGCGAGATGGCGATATCTACTGGGATAGTCCATTTGGAAAAGGGCGCCCCGGATGGCATCTCGAATGCTCTGTAATGGCGCAAAAAATATTAGGAGAGACGATCGATATCCATGCCGGCGGGGTAGATCTTATCTTTCCTCACCATGAAAATGAAATTGCCCAGTCAGAATGCTGCTCCGGAAAACTCTTTTCGCGCATGTGGGTGCATGCGGAGCATCTTTTGGTAGATGGCAAAAAGATGTCAAAGAGCCTTGGAAACTTCTATACCCTCCGAGACATTATCCAGAAGGGCTATGACGGAAAAGCCCTGCGTTTCATGCTGCTTGCAACACACTATCGCACACAGCTAAACTTTACTTTCCAGGGACTAGATGCAGCAAAACAGACGCTAAGTCGCATACATGACTTTATTGTCCGTCTTACAAGCTACCAGGCGGCAGATATCGCCTCTTGGCCTAATCTTGAGCAAGTTATAAGCCATAACATGAATGGCTTTTCTACGTCGCTCGCTAATGACCTCAATATATCAGAAGCTCTAAGCTTTTTATTTGAGCTAATACGAGAAGTAAATGCTGCTATAGACCAAAAGCTCTTAAGTAAGCAGGATGTTGAACAAGTCAAGGCTTGCATACAAAAGATGGACAGCGTTCTTGGTATCTGCACATTTACCGAAGAAGAGGTGCCACAAGAGATTAAAGACCTCGTAGAAGATCGCCAAAAAGCAAGAAGAGAAAAACAGTGGCAGCGATCTGATGAAATTCGTGCGCTTTTAGCGCAAAAAGGCTATGGCGTAGAAGATGGCCCAACAGGTGCTCGCGTTAAAAAATTATAGGTGGTCTATGCTGTATAGAGTTTTGTTGCTTATACTCTTTTCGCTTTCGTTGCATGCAGATGTTATGCCGCCGCTACGGCTATCTGATGTGCACAATCAGATGAACACTATCTTTCGTTTGCACCCTACTACAAGCAGCATGAATATCCGCATTATGCAGTATGCGCTAGCTAACTACATCAACGAATTTGACCCAAACCATATCTATCTTTTGGCAAGTGATGTTGATCCCTTTTTGGGGCTTTCTGAAAAGGCTCTAGAAAGTAACGTGAGCGCTTACTACAAAGAGGACTATAGCACCTTTGAAAAGTTAAATAGCGTAATCCAAAAGTCGATCTATCGCATGCGAGCGCTACGAAAGCGGATGGCTATCACCGACGAAAATGTGCGCGAAGTGGCAAAAGAACCCCTGCCTACATTCACTCAGAAGCAGATGCTAGAAGCGAGCTTTTTTTGTGCAAATGAGATGCAGCTTGAAGCAAAAGCGCGTGTATATGTCGCAAAGCGCATTGTAGATGAGATTGATCATATGAAAGCGCTTGGCATGCCGGCGACTTACGACGATGCAGAAAAGGCTGTTGTCTATAGCCTCAAGCAGTATGAAGATGACTATCTCTATCTCACCTCGCAAGGGGATCCTCTTCCTCGCGAAGAAAAGGAGGCGTTTTTTGCCTTTCACATTCTTCATGCATTAGCTTCTAGCCTAGATGTTCATACCCAGTTTTTAAACCCGCATCAGGCACACCTATTGCAGCTTCAGCTTTCTAAAGCCTATGTAGGCGTTGGTCTTGAAGTGGACCAAGAAGGCGATAGCTTTATAGTCTCAGGCATCATGAAGGGGTCATTAGCAGAAAAAAGTGATAAGATTCATATTGGTGATGCGATCGTATCCATTGATAAACGTGCTGTACAGGGGATGGGGCCAGATGAGATGCTCTCGCTCCTACACGGAAAAGAGGGCACTATTGCTGAGCTTGTCCTAAAAAATAGAGATAATGGTCTTTATAGCATAAGTCTAGAGAGAAAGCCACTTGTGGTAGAAGAGAATAGGGTTGATTCTAGCTTTGAAAAGGTGCCGGGAGGCATTTTGGCAATCATCAAGCTTCATGGGTTTTACCAAGGTAAGTGGCCGGTTTCTAGCGCTGAAGATGTGCGTAGTGCAATAGATGAGCTTAAGCAAAATGGCCCTATTTTGGGCGTGTTACTAGATCTTCGAGATAATCGAGGCGGGGTTTTAACCCAAAGCGTAGACGTGGCGGGCCTATTTATGAGAAGCGGCGTTGTTGCTGTTGCAAAGGATACCTATTCTAGACTTCATTTTTTGCGCCATACTAACCCGCGCCTTTTTTATGATGGGCCTTTAGTGATACTCACATCTCAAGAAACAGCATCAGCAGCAGAAGTTGTGGCCGCATGCTTACAAGACTATGGCATTGCCATAATCGTGGGGGATAATGCGACCTATGGCAAGGGCTCACTACAAGCCCAGATGCAAAATAAGCAGGTAACAATTGGACGCTACTATAGCGTCTCGGGAAGGTCTGTACAGCTAGAGGGCGTAAAGAGCGATATCGTGGTTCCAGGTAGTATTGCAGGCAGAAGTACAGTTGAGACTTTGCTGCCGGATAGCATCGAGCCAAGCTACAAAGATCATCTTCTTGATGTGCCACGCTACCAGCGCGGCTGGTTTCAACGCTACTATGTGCCCTTTTTGCAGCAAAAAACTGATCGCTATACAAAGTACATCCCACAGCTTGCAACACTTAGCGCCGAACGAATTGCCAAAAACACAAATTACGAAAACCTGCTACATGGCAATCTTACCATCAACAATGCAAATCTCACGCAAGCAGAAGCAAACAAGATGCTACGAGACTACCAGCTTGCAGAAGCCATTACCATCACCAAGGATTTAATCCGCTTATCTGAACCAAAAATTGACAAATAGTCTTATAAAACTATATAATTTCTGTTTAGTTAAAAATTAGGATTAATTATGCAGAATTTAACAAATCAATATTATAATACTCTTGTTGAATTCAATCCCGTAATACATTACCTTCGTGTCGATAGTAATAATCAAAAATTAATTTTGTGCAATAAAGCTGATTTAAAATGGACTCAATCCCTTGGTCGATTGTTTTGGAAACCGGAAAACGAACGTATTTCTTTTATAGGAAAACAAGTATTTGAGCATCTTGACGAGAGCATGTTTCAGGGCTTGAGTCTTGATCAATTTAATCTTGAATCACAACAACTTACACGGTTTTTTGAGATGCTCGGATATGTATCTGAACGAGCAGATAACAAGCTAGGGACATCTCTATGCAGAAAAACAGCATTAGCATTGCATAGCGTTTGTTACAGAAGGGTTGGCATAGTTGCGGATACCCCTAATCCTGAGACTCTTTTGAAACTGGAAAAAGCAATCGATGAAGCTGCAGAGAAAAAGGCTATAGTCGAATTAGAACTTGGCAAATTGCAGCAATTGGTTTCTGAAAACGCTAAAGAAGTTGCATTGCTTGAATCCCAGAAGAGTTTTCTTCAGTCAGATACAGTGTTTTGGGCAAGGGATGGCTATTTGGTTTGTACTTCATCCTGGTTTGCTCCTCAATCTATGGTTCATGTAGCAAATAGCATGGTGGGCATCTCTTCAGTGATTCAACAAAAACTTGCTGAAATTGAAGCAGTAGATCAGGAAAAGGGTAGGGCATTAAGACTGCTTCCAAAGCAGATATATATCGAAGATGTAAGCATAATAGACCTAAAAAAATATATTGCTTTATTGGAGTTGGGCCCAAACAAAGTCCTGGATTATACAGCAGAAGATGGCAGAGCGATGAACAAAATTGCAGACTATTTACTACAGCCCGTACCAGATTTAGCAACGCCTTATGTTAAGGAGCTCAAAGGCAAGATAAAAAAAGCTACTGGTGAAGCTAAGAAAGCTGAAGAAAAACAAAAAGAAACCGAAAAAAAGCTAAAAGCGGTCAAAGAAAAGGTAAAAAAGGTTAAAGCGGGCCTTGAAGGCGCGATGCGTGACGGTTTAAGTAAAGGAGCTCGCAAAAGAAAGATTCAAGAGCTTCACGCTACGCTCTCTCGCAACTGAAATTCTTGAGAATATGGGGGTTTTGAGCTATCATACTCGCCATGCATCAGTACCAAGATTTGATCACGCTTTTCAATGGCTGTTTTTTAGATAGCTATAATACGCAACTTGTTAAAGGGGAGGATGAACCTCTTTACCTTCCTGCAGATGAACATAGAGCTCACAACACCATTTTCTTTGCCCATGGGTTTTTTGCAAGTGCTCTACACGAATGTGCGCACTGGTTGATTGCCGGTGAGGAGCGTAGAAAACTGGTGGATTTTGGCTATTGGTATGCGCCTGATGGGCGGACAGAAAAAGAACAGGAGCTTTTCCAAAGCGTTGAAGTAAAGCCTCAGGCGATGGAATGGGTGCTTTCAGTGGCAGCAAACTTTCGATTTCGCGTGAGCATTGACAACCTTAACGGCAAAGAGAGCGACACCGAAAGCTTTAAAAGAGCCATTTATGAACAGGTGAGGGTATACTGCGAAAAAGGCCTTCCTAAACGAGCTCTTGCGTTTTATAACGCACTTTGCCAGTTTTATAAGCGTACCCCTACGCTGCAGTTTCAAGACTTTCAACTAGAGATGATATGACTGAACTTACGCGTCTTTCAAAACTTATGTCAGAGAGAAAAATATGCTCAAGACGCGACGCTGATCGCTATATTGAAGAGGGTCTTGTGCGTGTTAACGGAGAAGTTGTAATCACTCTTGGCACAAAAGTTGCTCTTGATGCAAAGATCGAACTTGATAATAAGCGAAAGCCGCTTACCGTTATATTAAACAAGCCAGTAGGCTTTGTTTCTACCCAGCCAGAAAAAGGCTACCGCGCTGCTATTGAGCTTATTACTCCCAGTAACCAGGTCGGAAGTAAAAAAATAGAAATACCCAAATTCAAAATGCTGAGTGTTGCTGGGCGCCTTGATATAGACTCCAAGGGGCTTTTAGTGCTTACGCAAGATGGCGTTATAGCAAAGCAGCTTATTGGCGAAAATTCCGAAATGCAAAAGGAATACCTTGTCCGGGTCGAAGGTGTCATCACAGAAGAAAAAATCGCCAGATTATCCTTTGGTCTTTCTCTCGATGGAAAAAAGCTAAAGCCGGCAAAAATCAAACGTCTTGAAACCCAGCTGCTCCAATTTATCTTGACCGAAGGCAAAAAAAGACAAATCCGCCGCATGTGCGAACTTGTCGGCCTTCTTGTCATCAGCCTAAAACGAGTGCGCATCGGAAAAGTCCTCCTGGGTGACTTACCTGAAGGAAAATGGCGAGTTCTTGATGCTTCTGAATCCTTCTAGTTGCGTAATACGCTGATTATTAGTCCAATCTATTGCCCTGAAGATATTTGCTTGAGCGGAAGATCCAGGTGTTGGATAAAACCGAAATTTTCAAACGAGCTTTCAGCTAGATTGGTCAAAAAATTTTCGTAGGACTCGGCTGGCACAAAAATAGGGCCCCCGTATCGCAAGCTTCCTGGTTTCATAATCATAAATCCTGGCTCGTTCCTATTTAGGCATGGATACACTTCCAACTGTTCATAGGTTTTTTCTCCTCTGACTCGGCTGAGGTAGAAAGTTACTCCATCTTTATATAGTTCCTTACCCCTCCACATTACGTAATCTGCAACAGTATCTTCTGTTGCGGCATCGGGGGATGGGGGTTCGGTTGGTTGGGCTCCCTTTTGCAGTCTTGGTGGAATGGTGCTGGTAAGTTTAGACAATCTTTCTTCGTTTTGCGACACTTGAGCTTCAACTTCTTGTAAAGTGGCTGGAGATATTACGGGTTCTTGTCCCAAATTTTTCGCGTAGTAGTGCCCGTGGCGATCAACAATAAGCTTAAAGGTGTTATGAGACTGCTTTTCCAATTTGTAAGGAACAACTGTTTCTTTAAAATAGAGTTCCGTAGAGCCCACAATAGCGTTAAGATTTGGATTTTCAGCAAATAGCTGTTTTCTTATCCTATCATCAATCCCTGCGGGAGGCCCGTACAACGGAGCTGTTGCTAGCGCTAATTTATCCCAAAGAAGTGGGAGGCGATCCAGATCCTATTCCTTTCCTTCCTAGGCCATTGGCTATAGGTCGAAAAAACTGGCTTTTTGTGGGGAACGAAGATGGAGGAAAAGCATCTGCGATTGTGCTTTCACTCGTACAAACATGTCGGGGGCTTGGCATCAACCCACGAGAGTATCTTGAAGACGTGATGCGCCGTCTAATGAGCCACAACGCCAAGAAGCTAGATGAGCTCTTGCCTGATCGCTGGCTTGCTGCGCGCAAAACCCAATTGTAAATTTTCAGCAACCTGGCCTTATTTGACGCTTACTTTAGGAGGAACAATAGCAAGGGCGGGATTCAGGAAAAAGATGGGCTTATTTGACGCTTGAGATATTGTCAAATGTTGTGTTTCAAAAAAAGCCTACGCCCTCATTTCTTAGTC
>CAZEQY010000047.1:0-9942 GCA_964514655.1 uncultured bacterium
GAGGACGGTGGGCTAACGCCCACCTCCTACTCGATCAAAGAAGCCTTCGGCTTCAGACGCAAATGTCCAAACTCGAGGACCACTCATTACGATGAGTGGTCTTGCCCTTAGTTTACGGAAAGATCTTCAGGGATCATCGAGAGGCTGGCGTATTTGCCGCCCATTTCGCGAAGTAGGGTTTTCCAGAGCTTTTCAGGTGGGGTGGAGAAGATGTGCTTGCTGGAGGCAGGATAGAGGTACCAGCTGCCGTCTAAAAACTCTCGCTCCAGCTGACCGGCTGTCCAGCCTGCGTAGCCAAAGCAAAGATGCAGGTGAGGACCAGCTTCATCGCCAATCATTTCTTGTAAAAATTGTAAATCGCCCCCTAAATAGACTCCGTCACAGATGTTCAGTGTTTGACTAGCGGTTTCTTCATGGGTATGTAGAATCATCATCTGGTTTGTTTGCACGGGGCCGCCGGCTCTCATGCTTACGTGGGGGTTTGATACGTCGTTGAGGTTAAGTATTTCTTCAGGAAGTTCTAGGTCTAGAGGCTTATTGATAAGCAGGCCAAATGAGCCGCTTGCGTTATGCTCACAAATAAGGATAACCCCCCGAAAGAACATGCCGGTCTCTATCTCAGGGCTTGCTATAAGAAATGTGCCTTTTTCTATCTGGGCAGGGGGAATGTTTTCCATACTCATCTATTCTAGTTTTCCTCATCCTAACATTTATAGATTTTATTTCACAAGAGTTATAGATGCTTGATCTATAACTCACAAAACGCTATAAAGATGAGTTATAGAAGGGGAGTCTATAACTCATGATCTGGAATTGGCAATTGCCTACGTGGCCAAAATTTCATTATGATCCGGCAGCAATCGCTCAACTTGAGCGCAAATTCTTGCTAGCAGTAGGTAGCAGTTTTGCATTTTTGAAGAATAGTAGCAAAGATGAGCAGAACCAATTTGCCGTTGAGATATTGAGTATAGAGGGTGAAAAAAGCTCTAAAATAGAGGGTGAGATTCTTGAACGAGAAAGCTTGCAGTCATCAATACGCAAGCACTTTGGCTTAAAAGATGGACCCCAAAAGAGGTCCGAAAAAGAATATGGAATGGCAGAAGTTCTCACAAACGTCTACAAGACCTATTCAGAGCCTCTTACTCACGAAATACTCTGGCAGTGGCATTCCATGCTTTTTAAAAACTGGGCAACGCTAGATGACATAGGTAGGTATCGAACACATGCTGATCCAATGCAGATAGTGGCAGGTAGGCTAGATGAGCGTAGGGTGTTTTATGAAGCACCTGCATCAGAACAGGTTCCTCATGAGATGGCGGCATTTATGAGTTGGTTTAATAGCTCGCAAGGTGTAGATTCCGTGCTCGCGCGAGCAAGTGTGGCGCACCTCTATTTTGAAAGCATACATCCTTTTGAAGATGGAAATGGTAGAATTGGGCGCCTGCTCGTAGAGAAAGTTCTTTCGCAGGGCGTTGGACAGCCTGTTCTTATCGCCGTATCTACGTGCATTGAAAAGCGAAAAAAAGAATATTATAATGAACTTGCAAGATGCAACACTACACTTGACGTGCAGTCGTGGATAGAATTTTTTGCTGAACTTATTGTTCAAGCTCAAGAAGAATCCATGAAGTTTCTTTTGTTTTTGCTAGCAAAATCTAAGATGCTTACCGCTCTTTCAGCAATAATAAACGTCCGCCAAGAAAAAGCTCTTATAAGGATGTTTGCAGAGGGGCCAGAGGGGTTTATAGGTGGCCTTAGCGCTGAAAAATACATTGCAATTACAAAAGCTTCGCGTCCCACAGCAACGCGCGATTTGCAGGATCTTGTAGAAAAAGGAGCCCTGCGAAAAACGGGGGAGCTTCGCCATACTCGCTATTGGCTTAACCTCGAAGGGTTGAGGTAGGATGGCTATATCACACCAGCTTGTAAAAAGTATGCTTATTGGGATTGCTGAGTTTTTTCGGTATATCTCTAGTAATGAGGAAAAGCGTCTATATTATGTAGTTCCGGTACAGCGGTTTATGCCTTATGCCTACCAGCATAGCTCTATACGCGATGTTGCTACTCTGGTGGAAATTTTGAACCTTGTTGGTCAGGTAAATCTTTCCGTCCGGACAGTGGAGCTCTTTAAAGAGGTGGCTTCAAAGACGCTTGTCTATTACCATAACCTCTATGAAAAACTAGAGCTTCCTCAGTTGCCAGAAGGTAATATTGGCGATATGGGCTTTTTCTTGCTGTTGCTTGAGCGTGCTCATGTCGTATTTCCGGATATTCTGCCCTATCGCTGGCAGCATACTATGGACCGCTTGGTTACGCGCCTTTTGGAGCGGGCAAGGTCAGATGGCAGTATGGAGGTTTTTTTTGACCCTAGCTTAAAAGGTTTTGAAAAGCAGTCTGAGCCCTTTTATCTGCCAGAAGCCTTAATCGGCCTTATGACATGTCGCAAGCTGCAGCCAGAAGCAATAGATGGCGTTGTAAAGAGGGCAGTTGGCTACTTTTGTAGCAGGCCTCAGCAGGAGGTATCAGTCTTCTATGCAAACTGGCAATTTCAGCTTTTGTATCACTACCTCAAGTACGAACAAGATATTGCTGCTCTTGTACACCTTGAACAGCTTCTTCGGGCAGTTGATATTGAGTTTGGTAAAGGCGCGCCAACTGTAGAAGTTGCCTGCTTTGTCGAGGGCCTTGTGCATGCAGAAAAAACCCTTCAGTACCTTAAAAAGCCCTACGACAAGGTCTGGTTTGATAAAAAAATTTCTGAAGGGTTTTTATTTCTAAACGACGTCCAGGCAGCCCATATGGACAAAATTCACGGCGGCTTCACTCATAGCCTCCATAGCCACGAAGCGCGCCTCGACGTTGCCGGCCACGTTTTTTCGGCTCTTACCCTTTACATTTCTTAGTTATAGTAATATCCATCATTTGACTAGCAAATGTTCATTTGTTATGCTTGTGAAAAAACTTTATTATTATGAATAGTGTAGAAGCAAGTAATTCTATTTTTTCTGATGGCCTAGAGCTCTGGCTGAATGATAGTGAAGTTGATTTCTATACTGGCCTTGAAGATGGTAGAGTTGATAGTGTTTTGCCGGATGAAAACCAGGATGTCTCCTATAAAAATGCCCTAAAACAAGCGCAAGATGCAGCTTATAGGGTATTTTCTGATTTTCCCTCAGTATTTGCAGGTAATGTAGAAGATTCAATAGCACATAGAAAGCGAATGTGGAAAACATTGCGCGCACATGAACTTGAATACTGGAATGAAAATCAAGAAACACTGCGCGCAGTAATCCAGGCATTTGAAACTACTGCTCCCACCCTCATTCGCGATAGCGAAAAAAAGCTAGGTGAGTCTCAACTATTTGAGGTGATTACCCGCGCGCGCTCGGCTATGCAAAACACACAAAATATTTTATTTAATGCTCCTAGCCTTGATAAAAAACCAGAATTAGACCGCATTCAAAAAATTTGCAGCAATTTATTGTTTTTTGAAGGGGTATTGCGGATTATCACAAAACCAAACGTACCCTTAGAGATGAGCCCTCCCTCCCCAATACTTGCCATGCCTGCCGGTAGCGTCTTTGCTGGGGCAACTAAGGTGGACCTATATGGCGACTCTACGAGCCTTGTCTGGAGGCATAAAACCCTCTATTGTGTTATGGAAACAATACCAGATACACCACAGGACCGTAAAACCCGGGTTTGGGTAGATTGGAAACCTTGTGATGAAGCTCAAGCAAAAGCAAAAGTGTGCGTTTTTTGTAGAGCATCAGATTGGAGGCGAGACCTTCCCAAATTAGCTCTAAAAGCAGTGCGAAGCACGCAAGATCAAGGGTGGAGAACCTTTGAAGTTTCTCTCCTTAAAAAACCAGTCGCCACATCTCCACAAGAAAATCTAGAAGTGAAAACTGAACCTAAATCAGATGACACTTCAGTATTAGCCCGCTTAGCCGCACTTGAAAAGCGCGTGGCTATGTTAGAAGGAGCAAAACCTGCTGATCACACTGCGTAATGCGGTGGTAGAGGATCCTGTTTTGCAAGCTTGTCATATATGTAAACTCCCATCTTTCTGGATAGGAGTCTATAGAAATTTTATTTTTCCTGAGCAATTTGGGTGGTGGATGATCGGTCTGCAAGGTCTATGCTGTAGGTTTTAAGTGTGGATTGGAGGTCTTGGATTTGTGAGAGCACTTCGTTAAAGGTGCGTGCAAAGTCGGCGTTTGCAACGATTGGGGCATCTTGGCCTGCTTGAGCTTGGGCTTTATCTAGAGCTGATCCAAGGCGTGAAACAGCAGTTGTAATTTTATACATCTCTTCATCTAGATATGAGCGAAACTGGCGGGGAGTTGAGAGCTTGGCAAGTTCTTCAAGGCGCCCGCGCTGCTCTCGCTGCCAGCTCTTATCAAGGTGGTAGAGCACGCCATAGTGGTTAACGTCGTTCATCATCAAATCAAGCTTTGTAAGGAGCCCTTGAGTTTTTAGGTAAAAGTCATCGGATGAAATAAACCTGCCAAGTGATCCTTCTCCCTTTGAAATAGTGGCAAGGAGGGTGCTTGCATTGTTCATTGTGCTTGCAATTGAGTCTACAAGGTGAAGCTCATTGATGCGGGCAAGCATGGTGTTGAGCTGAGAGCTTGCGCTGTTGAGAGAATCGAGGGTAGAGTCAAAGTCATCGCGGTTTTCTTTAACAAGGCTTGCAAGAACTTCCATCGTCTTTTCTGCTTTTACTGCTACGCGGCTTATCTGGTCAAAGGCATCATCTAGAGATGGCGCCCTTTTGGAGTAGATAACTTCATCATAGGCAATAGGGTGAGCAGTACGCGTTGTTGGTCTTTTGGGTATGATCGAAATAAAGCGCTCTCCCATAAGGCCTGATGTGCCTATAGTAATTTCATCAGAGTCATAAAGAGGAATTGTAGAATCTATAGCGAGCGTAAGGTCGTAGATATAGAGGTTTTCTGGTTCATGACTTGCTGTTCGCTCTTCTTCCGGCACTTGCTGGATGCGGATAACCTGGCCTACAGGGCGTCCTGCGTACGTAATGCGCGTGCCTACATTTACTTTTTCGATATTGTCAAAGCGCACGTGTACATGGAATTTTCCATCTCCAAAAGAAGGATGCAAAAAGAGCAGTACCCATAGGAGTAACCCAAGAGCAAATGCGACTATTACACCGATAGCTATATTTTTAGAGGCTTCACGCATGACTTAATACTTCCTTTAGTCTTTGGACTGGATTTTTTGGGATTAAATTTGTGTACTCGGGCGAAATGATCGCATTTTGCAAAAACTCGCGTATTAGTGGGTTTGAGCTTTGCAAAAAGGCCTCTTTGGTATCGACAGTTACGATCTTGCCTTCGTGGTGAAGGGCAAATAGATCGCCAAGAGTTAATGCTGACTGTAGATCGTGTGTGACGATGATTGTGGTTGCCGTAAGCTCGTCATGTGTTTTACCGATAAGTTCGTTAATCTGCATGGCAGTTATTGGGTCTAAGCCTGTTGTAGGCTCATCGCACAGCATGATTTTGGGGCGATAGATAAGAAGCCGCGCTAAAGCCGCTCTTCGCTTTTGCCCGCCAGAAAGCTCTGAAGGCATTCTTTTATACATGCCTTCAAGGCCTACTTTTTTTAGCGATTCTTGAGCAAGATCTTCTATCTGGCTTTGGCTATAGCCATTTTCGTCATTATGCTCTTGAAGATAAAAGCTTACATTTTCGCCTACTGTGAGCGAGTCAAAGAGGGCAGAGCTTTGAAAAAGCATGCCACACTGACGCATAAAGTGGCTAAGCTCGCGCTTTTTTAAAGATGTTATTGCAACGCCGTCAATTTCGATAGAGCCGCTATCTGGCGTTTCAAGGCCTGAAATTTGGCGTAAAAGTACGCTTTTACCAACGCCTGATCGGCCTACGATGATTAGTGTCTTTCCGGCAGGGATCTCAATACTTAGGCCTTTAAGAACCTGAGTGCCTTTATAGCTTTTCCATAGGTCTTGAACGTTAATCATCTGACACCATTCGTAAAAAAGATCCAGTACAGGCTATTGAGGCCAAGTGTAAGCATAAAGTTAGCAAGTAGTATTGCCGAATAGCATATGACGACGCTGTGTGTTGTACTTTTACCTACACCAGCGGCTCCGCCTCGAGTGTTCATGCCCCTATAGCAGGATATCGTTACGATAAGTAGCCCGAAAAAGAGGGATTTAGAAAAACCCGAGATAAGGTCAAAGGATGTTATATAAATAGGCATTGGGTCAAAAAAGGCGTGTGTGGCCATGCCATAGAGTTCTACAGCCACTAAGTAGCCTCCAAATATACCCATAGCGCAGCTAAAGACTGTAAGAACAGGCACCATAAGCGTCATGGCGATAAAACGGGGCGCTACAAGGTAGCGTAAAGGGTCTACGGCCATTGACTTTAGGGCATCAATTTGTTCTGTCACGCGCATGGAGCCAAGTTCTGCTGTTATGGCAGCTCCCACGCGGCCGGTGATCATAAAGGCAGTAAGGATAGGCCCAAGTTCTACAATCATAGACTTTGCAACCATAATACCTGTTGTGCCTGTCAAGCCCTTGTCAGAGAGCTGAAAGTAGGCTTGGGCAGCAAGTACCATGCCTGTAGATAAGCCCGTAATGGCAATAACAGGTAGCGACATCACGCCAATATCAAACAGCTGGTTGCGCACAAGGCCCCATTTAGGAGGGTGGCAAAAAGCACCAACAACAACCTGACACACCATGGTGACATATTCGCCAATAGACTCTAGTATTCGAGTAACTTTAGACATAAAAATTATTTTAATAAGTCCATAAATAACATAAAAACTTATTATAATGAACTATTTAATTTAATGGAAGGGGAAAGACCGGCGCACATGGTGCCGGTCATAAGATACTACTTTGATTTTTTTTCTTTTTTAGCCGCGCGCTTTTCTTTTAGATTAGCTGCTGGCTTTTTCTTTGTTTCTTTTTTAGCACCGATTCCTTTTGCCATAGGATCCTCCTTTGTTAGTACAAGTTTAGTCTTTTTTGGTTTTTTCGCCAGGGTCTTTTTTGGGTTTTAGCTGCTTTTTAAGAGTCTTTATTTTGTTAAGAAGCTCAAGCTTTTCTGCTTTAAGTAGCTCAAGTTCCGTATTCTCAGGTGGTGAGATTTTTCGCGCAATATAGGCAAATGGTGTCGAGACAGCTTTCCATACACCTGTCACAAAGAGTTCGCCTACTTTATAGACACTTTTAGCCCCTGCTCGTACAGCCACTTCGCGCATTATTGGTAGCCCAACATATAATCCTGCAGAAACTAAAAATGTACGCTGTGCATCATCATTTGCCGCAAATGCTAAAGGTACAAGTGCCGTAAATCCAACTTTTTCTCCAAAAACAAGAGTGATCACTTGTGCCGATGTAGCTCGTAAGCTGCTTGAGTAAAGCACATTTTCTGTTGGCATATTATCAAGAGCCCATTTGGCATGTGGTTCAACAAGCTCCCACAGCTTTGCAGGGTCTTGTAAAAATGGTTGAAGTGCTTGCATGGTTCCTCCAAAACGTATATAGCTCTACCCTACACGCTGAAGATTTAATTGGGTACAATTTTATTGAGCGTCTCTAATTGGCTGCATGTCCAAGGAAGAAGGTTTTTTGTGAGATAATCGGTAAACACTCGTTCGCTCTTCATGCTTTGAAGTACCTTCATGAGGTATTCTGTGCGGTCATATATGATTACTGGATAGATATTTCCAAAGTAGATTCCAAGAGAATGCATAAACAGTCGTGCTACTTGCAGGTTTTTACTTTCAAAGGGGGAAATCTTGGCTATTTGTGTGTGGGCATAGCTCATGAGTTCTTCAACGTTTGTTCTGTTTTCGATGCGCAGTATGAGCTCTTCTGCAAAAGATATGAGCTGCTGTTCAACCTCTTCTGGAGGGCAAGTAACATGAGTGACTTTTTCCCAAATACCTTTTTCTTCATCTCCTATAGGCTGTTTTGACAGGCCGTTAGGGAGCATTTGGGCCTTTGCTGTAAAGATGGCAAATTCCTCATCAGTGAGGGTTTTCTTGGCAAGTTCCTCAATTTCTTGCGCATTTAAGCCGGCGCAGTGTATCCGTGGTGTTTTTCTGTATTCTCCCGGCCGCCGTGTGCTTTCATCTACCGTGCCCGTCAAAAGGATGGTATGGATTTTTTTTAAGAGGGAGATGATTTGCTGAGGCCCTTCACGAAAAGCTCTGATATTGTGAAAAACCATTTGATGAATATACGTAAGGCATTTTTTGTAATTGTCAAAAAATCTAACCGGTATCCGAAAGTGTAGTGTTCGCAAGATTCCATTAACAGTAAAGTTAGAACCGCTATAGCCCTTATCTCGGATTAGTTCATCACCTTGAAATCGGGTAAATTCCCTATTTTTCTCTAGCTGCTCTAGCAGTATATTGCAGATGCGTTCACAGATGCTATTTGCCTCTAGTGGGGTTTGAATATTGCAGGCAGTGGTCCCCATCCTTGCAAGCTGAAGGCCCGGAAGCATAAATAAGGCGGTATAAGGAGGGAATGTCTCAACGGCCCGAATGCATGTTCGTGGAATTGAAATTATCCGAAGAGGTGGACGTTGAGGTGGGGGCAATTTCTCAAGGTAGCCTGGCAAAAATAGCCCTAAGCATAGTCCGGTTACGGCTACAACTTTTAATGTGGTTATGGTGTGCTTTTTAATAGAAGTTAAGCATGCAGTTGCTTGTTGATAACAAGTTTTTCGCTTGTGAATAGTTTGTGGGATCATGCAGCATAGGGATGATAAAGAGATCTCGAATAAAACACAAAACTATCTGATAGTGTTAGGCCAGCGGTGTTCTTTTACAAGGGTGTGTAGCTTATAATCAGAGATAACGGGGTCAAGCGCAGGCTCTTGTATGGTTGCTGTATAATGAAATGCCAAACAAGGTATAGCATGTGCAAGGCAGGACTCATCTATGCTTTTGATCTGCTCTAAACGATCGTCCACAAAGATAATTTTTTTGGGTTTTTTGGCAATATGCTCAAGTAGCTCATCAAGTACAGGGCCTTTTAGAGGAGCTTCTGTTTCAATAACGCCTTCATGATAGGCAAATAGCTCACCGCTAGAAAGTTCTGGAAGGTCATTTTTGAGGGATATACCAAAAGCAGCTAGCATTTTAGAACGCTCGCCATGTAGGCCTAACACTTTTGTGAGGGCTACAACTTTTACGCCTTTTGCTTGTGCTTGAGTGATAGCCTGTGGCCATGCTGCATCAATAAGTTCCCAATTTGTATGTGCCGCTTCTACAACGCGTACAAGCTGTACTGTCTCTTCTTTTGTGATGTTGGGGTAGTTTTTATGAAACCACTCCTTTGTCCACTTTTCATGAGCTTTATGTAATATTGGATCTTTAAAAGCTAAAAGCGTGCCCCCAATATCCAGTAAAACGAGCGTATCGCTATCGCTCTTTTCGCACTCACAAATAATTGGATCTAGCGTTTCTGTAGTCCTAATTTCTGCATAGCACTCAAAAAAAGGCATAAGGACAACGAAAAAGAGCCAAAAAGCACGCATACATATTCTCCTATAGGCGCTATAAGTATACGCGCTAGGCAATATTATACCCATTCAAATTCAAGAGTTGGTTTTTTTGCTGCGCGAAAGGCCCGGGCTGGGATGTAAAAAATTGGCACATTTCCATCAAATAAATATCCTAATACTAATTCCATTTTTCTTCCATATATCCTGTCTATCCTGCCGGCGTAGCCGATCCTGGTGATCCCATACGCATCAGGCTAACCTCAAATTACAAGATATAAGACGTTAACAATTAATATGTTAATCTGGCTGATGAGCTTGAGGCAGCCTCGTGAATCTCTTTTCTATCATAAATAACAAGATCCCGCTAAAGCTGGCAGGATCGGGCAGGATCGCTTCGCGGTAGAATGCAAGATTTACTCCTAAC
>CAZEQY010000048.1:0-9901 GCA_964514655.1 uncultured bacterium
AACCCCTCCTGTTGCTAATGTCCCGAGTTTTGCAAAAGGCTCTTAAGATTAAGAGGGAAAAGGGCCCTCTCTCTCTCTCTCTCTTTTATCATCTCCCCTTTTTTTGCATTTTATTATATTATACATTGTAAATAATTAATTTTAATTGTATGAGGAGGGATAAGGGCTTATTAGTTAATAATGTCCGCGAGAGGGGGGCTTTTATATGGAAGTCATCAAAACATCCGTTGGAGCTTATGTCCATCATATATGTGCAGAACTTACGAAGCGCGAGGTACAGGGGTTTAGGGGACGAAGCGTAGCAGCTTTTTTGGCAGCGCCTGTTGCCTTAGTGGCAAGCCGTGTGGTTGCGGTTGCGGCACATGCCTTTTGGACGCTTACGCAGACCATCCTCGTCTTGCCTGATATTATTGGATTAACAGCCCTTCTTGGAACTTCTAGTCAGGCAGGTCTTACCGTCTCCTTTTGTAAACGGGCAACCCATGTCTATGGTCTTTACTTTAAGGCAGTAGCTGCGCAGTTTGCTCTTGGCACTTTGGCCTGCGTGATACCGGAGATTACTCACTATAAGTTAGAGCTTCATAAATCGCTATTTTCACTGCAACTTGAAGCTTTTATCCAAACTCTACCGGACTTTCCTCATATCTCAAAGGCAGTTCGCAAAAATTCAGGTTCGATAGAGTCTCTTGCTCTTCTTGCAATGCGACTTAATATCTCTGACGATGAGTGGAAGCGGGCATTAATAACGAAAATCAAAGCTGAATATAGCAACACTCCCGGTGATGGCTATAAATACCTATTCACAGAAAGTGACGTGTTTCAAAAAATATTTAAAAAGACAATCTGCGAACTTGCTACAGAAAAGCTCAACCAGCTTCACGCGGCAGGAACGCTTCACCAGAATATCATTACCGGTATCAGTCCCGTAGTGTGGATCACTTTACAAGATGACCTTAATATGGGTACAAAGGTGCGCCTTGTAGAGCTTCTCAAACACGATATTTCGGATCTAGAAGTAAATAGATTTTTCCTCGATTTCTTTAAGCATGTTACGGGCTGTACCTATCGCTCCCTTCGTACAACAGCAGTTCTTAAAAACCTGCTAGAACATATGAAGTTGGCTCGGCAAGAACTTATTGATAAGAAAAGCTTTACAGCAGATGAGATTGCTGATCAGTGGGGAGCGTCGTATGATGCCGTAACGCAGCTTGGCTTGCTCCTATTTTTTAAAGCAGCGACTATAGAAGGGGATGAAATCACCTTTGGCACGACAACGCTTTCTAAGGGGTATCACTTCTATGGCAAAAAAGACGAGTTTATAAAGGTAAAGCGCTGGTTAGATGCTGTTAAGGGTGAATATGAATCCCTTTACCAGCATATAATAGGCAACTCTAACGCCAACTTATCACCAAATGCTATGCTCGCTTATCACGTGTTTGGCGACTTTAAGGCGGCCGTCATAAGCATGAACAACGACGGCCTTGAGAAAAAATGTGAAATCTCGTGGGGAGATGCCTTTTAGACCTTGGCAAATGCTTCGCGGATTCTTTGTTGCTTTTCTTGCGAAAAGAGCAGTGCCGGAAGGGCGAGTTTTCCCTTTCGCCATGGCTCGTAGGTAATCGTGCTGTTTTTTATTTCTTTACCATCTTTTGTGGTGACGATTGTATTTGTACCGCCAAGTATGCTTGCTACAACGAGGCGCAAGATTTTAGCGAGGTTGTAGGAGAGCTTTTCAGTAAAGCGAACGGCCCTTATTGCGTAGTTAATAGGCCTTGGAGCTGATGTCTCAACAACGGGGACTTCAAAGAGGCGAGGTATCTTGTAGCCTCCTTCATCATCCTTACCAAATACATAGTCAACAACTTCCTGAACCCATGCTGAACAGTTTTGTCCCTGAGCTTGGAAGACCATGTTGCCTTTTGCAGAGTCTTCTAGGTCAGTTTTTAGCTTTTCCATGAGGCGGTCAAACTGCCAGCTGGTGAGCGTTTTTGGAATAAACGTATGCTCGCGGTGTGTGTAAAACCAGTTTTCATCGACAGTTGATATAACGCCAATATGCGTGTTAAAAATAAACAATAGCGTCTCTAGGGCGCCTTGTGGATAGACGTTTACATATTTTCCAAGAGCGTGGACGGTATAGTTACCCTCTTTTTGTGGTATAATAACCTGAGTCCATCCGTGGTTGCCCTGGATATTTAATGGGTCTTTTTCTCTTGTAGCTCTGATGACAAATACTGCCTTTTTGCCTGCCATAGAAACGCCATATTGCTGTTCTACTTCGCTGCGTGTAAGGCGCTCTAGCACCGGCAGGCCATCCCACCAGGTTTTGCTTGTAAAGTCAATGAGCGGGTTTTTGGGATAGCATAGGTCTACGCCATTTTCTGTAAATTCAAATGGGCTTGTTCCTGTGGCATCTTTTGTCTTAAAGTCTTGGAAGATCTGATCAACGCTCAGGACGCGATCTTTACCTGTTCTTTTGTCATAGAAGGTGATGTTGCGCTTCATATCGCTTATAGGTTCATCTACGCCCTGCATGCGCAAGTAGACATCTTTTTTGCCGGCTACTTCCTTAAATGAGAGACCGACAGTCTTGGGTAGACCTTTTGCTCGCTTATCGACATAGCTTGAGGATACTCTTTTTGAAACGGCAGGAAACTGAACGGCAATATCCACAAAGTTGTGATGAGACGCTTTAAAGATGAACCTAAAGACAAACTGTCTATAGTTTCTATCCGTTCTCATGAGTTTAATGGCTCTTGTATACCTACAGAGGGATTCGATTTTGCCAATATCTTCGCTGGTGTATTCGGCGGGCAGCGCGGGGAACTGGAGTTTTTTCCAGTCAGCAAGTTCTTTCTTTACCCATTCAACATCTGCATCGTTATATGGGGTGTCAATAATGGTTTGTTGTTCTACGGCGCGTAGCTGCTTGGCAAGAAAATGCTTTTTAAATTTGTTGAGCTTTTTTGTTGCGGGTGCCGTTAGTTCGTGCTGTTCTATTGATTTTTGGATGCTTTGGATTTGTCTTTCTAGAGTTCCAAAGCGCTCGTTCATTTCACGTACTCGCTCAGCATTGAACTGGTGAGCAAGCTTAAGGCCATCTTGGGTAAGATCTCGTAGGGTGATTCGTTCTGAAAGGTCTTCTTTTAGCTGTTTAAGAGTTTGGCGTTCTGTGTTGCGTGTAGGCTTTAGGCGACCCTTAATAGCCGTGATTGCACGCTGGATATCATCATCGCTTAGAGGAACATGCTGAATCTGTACAGTTTTAGAGCGCAATTCTGTAGATTTAATAAAATGTTTTATAAGGCTTGCAACGGCTAGATTGTCGCCAAGTTCCAATTTGAAAAAGCGACGAAAAAATGACGTGATACCATACGGGTCAAAGCGCTTATGCCATGTGCCGTCCTTATGAACAGCAATTGATGCACCAGACTCTACAGCAAATGTTAAGGCGTTAAGTGTATACATAATCGTCCTAAAATCTTATATTTTTAATTTTGATCTACTATTATACGCGCGCTTGGGATTTTTAGCTAGCGCAGCTGATGTAGGATTTCTAAAGTGGCGGTGCGACAGGCGTCTATTTGTGCTGAGGTTGCATCTTGAGCCGCTTCGTCGGTTTTTAGTTTTTGCCAGTTAGTGCCCCAAGTGGCTGCAAGTTCTTGAGTTTTTTGGGGTATTGGTGACGGTAAAAGGCTGCCTAGGTCACTTATCATGGCAACGTGACCCCAGCCCAAAAAGGCCGATTTATTTGGCTCGTAGATGGTTTCGTTTACGATTACCTGAAGTTCGCCTAAATTTTTGAGCACGATAAATGCAGCTTGGCGTGTGTTTCTGTTTTTTTCAGTCACTTCTTCGCGCCACGTGGTATAGCCTAGGGCAACAACTGCGATAAGCAAGCTCAATATGGCGACAAAGTGCTGTTCAAGCTGGGATTTAATGGTTGCTTTTTTCATTAGTCTATCGGTAAAAGTGCCTGTACAAATGTTGTGGGCTCAAATGTAGTGTAGTCATCAATCTGTTCACCAAGGGTAACAAATTTGATCGGTATTTTAAGCGCCTGAGTGATTGCAAAGGCAGTTCCGCCTTTTGCTGTTCCATCTAGTTTTGTAAGTATGATGCCCGTAAGAGGGGTGGATTCATGAAAGGCTTTTGCTTGTTCAACACCATTTTGGCCAACGGTGGCGTCCATGACTAAAAGTGTTTCCTGAGGTGCATCCGGAAGGTGTTTTTGCATGCTCCGACGGATTTTTTCAAGCTCTTTCATAAGGTGAGTTTTGTTTTCAAGGCGGCCGGCTGTATCTACAAGCAGCACATCATATCCCTTGGCTACCGCTTTTGAAACACCGTCAAAAGCAACAGCTGCTGGGTCACTTTTATAGTTTGCAGACACAATATCTACGCCAAGTCTTGATGCCCAGATGGCAAGCTGTTCTTGAGCACCTGCACGGAAGGTGTCAGCTCCTGCCAAAAGTACTTTTTTGCCTTCTTGCTGAAAGTGTTTAGCAAGCTTTGCTATAGAGCTTGTTTTGCCGTTGCCATTTACCCCAACGATGAGAATAACAAGGGGAGAGCCGGTAGCTAGCTTGGAGTCATACTGCGAAAGAACTTTTGTAAGTTCCTCACGTAAAAAGCCAATGATTTCATCCGATTTGGCCTGAGGATGGCTTGCTACATATTTTTTTGTTTTTTCGACAAGGTCTTGGCTGATTGCTACGCCAAGGTCTGCTTCATAAAAAAGCTCTTCTAGCTCGTCAAGTACCTGCTGGTCTATTTTGCCTGAAAAAAGACGGGTTAAACGATCTGCAAAGTATGAGCGCGTCCTTTTGAGGGCGGACTTGAGTGCCTGGTAGCTATTTTTTAAAAATTGAAGAACCATATTGCCTGTAAATTTGTATAACAAGCATACATAGACTTAAAACAACTGGCAAGAATTATGTACCTTCATGAGTATCAAGCAAAGGAGCTTCTTTTAGAGTTTGGCGTGCCAACATCTGCCTTTAAAGTAGCCGAAAGTGTAGAAGAAGTAGAGAAATATATTGCTGAAGGCCTTGTAGAGGCTATAGTAAAAATTCAGGTGCATGCCGGCGGTCGCGGCAAGGCCGGCGGCATTAAGCGCGCACAAAATCCCGAGGAACTTAAAAAACATGCTAAAGAGCTACTTGGCATGCGTCTTGTAAATATCCAGACAGGCCCAGAAGGCGTTGTTGCCAAAAAAATTCTGCTCGATACGCCCGTAGCATTTAGCCGCGAGTTTTACCTTGGCATTATTATCGATCGCAAAAATGGCTGCGTAAGCATTATAGCCTCATCAGAGGGCGGCATGGAGATAGAAGAAGTTGCCGCAAAATCTCCAGAAAAGATCTTTGTAGAAAAGGTGCCACAGTCAGGAAGGCTTTATCAATTTCAGCTAGAGAGGCTTGCAAAGAATCTTGGCTGGGCAGGCACACTAAAAGAAAAGGGAATACTCCTTATAAAGCAGCTTCTTAAGGCATTTTTTGCGCTTGATGCTACTCTTGTAGAAATAAATCCGCTTGTAGAAACAAAAGATGGCTTATCGGCACTTGACGCTAAGATTAGCATAGATGATAACGCCCTCTTTAGACACGCGCGCCTTGCAGCAATGTGGGACCCCTATCAGGTAAGTGCTAGCGAAGTGCAGGCGCACGAACATGACCTTTCATACGTTGCTTTAGATGGCAATATCGGCTGTATAGTCAATGGAGCCGGGCTTGCAATGGCAACGATGGATATCATACGCTTTTGGGGAGGAAAGCCTGCTAACTTTTTAGATGTTGGCGGCTCTGCATCTGTAGATAAAGTGGCAGAGGGGTTTAAGATTCTCTTTCTAGATCCATCGGTGAAGGCAATTTTAGTAAATATTTTTGGCGGCATCATGAACTGCGAAATAATTGCTCAAGCACTTATGAAGGCTCAAAACGAAGTGGGATATAAAGGACATATTGTCCTTCGCATGGAAGGAACTAACGTGGAGTCTGCAAAGAAGATGCTTGCAAACGCTCATGTGGTGACAGAAGATAGTTTAGATGAAGCAGCAAAAAAAGTGTGTGCACTTGCAGGGGGATAATCGTGGCTATATTGGTAAATAAATCAAGCAAGGTGATCTGTCAGGGCATTACCGGTAAGGCAGGTAGCTTTCACTCCCACGCCTGTTTAGAATATGGCACAAAGCTTGTAGGGGGCGTAACACCCGGTAAGGGCGGTCAGTTTTTTGAAGAGCGCGTGCCTATCTTTGACTCTGTAAAAGAGGCAAAAGAACAAACGGGATGCGATGTGTCGATGATTTTTGTTCCTGCTCCTTATGCAGCTGATGCTATATTGGAGGCCGAAGATGCCGGCGTTAGCTTGATAGTATGCATCACAGAAGGTATACCTGTGCACGATATGCTAGAAGTAAAGCGCGTGATGGAGCGTAGCAGTAAATCGCGCCTTATCGGCCCAAATTGCCCCGGAGTGATTACGCCAGGGGAGTGTAAGGTAGGCATTATGCCGGGCTACATCCATAAAAAGGGCAATATTGGTATAGTATCTCGCTCAGGAACCTTGACGTACGAAGCTGTATGGCAGGTGACCTCTAGCGGGCTTGGCCAATCTAGCTGTATTGGAATTGGGGGAGATCCTCTCAATGGTACTGACTTTATTGACTGCCTTACGCTATTTGAGCAAGATCCTGAAACGCATGCTATTTTG
The DNA here is from genome assembly GCA_964514655.1 of uncultured bacterium. Classification (GTDB taxonomy): domain Bacteria; phylum Chlamydiota; class Chlamydiia; order Chlamydiales; family FEN-1388; genus SZAS-7. Next base: position 6,712 of record CAZEQY010000048.1, read on the forward strand.
ATGATCGGAGAAATTGGCGGAGAAGCAGAAGAAATGGCTGCAGAGTGGATAAAAAAGCATGCAAAGAAGCCCATAGCTGCCTTTATAGCGGGCCAGACAGCGCCTCCAGGAAAGCGTATGGGCCATGCCGGAGCCATTATCTCACAAGGTAAAGGCGCCGCTATAGAGAAGATGCAAGCGCTAGAAAAGGCAGGCGTAAAAATTGCCCAAAACCCTGCCCAAATGGGTAAAACGGTCTTAGAATTATTATGAAGCGAAAAATTCCCCTAACGATAAACCCAACATTTTGGATATTGGCATGCCTTATTGCGTGGATAAGTGCTAATGGCATTAGTCAGTTTATATCGTGGGTGTGTATTGTACTCATTTCTGTCGTTGTGCATGAGTTTGGCCACGCTCTTTTTGCAACCATTTGGGGGCAGAATGTCCAGATAGTATTAGGCCCGCTTGGCGGTACGACAATTTATGGAGGTGGAAAAAAAGCTCTATCGCGCATAAAAGAGTTTGTTGTTGTGGTTGCAGGGCCTTTATTTGGCCTTGGGCTTGCCTTAGTTTCGCTTGTACTTATACCCTACATTCCAGCCGCCGCCTACTTTTTGTACTGGCTTATGTTTGCTAATGTCGTATGGAGCTTGTTTAACCTCTTACCAGTCCATCCCTTTGATGGGGGAAAGTTGATGTCAATACTCTTTGAGGGGGTTTTTGGCCTTGCGGGATTACGCTTTTCTTATTTATTAAGTGGTCTTTTTGCTATAGGGTTAGCAGCCTATTTTATGGCGAAGATCTATATATTTGCCGGGGCATTAATGCTTCTATGTGCCTTTGAAAGCTTTAAGAGCTGGAAAGATAAGCGCTACTTTCAGACAACGGCAGGTGAAAAGAAAATGGACGAGCTTGATGATATCGAGCGCGAGTGGAATGACAATAAACCAGAGCTTGCAATCAGTCATCTACAAGACTATATCAAAAAGACAAATGAGTCAGAGGCTCAATCTTTAGCCGTATTTCGCCTTGCTGAATACTGGCATGCTGTAGGTGAGTTGCAAAGAGCCTACGCACTATTACATGCCCACAAAAAACAAGATTGTGAGTCACTGCAACTTTTACAGCTTCTTTGCTACAAGCTAAGCTACTGGAAGGAAGGCTTAGACACCGGCACAGAGCTTTTTCGCCAGGTGCAAGAGCCATCAACTGCAATCCTAAACGCTTTTTGTGCAAGCCACTTAGGTGATCTTGAAACCTGCCTTAACTGGCTAAGCACTATTAAAAAATCAAAAGCCGTCGACATGCAGGCTCTTCTCAGCGCTGCTGACTTTGACCCTATTCGGCATAATCCTGCTTTCATAAAGCCTTGATTTTAAATAAGCTACAAGTAATACTATAGATTTCTATGAAATGTATTTTGTTATTTGCAATGCTACTTGTAGTAGGTGATACTATGAAAAGTGAGGTTGAAGAAATCCTCTCCAAGCGATTTGATGATACGATACGTTTGGGCTCTATTGTCAAGTTAAGTGATGAAGATAGAAGAAATCTGCTTTTACGGATATACATAGAAAAGCCGGGTGAAGGAATTCCAAAAAGCGTTATTTTTAAGCAGTCTCTACCAAGAAAGCGATCACAAGAAGCTAATGATGAAGCAAAAATATTTGCTAGATTTGCAAGGGATTGGGCAGGGTTAGAGTTTTTAAGCAATTTGCAGTCCGACGTATTAGCTGTTCCCCAATTTTATGGATCTAGCATTCAGCATAAATTTATTATCATTGAGGATCTTGGAGAAAATCATGTAAGTCTTGTGGATCCACTAACTCGTAGCGATATGCCAAGTGCTTATAAGTCACTCAAGCGATTTATGAGCTTTATGGCGGAACTTCATGGTCTTACCTATCAAAAGACAGATCAGTATTACAAGCTATTAGACGAGATTAATCCCCAGGCAGAGCACTGGCAGGATCATCTAAATAAGCTAGTCCAAAAAGATTTACCTGCAATTCAGCAGGTGCTTGGTACCCTACAAATAGCCGCTTCAGATGAGGTAACTTGCGAGATAGAAGGTGTCTACCAGGCAAACATCACGCCAGGGCCTTTTACAGCCCTAATTCATGGTGATATTTGTCCTGATAATCTCTTTGATAATCCCAAAACAGATGAGCTACAGTTTATTGATTTTGAGTGGTGCTATGTAGCAAGTGCGCTCCTTGATGGCACATACTTACGTATGAACTTTCCAACTTGCTGGTGTTCTAAAGCAATTAGAAGTGACCTAGTTCCTGAACTTGAGGCAATATATAGAGAGCGTCTTGGAAAATCTATTCCTGCTGCCAAAAGCGATGCTACCTACAATGAAGCATATACGCAGGCTTGTGCATACTGGATGCTAAAGGCCATTCTCTTAATAAAAGATGTGATGGAAAAAGATTCGGTCTGGCCTTCTGGTCAAACGCCTCCAGATGGCAACTGGCAGCCAGAAAAAAACTTCTGCCGCCCCCGCGTTATCTCTCGACTGCAGGCTTTTATAGAAGTAGCAAAAGCTCATAAAAAACTACCCCATTTAGTAACTACTGCCGAAAGCCTGTTACAAAAGCTAGCTCTACTTTGGCCTGAGGCAAAACCTCTTGAAGTTTTTCCTGTGTTTACGCACAAAGAGAATTAGTAGAAAAAAATAGAGGAGATACAAATGGGAGATGTGCAGACTAAAACATTTAAGATTTCTTATGATGGGTCAATCTTTTGGCTGATCTTTTGGCTTATCTTTTTCTTTCCTATTGCTTTTGTGCTGTTTCTTACAGCGGCAAGCTTTAAGGCAAACGAAAAGACCTATCATATTATTTATGACGGCTCACGCTTTTGGCTTGGCTTTTGGGTGCTCTTTTTCTTCCCAATTGCCTTTGTGCTGCTCTTCGTAAATGGTCTTTCTGTCAGAATTGAAAGCTAAATAAGAAAGTGTATACGTTTGCGCTTGACCGTAGGTCTTTGGAGTGCGGTAATTTTTTACCGCTCTTAATTTTCGACCACGAATCTTAACCTCAATATTCTCCAACGCCTAAAATGGTCTGAAATACTATAGGCTTTGGAGGTCATTGAGGTTAGCTTATATGGTCGAAAATTAAGAGCGGTAAAAAAATTACCGCACTCCAGAGAGGCCTTTGGCCTCAGATGTGAACGTATACACTATAAAGCCCAAGCCTTT
>CAZEQY010000049.1:0-8762 GCA_964514655.1 uncultured bacterium
CACAAGAGGAGCACGTGAGGGGATCTGTCTCATAAATTCTTGCGATTAATTTAGCCCAATTTTGAGATATTTTTTGGGTCTTTTCTATGGTCTCTTGCTTTGCCTTAGCTTCGTTCTCAAGTCTTTTTTGCGCGTTCGCGGCAACTTTTTTTCTGAGAGGGGAGTTGGAGGCTAAAACACCATGGTAGTGCCTCCTGTGGCGGCGTGGATACGGTATGAAGTGGGAGATTCTCTCCAGAAAATCTAGTGGATCGAGAGTCATAAATAGCCTCCCGTCGTGAGAGGGTTTTGGGAGGCGATAGTGTATTAGTGAGTTATGTACACGGATAGTTTCGCTTTTAAATGGAGGTCGTGCACAGTACCTTATGAGCCTTTCCAGCCCGTCTTTGTCCCATGCCTCGATTTTGACTTTGGCATTGAGTGAAAAACCGCTGTTTTCATAAGAGAGCATTTTTTCCATTTCATCTTTATCAAAAAATCTGCGTTTGCAAAAATACTTCAATACACGCTTTTGGATGGATTCTTGTGTGTCCATGATATCATCTTGAGTGAGCGTTGCTTCGTGAAACTGCAGACCTTCTTCTGAATTGAAAATGCCATCAGCGAAGATAATGTGAAAGTGTGGATGATAATTTAAAGTGTTACCAAAGTGCTGTAGAAAGCTTATTGCCCCGATTTGGGGCTTAAGGACCGTTGGACTACAGGCTATAACCGTTTTGCGGATCTCATCCACAACTATCTTGAGAACTGCTTGAAGCAGTTTGTGAGTCTCGAGGTAGTGGCGTACGCGCAAGGGAAAGCTTATAACGAACTGTCTAAAGGGAACTTTGGGGAGGACTGAGTCTATAAGGTGAGCCGCAGTTTGTACCATCGCGCGCTGGTTGCATGATGGGCAAATTCCTCGAGTTTTGCAGGAATATGCAATCAGAAAATCCTTAGAACACCCATCACAGTGAGCACAGGCAAAGCCTTTGGCTAAAATGCCGCATCCCAGATATTTTTGGAATACGTTTTCGATATAGTGTGGAACTGGATTTTCTTGATCATTGCGCGTTTTTCGCCAAGGGAGGTAGTTCTTTTTGATGACTTGGAAAAGAGGCGTCTTTTCTGGTCTTCGAGGACGATATAGAGCGATAGATCGTTTTAGACAACTGAGTGCCGTCATGCATTATCTCATTAAGAAAATAATGAATATGAATAATGGTGTGATTTTTGTGAATAAAGATTTTATATAATTTTACGCTTGCCTATTCGGGAGTTTTTTTCTTACACTTTCGTGCCAAATGATGGGAGAAAAAGATGTCCAGAGGCCCATCAGGTCCGCAAGGTGTCAGAGGCCCTACAGGAGCCACAGGTCCTGGTACCGGAGCGACAGGCGCTACCGGTGCAACTGGAGCAACTGGTGCTACAGGAGCGACAGGTGCAACAGGTCCCACAGGTCCTAAGGTCCCTCACGGCAGTGGAAGCTCAGAAATAAAGCCACACCTTTGCCAAAGCTATATTGCAGGCATAAGCGATCTTTTAGATGAGCAAACTGAAATCTACTACTCCCCTGGTGTTCCCGAATTTTCATCTCCAAAGTTTAAAACGACCCCAGACGGCCACGAAAAAGGCCTTAAAGCAGAATACTATGATAATATTTCATTATCAGGAACACCTGCCCTTACACGCATTGACCCTGAAATTGCCTTTAAATGGAAGGAGCGAAGCTACAAAAAAGGCGGCCCAGTAAATCACTACTCAGCAAGGTGGACGGGCTATTTTACTGCCAAAGATTCAGGCGATCACACCTTCTATATCTCAGCCCATGATGGCTTTCGCCTCTTTTTAAACGACGTACCCCTCATAGACAACTGGGATGGCCCTCATAGCTCCTTTGCCTATAAAACCCTTGCCCTAGAAGAGGGCCTAGAATATAAAGTGCGCGTAGAATACTACGTACAGCATGGAGCTCAAGGCATTACACTTGGGCTATCTTCTGGCCTAAATAATGCCATAGAGCAGGCCAAAGAGGCTGCAGCCTCTGCTGAAGTGGCTATTTGTTGCACAGGATTTGATGTAGAGCACGAAGGTGAAGACTGGGATCGTTCATTTTCTCTTCCTCTTGATCAAGATGCACTTATCGAAGCCGTAGCATCGGTGAACCCACACACCGTTGTTGTAATGAGTGCAGGTGGCAACGTAGATATGTCGCGCTGGCTACAAAGCGTACAAGCGTTATTATATGCCTGGTATCCTGGCCAAGAGGGCGCAAAGGCACTTGCAAATATTCTTTTTGGCAAGGTATCGCCCTCTGGCAAGCTGCCAGCATCGTTTGAAAAATCGCTAGAAGACAGCGCCACCTATCAAAGCTACTACGACAAAGACAACAGCAAGCGTGTAGCCTATACAGAAGGCATTTTTGTTGGCTATCGCCACTTTGACCACAACAACATCGAGCCGCTGTTTCCCTTTGGCTTTGGCCTTTCCTACACAACCTTTAGCTATGCAAACCTTACTATACACCCAGAGCTCGCACTCGGGCATGAGCCTGTTAGCGTTTCATTTGACATCACAAACACAGGTAAAACGAGCGCAAAAGAAGTGGCCCAAGTATATGTAAGCGACAAGCACGCCCAAGTAGTGCGCCCAGAAAAGGAGCTTAAAGGCTTTATCAAAGTTCACCTAGAGCCAAATGAAACCAAAAGAGTATCTGTTACCCTAGACCAAAGGGCCTTCAGCTACTACGACGTAAACACCAAAAACTGGAAGATAGACGACGGCCTTTTCGAAGTGCTTGTGGGCAGTTCCTCAAGGCACATTCACCTCAAAAAATCTCTTGTCTATAAGCAGTAAGAGCCTTTTGCATAACTCTGACCATGGCACATTTTGACTAAAGAATATCCCCAAGAGTAAGCTCATTACTAACGAGCTGATCAACATAATCATTTTGCACCAGCCCGCAACTGGTGATCATTGCAAGGTGAATCTCTTTTTTTATGCCAAGCTGCTCTCTGAAAATATCTATTTTGTCACCCAGTTCAGTTGCGTATTGCTTTGTAATTCGATAAGGGCTCTGAGAATATTTAATTTCAAAGACGGTTATAACGCCATCATCTCGGTCCAGAAGAAGGTCTATTTGCGCTCCTTTCTGCCCTTTTGTCTTTGGGATAAAACGCCATGTTCCAACTGTAAAACCGGTCGAAATTTTAAGTGCCGCAGCAATATGATCGATATGCTTATAACAAAATGCCTCAAATGCATTTCCCACCCAGCTTTTCCAGGGTGCTGTGAGACATTTCGACTGCCAGAAATTCGACTGTGATGAAGCGAGCTTAATCCGGTTTGCTACCGGTTCAATCCAGCGAAGATAAAACAGCGTATACTCATCGATAATTCTGTAGTATATTCCTTTTTTGGCATGTCCATAAGGGACAAAGCTAATAACAAATCCTGCGGCTTCGAGTTCACTTAATCTACTTGTTAAGGTGCCGCCAGAAGACGATGCCATGAGCTCATTTTCTAAAGTAGCTTGGTCGATACCATGAGGGCTCTTGGCAATCTGGCGAATAATCTTAATATAGGCCTCAGAGTTTTTAAATAGAGAGCTGTAGAGTCTATCGAATTCTTCGTAAAGAAGCCCATTTGCAGTAAAGCACAATTGGTTGATGTTCTGTGCTGCAGAGAGGCCTTTTTCTACAGCTTTTAAATAGAAGGGGATGCCCCCCATAATAAGATAAAGATCGAGAACCTGTGCCCTGGTGAATTTTAAAGAGCGCTGAGCCAAAAATTCCGACGTCTCATTTATTGTAAATGGTCTCAACCGGATACTTGCTGTTAGCCTATTGTGTAACCCTCCAGTTGCGTTTACTATATTATCCAAAATCCACGATGCGGCAGATCCACAGACCAAAAGTTTAATGTGGGGCCGATTCACCCACTCTGTATTCCAAAAATGATCAAGAGCTTGTAATAATCCCGATTTTGGCGTAGCGAGCCATGGAAGCTCATCCAAGAAGATCACAAAGGGTTTATTTTTTGGCAGTTGGTCAATAGCCTTTGTGAGCATATCAAAAGCCTTCATCCAGCTACTTGGAGTAGCTATTGGGAATGCCAGTTTGAATGCTTTTTCAAATGCACGCATAAATATATCGAGTTGTTGCTTGAGTGTTCCATTTTTCAGGCCGGTCATTTCTATAGAACAAGCATTCACATCTTCCAAAACATATTTAATCAAAAATGTTTTCCCAACTCTGCGGCGGCCATAAAGCGCAATGAATTCTGCGTCTTTTGAGGATAACCGTCGTTTAAGAAGCTTTTTTTCCTCCTTTCGTCCAATGATAATAGTTGACATAGCACCTCAAGATTTTTAAGATTTCGCTGGTTATGATTTTATTATACCCAGCGGAATCTTTTCTGAAAACAAGATTTCGCTAAGTTTACTACTTATATACTCAGCGGAATATGAGAGCAATTAACCTCACAACATGCCCAAAGCAAGACACTACCACTAACCTGAGCGTTGATTTGGTTTTAAGGCTTTATCATGCAATTTGCATGATGCATATTGCATGATGAAAGCAGCTGAGTTATAACCCCTGCCGATGTTGCTGTTGTATGTTCAGGCTTTGATGTAGACCTCAAAAAATCTCTCGTCTATAAGCAATAGGTAAAAAATGCATTTTTCACTTTGTTAAAAATTGGGGGGGGGTACTGTTGTGGAGTGAATAAAAACCTTTGATTTAAGGAAAGTCAATATGAGAAAGCACCTGTTTATTAGCATGCTCTGCATGAGTATTGGAGGGCATTTTGTAGCTTCTGCCGATATTGCAAAAGGAGATGCAAAACCTATTAGAAACAAGGCCCTATACAACACTCCTAAACCGACCGTTACAAAGCCGCCTGTCCGAAAACCAGCTATTACAAGGCCTGCAATAAAAAGGCCCACACAGGCTGCTCCAAAAGAGCAAAAACAAAATGCAGAAGTACGCCATTTTCATCACAAACATTCTAGTTCTTCTAGCTCTTCTAGTTCATCAAGCTCTTCACATGAACACAAATCAAGAAAAAAGAAAAAATTCAACGTCGATCGCTGGGAATCAGGAATTAACTGGCATGGCGATTTAAGCAATGAACAGCCATGGGTAGTTATTGCCGAGCAAGATATACTTGCTGTTACGCCTACGGTAACAAATGGCGTCTTGACGCTAGCCCCTGGGCAGACTATTTCATCTGCTGTGATACCAAATACATCTAACCCTCCGGGCGGGGTGGATAGTCAGATGATCTCTCTTACTACAACAGGTGCTTCATCTTTAAGTAACGTTGTTACCCTTACCTTTGCCGGCAATCCTATCACCACTGGCTTTGCTGCTGGCCAAACCATCATGGTAACAGGTTTTGTAGGGGCAGACACCTATTTTAATGGCGCCTTTACAATAGCTTCAGTTACTGCATCTACAATAACGTATAACCTGCCCCTGCCACATGCAAATAGCACCGCTACTTCAAATGGCACGGTAAGCGCCGCCCGGCCAGGTGGCACGTTCTACACCGAAGAGCTTTGGGTATGTAGAAATTCAGACAACTATAACGATCAATCATTATATGCTTTTTGGCCTGTCGCCTCTGCAGTAGCAGGTGGCACCTCATTAACGTTGAGATATACTCCATATGCTGCACTATTTTCTGATTATAACTCTAGTACAACGCCTAATGCCTTTACATTAAAGCGTGTTCGCTTAAGTGTAATGGCCTATGGGGTTACTGCTGGGATGATGGATAACGATGGAAATGTAGTGATAAAAGCAAAATATGCTGTAAATCGCAACAAAACAACATCGCTTTATCTTTTGATGGCAGAACAACAAAAAGATGGATCGTGGCTCGCGATTCAGCCAACGACAGACGGTGAGAATTTACGTTTTGTTGATTCAAAACAGGTAGGAACGTGGAAAGTCTCTGGCTTAAAAGCAGGGCATAAGTATACGGCTATTGTTATCACCCCAACTGTTAACCTAGTAAACCATATAAACCTTGGAACACCTGTAGATAGTCAGTTTTTTATGGGCGAAGTGCGCCGGAGTTTTGCATCTGCTGCAAACACCATATTCACAATGCCCTATCCAGAACATGACTGCAGGGACATTCGCATTGTTGCAGGCAGTTGTAGTTGGGATGGTGCAGAAGACCTCTACAAGAGAGCAGCAGATAGACACTACGATCTGAATTTGCATTTAGGCGACCATGTGTATGCCGATTTTGGTGGCTCTTCACTACTAAGCTTTAACCTCCCAAATAATGCAGGCACTGCCTTAGGGTTTGCAAACCTTGGAGCTTATAACATCTATCCAACAATTACTGGTACAAGTCCGATTGCTGCAAATACTGTCATTAACGCAACAAATAATATATTTGTTATGGATGGTGTTCGCTATGAAATACCACAGACGACCTATGTAACACCAGCTTCGCTTGCAGCAGCAGTGGCTACGCTTGTCGGCGGTAATTTTTCAGTATCTGTGAATGGATCTAATCAGCTAGTGATTACACGCCCTTTTTGGAGCAACTATGGATATAGTGAAATCTATACAGGAATGACACGAGGTATAAATTATACCAAATTTCAAGCCTCTACTGGAAGTTATAATATAGCAGACGACCATGAAGTATTTGATAACTATCCAGGCATCACTGCAGTTCCAATCTTTCAACAGGGAACAGCCACAGAGGTTGCGATTTCTACAGCCTTAAATACAAATCCCACTGCTACGTTTTATCGCATTAACTATGCCCCGCTGCAGCTTTCGCCACCACCAGCTACTCCTGTAGCCAATGTCAATATTGACACGGCTTTAGGTGAGTTTGACAGGTACATTCCTAACCGATTTGTTACCACAAATGAACGGTTTGGGTACGTGCGCTGGGGCCAAGTTGAAATTATTCAACTTGATAGTATTCCGTATCGCAACAATTTAGGGCAGTACGAATATTATCAGGAACAAGGCAAATACATGAGAGATGATCAACTAGCATTTCTTGTAAACAGACTATCGGTGTCTGATGCCAAGGTCAAAATCGTTACGTACTCCAGGAACTTGGCAGCCTCTTTCTTTTCTTTAGAAGAAATACAGCAGCAAAAGGATCTGTATGTATCAATCGCTGTTGGGTTAGGGTATAACGCAAGCGATGCGGCAACGACGTTTGATAAAGTATTTAATGTATTTGAAGCGAATTTCCTTGCAGCGTATCGCCCTTGGTATACAGGAACATTTTTACCAGCTCTTGAAGCCACTGGTGCAGAAAATGTCTATTTTGTTTCAGGTGGCAATCACTATGCTACACTTGCTCACATGGTAACAGATAGTCCTTTCATCGTAATAGGAACAAGTTCATGGGGAACACCGAGTGCTGGTGGAAACCAAGATGGCGTAAAAAATGGAGAGCCTAATACAAACCATCTCATGGAAGCCTATTCCAAACAAAATGGATTTACAGAGATTGTCGTATCACCAAAAAATGAAACAGTAACAGTTTCATTTATCAATCGTGATGGCGATGAAAACGCCGTTACGTTTCCTATTCATTAACTTTAACATATAGACTTAAGCCGGCAGGATGCAAAAGCAACCTGCCGGCTTTTTTATGCCAAGCTGCCCCTAAAAAAATATAAAATTATTTCTCACTTATCAACGCATAGGCCTCTTTAAGAAGCGGCAGGTAAGTTTTGATTACCTTCCACCAACTATTCAGAGGCATTTTTATTGGCTATCGCCACTTTGACCACAACAACATCGAGCCGCTCTTACCCTTTGGCTTTGGCCTTTCCTACACAAGGCTTTTGGACACACTCTATACGTGCAACGAAGGTAATAAGGCACCAACAAATCACTACAAGTTAAGCAGCTGCCCAAAGTCAATGATGTGCGAGAAAAATTCGGCATCTTCAAGCTCTTCAGTGACGCCATTGACATGAATAAGTACAAGCCTGATTGAATAGCCACGCGGCAGGCTCAAGCTTTTTAGCTTTTGTTGCATCTCTTTAATGATCTCTTTGCCTATGCGCTCCTTAGAAAACTTTATTTCGCAGATATATAAGGTTTTAAGGCGGGTTTGGATCATATAATCAATTTGGACCCCAGCAGTTTTTTTTGTTGCATGCTGAAAGAAGGGATTATCAATCAAAATGTCTTGGGGCGGGATATGTAAAAGGCTCTGTACTGCATGACGGTTGTTCAGCACTAAGTTTTCGAACGAAAGTCCCATTATCGTGGCCCAAGCCGCGGGTAAAATGTCGCGATTTTGCAAGATATTAGGCTGATTTGGCTCGATATATCGCAAATAGAACCGAAGATAGTTATCAGAAAGGCGATAGTGACTCAAGCGTGAAAACTTGCCAGATTTTAGGTTCCAGGTAAAGTCACGAGTAATATAGCCTGTCTTGACAAGCTCGTCCAGATACTCACTGTAGACGCCACTTTTTTCAGCACCAAGCTCCTCGTAAATAGAAGCTTGATCTTTTGGACCATCAGCCAATGAAGAAACAAGTTTCTTATACATCGGAGCGCGTGTTCCAAATACATCAGAAAAAATACGATCAAACTCCAAAAAGAGCAATCCCTCTTTGCGAAAGCATAGCCTGCGGATATTTTCCTCAGCTGAGACTTTGGGGTTAATTGATTCAAGATACAAAGGCACCCCACCTGTTATGCTAAGTACTTTGAATTTTTCCCATGGACTAATCTTTTTTTCATATGATCGCCAAAAATGTGCGCATTGATGCA
>CAZEQY010000050.1:0-8657 GCA_964514655.1 uncultured bacterium
ACTAAGAAATGAGGGCGTAGGCTTTTTTTGAAACACAACATTTGACAATATCTCGCTGATCGTTCAGAAAGGATTAAAGTGCGACACACAACAGATAAATAACCTACTTTTTGCTGCGTCCTATAGAAACTTTCCTGGACTTATACGGGTACTAGCAGAGGAGTTTCAAACAAAAACACGCAGCCTTAGATCATATGAAATAAAACCAGAAATGTCCTTTAACAACCTGTTTATAGCTGCAGATCAAGGACACCACGCAGTTGTAGAGGCATTTATCGACGCATGCAAGGATAAAGAAGTCATAAATCGATTATTAGATCGAGCAATAGAAGAAGGACGAACAGAAATAGTTGCACAGCTAGTTGCCAAGGCCTCTCCAAAGTCCACCTCGGACCTTTTGTCACTACTCTCAAAAGCTGTAAAAGCAGGCAAGCCCGAAGTACTTGATATGCTCGTTGGTAGATTTGTTACATTTGGCAACCTACCCGAACTGCTTGTTAGGACCAAAAACTATGTGACTGATAAAGATGCTGTTAAACAGATCGAAGACAAACTTGTTGAAAAATTTGTCAACAAGGGAAATAAAGACTCTACACTCACCGCTATTAAGAGTTATATAGAACGCAATTACCCTGAATCTAGAGACAGAAAACAAGAGACTTCCTACGTTGAAAAGCTTCTAAAGCGAGTTAGCTAACAAGTATCTTGTCTGTAAATAGCTTGGGATTACCCACAATAAAGTGCCGAAGATCTTGCGGCGTTATCCACTTAGCATCGTACTGAAACTGCACCTTTTCACCTAAAGCTCGCGAGTAGCGCCAGGTGTTAATGCGCGACCAGATGGTTCGTACAAGAGCTTTTCCAAGAAGCGTGTCTGCCTTTGGCAATTCAGCATCCTTACCCAAAACTTCAGGTACCACTTTTTGGCTTTCTGCAGCCTGAAAGCAGTATGTCACAAAATTTGAGCAGAAAAAGTCTTTAAAGAAGACAAATGAGAGCGGCGCCTCTTTATTTTTTGCATCAAAGTAGGCCTTGAGGTAGCGCTGCTTTGCAAAATGGCCAAAAGAACTTGAGTGCCAAAGTGATCTAAGTGCATTTAAAAAGGCATATTTGTGGGGGTGCTTTTTGCCTGCATTAGGCCCTAGCGGCTCAGCGGTACAGTCACAAGATATATTTTTAGCATGTTCTACCGCCTCTTTTGCAAGCTCTTGATCTTTTGGACGTGTGATTAAAAACTGCATGCCGCTACTCGTATCCATAAACTCTGGATCAAGCATGTTAATTCGTCGAAGCTGCACCCTGCCATTTGGCACGGTCATAGCTTCTGCAACCTGGCCATTACCAAGGTAGATAGCAACGTGGGAGTATTTATAGGACTCTCGGTCCCGAAATGGCGCACGGGTTATGCCTCTAAAAATCTTCTGAGCCGTGACAACAATATTAGAAACATTATCAGGAACTTTCTTAAAAACAAGATCACCCGGCTTTAATTTGTCTATAAAGGATGGATCAGATGCCTTCAGTACTGTAAGTTTGCGATTTTTTATGGTATCAAGCTTGGGTCCAAGCTCATCCGGAGCAAGTCTCTGTCTGAGAAATGATTTAAAGAGCCATCGAACTTTCTGTGTGGTGATAGCCCTACCCTCGATTGGTTGTAAAACCTCTAAAACCTTTGTGGAAAGGGTCTTTCTTTCTAAATGGCTCGTAGTAGCCTTAGCTGCCAAAAATAGCTGATTTACAAGCTCATCTTTATGATAATAGGTTGTTTTGCCACGATGCTCTACCCGTACAGTCCTACCAAAAACATGTAATACCCAGCCAATAAAGCCTGTATATGCAGTCACCTGACTTATATGTGCATCTATTTTGGTCATTACAAAATTCCTATTTTATAGAAATTATTATAACATATCCACCATTATAAAGCAAGGACGGTTTTTTGTAGTATTTTATCTATCTGATTAGAAAAGTCTAGGTGGGAAACGGCCTGGCGTATGGTAGCAGCGGATTCTAAAGTCTTTGGATGGCTTAGGGCATCTTGTAGAGCTGATGCTAGCTCTTGAGGGTCTTGGAGCTCAGAAAAGATGGTTCCCAGCCTTTTGTTGGCTATCACCTCAGAGCCTCCATTAGAGGATGAAGAGACCACGCGCAAGCCCATTGCAAGGGCTTCTACCGTTACATTAGCAAAAGGATCATATAGTGAAGGAATAACGAGTGTATCTGACGCACTATAGTAGGTCTTTGTCTCTGAAACAGGGCCTACAAAAATCACATCCTTTTCAAGGCCAAGCGCCTTTGCCTTCTGCATAAAGGGTGCAGGATTTTTCTCCTTGCCGACAACAGTAAGCTGAAAAGTTTTCTTTGGAAGGCATGCTAAAGCCTCTAGCAACAGCCCGAGCCCCTTCCTTCCATACTCATTGCCAACAAAAAGAAACTGGTGAAGGTGCGGGTGTAAACCATGGGCTTTCATGATATGCTCTCGCAGCCTTTCTCCCTCAGTGAAGGGCTTTTCAAGCTCCTTCCACTCTACGCCATTATGTACTACGGTAATTTTTTTGGGGTCTACAAGGGGATAAAAGGTGCATATCTCTTCTTCAACAAGATGAGAATTCACAAATAGGCATCTAAGATTTGGGCTTTCGAAGGTAGCCTTTTCCATCTCCAAAATAAGCTGGTGCAAGGGGTTAATGCTAAAGCTTAAGCCCTTAAGCCAAGAATCTACTTTTTTTCGCCTTTCTAGATATGCTCTATGACAGCCGTTACCTGCCCTATAGTGGCTTTGTGGGCAAAAGTTACGCTCTAGGCCAAAGACAACATCCGGCTTAGAATCTGCCACATACTTTTTACAGGCGCTATCAAAGCGCATGATCTCATAGAGTGAAAATGACGATTTGTTCCCCAAAGAAACAACCCGAAAGGGCACATCCCCTAAAGCCCCTTCCTGATAGTCTGTAGTAAGGATAGTAACATCAAGACCTTGCTTGCTAAACCCGTGCGCTAGTCGAAGGGTATATTTTTCAAGACCCCCACGCTTAAGTATAGCAGTTTTAAGAAAAACGATCTTACTCATAGCCCTTTATGACAATACCATTTTGGCTAAGATAGGCTTTGATCGTGAAGAGTTTATTCTTTGCTGTTAAGAGGCGAAAGCGCTGCATATATTCGCGAAAGCGGATGCGCAAGGCATCTTCTCGCAGCGAGTTATGATAGCCATTTTTATCTTTAGTGCTCGAAAGAAGCAGTTTTACATACTCCTCTTCAAGCGTTTGAGGATCAACAAATTCAATTGACGTCTGCAAAGGCTCGTGATGGTCTTTTTTTGACGCTATAATTACAACTTCGATATGATCGCGCACAATGTCTAAAAAGAGGCGGCTTACATCGTCAGCAAAGAGAGGCATTGTTGTGGAAAAAACCTTTTGATTCTCTACAAGACCATCACTCGGAAGCAAGGGGTAGCTCACAGGGTTTACAGAACTTACTGTCGCAAGAGGATAGAAGACACGTACGGGCACTTCTCGATCAAGGGGCAACAGCTCTTTTCGCAAAAAGTCAATATGCAGATTTTTTGCTTCCGGGCCGTTAATATCTTGTCGCATGTCGTGCAAAAAAGGTATCTGCACTTTTTTCCAGCTATCAGGAACGGGAAAACTCACCTCATCGCCCTGTATAGAATGCAGTGTGGCAAGGCTATTTAAATCATCTGCTGATATATCGTTAAGATCAAACGTCAGCTCTAAGCCTTTTGCCTGAAGGGCTTTTACATCTTCTTCCGGGCCGCTTACAACTTGAGATAACTTTTGGGGCCATATATCAAGAAACTGATAGCCCTCTGGCGGCTCACCTTTTGGATGTGTGATATAAATTGGCACCTTGTCAGTAAGAAGACGGCTTAAGCGAAGCACAAACTCACTTTGAGATAGGTTTGTCACATTGTGGATAAGGTCGATATCGGGGTTTAGGCTCACAAGGTTTTTCTTTGCTACCTGTACAATCCACTCATCAGGCTTTTGTGAAGCATCGATAACAACTTCAAAATCACCAGGCTCTAAGCGCTCGACAATGTCTTTATTGCCTGTAAGCGTAAGTGTGAGCTTACGGTCTAAAATACCATTTGGCATGAGGCCGCGAATTGTTTTATCTGCTGCTAAGTTAACAACGCGTATTGGTACGTGCGTGAAGGTGCGAGTTGCCGTAATGGAATTATGCACCAAAAACCAGATGCAGATTGCCGAAAGAATCGCTATAAGCTTTCTCTGGAAGTTTTCAACAAATATCTTCTTTAAGATTCTTTCCATGACCTCAACCACTCATTCAGTGAAAGTTTGCTCGCAATCTCAGACTTTGGTGGATTAAAGATACTGCGCAAAATACCCTTAAAGCGGTCCATCTTCACACCGCGTGTCATGATGCCCTCTCTTGCGATACTCACCTTACCTGTCTCTTCTGAGACAACGATGCTTAAAGCATCCGTAAGCTGGGTGATGCCAAGTGCTGCGCGGTGACGCGTACCCATAGAGCGAGAAATCTGCGAGCTATCATCAGCAAGCGGCAATATGACAGCAGCTGCCAAAATTGTTGTACCGCGGATAAGCACCGCGCCGTCATGTAAGGGCGAGCTTGCAGTAAAAATAGACTCCAAAAGCTCTGAAGAAAACTGGCTATTCAAGATGACAGCGCGAGAGGCAAACTCATCTAAAGAATCCTGGTTTTCAAGCAGAATAAGTGCCCCAATACGCCGTTCTGAAAGTCGGTATACGGTATTTGTAAGGCTATCCAAAAAGCGGTCAAACTCGCTTAGCTCCTCATACTTTTTGCCCTTTACGCTTAGCTTAGATAGTGCAAGACGAATTTCCGGCTGAAAGATAATGAGCATGGCAATGATAGCCACGCTCACAAAGCTATGCATAAGGCTTTGGAGCACGGGAAAGTGAAGCCAGCTTGCAAACAAAAAGAGCGCTAAAAAGATGATCACGCCAAGCACAAGGTCCATAGCGCGAGTATTCCAGAAAAACGAGAGAAGATAGTAAATCACGCAGGCGATAATAACAATTTCAACTGCAGGCACAATGTAGGGCATAAAGCTCTGAAATGTCTGCATACTTCCTCTGATTTACAAAGAAGAAATCATAGCAGTTTTTACTTATTAAGGCCAGGAAATCCCACAACTTTGCCGTAGCATAAAAGTAGGTGATCAACGCCTTGCATGGCTCTATGAGGTTTTGGCTCGCCGGGCAGCTCAAAGCTGTGAGCAATGTGATCTTTTGAAAGCCAAATTTCATCAGGCAATGATAGCTCAAGTGCCGCAGTTTTTTGCACTTCAAGTGCCCAGTACATAGAAGCAAGATCGAGCCAGTGATATGGCCAGTGCATCTTTTCTTGCGTGTAGCAGTCTATAAGATGTGAAAAAAAGGCGCGGTCAAAAGATGGATTTTGGCAGATAAAGACGGACTTTCCTCGCTGAATGCCAAGCTTTGTAAAGAGCGTGCAGATAGCATCGCCTACTTCTTTTTCGCTTTTGCCTTTTGAGACTTCGTCCCAGGAAAAGCCATTTACTTCAAGTGCGCCCCTATCACTTGCCTTCCAGACAGCTTCTGGCTGGAAAATAAGGGACTCATAGGAGGCAATGTTTTTGCCGCTAGAGAGGTCAACTACCTTGAGAGCTATCTCCAAGAGCTTGTGGCGATAGCTATCGAGGCCTGTAGTTTCTTGGTCGAGAAAGATGCCGAGCATTTACACAATCTTAAAAAAGGGTTTCCAAAATTCTATAACCTGATTATAGTAGATGCAGACGTTATCGTAAAAGAGACTTTTAGTGTATGCAACTTTTTAGTTCGCTTCAACAAATGCTTGTTAGGTTTCGCTACCCAGTCTCCATGCCCCAGGAGGTAGCTTCCTCACTAGGCGTTCAGATTGAAAATAACATACCATTTCAAAGTTTTCTTACTAAATGCCGTACATGCAGGCCATCGCGCCTGTCCAAATTTATGCCACGAATGGAAGCCGAGCGTGCCTTTCAGGGCGCCCTTCGCAAAGAACGCTTCTCTTCCAGCAGCCTCTATTCTTTTTATTTTAACGAAGGCTGGCTAGAATTTGAGCTGCAGTTTGACACAAACTCCCTGCTCCGCCGCCTCTACGTGCATCACAAGCTAATAGACGACCCTGGTGTCTACGAACTCACCCTAGACATCGACGAACAACCTCTCCTCCACATCCAAAACGACACCGCGGACAGCCTCTTCATCGCCTAACCTCTTAATCTTAATCTTGATCATGATCAAGAACCTCCACGAAGGTTTAGCGCGCTGCCGGCGCGGAACCATTCGATTTGGTTTTGGTTATAGGAATGATTCAATGAAATACGCTCCTTCGCCCCATCTGCATGCACGATTTCAAGCTCTAGGGCTTTTCCTGGGGTGAATGTGTCTAGACCAAGGATGTTTAGTCTATCATCTTCGCGGATTTTGTCGTAATCGCCCGGATTAGCAAAAGTAAGGGCGAGTATTCCCTGCTTTTTGAGGTTTGTTTCGTGGATGCGAGCAAAGCTTTTTACGATTATTGCTGAGCCCCCTAAAAATCTTGGCTCCATGGCGGCATGCTCGCGAGATGAGCCTTCGCCATAGTTTTCGTCGCCAACTGCTATCCAGCGAATCCCCTGCTTTTTGTAGGCGCGCGCATTATTTGAAAAGGAGTCTATTTTTTCGGTAAGCACATTTTTGCCTTGGCCTACTTCTTCACGAAACGCATTTACTGCGCCAGAAAACATGTTATCAGAAATGCGATCTAGATGACCGCGATATTTAAGCCATCTGCCGGCTGGAGAAATATGGTCCGTCGTACACTTGCCGGATGCTTTTACAAGCACAACGAGGTTTGCAAAATCACTATCTTTCCAAGGCAAAAATGGCTCTAGAAGTTCGAGGCGTTCGCTATCTTTTTTCACCACGACGACAACATCTTCGCCATCTTTTGCAGGAGCTATATAGCCAACAAGACCCGCTTCGAAACCGCTCTCAGGAAGTTCCCTGCCTGTTGGCGGTTCGAGGCGAAGTTTCTTGCCCCCCTCTGCTTCGAGCTCGTCGGTAAGGGGGTTAAAGGACATCTTTCCCGCTAAACTCATGGCAATCACCATCTCTGGGCTTGCAACAAAGGAGTGAGTGCCAGGATTTGCGTCATTACGTCCTGAAAAGTTGCGGTTGTAGGAAGTGAGGATGCTATTTTTTTCGCCAAACTTTACATCTGTTCGCTTCCACTGACCAATACATGGGCCACAGGCATTAGCAAGCACAAGGCCACCTATTGCTTCAAGCAACTCTAATTGCCCATCTCGCTCTATAGTAGCTCGTATCTGCTCAGAGCCCGGTGTTATAGTGAGGGGGCATTTTGCTTTAATACCGGCCTTTATCGCCTGCTTTGCGATGCTGCTTGCGCGCTCTATATCTTCGTAGCTAGAATTTGTGCACGAGCCTATTAAAGCTACCTTTATAGCGTCCGGAAAGTCATTTTTCTCTACCGCTTCAGCAAGCTCGGAGATCTTCCACGCCCTATCTGGAGAGTATGGGCCATTGACATATGGTGGAAGCTTTGAAAGGTTTATCTCAATAACAGAATCGTAGTACTTTTCTGAGCCGCTATCTGGTGTTAAATAGTCATACGCGAGGTCCGCAAGGTCTGCAACATCAGCTCTACCTGTTGCCCGAAGATACTCGCTCATGCGCCTATCATATCCAAAGACTGATGTTGTTGCCCCAACTTCAGCGCCCATGTTGCATATTGTCGCTTTACCGGTGCATGATATTGAGGGCGCCCCTTCGCCAAAGTACTCAATAATTGCGCCTGTGCCCCCTTTGACCGTCAAAATTCCGGCAACTCGTAGTATAACATCTTTTGCTGCTGTCCAGCCAGAAAGTGCCCCTGTAAGCTTTACGCCAATGATCTTTGGCATCTTTAGTTCCCAGCTCATGCCGGCCATAACATCTACAGCATCAGAGCCTCCAACACCTATTGCAAGCATGCCTAAGCCACCTGCATTTGGCGTATGTGAATCTGTACCAATCATCAAGCCGCCCGGAAAGGCATAATTTTCTAAAAGCACCTGGTGAATAATTCCGGCTCCAGGCTTCCAAAAGCCAATACCATACTTATTGGAAACGCTTTTTAAAAAGTCATAGACTTCACTACTTTCGCGCTCAGATCGCTCAAGGTCTTTTTTTGCCCCGACTTCAGCCTGTATAAGATGGTCGCAGTGAACTGATGTAGGAACAGCCGTTCGCTTTCTTTTTGCTAGCATAAGTTGAAGTAGGGCCATCTGTGCAGTAGCATCCTGCATTGCCACACGATCGGGCATAAAGTCGACATAGTCCACACCGCGTACAAGGGGTGTTTTTGGCATACGCGGCATATGTGTATAAAGAATTTTTTCAGTGAGCGTAAGCGGCCGATTAAGCAACTTTCTTACAAGAGCTAGTTCTTGTTTTTGTTTTGCATACACGCGCTGGATTAAGTCT
Organism: uncultured bacterium; assembly: GCA_964514655.1. Lineage (GTDB taxonomy): Bacteria > Chlamydiota > Chlamydiia > Chlamydiales > FEN-1388 > SZAS-7. The sequence goes on from CAZEQY010000050.1 coordinate 8,508, forward strand.
AGATCAAAGAGCATTGGTGTGACATCCTCCCCCCTATTCTCTCCCACCTATACGCCCTTCCCACATTTTAAGGAAGATCTTAATCTTAATCTTGGGAGCTTTTTGCAAAACTCAGCTGTTCAAACGTAACATGCTTTAAACCGGCATACA
>CAZEQY010000051.1:0-8583 GCA_964514655.1 uncultured bacterium
CTGGCCTTCTGGGGCGGTATAGGCTTAAAGTAAGTTTTGGGCAGCTAAGCGTCTGGTTCAGTCAAAACAGAAGCTAACCTCCATGCCATTGTCAGAAATGGTCACCTCCCAGAAAGGGCCTTTCAGACAGGTGCAGGCCAATTACTCGTTAAACAACCAAGAGTCCGCGACAAGCGGGGCCTCAAGAAGTTTGCAAGCTCTATTTTGCCTCCATATCTACGTAGAAGCCCAAGTATTGATACACTTATCCCGCTATTGTACCTCAAGGGCGTATCAACAAACGATTTTTCCGAAGCGCTAGAGGCCATCTTAGGAGAAAATGCGAAAGGTCTTTCACCGACAAATATCGTCCGCTTAAAGGAAGGCTGGGAAAGCGAGTATAAGGAATGGGCGCAGCGCGATCTTAGCGACAAACACTACGTATACATCTGGGTGGATGGCATTTATTTCAATGTTCGCTTGGCAGAAGATCGCCCTTGCGTGTTAGTGATAATCGGTGCATTACCTGATGGAACCAAAGAGCTTGTGGCAATCTATGACGGGCATAGAGAAAGCAAAGAGTCCTGGAAAGCAGTGTTAAGCGACCTGCTGCGGCAGGGACTGCAAAAAGTGCCTCTGCTTGCTATTGGAGATGGTGCATTGGGGTTCTGGGCAGCTCTAGAGGAAGTGTTTCCATCTACAAGACATCAGCGTTGTTGGGTTCACAAGACGGCTAATGTGATCGACAAGATGGCCAAGAGCGTCCAGCCTCATGCTAAGAAGCTGATCCATGACATGTACATGGCTCCAACAAAAGAAGAGGGTTTATCAACCTTCGATTGCTTCATAAACCTATATGAGGCCAAATATCCAAAAGCATGTGAGTGCCTTGCAAAAGATAAGGAACAACTATTTACGTTCTACGACTATCCTGCAGAGCATTGGGTCCACATCCGCACAACGAACCCGATTGAGTCCACCTTTGCAACGGTGCGCCACAGAATGCGTCAAACCAAGGGTTGCGGCTCGAGGATGGCTACAATGTCTATGGTCTTTAAGCTTGTCACTTCTGCGCAACAAGGGTGGAGAAAAATTCGAGGCTACAAGCTTATCGAAAAAGTGATCCGTGGAGTGAAATTTAAGGATGGAGAGGAGGTTGAAATTCAAGAAATGGTTGCGTAATTATTAACTAAGAACTGAGGGTGTAGGCTTTTTTTGAAACACAACATTTGACAATATCTCTTTGCCAGACCGATCCCATCTTCACTTTGTATTGGGACATTGTAAGCCTCGTTTTGTGTCAGAAGCAGGCGAGCTTACAATTTTTCCTTTCCTTAATCAATAAAAAATTCAGTTGGGCTAGCTTTTAGAGAGACCTATCCTACAAGGCCACTGTGCCGAGGGATGTCGCATGGACAATTTTTTAGAGTATAATTTTAACTCGACTTTGTATATTTTTGAAGGCGCTTTCTCCACTTTAGCTCCCCTCTTTGTTTGTTATGCCTATTCCGCGCATTAAAACAAAGCTGAAAGCCCATTGAGGAGAAATCACCTATCAAAAATGTACAAAGTCGTGTTAAAAATATTTAGGGAAGTCTTTATGAGTGCTTTAGTTGGTCCGGCGTCAGCTGTCGTATGTTATCTTATTGAACGACTCGCGAACTTGACAGTTAGTCCGACCTCTAATGAACCGGTACAAGAACAACCAGACTTTGATCCTCGATACCAACCTTTATATGATGAGCTTTTTAACAGTCTGAATAGCAAGTATGGTGAAAATCCATGGAGAAGCACAGATCCACATTCGGAATCACGGGTTATAGTGTTTCGGGAATTTAATGCACAGGCTTGGAAATATAATAAAAAGCAAAATATAGATTTGCTGCAAAAACTTGCAGCGGAAGCCATAGAAGAACTTAATGGAGCTGACGCTCTTGTTGCAAATGATCGCATCTTTTCCGCAAGCATGAAATATGCAAAAGAAAACAGTGGGTTTTTTTATCATATTCAAAACTTTTATAATGCACATCAGCAAGACAAAGCATTTTCAAAGTTAGGTTTTCTTTTGCATGATATTTCTGAAACAGTTGTATCACCGCATAATCAAATTGTAAAAGATAGATGGGTAGACCGCATTACAAGAATCCGAAGTGCCTATGCGTCGGCACTAGAAGCTCAGGACCATCTAGAAAACCCCCTGTTTGTTCAAGTACGTGAGTATCACCCGATTGTAGAAGATGGGCTAAGAGCGAGGTGGGATATCACAGAAAAACAGGTGGCTACACCCACAGGATCCTATAGGGAACTTCAAGTAAAAAAAATTATGGAGCCAAGTGACATTCAAATACATGAAGAGGACGAGCTTTTAACGGTAACCTTAAAGTGGGTTGAACAACGCAATTTTGAAAAAATTGTAAATTTCGCGATCAAAGTGCACAACAAGTATCTGAAAATGAAAGGAACTAGTGAGAAGCAATGAGCGAAATTGAGATAATACTAGGAAATCTCGGCGAAATAGATCAGGTATCGATTTCATTTCAGGTAGGTTCCCTTGAACTTTCCAACGCCCAGTTTTTAGAGGTTCGAAGGCGCGTTCCACATGATGCAGACGATTTTTCTTTTATTGACTACCTAAGTCATCTAGGATACTGGAAAATAAGCACCATCATGCGTGAAATGAAGCACCCAAAATTTTGTAGTTAGACAGGCAAAGCCATGACATTCAAAGTACGCCCAAAATATCCACATGACTTTTTAGATGAAGGACTTATCAGATTGCAAAAGCAGGGCAGATATATCACAGAATTAGATTTATCTAGCTGCGAAAAAATTACCGACAAAGGCCTTCTATCACTTTCCTGCCCAAACCTTTCAAAAGTGACCATCCGCTGGTGCGAAAATATTACAGCGCAAGCGATAGTTACGTTTCTCGCCAATTGCCCAAAACTCACTGAGCTTATTCTTCGCGCTCCACCAGAAATAGACGATCGTTTTTTCTCAGCGTTAGATTGCCCCAATCTTCTCGAATGTACACTCTATGATCTTGGCAATGTGACAGATAATGGCCTACAAGCATTTTTGAGCAACACTCCCCTGCTCACACACTTGACCATTCTTGATGCCCCCCATGTGCATGGGCAATTTCTCTCATCGTCTGTGCAGCTCCACTCTCTGACACTGAGAAGAGTATCCATAACACTCCAAGAAATTACAATCCAGTTGCCCCAATTGAGTACATTAATTCTCGATATTCCAGCTGAAGGAGCACAGCTATTTACGCATCTATGCCCTCACCTACAGGATCTTACGACATATGAATGGATCCAGTATAGCTGCAAAATGCTGAAAAGAATTCACCTTACCAAAATTGATGATACTGGACTTCTGCAGCTTGCAAATAGCTGCCGCATGCTTGAAGATGTGTATATAGTAAACGGAAGAAAAATCACAGATCAGGGCTTTTCTTCCCTCTTAAGTCTATGCCCTATGATTTTTTCACTCAAAATAGAGCGATGCAGCTCACTAGAGGGAAAAGAAGTACAAGGAATAGAACAACTTCGATTATCCTTCCTCCAATTAGATGACTGTACGTCACTTTCTGATGAGGGCGTTTACAATCTTATGAAGGTGTGTTCACAAGTATCGATGTTATCGTTAACTAACTGTTCTTGCTTAACAGGCAAGAGCTTCGTGTCAATTGCCAACTATTCAATGAGACTTGAGGACTTAAAGCTAACGAACTTGCGAACGCCTATTCGATTTGCAGCAGAAACCACTGATATAGAATATATAAATTTAAGCAACAGTGAAGGGGTTACTGATGAAACTTTAGAGGATGTAGCAGCTTTTGCGCCTGATGTAAAAAAAATTGTTTTGTCAGACTGCCCAAATATAACAATAAAGGGCTTGCTGCACCTTGTCGAGCATTGTCAGAATTTATCAATGCTTATCTTGTGGCGTTGCAAGATCTCCGAACCTGAACTTCGAATGCTCGAGGAAAAGGCCGCTATTCAGATCGATGCCTACCGAGGCCTAAAGGCCTATTCGCCATCAAATCAGGATTTTTCTTTTGACTACTATAAAAATACTCTGGAAAGAGATGCAGGTATTGAAAAGATCGAGTCTCTATTAACTGAAAAAAATCAGTTATATTTACGTGAATTTCCCGGCAAGGACAATAAAGTAGATTTAAGCAATATACTGTGCCTAGATCTCGCAGAATTAAGCATAAATGATCAAACACTTGCGCACTTGCTGGAGCAAACCCCTCACCTGCTTAAACTCAATATTTATAATTGCTACGAACTTACCGACAATGCCTTAAATGCCATAGGAAAGTTGTGTCCTGAATTGATGAGTTTAGAGCTCGAATTTGGACTGTTTACGCATAAGGGTGTACTTTCACTACTTAAGCAGTGTCCTAAAATGATTTCCTTTATCTGTGAGCATTGTGACAACATTCGTGCTGAAGGCCTAGAAGTCCTCTATCTCCAATTGATAGAGCAGTTTCCAGCACTTGGCTTTCGTTTACACTAGCCTGGAGTGATTTATGAAAAAGCAAAAGAAAAAATCGGCCAAAAAAGAATATCGTCATAGCCTATATGGCGATATTCCGCTCATAGAAAAAGTGTTCATTGGCACTGATGGAAAAGCATTCACATATACCGACATCGATCCAGATTTTAGACCAAAAATACCTGAGGGTGCAGTTCCTGGGGACATTTCACCTCAGATTTTTTGTTCTTACTACCACGTACCGAAGTATTTTTACGTTGACTCTAAGAAGACGTGTCTGCAATGCAACAAAAAATTTGTCTTTAAAGCAAAAGAACAGAAGTATTGGTATGAGACACTTCAATTCAATTTTCATTCTCAAACTATTCGATGCCCTTCGTGTCGTAAAAAGAAGCGCACTGAAAAACGCTCCTGCAACAGATCAGCAAGGTTCACGAATTAATTGTTAGCCTCCCGGGAGATCCTCTGGCACACCTTGCTCTCGCGGAAGCGATTTGCACCTGCTATGAAGCTACTAAGAGTGGGAACCTAGAAATGGCAATTGCACGAGCACGCTATGCTCTGCAACTTGACCAAAACTGTATCGAGAGCTATTTTTGGGAAGCCTTTGCACAGCAGCTTTCAAATCGACCCGTGAAGGCAAAAGCTTTATTTAACAAATTTCTCGTCAAAGCAAAAGGTCTCGAACGATGCATTTATGTAAAAAAGAGAAGCTTTCTTGAACCCATAAGCAGTGCAACATTATGAATAAAATAACCGTTCAACAATTCTCTAATAAATTACCTTATTATTATTGATATTTATAAGTATTTTAGCTATATTACCCTCATTATTTGAGGGTTTATGAGCATAGATTCATTAGTGGGTCAAATTGAAAGACTGACATTAGAGGTGCCTGAACTTGGGCAAAAAACCTCAGAGATTTGCCATACGTTTGCACGTGAAAAAGTGGTTGCAATAAAGAGACTTTTAACGGGCAATAGAGCTTTTAGTCCCAGTAGAGAGCTTGTTCAGAAAATTATACAACTCATAGATTCTAGTGAAAGTGATGACTCAGTGAAGGGGTTTAGGTCACAACTTGCAAGATCCTACAATATTGAAGAGTCCTCCAGTCTCTTGGGACAGATAATGAGCGCTGTAGGCTCGATTTTTAGCATAAAACATCTTCTAGGAAGGAACGATAATGGAAGATGGCGAATTTCAGAAAATTATTTAAAACGAATTGGTAAGGATCGCTTTTACGAACATGTTAAAAAAGTCCCAGTCACGACTTTGATTATTGATCGAGTCAAAAAACCACCATTGGTCTACACAGGAAAAAATTTACAGCGATTGGTTTCACATCAGGCTGAACTGAGCACCCTCATAGAAGAAGTTACTCTTCGCCTAGACACGGGCGAGACGATTGGAATGATGGGAAAGGCATTATACTCCCTCTGTACTCAATCACGAGTACAAGAATCACTCGTTTCCACTACTCCACTTGGCGACTTCACACACATTCAAGAAGCTATAGAGAACATATCACTAAATGGTTTTTGCGAGATTGTTTCTAAGGTTACAACGGGAAATTTTGACGAGCCTGCTTTGCCTGGTGTTTTATTAAGGATTATTGTTTCTCATCTTCCGAACCAGACCTTTCTTAACTGCAGGAGGGTCTGTAAAGCGTGGCACCATGCCTTGGAGGATCAGTCGGCATGGGTTAATAGAATATTTCCTATGAACATCTCATTAGGACCTATGCCTGCCCACGCAATTTTTTTTAGCCCCATATCATACAAGCCTGAGGAAGATCAGTGGCAAGCTATGAGACATCGAATAAAAGACATAGTCTTTCTTGCCAAAAACGGCCATATTGGGGCACAAATTGAATTAGCACAGAGGGTTTTCTTAAATAAGGGCAGTTATGAGCTTGATAGGGGGATAGCCCTTGATTGGATACGCCAATCAAAGAGTGCAAAATCGCTTTATGCCCGCGGCGTTAATTGCCCCATGACTGATTTCATTCGTGATTCGGCATATATGGGGTACGCTCCGGCACAAAACAAGTTGGGTAGAGCATATCAAGAAGGCGATCAGGTACCCATAGATCTAAAAGAAGCTGAAAAATGGTATCTTCTTGCTGCAGGACAGGGCTATATGTATGCAGAGAATAATTTGGGAGCGCTCTATTTGGATTCTAATAAAGATGAGTCTTTACGTTGGAGTCTTCGCGCTGCAAGAAAAGGACATCCAGAAGCTCAATGTCGTGCGGCTTCTCTACTCTATGAACGTGCCAAAAATAGTAATGATTTGATAGAGGTAATTGGCTGGTTACAACATGCTGCTGACCAGAACTTCATAGACGCTTTCTACTCACTTGCCACCATATATCGAGATAATGAAAAGCTGAGAAACTATAAAGAAGCGGCTAGATACTTTGAGCTCGCCGCAAGCGAACAGCATAGCCTCAGTCAATATTGTCTAGGCTTACTTCACTACAATGGACATGGCGTTCCTAAAAATGCACAGGAAGCCGCAAATTGGTATCTCCTTGCTGCAGAGCAGGGCGTTCCAGATGCTCAGTATAGATTGGGTAAACTGCATTACGAAGGCGATGGAATGCCGGAAGATTTTGCAGAAGCTTTCAACTGGCTTCTTCGCGCAGCAGAACAGGGCCATTTGGAATCGCAGTTTTACGTAGGGATCATGTACAAAGATGGCAAGGGTGTTGTGGCAAATAACGATGAGGCCTGTAAATGGCTCACATCCGCAGCAGATAATGGCCATGTAGAATCTTCATTTTTACTTGGAAATGCCTACCGAAATGGGATTGTAATTCCAGAAAACTTGGAACAAGCATTCAAAAGATTTTCCTTTGCTGCCGAGCGGGGTCATAGAGAAGCTCAATACTGTTTAGGTCTTATGTATGCAGATGGAGAGGGAGTAGAGGCAGATCATGAAGAAGCTGCTAAATGGTACCATCTTTCTGCTAAACAAGGATGCACCTATGCCCAGTACATGTTAGGGCACATATACCAATACGGTATCGGAGTGGCTCAGGATATAAAGATAGCAATAAAGTGGTATGAATTTGCTGCATTAGATGGAGTTGAAAGATCTGACAAAGAAAATAGAGAATTGGAAGAATTAATAGCAGAACTACGTAGTAGGTACTTAATACTTTCACAACGATCTCTTAGCCGCGATCTTCATGAGATATGCAGCAAACAACTACCTCAGGCAGCCCTCACAAATATGCTCTGCACATACATGGCAAAGGAACTGTTCTACTTTCCAAACACTCAGCCTGAAGATCTTCTCGCACTGTTATCTGATGTAAAAGGGGTGCGTCTTCCTAAAAGCGAGGAAATTTTAGCTGAGGTAGAAAATCTACGACATGAAGAGTGTATCAGCGCTTTTAGGGAACTCCTAAATCCTACGTCAAATGCCTACAGCTCTCATAAAAGCTTGAATGCTTCTATCAGAAAACTTGTATCGATGCTCAAAAAAACAACGCTTAGAAAAGATGAGTTAGCAGAATTTGCGATAGCTCTGCCTCCGGCTCTTTCTGAAGGAAGGCCTGAAATGATGCTCACAAATGTCAATGCCTTCAGGCTCGATAAAGAGTTTAAAACTATCTGCCAGGAACTTTGGAACCATCTTGGACTTGGAAAACTGATTCTCGCATTTAACGAAGAGAAGTAAAATAGCCTGTGCGCATGATTTTATTCTTTGGTTCTTACCCGATGCAAAGTATCTCGTAGCTCAGCGCTATGATATTGTCGCGATAAATGGCAGCTTTTCGCTCATACGCCCCATTTGGGCAATCTTCTCCCCATCTCCCTTGACTTTCCTCCTCCTCACACAAGTTTATGTTGCTAAACATAATGCTCTGTTACAGTTAGAAGATACACTAAAAGCAAAGGGGATCCCTCCTCTTGGAACCACCGACGCAAAAAAAATCTATGCCTTATTTATTCCTGAAAAGCCAAAACAGCTCGATCTTGCACCAGACGTCCGCATAGTAGATGCAAAAGAAGTTCTCGCAGCTTTAAGGAATAGGAAATTCAAAGGGGGCTGGTGGTTTTTCGCCTAGGAGAAAACCGC
>CAZEQY010000052.1:0-8058 GCA_964514655.1 uncultured bacterium
CTCGGGACCAGGAGTAGGCAAAAGTCGCTCCCCGTGCGGGGGCGTGGATTGAAACTTAAAGAATCTCCTTGCTGCGTACTAGCCAGTGTGTCGCTCCCCGTGCGGGGGCGTGGATTGAAACAAATTTAGAAGATTGTATGATAAAAGGCATTTTGGTCGCTCCCCGTGTGGGGGCGTGGATTGAAACGTAAGGATAATAAAAACAACAACGCAATTCAATATGTCGCTCCCCGTGTGGGGGCGTGGATTGAAACACATGAAGTGCCTTTCTGAGGGCTCCAGGGTGCGTCGCTCCCCGTGTGGGGGCGTGGATTGAAACCTTTCAAGGAATACTGCAGGCGGCACGTTGGGTCAAGTCGCTCCCCGTGTGGGGGCGTGGATTGAAACACCTTATGTTATTGCCCAAGTGCCTTCTGTAGATATGTCGCTCCCCGTGTGAGGGCGTGGATTGAAACACATTGTCAATTACTCCTGCAGCCAAATTATTTAAGTCGCTCCCCGTGTGGGGGCGTGGATTGAAACTTCAAAGCACAGGTCTAGCAAAAGTGGCTACCTGGTCGCTCCCCGTGTGGGGGCGTGGATTGAAACGTTACTGATGCAGGTACAGCTATACCAGCAGCGAACGTCGCTCCCCGTGTGGGGGCGTGGATTGAAACTTCCCCCTATAGTTTTCTGAGATAATTCATCTACATGTCGCTCCCCGTGTGGGGGCGTGGATTGAAACCTGGTTTAATAAAAGAATCATAAATTGTTTGTTCAGGTCGCTCCCCGTGTGGGGGCGTGGATTGAAACTTTCATACCTGATATAGCTTTAACTCGTGGTATGAGGTCGCTCCCCGTGTGGGGGCGTGGATTGAAACGACCTTATCTACCATAGGCATCATAATGACCTCGTCGCTCCCCGTGTGGGGGCGTGGATTGAAACCATTTTGACAATGAAACGCGCATTTGCAGACCAAGTCGCTCCCCGTGTGGGGGCGTGGTTTATCATATAATGGGGTTGAGTTTGTGTCAGGCCACGCAGCATCACAGTTTACAAACTGTGATACTGCGTGGCCTGACATGAACTGATCAAAGTTCTAGAAAAAGGGAAAAACATGTTGCAACTTTAATGCGCAATTAGAGAACACCATTTTGACACCATTTATAAGACTAAGGCCGTGTTGTTCAGTGGCTAGTATGCTCGGTATGAGCCTATAGGGTACAGCCATAGCTACCATTTCTCAGAGAAAAATTTATCAACGGAGTGGAGCTGTATTGATTCACTGTGATGATAAAGCGAAAATCGGAAGGCTCAGTTTAGGTAAGAAGAGATTATGCCCTATGCAGGCACAAGCCTTTCCCAAAGGAATAGGAAATTCAAGGCGTTTCGGCTTATTGAGTAAAATGACCTATTGTGGGATACTCTTACGCTATTATGAATCCTACTACACATAACGATACTGTACGTGCAGCGCTTTTTAACGAAACTAAACCTCTTGGTTGTTTAGTTAGCTATGAAAGGTGGTACGATTCATGGCCACTGTATGAACAAAAAGATGATAGCATGGCGTGGGTGTCTATAGGCGCCTTCCATCCTGAAAAATGCCCAAGCCATATTCGTTACTACCTGCAGATTGGCCTAAATAACCTTGAGGAGTGGAAAAAAATCCACGGGTTATTTACAAAGGTTATAGTTGAATGGCAGCCATTTGAATACTCCGGAAGTCCTTATAGAGCTTTTGGGCTTTTGCTAAGGGATCATCCCAAGTCAGAATTAACTCTTGATGCTCGAGCGCATTATTCGGGAATGGTTATTGAGGGGCCAAGCTGGATAGATGTTGAAACAGGGGCATATGCAACGCCTTATGAGCCTGACACACAAGCATACATAAAACGAAGAATTGTAGTCTGGAATCACGTACTGCGCCCGCAACTTGAGGCGCATTTGCAAACGCTCTTTTGTGAAGTTGTTTTTTGTGAAGGTAAGGGCAACTACACCGATACGTATACCCTTCGCGGCCCAAAGGTTGATGCGTTGAGGGACGATATGGCCACTCTTGAGAAGAGACTTGCTTCTGTAGTATTCGAAGACTCTGATGATGAAGAAGATTACGATGATCTCCCAACCGTTCAAGCAAAGCAAGAGTTGAAAATACGGGGTGATGAAGAACTTATGCAGTGCCTGCAGCGCCTTCCAGCTACTAGAAAATCTCATCACGTCGAGTTACTCACCCCTCGGTGTGAGCTACCCTATAACACCCATCCATTCCCTCAACCTGTAATTGACGCATTGTCTACAGGCCTTTCCTGGGAATTTATTGAAGCAAGACAGCAGACCGGAGTCGTCACTATAATAGAAACAAAAGGCGAAGAAGTAGCAGAAGCAATTGATGCCCTGAGTGTGCAAGAGACATTGCCCATGGAGCAGATTGATGCTGTACGCTCGTTTTGTGCAGAACTCAAGCAGGAACTTGAACAGTTTGGCAAGCAGCTGCGAAAAGACCTTATCGAGGGTCGAACAGTGCTCACGCAAGCTTTTGCATTGCGATTTCCCGACATCTACAGACTTCAAAAGCAAAAAGCTTTGACGCAAGAAGAGAGGGCTATTTGGTCAACAGAGTTTCGACGCCTCTTAAACGATGTCTATCTTTCTCAGGAGCTTACAAGGTGCGTATCTCCTCAAAATTGTGTGGGCGCATTTGTTGAAAACACCGTCGTAGAAGCTATGGGGCTAGCATCTGGCGATGAGCAACGCACGAGAACGCGAAAACATGAAGCCGAGGTTGAAGTCATTAAGCTGCTGATGCAAGGAGAGGGCCTTGATGCAGGCTCTTTAGATGATCTTGCCACGCTATTAAACGCAAAAAAGCTAGAAGCAAGGCTAAAAGTTGTAGGCGTAAAACCCATATGCATCCCTAAGGCCGCAAAAGCAATACAGGATCTCACCCACAGCTATTCAAGCCTATGCACAAGCTCCCTACCTTGGGCAAATTATATCCCCGGCATTCCTGAAGATCTCCCGCCAATGGCGCGTCTTCATCTTTTGCAAAATAAAGCCGCATTGGTCGCCCTGCAAAATAGGCGTGCATTTACAAAACATATTGCATCAAATAGCGCCTCCCTGAAAAAGCAAGCCTTTGGGCCTTATGAGCTTGTTTCTTTGCAGATGCCAACGTGGATATTAGTAGGCGTAAAAGATGGCAGCTATTACGAAGAACTAGATGCCCTGCTACGTGAAAGGAGCGAATTTTACCGCAAATGGAGCGGTGCAATTAGTGGCGAGATGAAACAGGGATTAGAAGATAGCAATGAAGCCCTTGATGATGGTGTCTGTGTGGGGACAACTACTCGTTGGGTGTGCAACGAACTGAAGTATCCATATCTTACGTGCGAAGAATTTATACACGTCTCTAGAGTCGGCTCAATATCTGCATCAGATCGCTTTCGACAGCTTTATAATAATATCGGGGTCTTATTTAGAGCGCAGCATAATTTTCTTGAATGGTTCCCCGAACGCTTTCGCAAGCAGGCAGGAATACGCGATATTAGCCTTGGTTTTATTGAAGAATGCAAGGCACATGAAGTAGCAGCGCAACTTGAGATACAAATAGAGGCATGCAAAGAAGAGCTTGCATCATGTCACGGCACCATCTTTTTGGCAATTGACAAGCATGTCCTCTACTGCAGAGTAGATCCTAAGCACAATATATACCGCTTTGGCGACACCAATACTGGAGTGTTGGACTTTGGCACGTTCGACAATCCCCGACAGGCATTCTTTGAGTGCGTAAATGACCTCATCTGCTCCAAATATCCCGATACCACACATTTGTTTGGGTTGTTATTTAAGGTGTAATTAAAGCCACCTGATCGCAGATTTTCGTTTTAAAATACTTGGGTAAAAAGTAATACTTATGAAAGGGGCCATGACAAGATGACTGCCTTACTCAATCTTTACATTCGAGACAACTCTTTATTCACAAGCCTTTCAAGATCTGCCATCATATAGAATGGAACGGAAAGAATATGGTCATCTAATGAACTATTATGTTCTGAAATGCGAACACCTAAGGCTATCTTTTTTGCTTCATAAAGCTATGCAGGGAACGCAATGCCCCAATTGATTCAGCATCTTCTTTTTTGGCAACAGCGATAAGCAAATTTGTCGCACAATCTACAACTTCGTTACGAAGTGGTGTTAGAGGGTGGGGGTCTCGTCGACCCCTTTTAATTAATCTTATTAGGCCAGTCGCGCTATCGCACTACGAAGAAAGCCTATACCATGAAAAATGGAGTCTATGACTTTTGCTTCTGCAGGCGTCCACACTGTTGGACCGGAGGTCTGGATTTCGTAGGTGCGCACTATATGTCCTAGAGGAAGAAGGGTTCCAAGAATTCCCTCTGGTTGCCATGCTTCAAGCAGGTGCGGCACAATATCAAGAAAGGTTTCAACAGGATTTGCTTCTTCTATTTTGTAGATATAATAGCCTATTAATGCTGCACCTACAGCGGCATTTGTTATGCGCCATCCAGTATTTGCATAGGATGTTATTGCTGTCATAATAATCCCCCTCTCTTTATTAGTGTAAAGCAATAATTCTAGCATCTAGCACACCTTTTAGTCAAGGTCTATTAAAAATATTAATTACAGCATACGGCCACTTTCATAAAATTTATTATATCCAGCCAGATCTTCTCGGATATACTCAAAGCACTGATTAGTAGAGATTTACAATGCCATTACCCTGCGGACTTTTAATGCTATTGACGAGAACAGATGCGCATGTTTAAATAAAATTAAAATTATGTGTACATGATAAGGTGCGATGTTACCATTTAACTACTACTCTAAGCTTACGAGGGCATTTGACTATTCTATGTGTCGAAAACACTGGGAGTTAAGAAATGACCCCATCAACGGACGTATACATAAAGTACTAGCTATTATTCAGGCACTACCTATATTGGGACACATTGTATCTGTTGGTGAGTCCTACTATGGATTTCGCTCATTAAGAGAAAAAACCCAATCGGAAATTACAAATGTCGCCATGAAGGTCTTGGCCGCCTCACCTCCGGCAACCGTAGCCCAAAAAAGTACAGAAACAACAGATGTACATCTTGGAAGGCTCGCAATAGCCTACCTTGAAGAAGGCCAAGTAGACACTACAGATGCCATGTTGCATACAGCAAATATTCTCTCAAACAATATGCCTGTGCTGACCACTCGTGGCTTGATTCGATCTAATATGCACTTTTTCGATGATACAGCTGACATTAAACTATTTACAAGAGAAGATACTGGCATCGTAGTAGTTGCGAAAAGCGAACAGCAATTGCTCGAAAATGGAATTGTTGGCTTTACACTATACACCGATTCCGTCACGAAACTTCCCCCAAAACAAGTGAATCTCGCAACAGATCTAGAACAATGTCTTGTTAAAGAAGTAGATGGAAAACCTATTCGTCGCTCAGTAATTTGGTATGGACATGGCAGCCCCGAGACTATCGATCAAAAGGCACATATTGCCGGCCTTGCACCATCTGATTTTCGCAAGACATTAGACTGTCTACACGATGTAGGAACGGACTTTCTTTTACTTAACACCTGTTTTGGTGGCGGAGAAAATTTAGGTGCAATCTATGGCGCTAAAAGCGGAACTATTCCTATGCCCATTTTAGTTCAATCATCATTGGATATTCCAACGAACGAAAAAGTAGGGTCACTAAGAACCAAAGGAGCAATGCTTGATAAAGTGCAAAACCATCTCTACGGTGCGCAAGGCAATGGTAGCCCGACAGCAAAACGCCCACTTACACAGTCATGTGTACGCAATTTGTTCCAAGAAAGTGATTTTGACGTAACAGCTATGCCCACCCTCCTTCTTCCTACCACGAAAGCTGACATCCCTAAAGTCGCATACACCGTCTTTCCACATCATTCTGTTTTATTTCTTGATGATGAACTGAGTAGGCGCACTCTAGCAGGACCTAGCAACACAGTGGACACCAACAGGAGCAGATTATTTTTTTCAAGACCGGTTGTGAAAGGTACAGTACGCGTTTGGGATAAAGAGGCTTCGTTTCTTGCGCGAGGTGGAAATAGCCAACATCTTATACAAAATGTAGTAGCACCAAATACATCGCTAACCGAAATACTAGATGGCACACTAAATCACCCAACCCCACCTACAATAGGTTCTCCCCCCACATTAGTAGGGGCTGAAAAAGCCTTTTGTATTTCACGTCTAGTTTGCAAACCAAATAGAGATAAAGCTCCGATCGAATTTCGTGATGTTGTCATTGCACGACTAAAAAACCAAGCGCACGTCTATTATCGCCCTACTAAAGATGGCAATCTGTATTGCATGAATTACGAATTGACTTCGCAAGGATACAAGCTTGTTTCCACAAACGCACTTGAATCACAAAACTTTTATAAAGAGCTTTTTGCCGATCTAGCAGTTTGCCTGCCTTCTTCATCACAACTTGAGCATTCAGTCGGCAAGCGAGAAGAACAAAAGGATTTTTATGCAACACTGCTGCAGGAATTTTGGAGCGATGGCAATATACCACGAGAGGTAAAAGTATATACAGCCGCAAGTCATATAGAAAACGTATTTCGCAAGGGACTACCTGTACAAACCAATCTACAGCTTGCTATAGATGAACTTCAAGACCCCAAACAAACCTATTTGGACGCCGCACTACGTATCGCAACTCTTGCAAATAACCAAAGTGCAATCGATATATTGCTTAAGGCAGGTGCAGTAAAACCCGTTGAACAGGACGCTGCTGTAGCAAGCAAAGCAGCGGATATCAATTCTGACACAACAGTCACGCCTTTTTCTTTGCGTATAGCGATACAGGAACTTCTTGGTTTAGTGCTAAGCGATCCGCCAGCCTTAAAGTTGTCAGATAAGATCCCCAGAGAATTTTATGACCGCTATCATTCAGGGTTTGAACGTATACTTGGAGAAGATTCACCCTTCTTTTACCACTTCACATGCTATCAATTGATAAGTGCTATTATTGCAAAACGGACAAGAATGGGCCCGGCATTAAGCGTTGGTGCGGCCCTACGCGGACTAACGCTACCCAAAGTAACAGCAGAACTTCAAAAATTGTATGACTTTCTGTTCGAAAAAGCTCTTGAATGTAGTAATACTGACGTCATGCAGGCTATTAGAGAAACCGGGTGGATCATGCCAGAGCCACCCAAAGGTGAGCGTACTCAAACTGTTGACGCAACGACCGTCCCAGAAAAAACACCTAATGAGATATTTGAAAGCATCGAAACAAATGCCAATAACTTGCCTTATAAGCTAGACCCTCGGATCCAACCCCTCATGCGTACCCGGTATGCGATGAATCGTTATAAAGCGCTCGCAGCCACAGGAAGCAAAAAAGATCTAGATCGTGCATTACGCCTTTTGAATGCAGGCGTGCCTGTAGATGTTACCGGAGTTGCCCCTCAAGTCACCCTCTGGACTGCAGTAGCTTTAGATAATCGAATACTCGTGCAATCACTCAGCGATTTAGGTGTGAAGCAGAACGTAACGAGCGCTGCTTGTCAGACAGTTTTGACAGAACAACTGTCAAAACGTGATTCACAAGCTATTCTGAAATTATTGCAATCTGGTGTCAAACTCAACCCTGAACAACTAGAAAAAGCAGTTGATATTGCTCTTGAGAAAAGCGATCTATCACTACTGCAAAATCTTGTTGCGACATATAAAGCAAAATTACCGGAACATGCAAATATTTGCCTGGAAAAGGCTTTACAATCAGGAGAGTTCGGGTTAGCAAGTTTTCTTGCAGCTAGAATACCTCCCCCTAATAACATTCTTATTACAGCACTTCGTACTGGAAAATGTGCCGCATATATACTAGTCGAAGAGGCCTATGGTTCAAAGATCGCGCAAACAGTCAAAATGGCTGACATCCGTGAAGCCATTGATATAGCTTTATCTTCAAGAGAGAAGCGTGATTTCATAGATCTACTACTAGAGCGCAAGCTGCTCTCAACCGAAGAAAGTGAGCAGCTTCTTCATGCTACCACCCCGATTTTATAAC
>CAZEQY010000053.1:0-4781 GCA_964514655.1 uncultured bacterium
GGATTTTCTGGGCTTTTCAGTGCCTCCTGGATATCCGCCACCGTGACGCCAGGCTTGCCGTTCGAATATGTCACCGGATCAAATTCGCTGCACGAAAGCGGCTTAATTGCCGCCTTACCCTTGCTCGTCGGGATTCCAGGGGCGGCTGGCGCCGACAACCCCTGTGTCATCCCGCACGCGCCCAGGATCAGCAGCGAGCTTACCGCGCTGGTCCTGGCCAGCCGCGACGCCAGCTTGAACCTCATGCAACCCTGAAACCGCATTGTCTCTCTCCGATTCTGCAACGCCACCTTCGCGCGCCATTTCCTCCGGCGTTTTCTTCGGGTGGAAGAAATCCCAGATGGCTTTAAAAACTTCAACTGCCGCACTTAGCCAGCCCATTCATTTCACCGTGCCGAAATTTTGAACGATCTTGGTGGCTGCCGCCGGCGTCACCGGCAATGGCGGCGAAGCGTCCGGGGCGCCGATCGCGGTAATCTTGGTTTCGCCGTCCGTGGTAACTGCGGCGCCGGCCAAAACCAGATTGACGCCAGCCTGTACTGCCGTGGCCAGGCGCGCGCGCGATTGGATGAAAGACCAGACGATGGTTGCTCCCGCGATCAGAATAGAAGCGGTCCCGCCGATCAGCCATTGATTGAGGTCCGGGATGTTGAAGCCATTGGCATTCAGCCAGTCCTGGAGCGCCAGAACATGGAAGCCCTTGGCGTTGAGCCAGGCGGAAATAAGTCCGACAACCAGCGTCGCCAGGCCGACCAGAAGATGCGAGATCAGGGAGTCCAGCAAAGGGTTTCCCGTGATGCGGAAAGCAAATTTGACGTTCGGATTGCTCATGCTGCCCCCTTGAGACCCGGCGAATAGGATGCCACCCCTTGCTTGAATGTCGCCGTCAGCACCTGGCGGCGCAGCGGCGGCGCGAAGGAAATATGAACCCAATTTCCTTCCATAATCAGTTGATCAAATTTGATGGCTTCCACCGCCATGATGCGCGCGGCGATCTGGTATGGCGTGCCGGCGGCGGGGCAGATGAAGTCTGCCGCAAAGCCACGACAGTGCGCGGAGGTGATCACGCCGCCCAGCGCGGAATTCAGTTCTTCCGATCGATACCCGCTCGAAATGATGATGGGCTTGGCGAGCATCGCCCGCACCAATTCCAGCCCTTCCGCCGTGGTGCGCAAATTTGCAACCACCTGGTCAGACGGCACGTTGTCAATGTTATGGCGCACCGCTTCCTGGGAAGCGGTCAATTCCTCGTAAGAAAAATGCTCCGACAGTTGCACGGATGCGCCTCATAGCGTGCAGGGCCTGATTCGCCCCCAACGGGATGATGCCTACCCAAAGGCTGGTTCGCCATCGCTATTTTGATACGAGCCCACGATGGGGCCGGACACGCTGCGCAGGATGGCCGCCGTGCCCGGCATTCCCGCCGATTGGGCGGCGCGGGCCGCCTGCTCGCGGGTCCAAGTCCCGCCCGCCGAAGCAAATTGCTGTACGGTTCCGCTCTTTACCGCCGCCTTGAAATCCTGGGGCGTCAGCTCGGAATGCTGATCCGCCGGCGCGGAATTGTCTTCCTCGTCGGGCTGGGCACGGCGGGCGCGATCGGCGTCAATAAACCCGCGCATTCTCTCTCTTTCGTCCGGCTTGGCGTAGCCCATGAATTCACGCATTTGGCTCTTGGACATGCGCGCGCGCGGGTTTTTGCTGGTCTTGATAATGAACCGCTGATAGCTGCGCGACATGCCCAGCTCCGTCATCATCTTGGTGGCGCCGTGAATATCACCAGCCGCGATTTTTTCTTTAATTTCAGGCATTTTCTCGCCAACCTGGAATCCATGCTCGTCCCGGCTGGCATAAAGCTGCCCCATCGCGGGGCCGCCAGGCGCACCCTTCGACACGGTAATGCCGATCATGGGCAACAAAATTTGCTCGATTTTGGTCTGGGTTTCGCCCTTGTCGCTGCCCAGGCTGCTGAGAGCCTTGAAAGGCGAAATCGGCAGGACCGATTCCATGGCGAATTCCGCCACGCGGGCCATGTTCTTGGCATAGCCCTGGGCGCTGGTGTCGTAGGGATCATAGATTTTCTGGCCAAAGCCCTTGTCGTTCGACCACAAGCCATTGACCAGGTGGCCGAAGGGGCTGAGTTTCCGGTGGGCGACATCGACAGGCGAGCCCACCCAATCCTGGAGGTCTTCACCGACCTTGCCGGTGGGCAGGCGCCCATAGATCGCTGTGCCGTCCTTCTGATAGCCGATAAGAAAACGGTCCTCCTTGCCCGGCTCATTCTCGGACGGCGGCTGGAAGGCGGCGCCGGCGGCCCAGGCGATCGCATAGGCGGCCAGGAAGGTGCCGACATGGGACAGCACAACGTCCATGGCCAGCATGGTGGCGGCCTTGCGGCGGGCCGTGCCCTGGATTTGGTTCAGCGCCTCGATGCCGCGATCCCGAAGGATTTGCGCCTGCACATCGCGCGGCAGGCCCGCCACGACATCCTTGAAGGCGCCAAGGTTGGTCAGGGTGAAGGATCGCGAGAACATCAAGAAATTTGCGATCGTGCGCGCGCCCTGGGACATGGACTCAATTGGAAGCGCGCCGGCATAGCGGTTGGCGAAGTGTGCGGCCATGCGTCCGGCGGTCTGGGGATCGTGGCCGGCCTCAATCGCCTTGTCCCGCATGGTGGTGTAGAGCCCCATCTGGAGGTCGCCCACCAAGTCCCACAGGAACTTGTTGTGCCAGACATCGCCGGCCTTATCGATATAGCGTTTGACCGCCTCGCCCTTGGCTTTGTCGAACAGGCCGGGGACATAGGCCAGCACCTGGGCAGTCCAGGAGCGGCCAGGCTTCAGGGTCGGGTCTTCCACGATGCCAGTTGCGTCATAAATGCCATACCGCTTGCCGATCGGGTCCAGTCCGTTGCGAAGGGCCTCTTTCATGGTGACGGGATCATTTTTTGCGATCCGGCCTTCGCCATAGAGCTGGAGGCCGGGGCGCAGGCTGCCATCAGCGCCGCGATACCATGGCGTGATCAGCTTCAGCGGCGCCGCCGGAAGGGCTTTGCCCCAGATCACGGCGTTGTGCATCATCGGCGAATACATGATCACCGACATCGTTTTGCCCTTGAGGTTCATCAGGGTCTTCACGATGGCATTGCTGGGCTTGGTCAAGACCGCGCGCAGCGGGCCCTCGAAGTCGCCACGGACATAAATCGGCACTTTCTCAAACAGGGCATTCCCGTTTGCATCGTGAAGAACCTCGATTTTTCCGGTCTCTTCATTGGTGAAAAACTTGGGTCGATAGGTCTTAAAGGCCGGGTGATCCAGGGTGAACCAGGTATGGCCATTGCCAGCCTCCGGCTCCGATCCCTCGGAAATGGTCTGCTCACCGGCGGCATTGCCCATTTCCCGGATGGTGTTGATCAGCTTGCGGCCAGCGATCGCCTCGCGCAGACGCGCCATGGCCAGCGGGAGGGTGCGGATATCGCGCACCACCACGGCATTGGGGTCCAGCGCGCGGGCCGCTTCTTCGGTCTGCTCGCGGGTCAGATATTTGCGCTGCTTCAGGCTGCTTGTGGTGGTCTTCAGGTTGCGCCCGATCGCATCCAGGCCATGGACGCCATCGCCACCATAGCCCAGGCGCGCGGCCTTCCCATCGGCGCCCACCGCTACCACCATGCGCGGGACATAGGATGGAAGACCCTCACCCTTGAACATGCCGACATCGCGCGCCGCCTGAAGCGTCGCATTCGATTCCGCCTGGAACGCCTCGACGGCCTTGCGCTCTTCCGGGGACAGGCGGGACAGGCCGATGCCTTCGGTGCTGCGCCCTTCCTGGAGCGCCACGCTTTCCTCGTCGGCGGCGTCCCACATCCGCTGGCGCTGCTCCGGCGTGAATTTCTTGTTCAGATAATCGTCCTGGCGCCCGCCAATAACGCGGGCTTCCCGCATCCCATTGGCAAAGTCCTTGGCCGCCGCGCGCGTCTCCGGCGTGCCCGCCGCCATCGGCACAGTCGCCATCTTCACGGCGTCCACCGCCGGCTTGGACCATTCGCGCAGATCGTCCAGCGCGCCCTTGGCGGTATTGGGCATCACGCGGTCGATGGCGTCGCCAATCCCCTTTGTGATCGCCATGCCCACCTTGACGGAGGCGCGATCGACCTTGCCCATAAAGCTGGTCTTGCGCTCTTCCTCAGTTGGCTCTTCGGTCTTTTTGCGCGCCAAGCTCAATTCACCACTGGCAGGCTCATCGCTGGTGCGGCGGAATTCGCCCTTGTCGATCTGGCGGAAAACATCCTCGGCGGTCTTGAAGCCAAGGCCATGCAGCGCATTGCGCACCGCTTCGAAAAACCGTTGGACGCGGAAAAATGCCCGCTTCACCACATTGCCTTCGGGCCCCAGCTTCCCATCCAGGAAGTCCGGGAAAGCGTGCGCAATGCCTTCTTCATCCAGCCGCGATTCCGGCAGATCGCCATAGCGGCTATCCACCTCGTACTTTTCGCGCCATGCCTTCGCGCGCTTCTCCAGTATTTTCCACGCATTTTCCGGGATCACATTCAGGCGCCGGAGCTGGTGAATTCCTTCATGGTTGAGCGCGTTGCGCAATCCTTCCGGCGTGTTGTCCATCGCCAGGGCAATAACCTTGCCAACCTGGATGCCTTCGGTCTCTCCCGTCACGCCGCCGGAGGTGGCATTGATCCGATCGGGCAAATCCAGCCGCACGTCTTCCAGGCCCACCTGGTCCAGCCGCTTGCGCAGCGCCGGTTCAAATTCCGCGCGGGCCGCATCAAACTT
>CAZEQY010000053.1:4881-7340 GCA_964514655.1 uncultured bacterium
TCGATATTCTCGGCACTGCTGAAATCGCGGTCTTGCTGCGGCTGGAGACGATCGCGCCCGGCTTCGGTGTTCTGGCGCTCCAGGATCACCACGCGGGTGTTGATCTTGGTGCCAGCGCGCTCAAAGGTCGAAGGCGGCAGGCGGACATTGCCCACCTGGTAAAGCCCCTTGGCCGCGTCACTTTCCATGAATGCGTCGAATTTCTTATCCGCAGCCGGGCCTTCCGGGATCAGCGCCACAATGCGCCCGCCATCGCGGAGGTGGGTCGCGGCCTTGGCGATATGCGCAACCGCCGTGCTGCCGCCCGCGCCAAAGGGCGGGTTCATCACGATGGCGTCGTATTTGTTGACGATGTGGAGGTCTTCAAAACGGTGTTGCTTCACATCCGCGCCAGGGCTGGCCAGGATCGCGCGCGACGCCAGCTCGGCGCTGGGCTCCACCAGCGTCCGTTCGGAGGTGTCTGGGAAAGAGCGCGCAATGGCGCCGTGGCCCGCGCTGGGCTCCAGCACCTTATCGCCAGGGCGGATGTTCGCCCACTCGACCATCTTGTAACCGATAGGCTCCGGCGTGGCGTAATAATCCGTGCCCTCGCGGCCCATGCGCCCGGACTTCTTCTTGCCCTGGGCATAATAGAAAGACTTCGCGCGCTGGAATTCGCTGGTGCTTTGGTAAAGCGCGCGGTCCGTCTCTTTGCCGCCGCGCCCATCTTCCTTGCTCGGAGGATAAGGCGCCGACTCGTTGAAGGCGTCGATGAAAGACTGGCGCAGCGTGCGGGCGCGATCGCCCAGCGCCAGGTTTTCCGCAGTGCCAGCGCGCTCTGCCAGGCGCGACGCGAAAGTGTGACGCTCCCAATTCGTGCCGGTGTTCATGTACCGGAAAATGGCGTCGCTGGCCTGGCCAATACGATAGGTGCGCCCTTCGATCTGGATGGCGGCGACGGGACGCCCCGGCATACCCAGGTTGATCAGAACGCGCTGGTGCTTGCCGGTGGTGTCATGCAGCGAAATGCCGGCCTGGCCAGCGGCGCTCTGCACCACGATGAGATTATGGCGCCCGCCATCCACATTGAATTTTGCCTTGGCTTCGGCGCGGGTCTTTTTCGAGACTGTGCCGTTATAGACCAGGGCGTCGGGGAATGCGCGCTGGAGGGTTTCGAGCGGGCTGCGCATGCGCGCCATATCGGCGCCAAGCTGCTCCACATAGGGATTTGCCTGCACAAAACGATCATAGGCGGCGCGCACATCGGCCTCGCGCAGCGGCGCGCCGGTTTCCGTGTGCATGCCGCGCCCCATGTCGGGAGAGTATTCAAACGGATTAAAGCCGCCGCCTTCGTTGAAGTCATGGAAGACCACAACCTTGCGGCCCATCGCCATGTGCTTCTTGATCACAGGAACGGCGTGCGTTGCCTTGATCGCTTCCAGGAGGCGCATGCGGGCGAGATAATCGAAGCGGCGGCGGATGGCCGTTCCCAATTCCGAAGCGTGCTTGTCGGTCTCGCGCACATCGTCCAGCCACTTTAGAGCCTGGTCGATCTTCTTTCCCACGCCATCATCGACCAGCATAAATTTGCGGTCATAGTCTTTATCGACGGTCAGGACGCGGCCAGAAAGCACCTTCTGCTGGCGCAGCCATTCATGGAATTGCCGCTCCATCACATCGTTTTGAACAGCGGCTTCCGGCTTGGTCAGCTTGTTGTACTTCATGCGATAGCCGAAGTGCTGCATGAAGAATTTGTCTTTTGGCGATCCGGCGTTATAGCCGCCGCGCGTGTCCTCCGGCCCGTAATTGAACAGATAGCCTTCGGCATAATCCACGTTTTTATCGTAGGCAAAGGGCGTGGCGCTGAGGAAGGCAACCTTGGAACGCGCCTGCGCCTTGATCTTTTCGACCACGGGTTTCATGCGCGCTTCCAGGTCGGCGTATGCCGCCTCGATCTTCGCCGGCAGATCGCCAACCGGCATCTTCATTTTTTCGAGCGTCCGGCGCCGCTCAACCATTTCATCCAGGGGGTCGGCATACTGGCGAAGCTGCATGCGCGCGCGATCGCGGTATCCCGTGGGGTGGTTGGTCAAAGCGCGCAGTGCGGTCAGCGCCTGGGTGGTGCTGCCGTTCTGGTCGGACATAAGCGTGTGGCTTTCGTCCGCTACCACATAATCCCAATCCCTATCGGCCAGGGTCTTGTTCTGCTGGAAATTGGCATAGGTGGTGGCGACGGGGCCCTTCTTGCCGTTGGAAACCGTATCGTCCAGCACCTTCAGTTTCACGCCCAGCTTTTCAGCCGCTTCAACCCAATGGTCCAGAATGCCTTGCGTGGGCGCGACAACCAGCACGTTATCTTTGCCCGCGTCCACTGCGCGCTTGATGATGCCGCCGCCGGTGAAGGTCTTCCCGGTGCCGGTGCCATTGGTGAAAAGGACGCCGTGGCCGTCCGGCTCTTCAAAGCGGCGCTCCGCAAATGC
>CAZEQY010000054.1:0-7063 GCA_964514655.1 uncultured bacterium
TTGAGCCGTGTGCAGGGAAACTTGCAAGCACGGTTCTTAGAGGAGGCAACCATCGTAAGATGGTTGCCTTACTCGATCCTTCGGCGAAAATGAGCGTCGGGGGGGGGGTGCTTGGGGTGAAAAGAATGTGCTAAAAGCCGTTTTTAGTATGGTCCAAAATGTCCTCTAAATAGCTTTTAAATTCTGGATCACGAATTTTAACATCAGGTCTTGGTGTGAACCCATAGTCATACACTACGGCCCATTCGCATCCTAACGCATATCCAAGAGCATATTTTGCATCGCAGTCTCTAGCGCGTGAAAGAATTTTGCCAATCTGACGAAATAGTCCGTGTTTGGCTTCCTCTGAGAGTAAGATGTTGTTTGAGAGTAACATGTTGTTTATATGGTAGATTTGACTCAATATTTGGTTTAGTCTCTCACACTTTGTACGGGCATCCGGGATTTCTTCTAGCCGATCGACTGTGTCGTGTATAAAGGTCGTAAGCTGATCGATAAAGCCCCTTTCAAAATATGTTACAAGTTTTCTAGCGGTGATTTCCTCTAAGATCAGTTGTTTTTCATCATCTGGATAGGTACTAGCCGCTTGTTCAAAAAGTGCAAACATTTTCTCAATAAAAATTGCGTCACTGTTACTTTGTGTACACGAAGGAAGGAGTTCATTTAATACCCGTCGAAAGCTATATCGCAGGGTTAAGTGGTTATAATTGTCTCTTAGAGGAGCTAGTTGTCGAATTGACTCAAGAGCTTTAGAAATAGCTGCCAGGCTTTCATCAGAATTTCCTCTTTTTATCTGACCCATTGCAGCGTAGAGGTGCAGTATAAATAAATTCCTATCCTTGACTGCGCCATTAGCAAGGCTGTTTGTTATTTGTTTTAGAAGGGTAAAAGTTCCTCTATCCATAAGAGAAAGCATCCGGGGCAATTCGTTGAACATCCTATCACATACCCCGCCACTTAGTCTCTCTCGTTTTTCCTCTGTCATCTGCTTCTGTGTCACTCTGACAAGTTCATACACTTCACCAAGGCGAAACAGCGTGCTTAAGACTCTTTCCTCTTGCTCCCCTTGCATTCTTACAAGCTCAAAGATGTGTTCAAACCTGGCTGGAAATCTATAGCCGCTCTTTCGATATTCCTGTTCGAGAGAGTCAAGGGTACTTCTATCAAGCGTTTCAAGTATGTCAATAAGTCTACTTCTTGCATTGTAAAGGGCTTGGGTGTATTCGTCTAAGTTGCGGGTTTGTAGTGCGTTTAGTGTTTCTTGTGGGATGTCAAATGCCTCCTTTAAATCTGGCAGGCGCGAGATTAAAAATTCGGTAAATCTCTGTAGTAGTGGGATGTCTTGACCATGCACAAACGTGGCTACTTGTTCGTTCATATAAGAATCAAAGCGTGCCGCCTGCAGCTCTTCGGGATAAAGCTTTCTAAGTATCTTTCTTGTTACGTCTTTAGGTAGTATTTTAAAGGGATTTGGGCCACTGGGACGAGCCGGGGCAGCGGCCGCTTTTTGCTCTTGGCCTTTACGCAATTTTCTGCCTCCTTCGCCCTCTACTACTTCTCCCTCTTCGGGCCGCTCACGCTTCACTCTATGTTTTTTTTCGATGCGACGGTCCTTACGAATTGCCTTATCTTCCTCTTCCAGCATAAAGCGGGTTTTGGCAATGGCCTTTTCTTTGGCACTACGAGGCGGGTTCACACGGGTCTTTTTGGAGACCTGTGGCAGCTCTATATACCCTGGTTCATCTGGTTTTCCTACTGGTATGCTCATTCTTCCCTCCTGGGGTTATCCCTCTATATATATATTACATATAAACTATTTTTAAGTCAAGGGGTGGCCCTAAGGCAACTGCAGAGGAGGGCTTAAATTAAGTTTTGGGTTGGAAAACAACCAAAAATTTATGATTTTTGCCTTGGATTTTAACCAAAAATGAGCTATTTTTGGGTTGGAATACGACCAAACTTATCGCTTCCCAGGAGGGATACCCATGTTTAAACGACTTATTGATTTCCATCTTGCTAAATGGAAGACTGATTCTTGGAGAAAACCTCTTCTTTTGCGTGGAGCAAGGCAAGTGGGTAAAACATATGCAGTACGCAAATTAGGTGCCCAATTTGAACATTTTGTGGAAGTTAATTTTGAACTTCTTAAAGATGCTGCAGCCATTTTTGAAAAAGACCTAGAGCCTGAAAGGATTTTACGCGCACTTTCATTACTTGTAAAAAAACCTATTATTCCTGGGGAAACCCTTCTTTTTTTGGATGAGGTACAACAGGCCCCACAAGCAATTATTGCTCTTCGCTATTTTTATGAAAAAGTCCCTGAACTTCACGTGATAGCTGCTGGTTCTCTTCTCGAATTTGCTATAGAAAAGGTTGGAGTGCCCGTTGGGCGTATTTCTATGCTCTATATGTATCCAATGTCTTTTTTGGAATTTCTTGTTGGATCGGGTCATGCTCTTATAGCTCAAGAAATACTCCATCATCCTCCTGGTGTTGCTATGGAAGAGCCAATACACACCAAAATGCTGGACTTAGTAGGAGAGTATCTTTCGATAGGCGGATTACCAGAGTCTGTGGAAAGATGGGTGACAACAAAAGACCCCACACAGTCCCTAACAGTATTGCAACAGATTGCAAGTACTTACGAGCAAGATTTCGAAAAATATGCAAGAAAAGCCCAGGTGAAATACCTTGAGCTCTTGTATCGGCAAATCCCAAATTTTGTAGGAAAAGAATTTTCCTATAGCGATATTCATGGAGAGTATCGTAAACGCGAACTTGCGCCCGCACTCAGATTGCTGGAACAAGCACATATTGTGCATCAGGTTCGTGCCTGTTCTGGACAAGGAATACCGATTGGTGTTGATACCAATTTTGACGTATTTAAAATTATCTATTTAGATGTTGCGCTCACACAAGCCATTTTAGGCTCGGATATATCTATATGGTTTTTAAAGCCCTTAGAAGGCTTTGAAAATCGTGGAAATATAGCAGAGGCGTTTGTAGGTCAAGAACTTATTTGTTATGCAAGCCCTCTAAGTAAAGCTCAAGGCTATTTCTGGAAGCGAACAGAAAAAAATAGCAGGGCGGAAGTTGATTATTTGCACCAGAGCAATCAACATATCCTCCCGATTGAGGTAAAAAGCGGCCATGGCACCACCCTACGGAGCATGCATCTGTTTTTAGAAACACATGCAAAATCACCTCTTGGCATCCGGTTTTCATCACTAGACTACTCAATGTACCAGGCAATAGATTCAAGGCCACTCTACTCTGTAGTATCATTGGCGCACCCTTCGCAACGAGAGGCACTAGAAGCATTAGTCCGGTAGGAACGCTGCAAGCAAGTTATGGAAGCCCTCTTACAAACCTTTTGCGCGATTTTGTGCATAGCATTAAAAAAAGTAAAGGCAGCCCCCATCAAAAGTGATTATGGCTCAAGAAATTGCGTCGATTTAGCGTCTTGAACCACCGCTTCCAGCTTTAAAGGGGACGCGGTTGCCCTGATTAGATGGAATGGGGATTTCTTGCAGCAACCCTTGACTTGAAAGGGTTAAGATAACGCCGCCAATGGGCTGCGCTAATATTTTCTTTTGTAAGAGAGCTCGTATTTGCTGGTCATTCAGCACCACGTCTTTATACTGTTTCCAGAGCACATACGTGCAGCCTTCTTTCCACTTTGAGCAGCCAAAGCCTTTATTTCCCTTTATGATGGGGCTTTTGCATTTGGGACATTCGCCAAAAATATTCTGATAGGAATAGGAAATTCAAAGGGGTCAACTTAAGAAATTTTCTCTTAATCTCGATCTCGATCTTAATCTCAATCCTTTTTAAGGACGTGTTAAGGAGAAAGATTGAGAACTGGGTCTTAAGTTGACACCACTAGGCCCGGTCCCGGGAGCTTTTAAGACAATTTTTTACAAGGTTTTGACCAGTCTATAGAGGACTGCAGAAAAAATAAGGCTCTGAAAGTTATGTTCGAGATCCCGTTTTAGAGCGATTTATGTTAACCCCGAGCGACCAACGGGAGCTGTGGGTTACGTTCTAGGGCCGAGTGCGCCAAGAATAGTATCAAATTCTTCATTAAAGCTTTCCTTATATAAAGGAGCCTCAACAATGCTCCAAAAAGCTGATTCAATTTTTAGCCCCTGCAATAGTCGCTCTTTGAAATGGCCCCTAACTTCTCCATGAACATCAATTATAAAAGAAAAACCCCTTGGTATCGCCTTGTTAGCCCAGGTAAGTGTGCTGTCGTCAACAAGCGGCTTGATTGATTGTAGCGAAACTAAACCTCTAGAAAAGAAACTTTCTTTTTGCATGCGAAAAACACTAGTAAGTAATACTGCGACCTGTTCTTGTGCAGTCATTTCAGGTAAATTATTTCTTAAACAATTAAGTCTAATTACTGTAGGGGCAGAAGAATCCACTTCCTTTAGTTTGTCAACTGTTTCGGACTCCAGCAATTGCTTAATATGTTCGCAATTAGCGTCAAATACCGCCTTGTGCTGGCATAAAGATGATTGCATGACAATATGTTTCAATGCGCGCACTATTAATAGGGACTTGAAGTCTTCGAAAAAATGGTTACGAGGCGATTCAATAGTAAAGGCAATACCTTGTAGCATTATTTGATGGCCCGAGCTACGTGAGTGATTTTGGCGTAAATCATTTAGAAATTCTATTACTGCGCGTACTGAGTCTTTATCACGCAGATTAGGGCGTAGTGTCAAGAGTACTTCAGCCTGTTTACCTGGGCTTAAGGTAGGCCACTCGCGCTTGAATCTCTCAGAGGCCTTTAGAAGACGAGTGCTCGAATGTTGTTCTTTTAGCCGCAAGTAACAAATAGCGATAACATTTAATGCGCGTGCAGTCGAATTTTGTGGAGTGCTTTCGATTATCCGCTCAGTAGTTGAAAGCAAAAGGTATAGAAACGCTCTAGAATTAAGACTGAATGTGGTACGCATCATACTGTCCCATGCAGGAAGCTCGCAAAAAGCAGTAACTTGATTGCTCAAGTTTTTGCGTCTCGCAAGCACTTCACCATCTGGCATAGGGCTAAGACGGTACGTTGCCATATTTTGTACATCTGGGGTGGGCATTTCTCTATGAATTGCGTTTGTTTCCTGTTGTAATACCAGTTGTAGAGCAGACATAACATCTTTACATTTCGTGAGCACAGCTTCAAGAGTCTGAAGTTTGTTAATACAAATGTCTTGCCCAAGGCCAAACAGTTCGTCTAGGCGCTTCATAAGCCATGGCCTATAGATTCTACATGTTTTGCGTGAGACACTCGATAGATTTATTAATGAATCTGTATCTACGTAGTCTTGTAGTTTCTCGCCTATATTTCTATTATTAAATGGTATCATGTATAACGCCTTTTTTATAGAAATATTATAGCATTTCAATTAAATTATTGTCAATGTAGTATCCTAAACGAGATGCTGTAAAAAGCTACACGAGAGGCGACACTCTTGGTATTATTAAGATTGTGGTATTACTTGAGACGGGAGCAGACCTGCATGCCAAAAATCGTAAAGGAGCTTCTCCTTTAGAATTGGCAAAAGCCAAAGGTAATATAATTTTAACAGATCTCTTATCAGCTAAAAAACCTAGTATTTCTGCTCTTCGCTATATCGCTCACCGATATCCTGACGTAGATAAAGAATTTCCTATTCCTCATCAGAGGGACCAATCCACAGTCAGCGTCGGCTGATCATTAATTAGGGGTTAAACAGGCTACTTGCTGCACGCCGAGAGATTTGTTGTCTATCTGCTCTGTAGCGCAGCAGATGCCAATGCCGGCAACGCGGCAAAAGTATATGCTTTTTACGTCGCTTGGGGCGCATATGATGCTGCAGTTGGCATAGCCCGCGTCGCAGCAAAGCACGCGATCATACGCCGCTTCTACCTGAAAGCAGCAGCAGACGTTTTTAGAAACTCGAGCCTGCTCACACGCACCTCCCAAGGCTTTTACGTGCACTGCCTTGTCGGTATATTCGCTTACGATAACAATTTTGCCATCTTCTTCTTGCATCTCTTTAATCTTTACTAGTGGAAAGATTTTGCGCATGCGATCAAGATCTAAAAGGCCGCGATGTGATGATTTGCCATTTTCTAAGATAGGCTGCAAACACGGTGCTGTTGTCCAGGCATGTTTAAACTGCCCTTTAGATGTTCCAAACACATTAAACGTGTTGCTAACGCGGTGTGAGAAGGTTGGGAGCATAGCAGCATGCAGGTCGATACCGTTTGTCCAGGCCTCGTAGCTCGCATAGGCTCTTCGCACTGAGGTAAATAATGCGCTTTTATGGCCTATTATCAGGGATGCCACACCAGATGCAAGTGTACCTAGTGTACAACCAAGGCCTATAAAAGGGGCCACAAGCCCGCCAACAAGCTCTCGGCCTGCTCTAGCATTTTGGCCCATACAGGCAAAGGCAATAGAGCGGACAATTCGTGCAAGCATCACAAGTGGAGAAATAGCAGTTAGGCAGGTAAATTTAAGCAGTGTAACAGCGTGGGCCTTGAGGGTGTCGCCCTCGCCTCTATAAATGAGGTTGCCCTCTTGCTCTACAGAAGTCGCATGGGCTAGTTTATTATTCCAATTCCAGCCAGAAAGACGGATATAAATATCGGCCGTTGTTGCACCCATAAACCCTCTTGCCGGATATAAATATCGGCCGTTGTTGCACCCATAAACCCTCTTGCACCCATAAACAAGAAATTATGATAGCATAATATTTAGTTTTTTGGAAGGGAAATTATTTTGTTATTTCGTGGTGAAGCACGCGGGCGCATGGGACGTTGAAAAATACACGGCCCCCCCCCTTTTTTGTGGGTGAAAGGGGCCGGCCCCTTTCACTGATAATTGTCTTAATTTTTATCGAGTGTTTTGATGTGTACTACCTGCACATCAAGAAAGCTAAAATTTAGTACTGTGCTCGAAAAACTGCCGATTGAACCTGGAAAAAGGCTCTGAATTCTCCAATTTACACCCAAATAGGCAAAGGAATAGGAAATTCAAAGGGGGCTGGTGGTTTTTCTCCTGGAGAAAACCGCC
>CAZEQY010000055.1:0-6441 GCA_964514655.1 uncultured bacterium
TTGAAGAGGTGATTTTTGCATGGTGGTCACGCTGGGAAAATTCAAGCCAGTTCATGGTGTGATCGTTTGCTTTGGCTGAAATCTTTTTGATTGAGTCAATTCGTGTTACTTTCTGGCCGCCACGGAGTGTTTCTGTATAGTCATGGTAGTCAAAGTTAAGCCTAGTTTTGTTGGGGCGTCTCTCAGAAAATACGTAGGTGGTGGGGTTGTCATAAGCTCTATAGTATTCACGGACGCTACCATCCGGCAGGTGGCAGGTTATGTCATCCTCTTCAAGGTTTTTTAAATAATGATGTATTCGGGTATTTTTAAGGTTAGATCTACCGCTAATTGCGCCTGAGCCGCAGTTTGTAAAGCCATCGTGAATTACCTCCGGGTCAAGGAAGAAGTTAGCAGACTTGTTGTTTTTTGATTTGCCAAGAGAGCGAATAATCGATCCGCCAGGCGACTCCGTGATTATATGGCTATATTTATCGCCAGTATCGTGCTTTTTATCGCTAGAGCGCTCTATCCATGCAGCAAAGCTGTAGTTGAGGCTCATGCCACTACCAAACCAGGAGCTATAGTCACTTTTATTATTGTAGTATTGGACAAGATCAAGCGGTATGTGACCCGGCACGCTAATGTGGGGTAATTTTAGGTAGAGATTGCCATTTACTACATTAACCACGTCATGGACAAATGCACATGGAGCTGTCTCGGCGATGATACATGGGGGTTGATTAGAAAGAGATGGAGAATGGTCGGCTTTAAGGTAAAAAACTGATGAGACAAAACAAACTAACGCAACAAGTAGCTGTTTATACATACGGAACCTAATTAATAACATTTATGCGGGCAATTTACATCGTCACATCGGGTGAAGACTTTTTGTAGTATGACTCAATGGCATTTTCTATTATGTCGTAGTCTTCTTGGGTCCATTTTGTAGGATTTCCCATGACGAGATCCTTGTTATACACCTCTCTTCCAATAGGATATGAAACGTACATGAGCTCTCTATTTTCTCGTTTTATTTTTAGCGTTATCATATCACTATAATTTTTAGAGCTTGGGGATGAAAGGTCTATAGAAAAGCTACCGTTGTAGCATGTTATTGGTGTAGAAATAGATTTGTCTTTAGAGATAGAGGTGATTTCAAGTTGTTCATTGTTTGTAAAGTATTTACCTTTGCAGCGAACAAGAGAGCCGTTATGTTCCAGCCGTGTAACCAAAATTTCCGCACCATCTGTGCCAAGCGCTTCTAAAGGATAGGGAATAAAGGAGGCATTAACTACAGTCGTTTTGTCCTCAGAAAATAGCCACATTGTGCAAATTTCTCCAGGCAGAATACCTTGCATCGGATACAGGTATTCATTGAGCCGTGCATTTTTGTCTGTAGCAAGGCGTAAACACCCATACTGATCACTTATTAGCTCAAGCGGGGGATAGTTTGGGTGTAGATCATCCGTTCCTTGCAGATAAAATTTACGGTTAGACGGCGCATTTTTAACATCAAATGCATAGAGGCAAAGAGGTCCACCATTTGGAGTATCAATAGTCATGATCCTTTTGCTTTTTATGCTTATGCCTGCCTGATTGCGGACTTCTAATTTTTCTGGTCGCTGTACGGTATTATGTGCACAAGAGGCACAAAGAAGAATCATAAATAAAGATAGATGTTTCATGCTTACGCCCCCGCTTGAAATGATATTGACTCTGCTATTTCTTTAAATAGCTTCTGCTTTTTCTCACTTAGGTATGATGTAGAGAATGCAAGAGCATACACATACTCGCCATGAGCAAATAGATAACATTGCTGCTGGAGGGCACCGTTAAGGTGGGTTTGTATCCACCATTTAGAGCGCTCCCCTCCAAGCTGTGTTGTGCCTGTTTCTTGAATATCCCAGCCCTGTTCTCGCATCATAAATACTACTTGATTATAAAAACCACCTACTCCCAAATTTCTGTGTCGCTTTACTTCCATAAGTGTACAAAAGGCATTTTCTGCCTCCGGCGCATCCCACGCTCGAAAGAGGGGCTGCTCCTTGAATTTGCTATAGTTTGAATTTGTAAATCCCCAAAAAACATGCTTCTTCACATCACTTTCTTTTATAACTTCACGCCAGCCGTTGGGAATTTTTATGGTATATTCAACACCTTGTTTATGTGTATGCAATGTATCAGGAGCAACAGAATGGGTACATCCTGCACAAACCAGCGCTACAATGCAGATTAGAAAATTACATTTTGTAGATACATTTTTGTTATACATACATACTCCAATTTACGGCTCTTCACTATATGCTGCCATTTTTATGTTTGCAATCACAAACGATTGGCCCTTTTTGTGTTAGGATATAACTTAAAGCAAGTCCCCCCAAATTTGGAGGGAACTGTGAGCTAATTAAAAGGTATAATTAAGCGTAAGACGATATTCACTCGATGTGCGCACAGCTTTATGAAAATGCAAACGCTCGAATGATTTGCTACCTTTAGAATAGAACTTCATAAATTCAAATTCCGGTCGTAGTGACCAATTTTTAGCGAAATTCCAATCTAGGCCTACAGTTGCAATGTTACCAAACGACTTATAGGCATTGTTGTCCTGCTCATAATGGAGCCTATGAGTAGCTTTTGAATGATAGCTAAGCGGAAAAAGAAATGAATAGTCTGCGTATGCAGCCAGCGTATTTGTTATGGCCTTGCGGAGATTCAAGCCAAGCTGAGGACTATACCATGTTGCTTTATATTTTTCTTTAGCACGACGGAGTTTTACCCTATGTCCGTACATGTCAAAGGTATTCCACTTCACGCGCCCAGTATGAAAATCTTGTATATAGACCCCATAACCGATTGTGGGCGCAACGCTCCACCCATCTCCTAAAGAAAAATCACGGCCAAGAGAAAGGGCAAAGTCTGCCGTATAATCACCTGTCATATGAGCCGCACCATGCGAGCCTCCGCGCGTGTCGATTCGGTATTTTCCATCATAAACATTGCCATAGCCGGCAACACCCTTCAGAAAATACGCATCTTTACGCACTGTCATACCAAGACGGCTCGTGTAGACGTCCACATCTTTAAATTTGTATTTTATACGAGTAAGAGGACCAGTCTTAAGATTATAGGTAAGTTTATCGCGGCGATACCCTTGCGATAGCTCAAACGAAGCTTGCAGCTCGTCACTATTTTGATTTACTTCAGCACTTAGATAAGAACTTAAGCAAAATAAACTAAGAAAAAATATCTTCTTATTATTCATGAATTACATCCAAATTTTGTATTTTTAAGGACGTTCAAAGAGCTTGCCACATAAACTCATGATTGTCAATACGTTAAATAATTGCTGATTGTTTGCAAAACTACATCGCTCATAAAAGCCCCTACAAGCAGCAGACAGCCCTCAGAGACATGCAAAGACAGGTTTTTATATGGTCGCAATAGTACGAATTTGGGTTCTATTAAAGGAACTCACAACAGCAGCAGATGATAAGATAGCTACGACTGCTGCTTGACTTGATTGAGATAGCTTCTTGAAATGGGGACTACTTGGCGATGCTCAAAGCCTAAAGAGTCTGCCTTTTGGCTGTCATCGGCATCCCAGATTTCTCTTTTGGCAATAAGTTGTGATAGACGCAGGGCATCGCGCACCTGCTTGCGGCTAGATTCAACCACGGCATTTGTGGTCTCCTGCACGTCTTTTGAAGCAACGGGCTCAAGCTGGGCCTTGCCACGGGCTTTTTTCTCTTTAGTCTGCTTTGAGCGCTCAGCACGATGAGCACCCCTAGAAATGTCCACCTTTGGCCTTTGCGGGCCATTCTCTGCCCTATGCCCACGCTCCTCTTCAGCCTTGTCTTTATCCTTCTGAGGCATAGAGGCAATATGAGCCTTAACAATATCTCCTATAGAGGCCAATTCAGCATCACTAAAGTGTCGGACAGTAAACTTATGGACCTTGCCGTTATGGTCCCTCACAGTGATCTCGTCCCCTGGCTGATACCCAGAGCTTGGGTGCATAGCCACTATATTGCCCTTAGGGTGAAGTACCCTCCCCTGCCTTACCGCTGCAGCTAAGTCCTCTCCCGAATGATGCCCCGCCGGCTTCATATCATGAATCTGGTCCGTCCCCTTTCCCCCAACCACGAATAAGTCTTGAATGCCTTGGAAGGCGTGGGCCTCAGCAGCCACCTGTATTACTTCTCGAGATGATTGACGGACCACTTCATTAGCTTGATGTGATTCATCAGTTGCGTGTTGGTTTTTCATTGTGGCACTTCTAATTTCTTTCAATGCACAGCTATTTACTTCGGTAGAAATATCGACTAAATTCATGGCTTCTAAATCAGCTTGCTCTGTGATAGCTACAGCATCAGAAAAAAGTGCCAACAACGCCAGCTCATCGGCCGTCCCGGCATCCTCGACATAACCAGGTGCAGGAGCAGCGGGTCCGCTATTCTGCTGTACATGTGATTGATTTGCGGCAAGAGGGTCCATAAAATCTCCTCGTTCTTCCCTAATTTTAAAATAATAGGTTTACAATGTCAAGAACGAAATACTACCTCTAAAACTGTGAATTTATACAAATCGTCCACTCTGACGCATAATAAATAATCTGGATAATAAATCCTTGAAATAAACAGGTTATTCTGATAGACTCTTGACTTGATTTTTTACTCATGCTACACCTGAAGTGCGTTAAGGATTTATTCCTAATGCCATCAAAATTTAAGGAGGATCTTATGACAGCAGGAGCAACCGGTATTGAAGGGGCTTTTTCGGCCATGAATCTCCAGCGATCTAACGTACCCGTGGCAGATCGCAGAGCTGCTGGCAACTCACCTGGAACCGTACAGAAATACGTAGTCAGGCACTTTACGCCAGAAGAGCAAAAAGATGTTGAAGTTCGTGTAGGGAACTATATACAAGCAAAAAATGACTTAGCCGCCACACGCGAAGCTAAAAGTGCGGCAATTCAAGCAAGAGAAGCTGCAAGACTAGCCAAAGAGGCAGCCGCTCGAGATGAAGCCGATGCTAAATCGAAGAAAGAAGCCGCGCAGGTGAAGGCTGTGGCGGTGCAGGCCAATATTGTTAAGCTGGATGCGGAAGCGCAGCAGAAGCTCGACGCGGCACTTGGGATATTAAATAAAATGAGAGCAACTCCCAATGTAGATGTGGCAAAGGCTGCAAAGATAGATACATTAATAGGCAGGATCCAGACATTTAAAGCTAATTATCCTGCGGATACAGCACAGCAAAAGCTTGGCATGCAGGCACTGCAGCAAGAGGTTATTCAGCTTGTGCAAGGCCCTAAAGCTGGTGCACCGGCGCCGGTAAAGAAATAACGTTTTAGGCAAAAGCCTAAACACATATACTCAGGCCCACGTCAGATTTATGACGTGGGCCTTTTTTATGGAAATACAATGGAACAAAGAATCAATATCATCACCCTCGGGGTGCACGACCTTACGGTAGCTACAAAGTTCTATGAGGCACTTGGCTTTAAGCGAACGCCAGTTGGCAGCGATGCTATCGCCGCATTTCAGCTACAAGGCATTGTCCTCTGCCTCTACCCAGAAGAGCTACTGGCAGAAGATGCCACTGTAGATAATGTTAGAAGCGGATTTAGAGGTGTGACACTCGCCTATAATGCACGCGATAAGGCTGCAGTCGATGCAGTATTAGAAGAAGCCAAGCAGGCTGGCGCCACAATTGTTAAAGAAGCCCAGGATGTCTTTTGGGGCGGCTATAGCGGCTACTTTGCAGATCCAAGCGGCCATTTATGGGAAGTTGCATGGAACCCTCACTGGCCCCTGCAGGCAGATGGCAGCTTGCGCCTTACCTCAAAATAGTACGTTGTAACAAAAAAATAAACCTAAGAAGGATACACATAATGACAGCAATTACATTACGCGATGGCACGCAAGTTTCAGAAGAAGTCTATGACAGATTTGGATTCAATCGCAATACACCTCATTCCGAAGACTACGTCAAGTTTTTTGACACTATCGAACAAATGCCTTCAAAGCCAGCATCACGTCCCCCAGCCGGCCAACAAGGTATTTTTTACATCGATGTTTCCCGAGGCGCCGACGGCGTTCGACAGGTAACGTTAAAACAGCTGCACGCAGCTCAAGTCAAAATATCAATTCCCGCCTTAGAAAAAACCGGCGACTGGCCCCTAGGCGGCAGAATTTTTTCCGTAAAGGAGCCAAAAAACCTGTAGTGCCCCTTGTCCACTGCTTTGAAAAATCCTAGGGCATAAGCCCTACGATTTTTGTAGCTGAACGGTTGCTTTATTTCAAATAAGCCACGCAAATTTTTCAGCCTGAAGGGCTGGTTTATAAAAGCCTAGGGCATCCGCCCTAGGTCTCGAGTTTGGACATTTGCGTGTGAAGCCGAAGGCTTCTCTGATCGAGTAGGAGGTGGGCGTTAGCCCACCGTCCTCTCACACCACCGTAC
>CAZEQY010000056.1:0-5977 GCA_964514655.1 uncultured bacterium
CCTACTTTCCCCCGGGAGAAAGTAGGTTGGGGTGCTTGTTTTTCCTATTCCTAAGGGCGAAGCGCTCACTCAACGAGTAGCAGAACTTCGAGCAGAACTTCAAGATAATTTGTAGAACCTTTTGCAAATTAGCAAAAAGTTTGCTAGACCCACATCGAAGTAATAAAATTTCGGCGATTGTACCACACGCCTCTGGGGTCGTTTTTGGAATGATGGGACAAAATTGCCTATAAGGGTATCTTCCAGTATCTCAAAGTACTCTTTTACTGTTGGCGTGCTTATGCCGCATTCAAATGAAGATTTTTTCTTTCATAAATTGCAAATGTATTAGACACTAGAGGCAGTAATCTTCATTCAGGAGTAAGTATGGTTATGTGCATGTATTCAAAAGGGTTACCTTTTGAGCCAATCGAAGGAAGAAAAGTTGTCAATTCATCATATAAAGCTAAAGGAAACAGTAGCACGCTCTTACATTCTGGAATTGATCAACTGGCACGATTGCCTAAAGATGTTCTTCTTTTACTTTTTCAGCAACTTGAGTTGAGCAAAATCTTGGCGCAGCTTATCGGGCGACTGCATGTCGTGCCATGCTTTTGAGATGATATACAGCTCGCTTCTATCATAGCCAACAAGCGCCTCGCGAATGGCACCAAAGTTTTCGTAATAGGTAGCAGTGTCGATAATGCGATAGCCGCAGGCTAAAGCCTCGCGAACAGCATCCGTGCACGTTTTTCCTGTTAGCTTATAGGTGCCAAAGCCTACTTGATGAGTATTCATGGCACTACAATAGTAGATTTTGCCAATCTACACAAGGTGCTCTGAAATAAACCAGGCCTGCATTTCGTTTGTGCGCAAAATTTCGCTTACAAGAAGATCGTTTGTGCCATCATCGCCAAGCTCACTTGCCTTGCACGCCGCACTTCGCACTTTTTTCAGCAAAATTTCGTGCGCCTCAGCAATGCGCGATAGCTGCACAGACACATCTTCGCGCCCTTTAGGCGGGCGAGGAATGCTCGTAGCTTCCGCAACATCTGCTGCCATAGCAATACTCACCCCACCTAAAAGCTGTATGCGCTCGGCTATAGCATCAACAAGATCTGACTGCTCAGCATAGTGCTTATCATAAAGAAGGTGCAGCAAATAAAAGGTGGGCCCCACAACTTGCCAGTGATGCTTCTTGTACAAATCGCGCAGCGTCATTGTATCAGCAAGAATACTATTAAGCATCTTGCAGCTCTCCCGACAAATTTCTTCCTTCAAAGCGATTGGCATCTTTACCACCGTGCCAAATTCCTGCAATAATCTCCCATGCGTACTCATTTGCGGCTCTGCCAGATGTATAGAATTTTTATTTGCCTTTGCTGCCATATGTGCTACTCCTTTTGTATTACTCCCCGCGTATCAAATACCTGCAATTTTGGCCAGATCTTTAGCTGATCCTATTTTTGCTTTAATTTTCAAGAATTATAAAGATAATAATTGACCAAAAGGCCACATTTTTTGTAAAATAAGCCTTATTTTATAATAATAAATAAATGGTATTACATGAGTGCAATTAATTTTGATAGAGGGGAAAGTTTTAATGCTTTTTTGCCAATTAAGCAAGAAAGTCTTAAAGTGCCTGAGCTTCCACACTCTGCAGCTGCCTGTGAAATTGCCCGAAATAATATTGGACCTGTCGCCCAAACGCGAGCAGGCCACGTTACGGAACAACTCCTTGAAGAACTTGACCAAGGAAAGCTCGTAGGGCCTCATATTCAAGCGCTTGATACAACAGAAACGCTGTTGGATGGCATTATTAATACAGATAATTGCGACCCACGTACTAAGACTGCAGCAGACGAGCTTCTTAAAGAAGCACAAGATTTTAGAAAAAATGGCCACGCTCCAATCCCGACGTTTTATCTACGGGCAATGTGCTGTTCTGTCTTGCGATTTGGTGAGACGCATGAGAAAAGTACTTTAGGCTTTCACCCTGCCTCTTTCAATCGCCTTAAAGAGTTAAAAGGGGATCTTGTCAAAAACTTTCCTTATGATCCTTTTTCTAAATACTCTTATGCGGGCATCAAAACGCCCGAAGAGATAGCTCCCCAGCTTCAGTATCATCACTGGCCTGTCTATGAGCATCTCAAATTGCGAGATTTTAACCTTGCACAC
The DNA here is from genome assembly GCA_964514655.1 of uncultured bacterium. Lineage (GTDB taxonomy): Bacteria > Chlamydiota > Chlamydiia > Chlamydiales > FEN-1388 > SZAS-7. Next base: position 2,158 of record CAZEQY010000056.1, read on the forward strand.
CCATTAACCCTCTTTTGCGGCCTAACTACGAGTATGCGCGCCTTTGCCGACGGTGCGGATGTGAACGCTTCCGACTATGCCAATCATGACATTTTTCATGTGCTAACTGCGGTCAATGCTACCGATAACTACATAAGAATTATGCAGAGTGTATACGGTTTTAGCGCTTGTGAGTCTATCAATCGCCTTGTAGCTATGAAATCTCGCTTAGATGTAGCATTTGAGAAACTTGAAGTCCGAGATGCAATGCATGCTCTAGTCTTTATGGTAGGCCATGAGGCAGGAGCGATTGTCGAGCCGCAAGCTATGCTAGAGCGACTGAAAGACTACCCCAATGGTTACAAACCTTTATTTAATAAACTAGCGCTTGCGTCCAACAATGAATTTGTCTTTGAACCAGATGTGCAAGAGACAGCTTTTAATGCTGTGGTCGAGTTTTTCGAACAGGAATCTGTAGAGTTTCAATCTTTGAAACCGAAAGCTCTCTCGTCTAATAATGAAATCTTTTATAAACTATTGCTCAAAAATATTTTTGAAGGTGAGTCTAGGGGTAGGTACCTTCTCGACCTCTATCTAGATCAGATGATACAGGCAAAATCTAGTGACTCAAAAGCTCTTGTCAACCTGATTGAAGAGCTAGCCAAGAACTTTAAATACTCCAAGTATTTAAAAAAGACACTTGATTTGACTTTAGAACTTGGCAAAATCACTATTGAAGTAGATGAGTATTTGCTTCAGCAGCTTCTGGGAGCCGAAAACTCGGAAAATTTAAGGCTTTTATTGAATGATCCTCGCGTGGAGATAAAAGTAAGCCTAGACCGTCTGGATTCAATTGTTGCTTGTGATACTTCTTCACTGCTAGATGCTGATAATAAGGAATAGGAAGAACAAGCACCCCAACCTAATTTCTCCTAGGGGAAATTAGGTTGGGGTGCTTGTTCTTCCTGCGCTCATTTGGTAACTTTACGTTGATTTCGTGCTGATTTCGTCTGTTTTTTGCAATTATGTATATACATATCTTGAAAATCACCTGCTTTTGGTAATAAGAGAACGCCTCCACATTTCATTCTAGGTGGTTTTCTTTGCTAAATTAATCTTCCCAGTGCGGAGGATCTGAAATGTCGTCCCCATGAGGGGGATCAATATAAGCTTTTAAAGGCGGATCTGGACCTGTCTCATAATATACATGGACTTCAGGTTCTGAAAAACCATCAGGAGTGTTGAGGGCCAATTGACAGATGTCGTCGCAGTGCTCTTCTAGGGGATCGTCAAATTCTGGAATTGTTATTGACCAGCCTATGCCTCTTAAGATACGTCTTATATGCTCAGGATGTGTTACAAAGGTGATGATCTTTATTTTTTTGCCGCAGCTTATACACGTTAATGGATCAACTTCGTAAATGCGCGCTATGAGAGACGCCCATGTTCGTGATGCTTTTGTTATCTTCTCATCTGTTTCTTGCCTGGTTTTGATGGCGATGTCGAGACGTTTTTGTGCATTAGCGGCTACTTGCTTTCGTAATGGTGATGAAGGCGCGAACACTCCATGATAGTGCCTACGATGGCGGCGTGGATATGGGATGAACTTTGGCAGAAGGCCTACCTAGGCAAGCTTCAATTTATTTCCGCTACCAGTTGGTGGAAGACATTACACGTGTTGCAAAGTATATCCTACTTGCCTTAGATAAGGTTATAGATATGTCTTTTAACATAGTGAAGTGGGCTACTGTATCATTATGTATAGCGGTTGTGGTTTTTAATAACCCTTCTATAACTACATATAGTAATTGGTGGTGCACGACTATAATGATTATTTCGATAGTAAGACACTTTATCACAACATAAAAGGAATAGATGTGAGAGAGACTTTTTGAAAGCTCTTGGTTGACTATTTTTTGGTCAAGATTATATGAGTTGCCTAAAAAATAGATATGTATTACAATGATAATACAGCCAGAGGGGGCAGAAATGGAGACTTTTAGCTTTCGATATGATGATCAAATAAAAAAAGAACTTGATTATATCAAGTCGAATCTCAATTCTAATCAAAGCCAGGCAATTAAGGATGCCATTCATGCATTCTATAAGGTTTTAAAAACGCAAGAAGAGGCTAAGCGCTCAAGCACAGATTTATTCAAAGAATCGGGATTCATTGGCAGCTTTGAGGGTAACAAAAATCTTTCAGTGACCTATAAAAAGGATATTGCTAAAGGATTAAAGAAGAAGCATGGGATTGAATAAAAAGCATTTAATTATAGATTCGGGTTTTTTTATAGCTCTTGGAAATAGTAAGGATCAACATCACAATAAGGCCGTAAAAATTCTCGATACTTTGCCAAAGCGGCAGTGGATTACTACATGGCCTGTGCTTACCGAGGTGTGCCATTTGCTTCTTACCGTTGCACCAGATAAGATTTTTCCTTTTCTTCAAAATCTAGAAAATGGTGCCTTTACAGTATTTCCGATTTCGGAAATGGACTATTCAACTCTCTATTCTTTGATGGTTCAGTATAGAGACCTGTCTATGGATTTGGCAGACGTGTCGTTAGTTCTTTTAGCTAATCATTTAGGGCATGGCGATATTGTATCGACCGATACTCGAGATTTCAAAACCTACCGATGGAAAAACCACCATCCTTTCACCAATCTGTTCGATGCGTAAGTCTTTCCCGCGCGCGCGTCTGGATAACTTTGGATAGATTTCGAGCTGATTTCCTGTGGATATTTCTTTAAACGACCCGTCTTTGGCAATACGAGAACGTATCCACATCATATTCCAAGCGGTTTTTTAGATTATGTTAGATTACCCCTCCCAGTGTGGTGAATCATACTCGTATTCACCATGGGGTGTATCTATATATTCAGAGGATGGTGGATGCTATAGATAATGAATTGATCAACGCCTACTCACTTAAAATAAAAGACACAAACCATAAAGTTTTTTGTTTTTTGAGCCAATCAAAAGCTGCGAAGAATCGCAGCACTCAAGAGAGCTAACGCTCAAGGGCTCTTACCACTTTATTCTATATTGAGCCCAGCTAGCGCAGCTAAAATTTTCGCCATCTTCGCATCCTGTGCCGCAAGCTTACTTTGTAGGCTTTCAACTGTAGCCGTAAGTGTAACAATTTCTCTTCGCATTTCTTGCATTTTATGAGTCATGCTAACTGCTACCGGCTCTTTTGTAACTTTTTCTGTTACGTTTATTAAAATGGCTTCTAAACGCGCTTTGCACGCTTCTGGGACATAGTAGTGATAAATTTGCAAAAAGTCAGAAAATAGTGGTGAGTAACATTCTAAAATAAGCAGCTCAGTTTCTTCAGGATCTTCTAGAAATAACTTTTCAAATACAGAGTGGAATTTTTTTCCTAATTCAGTTTCGACTACATGAATAAATCTAACGTCAGTGGCGTCCTCAACTTCAAGAACATCTAGATAGTACTTTTTCGAAGGCGAAATAAGTAAATGGCTACTAATCGATTGAAGAGTAGTTTGTAAATCTACTTGCTCTGGCTTTGCATTATCCAACAAACTAATTCCACTTTGTTGTTTGCAAAAATCAGCAAATTCTTCCTTGATAATCTCTGGAGTTGACTCACTTGCAACTACATTCATCAGTGTATGAGTAAGTGCCTTCGTCTGAGCAACACTATCTTGCTCAGAATCATGGAAATGAAGCTTGAGCTCAGCGGTTACTTTTTTAGCACTAAAGAAGCTCCACGATGGACATTCGCTGCTTAATAGCTCACAAACAGTTTGAATATCCCGTTTTATGGAGAGGATTTCAAATTTCATCCCCTATCCACGCCGCCACCGAAGGCAC
>CAZEQY010000057.1:0-5359 GCA_964514655.1 uncultured bacterium
AGATTAAGATCAAGATCGAGATCAAGAAATGACCTTAAGTTGACACCATTGGGGCTGGCCCCTTTCAATAGAACGAAATCACCGCTTCTGGTGAAAACACCTTATGCAGCTGCGCTATGGCATTGGGCTGTGATTCGGCATTTCTACAGCTTATACTGCAGGGCTTACTTAGCTCAGCTTTCCCTTCAGGAACGCTAGCAAGGGCGCTATAGTCAAGATTTAGCCTTCTCAGCTTGCCGAGCTTTAGTAGGCAGACTGGTAGTGACTTAAACCGGTTTGCACTTATATTTAAGTATTGAAGATTGCGAAGGGTTTCTAAACTATCAGGGAGGGCGCTAAGCTTGTTATTATCTACCTCCAACTCCTGAAGATCTACTAGGCGTCCGATGCTAGCTGGAAGAGTATGGAGTTTGTTGCAGGAAATATCTAAGCGTTCGAGCACTGTAAGGTTTCCCATATTTTCGGGAAGAGCCTCTAGCTTGTTACCCTGTAGATCCAATACTTTAAGATTTGGAAGTTGTGTAATCTCATCCGGTAGCCATTTAAGTTTACCGCCTGTTATTACCAATGTTTCAAGACTTTGCAGGCCTCTGATAGTGCTGGGAAGCAATTGGAATTCAAAATTTCCTTCAAGATCCAAGTATTTAAGGCGCTTTAGTTGCCCTATTCTACTTGGAAGTTGTGTGATACTGCATTGAATCAGCGTGAGCTCTTCAAGTTTATCAAGGTTACCGATGCTTTCTGGTAAGCTTTCGAGATTGCTGAACTCTGCACGAAGAAACTTAAGCCTTGTAAGCTGCCCTATTTCATCGGGCAAATTTTTTATGTCATTATGTGAGACATCTAGTTCCACAAGATTTGTAAGCCTTCCTATTTCTTCAGGCAGGACACTAAGTCTACAGCGATTAAGATCTAATCGGATAAGCCCCGTAAAAAGACCAATTTCTGCCGGAAGCTCCATTGGCTTAAAGTCGGGATTATTAAGACTAAGTTCTTCGATAGTCTTGATTTTGTCGCTTCTTGAAAGTGCTTCTTCAAGTGTTTTACAGTCCTTAAAGCCTTCTTTAGTGCGCAAGTCCGCAAAAAGAACTTGGCGTCCGCGTTCTAGTGCTGTAAGTTCTTCTTTCGCAATAACAGGTTGAGCAACTGCCCGAACTTGTTCTGCAATTTTGGCATTAATAGCACTGATTGCAGTACTTACATTCCGCTTAAACTCTGCATTATGGAAAAGATACTGTGTGCCATGGGTAAAGAGGTTTTTGATATGCACAAAGAAATCAACTACCCACTCACGCATCGTTAGGCGCCTATCCCGTACGCGAGCAACAGTAGTTTTTATCCCCGTAAGTTCTTGGTTGTCTTGTAGTGCACCTTGCCTCTCTACCACATGATTCACCATGTTGTAGATAGAGTCATCAAAAAGGTAGTCTTTAAATGTTATGCTCATAATGCTTGTTGTAGCATAGTAATTTTTGCAAGTCAAGGGCTCATACGCCTAACCTATGACTTACAAAAGTAACACTTGTGTAAAAAGTGCAACTTTTGTATACTAAAAGAAAGAGGAGGAAACGAATATGGTTATGACTCACCACCACAATCCAGAAGATAAAGTAAGGGTTGTAATTGAATGCTCTGTGCAGGAAAGAGCCTATATCAAAATGCTTGCGGCTCGACACCAAATGACTATTAGCGAGTACTTTCTTTCCAAAACCAAGGAAGAAATGGCACCAAAATCCAAAAAGCCAAACAAAGCCACAAAAGCCGCCATGAAGGAAATTGATGAAGGTGGCGGACACTCTTTTGAGTCGCTAGATGATTTCTGGGAGCAAATGGGGATAAACCCCAATGCTTGAAAAGAAATTTTCAACGCGTTTTAAAAAGGACTTAAAAAAATACTCGCACAAAAAAAATATCATTCAAGAATTTAACGAGGTTTTAAAGCTCCTGCTCAGTAATTCCAAACCCCCGAGAAATATAACGACCATACACTTTCCGGAGATTATGCGACGTATAGGGAATGCCACGTAAAACCTGATGTCTTGCTAGTCTACAAAATTTCCAGCAAACTTCTATACTTATATCGCATGGGATCCCATGCGGAGCTTTTTTAGCTCTATCACTAGTGAATCAAAATGTGTATAACCTTGCGTGTGAACACAAACGCTACGCCTCTAGCCTTTAAGGAATAGGAAGAACAAGCACCTCAGTTTCTGAAAAACCATCTGCTGTGGCTGGATTCAGTCGTGAGATGATTTTGAAATTGGGGTTCTCTAATGTTAGGGCCTTTTGCCAGCATGTCAGGACAACAACTGCCCCGACAGAGCATTTTGCCCCTGAAAAATACGAACGCGAACTATTTGGCTAACGACTAAGTCCTAATCATTATTTCTATAAATTCGTAATTCTGTTACGTGGTTGTTGTTAGGAAAATTGACAAAAACGGGTCAGCCGTCACGGTGACCCGTTTTCTAGTATAAATCAGCTTATGATCCGCGAATAATGCGTGCTGCTTCGCGACCGATTACATCAGCTGTATAGCTTGTGTTACCGGTGTTGATTACTGGCACAACAGAGTTACTTGCAACCCTAAGTTTTTTCACGCCAAATACTCTCAGTTTTCCATCAACAACGCCCGTTACTGGGGTTAAAGCCATGCGGCAGGTGCCACATGCGTGGTTGTTAACTTCTATTGTGTTGAGAGCATCGGCAAATAATGCTTCATCTCCAGCCATATAATCAGCCGGTGTCGGAAAAAGCACTACAGCAGGATCCATGGGCGAATAGCGGGTGTTATACGCCTGAACAATATCCTGAAGCAGGTTATAAAACAAAATTACTTTATTTGCATCAGAGCCTGGATCATCTATAGCACCATCGGAAAATGCGTTGAAATTAATTAACGGCTGTATGAATGGATCACGGCTTACAATAGCAACCGTACCGGTACTCTTTGGAGCGATATTAACGCCAGATAATTCAATTCCCTGAGTTATCCCGAGAGCTTGCGTTATACCTGCTGGAAAAAATGCAGAAGAGTTAAGAACTAACGTTTGATACTCTCGAGTTGTTGTATCCGGAGCAAATCCATAAAAAGCAACTCCATAATTCGGAAGCTGAATTGTGCTTACAACGCCGCCTCCAATAAGGCCTAGTTGACCTACATGCGTCTGCATATTCAAACCCACGTTTGGATTAGCAAAAACAACCGGAATGCCAAGAGAGTCAAGAAGCGCAGGATCTCCTACACCGGAGCGCTGCAGGATAGCAGCATCTTCAAAAGTACCCGTGCAAAGGATTATCTCCTTTTTTGCTTTAACGATGCGAACATCTTCGCGACGTGGGCTAATGACATATTCCACGCCTGTAGCTTTATTTTTCTTAGAAAAAAGCACCCTATTTGCTCGTGCATTGGACACAATCTTAAGCTTGCGACCATGAAGGCCATTGCCATCTGCATCAACAATCGCAGGCGTTCCCACGCTTGAATCTCCTGTTAAATAGGCATTAGCTGCAAAAGAGCGGTGGCTGTCCGGTCCAAGAAATGGAGGCGTGACATACTGCTGAAGAGCAGAAACTGATACATCACCAAGATCGGGGTTATTGTAATCGCTAGTAAAAGGAGCGCCTGTTGCGTCCGAAACGGCTGTCATAAAGGGATCACCATCAAGGCTAGGCGCTTGTGTAATGAAAAGAGGACCATTAAAGCCCCTCTCTGTAGGATCTGCGACAGTTCCATCCGGCGTATAATGTTCCATAGGAAGCATCACATTGTTTAAAAGACTGTTATAAGACCAACGTGGATCGCCGCTTAGTGCAGCCCATTGATCATACACGCTTGGAACACCTCGTACGGCAAGCAAATAGTTATGGCCTGCGCAGCCTCCCCACATCCTTCCTTCAGTGTAGTTAAATACGGCAAAAGGATTGCCTTCTAGATAGTAGGTAAGATCAACAGTAGAAAGAAGCGGGTTATTGACGCTAGCTATTGCACCAAAGATGTTGTTAACCAAGACAAGAGGATTATCACTTAAATTTTCACCAGCTTCCAGCACAAGAACAGAGTTTTTATATCTGCCATGCTTATCTGGATCAGAAAGTTTAGCAGCCAGCGCACACCCTGCTGTACCCGCCCCTACAATTACATAATCCCAGCACTCATCCTTAGATGTGCCTGAGCTGTGGCCTCTTTTTGAAGCAAAGGCCTGAGGCATACCAAAAAGCACTCCGGCAATAGCCAAAAGGCTACAAACTGATGTTAAACGTTTCATGAAACATCTCCTATTTTCGTTTCACAAACACCCTACATCATTTCATTTTTATTACACACAAAAAAAGGAATTTGCAAAGTCGAGTTTAAAGACGCTTTGAAATGGATACAAGAAAAGCCTTTAGATCGTCAGGCCCTGTTTGGGCAATTTTGTATACTTTTTGCATATCAAGGTTTTCATAGGCATGGACAATACGATTGCGAAAGCCTGCTGCATGACTTAAACGTACAGAAAGCTCTTTATCTAAAAATTGCCCCTCACCAAGACGTAAAAATGCATCAGCGTAACTTACAGGAGAGCCAAGATCAAAATAGACACAAGCAGATAATGCCGTGTCAATAACGAGCTGGATTGCTTGCCAAAGATGCAGTATTACGGCATCAGACGCAAGACTCATAGAAGTGAACTCACTTTCGGACTTCGGAAGTTGTTCTCGTACGCGCTTTAGGTGACGCTCTACAGCTTGGACGCGCTCAGCAAGAATTTCTTTATCCAAGGCACTCATGCAATTCTCCTAAATAGCGCTTCGTATTCAGCTCGAATAATGGGACCGGCGTCGCACCAAAAATCGACAGCTTGAACCCAAAAAGTTTCGTATGCACCTTTTTGTTTCTCATACAATTTTTTGCCATCTTTGGCAACGCGATAGCGTAACTGCCCATTAGCGCGAGAAAGGTTTACCAAATCAACATGATCTGTCCCAAGCAAAAGTATTAACTCTGTATGCAGCTCTATAGGATCAAAATCGCTTTTAGCAACGTAGCCAAAATCCCAATCTGAATGTTGATTTGCATCACTACGTGCACGTGAGCCGAAGAGCATAAACAACTCAATCTTGGGGTATTTCTGCACGCATTCAACAATGTTTAGAGCCAAATCTTTATCCATAACACCACTCTAGCATGAACACAAATATTCGCAAAAGAAAAGAAAAAGCGGCCTGTCCGAGTCATCGTGGACATACCCATTCAAGTTTAAGCCCGGGCCGTCAAAAACTTCAGAATTTCACGGTGAAAAACAATTTAATTGTGTGTCAATAACTCTTCCATCATCCTGCCTATCCTGCCGGCGTAGCCGATCCTGGTGATCCT
>CAZEQY010000058.1:0-5257 GCA_964514655.1 uncultured bacterium
AACCTACTTTCCCCCGGGAGAAAGTAGGTTGGGGTGCTTGTTTTTCCTATTCCTAGGAAGAGCCTGCAGGTACATATGCGCACCAGATTTTTAATCGCTTGCTCATTGACCTATCTTATAACTCATCGCGCTTAGAGGGTAACACCTATTCTCTACTTGAGACTCAAAAGCTACTTCTTGAAGGAACAAGTGCCGATAATAAGCTAGATGAAGAAAAAGTGATGATCCTCAATCACAAAGAGGCTATACGATACCTTGTGGATAATGCCTCTAAGCTGGAAGTGACAGAACAGACCATCCGCACCGTGCATTACCTTCTTTCTGAAGGCTTATTAGAACCATCGGCTTGCGGCAATTTAAGAGATCATGCCGTTCGTATCGGTGGATCTATATATATGCCTTTAGAGCGCAAAAGCCAGTTGGAACTACGTTTAAAGCGCATTGTTGAAAAAGCAAGCGCTATTGAGAATCCATATGAACAGAGCCTTTTTTTACTTGTACATATCTCTTATCTACAGGGTTTTAGTGATGTCAATAAACGCACTGCTCGTCTCTGTTCAAACATTGCCTTAATTAAACGAAATCTTGTTCCTCATTCATTTAATGATGTGGAAAGAGAAGATTATACCTCTGCACTCATTGCCATTTATGAATTGCAAGATATACGCCCCCTTTTGGATGTCTATCTTTTTTCGTATATGCGAACATGCGTAATGTATGATTCAACTGTGCAGGCACTTGGTTTTGACGAAGTTCGTATACGCTATCGTACACTTCGACGCGCAACTCTGCGCGAGATTATTCTTGAAATGTACAAGGGGGCATATTTGAAGGAATATGTCTCTTTTCAAGCTTCCCAAATTATGAATGAAGAAGAAAGGATGCTTTTTTACGAAGATGTGATGCAAGATCTTAAAGATCTTGACGAGACCCGTATCGTTGGGTTGGGAGTTACGCCAGAAGATCTTAAGAGATGGCTATTAATCGAAAATTAAAATAAACCTTAGAAACAATGTTACATGAGTGGCTTATGTTTTATCTTCTTTTGCGAAATTTCTCCTGGCTCGATACGAATGTAAAAAAAGATGAACTTAGGAGCCTTTTGCAAAACTCGGGCGCTCGGTAAAAACGCCCTTTTAAGCCATTTTCCGGCCCGTCCCCGAGCCTTACTCGCACGAGTATGTGCTCGGGTGCGACCGGTATGTCGTTAAACTAGGAGGTGAAAATCCTCTACGGGCACTAGTAAGGAGAACCGTTAGAGAAGGCAAGGGTGTCTGCTGTGAGGCAGAATCTGAAGAAAGCCGTATACAAAATGCTGATCTGACGAACAGGAAGCGCATTAGGCAGTAACCTTAGGATGAGAACGCCTGACAGTTCGAAGTCCAATACTTACTCAGAAAGGTTGATGTATATGCGACAGGTTAGCACGAAAGTTTAACGAATTACCCGGTGAGAGCTGTACTCACGCTTGACTAATACCCAACAAAGACGGGGAACGACAAGACTAGCGATGTTCCGGAGGAATGACGTGAACGATACAGCAGTCAGCAGACGACGTAGTAGGTGTTTTTTTTTTACACTGAAGGTCCGAACATGAAAACGAAGGAGAAAGCCAGACTTCTATGACAGCAGATAACCGCAGAAAAGAAGAGCAATCTAAAGCTAAGTTAGAGAACTCGGGGGAGAGCTCCGTATCGTCTCTAAACAGCGTGATGGCTGACAAGGCAGCGAGGAACGACTTTTTCCTACCTAGCAACGAGCAAACCGCCCATATCACAACGATAGAAAGCGTCATCAGCTCACGCAATATGATGGAAGCCTATAAAGCAGTTATACGCAATAAAGGCGCCCCAGGCATAGATGGGATAACCACTAAAGAGATCAAAAAGGTCATACAAGAACAATGGCCTAAGATCAAACAGGACATTCTTGATGGAAAATACTACCCTAGCCCAGTGCGGAGGGTGGAAATACCGAAACCAGACGGACGTGGGGTTCGACAATTGGGGATCCCAACCGTAATGGATCGGATAATCCAGCAGGCTATCTATCAAGAACTCGTTCGAGTCTTCGACCCAACATTCTCAGAATATAGCTATGGTTTTAGACCGAATCGAAGCGCCCAACAAGCAGTACTTCAAGCCCAACAATATATCCATAAAGGATGTGAATGGGTTGTAGATATTGACTTGGAGAAGTTCTTTGACAAAGTCAACCACGATATGCTGATGGCGAGAGTAGCAAGGCTAGTGAAAGATAAGAAAATCCTCCTTCTTATAAGAAGGTTCCTGCAAGCAGGAGTTATGGAGAATGGACTTATCATAGCAACGGAAGAGGGAACTCCGCAAGGAGGCCCCCTCTCTCCACTACTATCCAATATCATGCTGGACGACTTTGACAAGGAGCTTGAGAAGAGAGGGCTACGATTTGCAAGATACGCTGATGACTGCAACATATACGTGAAAACCCAAAGAGCGGGAAAGCGGGTCATGGAATCTGTAGTAAACTACCTTACGGAAAAGCTCAAACTCAAAGTAAATCAGCAAAAGAGCGCCGTGGACAAGCCATGGAATCGCAAATTTTTGGGGTTTACCTTCACGAAAGGCGAAGGCCCTAGACGGATAACAGTTCACGAGAGCCGGATCAAGCGTTTTAGAGACAAGATAAGAGGCATCACGAAGAAGATGCGAGGTAATAATATAACGGATAGTATCCAGAAATTTATTATGCCGATCACTAGAGGGTGGGCCAATTATTTTGGCATAGCTGAAACGCGAAACGTGTTCGAAGATCTCGATGGATGGATTAGACGCAAGATACGAGGTATCTTGTGGCGACAATGGAAGAAGCCACGAACTCGATATAAACGCCTTGAGGCACTTGGGATCAAATCGCGTACTGCAAAGCAAGCTGCATACAGTAGTAGAGGGCCATGGAGAATGGCTAAGACTACGGTTATGCACAAGGCCTTGTCAAATGCGATTATCGAAGATCTAGGCTACTTATCAATGTTTAACATAGTACGGGCTAGGTCACAGTTGACATGAACCGCCGTATACGGTCCCGTACGTACGGTGGTGTGAGAGGAAGGTGAGCCAGATAATGGCTCACCTCCTACTCGATGTGCGACCGGTATGTCGTTAAACTAGGATGTGAAAATCCTCCTTTTTATAAGAAGGTTCCTGCAAGCAGGAGTTATGGAGAATGGGCTTATCATAGCAATGGAAGAGGCCACGAACTCGATATAAACGCCTTGAAGCACTTGGGATTAAATTGCGTACAGCAAAGCAAGCTGCATACAGTAGTAGAGGGCCATGGAGAATGGCTAAGACTACGGTTATGCACAAGGCCTTGTCAAATGCGGTTATCGAAGATCTAGGCTACCTATCTATGTTTAACATAGTACGGGCTAGGTCACAGTTGACATGAACCGCCGTATACGATCCCGTACGTACGGTGGTGTGAGAGGATGGTGAGCCAGATAATAGCTCACCTCCTACTCGATGGTGCTTGTTTGTCCTATTCCTCTTACCCACAGTTTGCACCTAGCGGCGCTACACTGTGGGCTACTAATAAGCCGTCTCTAACGTGACTCTAGCAACATACTTGTGCTCAATCACTTGCGATATCAACAAATAATTGTGTGCAACACTATGCCTGAATGGGGGTGCCACATTTATGGCTCACAAACCATTCCCAGGGTACCTCCTAGCGTCGGTGACCTGGGCTAATCGCTAACACTCTCATTCGAGGGTGTAAATTTGGGCCATCAAGATCCTTTCGACTGCAATGTAGCAGGCTCGATCATGAGAACCAATGCTCGCTCATCGGCTTTTGGCTTATGGCGCATGCCTTTGGGAATAACGGCAACTTGGCCTTCTGAGAGCGCAAGAGGACCATTTTCGGTATCGATGACGATAGAGCCTTTATAGATGATAAAGAGTTCGTCGTCCTTGTGAGAGTGCCAGTGATACTCCCCCTTAAATGCCGCCATACGCACAACCCAGTCATTTATGTAGGCAACGTCAACTGGAGACCAGTACGTCGCGCCTAGTTCTTTATCGAGCTTGGATAAGTCTTTATGCTGTGTGAGCACTTGTAGATCCATAAATGGCGCCTCCTAAATTTTTTGAATGCTATTTGCAAAATTATCGCAAAAAAGAGAAATAGAGGGAATAGGGGCATCATGTTGTAGGGGGCATCATGTCGAGCGTAATAGAACTTAAAGATAGAGAGTTAGAGCAGCTAGCGGCAAGGCTTATCACGCAATCCGGCTATGAAATTGCCTCAGAAATAGGCTCCAAAAAGCCCCTTCCACTGGAAATGCGCCTAAGGGGAAAAAAGGTTGAATAACAAGAGCCGTATGAAGCGAGATCTTCACGTACGGATCTGTGAGAGCCTAAGGGTGAGATCCCCTCGGGCTCCTCGACTCACTAAACGATAGAATACAAACTATATATTTATCGTTGAAATGTTTTTGTTTTATCCTGTTAATTAATTGTTCAACAGCTCATTCATGTACAACCCTCCAAGAGGGATTGAAATTTTATTTTATAAAATATAGGGTGGGAAAAAATATTCGGGAACTTAAACTTATGGATCCACATGGCCCACTTTTACCCAGATTGCCCGAAAACGAAATTAATCTTTCTTCCCCAGTCAAAAAACAGCAAAAAAAAGCAGATGTTCAGATATCGAAGACCTTTCAGCGGCAGGTAAAGCCGGTTGCTGAAAATGGTGGAGATAAAAAGGCGGCTTTTAAAGCGGCTCGTGCCTCCTTAGAGCTCACATCTCGTGTAATGCAAAAGGCTATTCATCAGGTAGAGCAATCGCTTCATATAGCTACTACAGGGCTATCGCTAGAAGAACGCTTAAAGAATATGCCGGAAATTCCTGGCTCAAAAGGCATTAGCGGGGCGTATTTTACAGGTCCCGTGACTAATCGGTTGTTGCTTGTAAAACCTGCAATTCAAGAGCCTGGCATGCCAGGCTGTACAAGAAGTGATGAAGCTCATCCAGCTCAAGAGCCAGGAAAAGGTGCCATTAGAGAGCGCCTGGCCTATGCCTTACAGCAAGAAACGGGCATTTCTTTTGGCGTACCAGAATCAACAGTCCATCTATTTAGTCATGAAATGTTTGGTCTTTCATCTAGTGTTGATAAGGCTCTTTTTTCTCTAAATGCCTTTGATTCTTTATCGCGGCATGACGACACTCAGCTGCCCAAAAAAATCACAAACTGTATATCGCCCACGAAGGC
>CAZEQY010000059.1:0-5253 GCA_964514655.1 uncultured bacterium
AGGGCGATGCCCTAGGCTTTTATAACCCAGCCCTTCAGGCTGAAGACAAATTACTTGGGTAACTTGAAAGTAACAATAATGTTAAGGGCGATGCCCTAGGCTTTTATAAACCAGCCCTTCAGGCTGAAAATTCTTTCGCTCTTCTTTTTTTTCTTCGCGATCTTCGCGTCCTTCGCGGTTACATTTTGAGGGATTGGTGGAGTTCGTGGAGCTTTTTTTTGATGAAGGGGGCTATTTTGCCTTTGAAGGGGCCGGTGAGGAACGGGGACCAGACAGCAGCATTTAGCGAAAGCATCACCTCGTAGGGGGTGTAAGTCGTGGAGAGTTTTTTCTTTTTTTGTAGGGATGCTATTTGTTTCATCCACGAGTCTAGCCACTCTTCAGATGTGCCAGAAATAGATTGCGTATTTTCTTCTAGAGCTTGCCACAGCAGCATGCGCACAAGGTTTGGGTTGTTATAATACAGCTCAAAGCGCTTAGTGAAGAGGTGGTCTAGTAGCTCATCAAGTGTAGATATGCTTGGAGCCTGTTTAAGGTGTTCATCTCCCAGTGCTTTTTCAATAATATGGCTTTTTACCTTTCTCCAGAGGGCTTGTTTATCTTCAAAGTAGTGGTAGATGAGGCTTTGGTTTATGCCGGCTTCCTTCGCGATTGATCCTATAGATGTTCCGGAATAACCCTTTTCTAAAAATAGCTTCTCAGATGCTTCCAAAATGGTGGCAAAAGACTTTTCAGCGGCTTTTTGATGCAAATTCTGTTTCATAATCTTCATTTTCGCATCTTAGCTCTGTTTCGTCAACTGAATATTCATTCAATAATTGTTGAACGAATATTCAATATATGCTATACTTCAGAAAAATAAGGAGGCGAATATGCCGCTTAGAAAAGTACTTATGGCACTACTAGTGATGTTGATTTTTGGGATGAATGCTGTGATGAGTAAAATAGGGCTGCAGGAGTTTCCGCCGCTCTTCTTTACCCTGTTACGCTTTGCTATTTTACTTCCGGGCGTATTATTTATTGCGCGTCCCAAAATGTCATGGGCTATGCTTATCGCGATTACCTCCACGTTGAGTATTGGGTTTTTGCTTTTTGCTAATCTGGGGCTGTGGCTTGGTGCGTCTGCAGGGACGTACGTATTTATCCAGCAGACAGGTTCGATATTTGCTATTGGGGCGGCTTATTTACTGCTTGGCAAAAGGCCATCTAGCTTTGATATCACAGGCATATTGCTTGGTCTTGTGGGCATTTACTGGATATGCTCTTCTAATGGCATATCAGCATCAATAACTGCTTTATCGTGCCTCGTGGCATCTGCTATTACGTGGGGGCTTGGCTTTATATTGGTCAAAAAGGCAAATGCTCCTTCCATTCCCACAATAGTATGGACGTCAATATTTGTGATTCCGATTCTTGCTATAGCGTCATTAGCGATAGAGGGTAGTGATGCAATAGGTACATCCATCAAGAGCGCATCTCTTTTTGGGTGGTCCACAGTGTTTTTTAGCGGCTGGGTAAGTATGCTTGGAGCTGGTGGAATGTTGATGTATCTTATGCGCACAGAAGAAGTGTCAAAAGTTGTGCCCTACAACATGCTTGTGCCGGTAACTGGGTGTCTATTTTCATCCCTTCTACTTGGTGAGCAGATTGGTATTAGCCTGCTTTTGGGTGGTTGCTGGATACTTCTTGGCCTTGTCGTGGCACAAATTGCTCCTAGATTTTTTGCTACTGTAGAACAAAGCAAGACATGTTGACTACAAGCAGTTACAAGAATATGCTTTATGGCCTTAATTTGGAAAGCTATGTCTCTTGTAAATGCTTTTGAACGCCTATCTATTGAGCCTTGTGCACTATCAGTCGCAACTTTTGAAGAGGCTATGACTCATGGGCCTCGGCTAGACACAATTACTCACCTTACCATTGCTACGCTGACGCAGCGTGATTTTGGCATTTTGGCAGCAAAAATCTGCAGCGTGCGTGTTCTTATAATTGGCTTAGATGCTGCTACGAGTTATACGCCGCCTATTAATTTGCAGGCATTAGCTCATTGCCCATATCTAGAAGATCTTACAATACATGGAGTTGCACAAGAGGTATTACATAGGATCGAGGCCTTTAGTGTGCCATCACGCATTTGCCTAAAGTCGCTTCAGTTTAGACATGTTGAGCTTAGGGGTGCGTTTTTTTTCAGCGCAATAGAGTTTGCTACACTTGAGCGTCTTAGTATCGATGACTGTGACATAAGTTGGGGGTATTCTTCAGGCCAGCTAGAATGCCTAAAAATGCTTACTCACATGCGCGTGCGTGGTAGTCACAATCCGCGGATCAAAAGTGATATTTTTGCGCTTAGGTTGTTTAACGCTCAAATAACGTTTGATGTTCCAGAAAGCTATCAAGAACGTAGAGACTATAAAAACGTTGTGTCGCTAGATCGAGGGATTACATTTTGCGAAGAGGTGCTATCTGCTGATTTTCTTAACGAATTAGATCAAGCTGCGAGGTGTGAAGATAATGACTGGTGTGGAGTATATGTCGAATGCCTCAGGCCATATCCTGTGCCTTTTTTGAGGGCTAATTTTGTAAGATGCCCCGATGGACGTGTCCGCATTGCCACTCGTAATCCCCGAAATCACTACGATGTTTTAAACTGGTGGAAGTATGTTCGAGATCATGTGTCAGCTGTTGTTATGGTGCGAGAATGTGAAGCGCCTTGTTTTCCGCTAGAAGTTGGTGATGAGCTAGATGTGGGGGAGGGTATTCGTGTTGAATGCGTAAAAGTGACTAAAGAAGATGGCTGGTGTGTACGAGAGTTTAAAATTGATAATAAAATTATATATCACATACAAATTGACTGGCCGGATGGCAAGGGGATAGATGAGCAGCTACTTGTGCGGTTTACCTTGCGCGTTCAGGAGCTAGAGGCATTGCATAAGGATGCTCAAACACTTGTACACTGTAAAGCAGGACAAGGAAGAACCGGCACCTTTTTGGCTGTTCTTATTATGAAGCTTCTTATTGAACAAGCGCTCCGAGAGGGTAAAAAGCCAGAGGAGCTACGTATTGACTGGCCACTATTTTATCAGGGCCTTCGCGAGCAGCGCAGAAAACTTGTGCAAAATAAGTGCCAGATGCAAACCGTTTACAAAGCATCGCGTCTACATTTGCATACTATGAGCCGGCAAGGAAGAGGTGAAAAAGAGGGATTGGCGAATTTGCAGCTAGAAGAGCGGGATATATAACCGCTAAGGACGCGAAGGTCTTTGCCCTTCTTCACGATCTTCGTGGTTTAAAAAATAATATGAGAAAGAAACGGGTGGTTTGTGTTACTATAGTTGCTTTTGGAGTGGATATGTTACTGACACAAGCAATTAATGGTGTTACTTCTCATATAAAAAGGGTTATGGATGAGAGTGTGCCTAAGGTGTTGCATGAGCCGGTTTATCTCTTTGCCGCTGGGTACGTTGTTGAGAAAGTTGCAAAGTATACATTTGGTTTTGGAACGATTCCATATCTTAAAGTAGTTATCGCTCCTATTGCGGAAGAGATCATATTTCGTACCATTATTCAGGGCGGCATGAAAAAGCTGCAGGACTACTCATTCAAATGGATTAGAGGTAGAGATGCAACCGTTGCCGAGCAAGAGGCCCAAAGGCTCTTTAGAGTGCGCGTAACAGGCGTGCTTTTTGGGCTTGCGCATTGGGGTAATTTTGCAGGCAAGCCAGTTGCAGTAAAGGTAGCCTTTACAGCTCTTATAACCTTTGGTGGTATCACGCTCAGCTACCTCAAAGAGGCAACCGGCTCTACAGCGCCTTGCATACTTGCGCACTCTGTACATAATGCAATTTTAGATCTAAAAATTTCGGCACTGGCGGCAATTATCTCATGCTACACTATCGAAATAGCTACCTACTTATGGGCAAAAATGACCATAAATGAGGCGGCAGCTGACCAGCTTGCAGGGCGCACGTGCGTACAACTTGCCTAGTATTAATTTGCAGATAGTACGGCGGCTATAGCCGCAGATCGCGCATTGATCTTTGCGTATTGAATCATAATCTTTACAACATCAGTTGGCACAGGATCAAAAAGCGTTCCAGTGCGTTTCTTCTTGATAGAAAGAAAGAGGAGAGGCACTTTGGTAGGAGAATTTGCTGGGGGCTGTGTAAGTAGTCTGTCAATTGCTTGCCGGTTGGAGTGGGGTGCATTTGGTAAGCGCTGTAGGTTTGCCGTTAGAATAAATATTGAAGCAGCGTTTTTGTCGGAATAATAAGAAGAAGAAAAAACGCGAGAAAATACAAGAAGTGCAGTGCCATTGAGTTGATATGGATAGTAATAAAATGCTTTATTGCCAAATGACCCTATGGTAAATCCATTTGTGGCTGGGTCTGGTATAAGATCAAGTAGTTTCGGTAAAACAAGTCTACGTAATTTTTTAGAAGTTGAACCAAGGAGTGCATCAGCAAGCTTAAGTAGAACAAGTTGATCTTCCGTGATTTGATCGAGTAAAACGCGCGCATTTTCTGTTCCCGGATTCAGAAGGCGGACGACGCTACCTAGGTTTCTTGCGCGATTTTGGCCCTGTTCTGCTGATGATCCAAGAATGCAAGGAAATTTTTTGAAAAAAGAGGCTTGTTTAAGCGTAGCTGCAATTTTTTCCCCAAGGGTAGGTTTGAGGTACTCAGTAGTGGCCTCTATAAGTGCCTGTCGCAAATGAGGAAAATTAATTGCTAAATCCACAGTTGGTGGTAAAGCCATGTAGCACCCTTTTTTAGTAGAGAATATAATAATATATGTACTTTTTGTCAACAATATTTATGAAATATTGCAAAATAGGTTAAACTTGTGTAAACTCTTTTCAAATGCTATAGAAGGAGATTATTATGGGTTCGGTTGTATCTATTGAGACTTGCTTAGACTGTACGCGTAATCACCTGCCACGTAGCGAAATTGATAATGCCTTTTCTAGCGTTGCTGAACTAGCTCCAATTCGTGAAAAAATTCCACCACTTTCGATTGAAACCAAAACTATTTTTGATCGAATTTTGGGTAAAGAGTATGCAGATGGCGCTCCAAAAGTAAATGACTTACGCACTGAGTTTACCAAGTTTTATGATAAAGTTGTGCTCTATCAGAATCTTAAATACTCAAAGCCAAGAAGTCCGGGAGGCTTTGTATTTATTGTTGCCTGCACAGCTGCTCGAGATATTGTCAAATGTTGTGTTTCAAAAAAAGCCTACGCCCTCATTTCTTAGT
>CAZEQY010000060.1:0-5226 GCA_964514655.1 uncultured bacterium
TGAGGATTTGTGCCAGCGGGTGGATTACTATTACGACAGCAATCCGTTCGACAGCACCTACTCATTGAATGTGGCCGGGCGGGTGGCGGCGGTGCGGTACTGGGGCCGGTTGTGCGATCCGGCTACTGGGGCCAACAGCTACATCGAGATGTACTCCTATACCAGTTACGGCGCGATGACGAAGAAGAAGCTGCGGCTGACGCGGATGCTGCGGATCACCGGCGGGCTGATTCCGTCGTACGCGGCGCGGATCGCCGATCTGGAGACGACGGCGGGCTACGATGCCGAAGGGCGGCTGGAGACGGTGCAGTATCCGGCCGGCGGTCCACTGTATAAGTACTCGTTCGATTTGATGGGGATGCCGAGCAAACTGCGGGACGAGACCAATGCGGTGGACGTGGTGAGCGGGGTGACGTATGGGCTGGCCGGCGAGATGCTGACGTTCGGCGGCTCGGAGTCGCGGAGTTATAACGTCAACGGGCAGATGACGGCGCTGAATCTGCCGGGGCGGACGATCAACTACAACTTTCCTGCGGCTGGGGCCAATAACGGGAAGGTCGCGTCGATCGTGGATAGCGGGGAGACGATCGCCTACCAGTATGATTCGCTGCAGCGGTTGATTTCGGCGACGGGATCTTCCGGTTGGTCGCAGAGCTATACCTATGACGGCTTCGGAAATTTGACGGCGAAGACGGGGACGGGCGGGGCTCCGTCGTTCAGCGCGACGATCGATGCGGCGACGAACCGGTGGGCGGGCGTGTCGCATGACGCCAACGGGAACCAGTTGTATGCGCCGATGATGGCGGGGATGCCGAATGCGTTCACGCTGGGTTACGACGTGTCGAACCGGATGACGTTGGCGTGGAACATCGGCAAGAAGAATGAATACGAGTACGACCCGGGCAACAAGCGCGTGACGGAGGTGAACTATACGGCGAACGGGTCCGGCGACTGGGTGAAGGACGGCGAGGTGCTGCATTTCTTCGGGATCACGGGGCAGCGGCTGGCGACGTACTCGGTGGGAGTGATGAATGAGGGGTATTCGACGGCGGCGGTGATCCTGACGCAGTCGGCGAGTTGGGTGTGGTTCGGCGGGAAGCTGGCGAATGGGAACCAGGACCGGCTGGGGAGTGTGGGCAAGTACCTGCCGTATGGAGAGGACAAGCCGGGAGCGACGGGGAATCCGGCGAATGGGACGGTGAAGTTCGCGACGTATGTGCGGGATGCGGTGACGGGGATCGATTACGCGGACCAGCGGTGGCATGCGCCGGGTGCGGGACGGTTTTTGACGGCGGATCCGTATCAGGCTAGTGCGGGTCCAGGGGATCCGGGGTCGTGGAACCGGTATGGGTATGTCGGCGGGGATCCAGCGGGTCGGGTAGACTTTCAGGGTTTACAGGACTGCACTCCATCATCGGGAATCGATTTTTGCGTGACCACGTTGCCACCGCGGTTTGTTGAAACCATCAATGTGAATCAGTGGTATCAGTTCAACCAGACGCTCACGCTCGCGATGCCGGATATCAATCAGTTGCTATTCGGGCAGTTCGATGAGGCGCGGTCATACATGGGGAAGGCGGTCCAGCGGGCGTTGCAAGCCCTGCGGGAGAACGAGAAGTGTCGCGACCTGTTCGGAACAGCTACGAGTCGATCAAACGGATTTGATCCGGCCGCAATACTGCAACAGGTTTACGCCGAACCAAGCGGATTGTTCCCGACTGCCAGAATCATTGGTGGCGCCGCTGTTTCTTCAGGATTTGTCTATGACTTCGTGCTAGGCGGCGCCACGGCACAGGTCAACCCGTTGAATTTAGCCGTGGGTGTCGTCAACGGTGCGCCTTACATTGGGACCGGTGTACGTGTGGACATTGGCGTTAGCTCCTGGAACGAAGATGGCCGGGCTGGCCGCTTCAATTTTCAAGCGGCGTTGTTACTTCACGAGCTGGGACACCTTTACGCAAATCAGTTTGCTGGCTCAGGGGGATCTCAGATTGTCGACGATGCAGGTAGCACCGCCGCCTCCGAGGCCAACTTTTTCAAGGTGTTCAATTCATGCGGACTCATTTCGCGATGACCTTCCGTCACCTCGGATGGATGACTGGAGGCATCCTGTTTCTCATTTCGCTTCTTACCATTGTTTGGACCTACGGTTCCGGGGACCACACCCGCGAGGCTTCGAAGGTGTTGGAAAGCATCATTGTTCTTCGGCAGGCCGAGTCGATGTGTAAGGCCCGCTTTGGTAGATACCTGACTTACGGAGATCTCGTTTCGGTCTGCCAGCAAACATCGCTCTCAAGATCTATGCCTGATGGCTTCCAGATAGAAATCACAGCCTCGGTAGACGACTTCAACATACGGATTACTCGAGTCGATCAAAAGCGCGTCCTGGTCTATGAAGCGGGACCCGACGGCGATATTCGGATGAGTACCCACCTCCTAAATGCCACAAGCAAGTGAGCAAATGCAGACGACCAACGGGCGGTTCGTGCGGACGACGGTGGATGGCTTCGGGCGTCCGCGGCTGACGGAGAGCGGGTATGGGACGACCGTGGTGTCGGTGGTCGAGAACGAGTATCAGCCTTGCGCGTGCACGCCGATCGGGAAGCTGTACCGGACGTCGCGGCCTTATGCGCCGGGGGCGTCGACCAAGTACTGGACGACTTACACGTATGATGCGCTGGGGCGCACGGTGTCGGTGGTGGCTCCGGATGGCGCGTCGACGACTTCGTATGTTTACGAGGGCAATACGGTGCTCACGACGGATGCGGCGGGCAAGTGGAAGAGGTTCACGCAGGATGCGGTGGGGAATCTCGTGCAAGTGAATGATCCGAACCCCGCGGGCGGGGCGGATTACGTGACGACCTATACGTATACGGCCTTCGATCAACTGACGGGCGTGTCGATGCCGCGGCCGGCCGGGACGCAGACGCGAACGTTCACTTATAGGGATTACCCTGCAAACCGATCGGATTGTTTACATTGACTGTGTGAGCGATGATGGCACCTATAGTAAGCAGATGGCGATGAACATGCCGAGCACGAACCTCACTCCAAGTCAACTTTTGGCAATCGCAAATGGAACGTGGGGGAGATCTCTCGACACTCGTGCCGAGTTGGCGCAGAGAGGGCTGAGAAACGCGAATACGGCGCGTGATCGACTACTTCAGAAACAGAACTGGAGCCTGGACTGCATTGGATTGCTCTCAAAGGTTGGAGTAACTGTCGAGCAATTGAAAGCAGGAGCATCCGATGCGCAATTCAAGGATGGCTTTCTGGCCTCCCAAACGCGGGCATGGCTCTACAGACTTTCGCCTGCTGGACCCGCTGCGGCTGCGACAGCAGAATACAGTCTGTCGATCCAACTGTGGATGGAGAGTGACGCCACGCAGACAGCCGCAGCCGAGTTGCTTGGGAGTACGATCTTCATTCGACCAGACCATTGGGCCAATACCGCAGTCGGCGAATTGGTCGCGACAGTTGCACACGAGGTTCTGCACAATCTGACTGGCCTCGTCGACACGTCAATTCAGGATGCGTTTGGTCTCTCAACTACTGCAGCATCGCATAACATCTCCGTCAGGCTGAGGGAGGCGTGTTTCTGATGGGCGTCCTAGCGCCTCGTTACGCACTGTCATGCATTCTTCTTTTCGGAGGGAGTGCGCATGGTGCATGTATAGGCCACCTTCAACTAAGAGGCGTTGACGCATTCGGCGGAGAGGTTTCTCTTCTGGGACGTGCCAATGTCGTGGCGATGTCTGTCTCTGACGTTTCCTTTCGGTATGCTGAGAATCCCACGACGCTTCCTTGTGGGATCTATCGCATTCGAGCGATTGTTCCCGGATTTACACCGTCTACACAGGCCGTAGTGGAAGTGAAAGATGGCAAACGAACTCTTCGAGTAGTCAACTTAGCCTTGGAATTCAAGGCTGCGAGCTTGGCTACTCCTCGAAGAATACTCGACCTCGAACCCGAGTCGGGCTGTGGCATCTTGTGGGTGAGAGCGATCCCAATGCATTCCGATGACTCCCCGCTTGAGTTTGAAGTTCAAGAGGGCATCCGTGTCACGTTAGATGGACTAAGAGACGGTTTGTACACGATCTATGTAAAGTACGATAGCAACTGTTCCAAGTATTCCGGTGCGGCGATAATGGCGGCTGTTTCTTTGAAACTAAACATCATCAGTTCCAGTAAGATCCCTAGGTGAACCGGTCGCGGTAGGGACGGCCATTGCTGACCGCCCCCGCACAAATCCTTACTGTGCAGAGTTGCCGCATACGGCTCCTGCCTGAGGTCGTGACGCGAAGAATCGCTCCTCCGGATTGTTAGCGATCATGTAAAAATGCGGACGTTTGTTTACTCCGGCGGATTCCTGGTATCGAAGACCGAGCCTGAAACAGGGACGACCTCGTTTGCGTATTCGAATGGATTGCTGAGTTTCAAGGTCGACGCCAAGGGGCAGAAGACGGTGATGGTCTACGACGCCAACAAGCGGGTGAGCCAAATCCAGAAGTATCCCAACGGCGTGGATGAGGATTTGTGCCAGCGGGTGGATTACTATTACGACAGCAATCCGTTCGACAGCACCTACTCATTGAATGTGGCCGGGCGGGTGGCGGCGATGCGGTACTGGGGCCGGATGCGTACTCCTGCGGAATTCGATCAGGGTTTCTGCGGGAAAGCGATCAGTGTTCCTGGGCCAATTCGATCAGGATTCATGGGGGAAAGCGATCACCGTTCCTGCGGGGAAATCGATCAGTGATCGGGAGGCGCAGGAATGGTGATCGAAATCCAGGAATCGAGTTGACCGGCTGAGGCGTTAGCGGCGCTGGACACCACCCAAGCGGGGCGTTCCCGACGATTTGTGGAACGTGCCCAGAAAGAGAGTGTCCATGCGGAAAATCCGCGAAGTCCTTCGCCTCTGTTTCGACCACCAGCTCGGCCAACGGGAGATCGCGCGCAGCGCTGTGGTCAGCCAAAGCACCGTCCATGAATACCTGGCGCGTTTCGCCGCCAGCGGCCTGACCTGGCCACTGCCCGCCGGGATGAGCGAGACCAGCCTGGAAGCCAGGCTGTACCCCCCGAAACTGCCCAAGGCGCCGGTAGCCCCCGCGCCACCACCGCCAGCAACAGAAACGCAACCGGAACCCACGACTGTGGCGGCCCGATGTCCAACCTCCCCGGACTGGCAACAGGGCCTGGGAAGAGTACCGGCAGGCGCACCCGGAC
>CAZEQY010000061.1:0-5183 GCA_964514655.1 uncultured bacterium
GGCAGGAATAGTATTGGGGGTTGGAGTTACACGTGCCAGCTGTCTAAAAGCCTTGCAGCAAAAAGAGCTCTTTAAATCGGCTGTCGGTGGGGATCTAAAAACCTTCCTTCTTTGGAACTACTTCCTTATTCCAAATCTTACTCTACGGATCAACGACTTTGAGCACTCCCACGGAATCAACGAAGAGCTTATTGACACACTAGCCCAACTTGGAAATGTATAAAGCAGATTTTGCACATACTATGATACAATGCCTGGTTTATGGGCTCATTAAGCAACAAATTATGTATAGCAACCGTTATCCTACTTGACCTGTTGGTCGGCATGGAGTTTGACCTATTTGTGCCAAGCTTTCCGCAGATTGAGCACTATTTTGGGCTAACGCCCTTCTGGGTGGAGGCGTCACTTTCGGTAAACTTTTTAGGCTACTGCATAAGCCTGCTTTTTGTGGGCAGCCTTGCTGACCGCTTTGGCAGAAAGCCTGTGGTAGTTGCTGGGCTGGTGCAGTTTATTCTAGGCTGCATGCTGTCGCTTGTAGCAACAGAGTACTGGCTGTTTCTTTTAGGCAGATTTTTGCAAGGCATAGGCGTTGCAGCACCCACGATTTTAAGCTTTTTAGTGATTGCCGACCAATTTCCGCTTAAAAAACAGCAGTTTATGGCTGTACTCAATAGCGTGATGAATATATCCGTTGCTGTGGCACCTGTTTTAGGCAGCTACATTACGCTCTACTCAAACTGGCAGGGTAACTTTATAGCACTATCGATTTTAGGCATGATCGCTCTTATCATGAGTGCACTTTTTATTCCAAAGCTACAAAATTGCCCCCAAGCAAAATCATCAAAGAAGGTAAAACCCTAACAGATCCTACCATGATTGCAGCTTACCTTGCTCAGACGGGTTTGTCGATAAAAAAAGTGGCTCTAGAAAGCGGCTGCCTAAGCCATTGGTTGATTGAAGAACTTCGAAAACAACATGTTCCTGCCATATGTGTAGACTCTCGCCATATGGCTGCTGTACTTGCCACAACGATTAATAAAACAGATAAAAATGATGCACGCGGCATTGCTAACGCACTTCGCTGTAACATGTACCGTGAGGTACATGCCAAGACAAGTATGTCGATAGAAAAATGCACCTTACTTGCATCCAGAAGAGCTATTGTTGAGCAAAAAACTCATTTAACCAATACCATCCGAGGCTTACTTAAGGCCTATGGAATACGAATATCTCTCTCTGCAACAACAAATATGTTCTTTGAGTATGTAAAGACAAAGATCACCGAGCTATCTGAACTAGCAAGATATGGCCTTGAAGAACTCCTCAAGGCAGCTGAGCTGCTTCACAATCAGACAAAAGCCTTTGATAAGATGATCAAAAAGCTTGCCAAAGAAAATGAAGAAGCCAAACGGCTACAAACAGTGCCAGGGATTGGTCCAATCACTGCGATGAACTTTATAGCAGAAATCGACGAACCAAAACGCTTTCAGAAATCACGTTCAGTTGGAGCATATTTAGGAATGACACCTACGCAATACTCATCTGGCGAAACCCAAAAGCAGGGTAGGATTTCAAAATGTGGATCCAAAGAGCTAAGGCATCTACTAATGGAGGCAGGCTTTGTGATCATTACCCGTTCGACAAAGTGGAGTAAACTCAAAGCATGGGGAATGAAGCTTACGAAAAGGCACGGCCTGAAAAAAGCAGCGCTTGCTGTTGGAAGAAAGCTTGCAGTGATCATGCATAAAATGCTTATCACTGGAGAGAATTTTAGATATGGCGAATCGGAGAATACAGTTGAAAATGAAGTATTAGTTTTAGCTTAAGAACGTAGCTTAAAGAAAAGAACGTTAGAACTTGATAACGATTTATGGGACATTTCGAAGAGAGTAGTAAAGACGCAACGGGGTTGGCGCGATAAGACGCCGTGCCTGACATTGTCTTACTACTTTCCATTCGAAACATATGGTGGGACGGAAATACCCCAAGATTTCCAATAAGATCCCGAAGAGAACCCTGAAAATGTCATCATGATGAAATGATCAAAGTTCTAGAAAAGAGGAAAAACATCTTGCAACTTTAATGCGCAATTAGAGAACCCCAATTCAGCCTTGCCAAAATGTATCCCTATCAATTGAGTGGCGGCCAAAAGCAGCGCGTGAGTATTGCCTGAGCACTGAGCGTAAAGCCAAAACTCCTTATCTGTGATGAGCCATTGTCATCACTTGATGTGTCAGTTGTTGCGCAGATCATACTGCTGCTAAAAAAAATTCAGGAAGAGCATGGGATCTCCTATCTCTTTATCACCCATGATCTTGCTACGCTTCGATATCTTGCGCATCGTCTGCTTATGCTTTATCTTGGCCGTGTTATGGAAGTTGCACCGGCTGAAGATATCTATACAGAACCTCTGCACCCTTACACTCAAGCACTGATGGCAAGTATACCCACACCCGATCCAGAAGCTATCTACGAGCCGGCCAAGCTTTGTATTGTGGGCGATCCTCCCTCAATCATTGATCCTCCATCAGGCTGCGTCTTTCACACCCGCTGCCCCTATGCCACCGAAGCCTGCCGTCACATTGCGCTACGCCTTCGAGAAGTAAAGCCCAACCACCACGTCGCCTGCCACCTCTACAACACACCTTGACTTATGTCTGTTTTTCCCTTGCCCATACCCTTGCCTTTGCCCTGTTTCCGTTAAAAATAAATGGACCCTTTCTAGGTTATGGTATGTGGTTGTAAATTAAGAGCTGTAAATAATTACCTAATTCTAAAAGAGCTAAACCTTAAAGATAAATCATACTGTTAGCCTGATAAAGACTTCACTCAAGCCCCATAGACGGCCTTTAGATTTCTTTTAGTGATCAGTCGTTAAGCGTAGACAGCGAGTAACACCATTCCTGAGCCTTTTTAAATAGGTACATCAGACCGTGACCCTCGTCAATCGTCAATTGCTCAAGTTTCAACTCTAAGCTTTGAATTTCTGATGGGCAGGAAAATTCCCCCGAACCACCAGGCACGACGCCCATGAAACAACGGAGACAGCTGTCCTGCCTTAAGACGAAGATACCCTGGCCTGGGAAGAAAAGGCCAGCAACAAATCGTTTCACCAGACCATCTTTAAGAGTAATAGTATTTGAGTCTCGCACAAACGTTTGCAGTACTGGACGACCACGATAATCCGGCAGATCGTCACCACCTTCCGGACACGCTCCTGTGTTAAGTATTAAGATCGCATTAAAAAGAGACCTTCTTCTCAAAGATTCAACTTCAAAACCCTGACCTGGTGCAAGTTGCTCCACAAGCGCGTCCTTTTCATCAAAATCTTTACGTCTATCAAAATCTTTATATCTACTTTCGTTTAAGATTGACCTTCTCATGATGCGTACCCCAATTTGTTTGGGATATGATGTACTCAATTCAAAAAATTCACCTTCTGAATAATTGCTAAAAACAGGAAGATGCTCCTTGCCCTTCAAAGGATACTTAGACAGAAGGTGTAAATTTCGCAGAGAAAATGGTATTGTGAGTGTTTGCTCTAAAACTGCATCCGGAGCCACTTCTTTGAGATTGCCGCTTTCATCAATATCTAGCGGTGTTTCTTTATCAACAGCTCGTTCTATTAAAGATGGGTCTACGAGTACCACAAAATTATCTTTAAAGAGTTTAGTTGTTTCGTAAGGATCAGCCATATTTTTTGCAAACTTATCAAACCAATACTCGCTAATAGGAGGAACTCTGCCTATAACTTTCCCAAAAAGCTCCCCTAT
The DNA here is from genome assembly GCA_964514655.1 of uncultured bacterium. Classification (GTDB taxonomy): domain Bacteria; phylum Chlamydiota; class Chlamydiia; order Chlamydiales; family FEN-1388; genus SZAS-7. The sequence continues at coordinate 3,774 of CAZEQY010000061.1, forward strand.
CATTCTGCCACTAATTGTTATAGGGTAGAGTATTCTAAAATCATTCCTACGATTACGCTCATTTCCCGCGACAAGTGGAATTCCCTCTTTCTCTGATACCTGAATCCAAATAGGAGCCTTATTCAACCATTTATCATACTGTTTGCAAACTATGCCTAGACGGCCAATATCTTTGGGCTCCAAAAAGCGCACAGTATTTTGAAATATGTCATAATTTGCAAACGGCCCTAAGTTGTTTACCATATTATTACCTTTATTTTAAATAAATTATAACATAATATTGTAATTTTGGTCTATTTGAATAGTGTATTTTTTATGAAACTAACTATTATGTTAAGTAGCAAAAAGCCGAAAAAGCCCCTTAACGCCAAAATAGACAAAAATGTACTGGATTTGGGCTCTCGGACGAATTTGCCTGAAATCAAGTTTGTAAATTGAGGCCTGATGTATAGGAACTCCAATGGGGTCACATCGCTTTTCTCCTAGGAGGAAAGTACAAGGGGCCGGGCTTAGGATGTTGATTTAAGGGCTTTTTGATGCCAGGGATGAGACATCAAATCTGTTCTTGAGCGGAGCTTTCTAAATTGCATGTGCAGCATGCACCGCTCTCAATTATGGCGAAACTTCTATCTCTACAGAGTCAAAGCAAAAATGAATCCGCTACTCTAGATTTTAGGCTTTTCATAATAATGTTTCTGATAAAATCAAGAGCGGTGCATTACTGCACGCGCACTCTAGAAAGCTTACGCTCAAGGACAGTTTTTACTGAAAATCAACTCTTTGAAAAAGCCCTTAAATCAACATCCTAGGCCGGGCCAATGCTGTCAACTTCAGGAAATTTTCTCTTAATCCCGATCGTGATCTTGATCTCAATCCCTTTTTAATGGTGCTTTAAAAGAAAAAAATTAAGAACTGAGTCTTAAATTGACACAATTGAGGCCGACCACTTTAGTAGAATTTTTATATTTTTATATTATTTTGATTGAATTATAATAATCATTTAGGCATAATATTCTATTTAATAATATTGAGGTTACATGCGTATAGAATTAATTAGAACCATATTTACAAATGAACAGCTCCAGCAGCAGCTTTTGGCAGGCGAAGCGCAAAACGGCAACGACGCCGCTATGGCACAAAATATGCGAAAGTGCCTTAAAGATGAACACACACAGCAGTACGTGCATCAATTTATAGCCTGTATTGAATCACAAAAGGGAACACAATTAGAGCGAGCCACCTCTTTTCTTCTAACGGCCTTTCTTAAGGATATAAAAAAAGAAGAAGGACAAATTCCTGAGGCGCTACAGCGCTCAATTGACAAAGTAGCCGCTGTGTATAAGAAAGAGCCCATTAAAGGATAGGAAAGACAAGCACGTGTCCCTCTTCTTCCCGGGGGGAAGAGGGACA
>CAZEQY010000062.1:0-4410 GCA_964514655.1 uncultured bacterium
TTTCATGTCGCAAGTGCAACAGCCTAAGTCACTTCAAATTGAGAATTGCTGTTTTCCATCCATGCTACTAGCATAAATGACTTATCGCATGTTACCATTATTTCATTAATTTCCCTCCAGGAAAAGAGTATGCTTAGAGTGCTGTTTCTTATTGTCTGTTTATGTACCTCATTATTGGCATCAGCCGTTCCCCCGCATTCGATGTCTAAGCCGCTTAATGCTCGGCTGGGAACTACTGCAATGACCGCTGACATACTTATACAAGTGGTTGAAGATGCAAAATCGTGCAGCATGCCAAAGTGGGTTGATAATTCTAATCTTGTATATAGCTCTATAGGCGATATTCAACTTATAAACGTTGAAACAGGTGTACACACCTCTTTGGGGCAAGGAATGTACCCAATGCCCTCACCTGACGGGTCCCAGATTGCATTTTTACATGAAAACCAGCTCTGGGTAATGGGGCGTGATGGCAGCGCAAAATTCGCCCTTACAAATACCACTAAAGGCCTTCTTGGAGGTATTGGGTATAATTATGATTTCGCATGGGCGCCAGATTCAACACAAATCGCCCTTGTCTATCAGCCACAGATGATCCCTATTTCTCACTACCAAGATCGTGAAGAAGAGAAGACGATAGATCTATCTACAACATCTGCTATAGATATTGAAGATGTGGTATCGCATCCAATCAAGAGCCTCATATTGTTGATTGATGCCAAGACTGGTTGCGTAAAAAATGAAATACTCTTCGATGCTGCAATTCGCGATCTTTCGTGGATTGATGGGGGCCAAAAACTTCTTTTTATAAAAGAGGTTGTTGATATAAAAAAATTTGAAGACATGGTTCAAATACTCTCTCTTGACACCGGCGAAATTTCTACCCTCATAGCTTTTGATTGCCAGCAGCAGTATTTAGCTCCCCTTTCATCCCCTGACACAAAATCAGTTGCCATTGCCTATGACGCAGATAATCGGGGCAATTGCATGTGTAGCATTGGAATTATTGATGCTGAAAATACCGTCCAGCGCCTCACTTATGAAATGAAGATGTATCGTCCACAATGGTCTCGCGATGGATTCAAAATCTATGCACTGCGATCGTATGGGGCGTATAATCAGATTTACAGTATCGATGTTGCAAGCGGTGCACTACATCAACTTACTGATGCGCCTCAAACAATTCAGGGATTTAGGCTATCTCCTGACGGCTCTAAGCTTATGTGGCTTGCAGAAGATGCCCACGGCACCAAGAAAATACAACTTGCAACAAGTGATGGTGAAACTGTTCAAGACCTTATAGTTGTAGAAACTGCTCCACAAAATATTGCTCTCAGCAAGGTTGAAGAGGTTGAATGGGAAGTTTTTAACTACCCTACAGCTATGCGTGGGTTACTTTTACTTCCCATCAACTATCAAGAAGGGCAACGCTATCCCCTCGTTGTCGATATTCATGGTGGAGGACCGGGTGCATCAATTTACGTAACCATTCCAGGAATTCTCACAGCATCTCCTCTTGAGTGGCAGCTCTGGACAGCAAAAGGCTATGCTGTTTTTGTGCCTGAATTTCGATCGTCTGCAAGCTTTGGCTCACTTGCCATCACGCGAGATTATTTCCAAGAACATGACATAGAAAATCAAGATATTAACGACATCAATAGCGGTGTTGATTCCCTTATTGCTCGCGGCATTGTCGACGAAAAGAAAGTCGCCGTTATTGGTCATAGTGCAGGTGCAAGGCGCGCCAATTTGCTTACAGTGACAACGCATCGCTACAAGGCCGTTGTCTCTCACGATGGCTGGGCAGATGAGTGGTTAGATGGGGGTCTTTGGACATCTCCCCTCTTTCCACATCCCGTACTCGATCCTGAAAATTATCAAAAAACCTCAAGCCTCTTTCTTGCCAAAGGCGCTACAACGCCAACCCTCTTCCTCATGGGCAACCCAAGGCTTGGAGGCATAGACCCCCATGAGGGCGTCAAATGGCTCTACTATGCCTTAAAAGCTCAAGGCGTGCCTACGAAATACATCTATTATCCTGATGAAGGACATGTCTATGAACGCTCTGCTAACAAGCGGCATGCGGTTCAAATGATGCTTGAGTGGGTAGATAGGTACACAAACGGAACAAATGTACAATAAAGTACATTTTGTGATTATTCGATTATTGTAGAAGATAGCAATCCACCGGTTGCTGTAAAGATTTTAGCTGGCTTAGAAGCCTTTAACATCGACTATTTTAAGCAGCACCATGGTAAAGATCGCGATTCTTTGCCCTGTTTGAAAAGATGGCAGAAGATCAAATTTACGTTGCAGAACTTGCTATTGATGCAGATTTTTGGAAGCAGGGTCTAGGTCGCAGGCTTATGAGCTAATCTTAAACACCTTGGCTCCACTTTAAGTGGCCTTTGCAAATGAGGCGACGTGGAGCATGTAGTGGTCGAGTGTTTGGGTGATGCGGTGGAATTTTCGTTCGTAGTTGGATTTGCCACGGATTGCCCAATGGGTAATAAGTCTGTGACAAGCCCAGTAGTAGTCTTTCTTTCCTTTTGTGGAGGCTGTTTTTTTCTCATAGAGTCCACTCATAAATTCTTGAAGCGTAAGAGATTTTGGGTTGCTGCCTTCAAGTAGTTCTTTGAGCCATTGTTGGTCGGCAGCTGATCTTTTACGCATTTTACTATATACGTCTGACATTTTCTGGCTCTGCAGCCACAAAAGATCTTTTGCAAACTCTTTAGGGTTTTGCTTAGAAAAAACAATAGTTCTACCTGTTCCTGGAATGGAAAGTCGTGAATTTCGGCATCTAACGTCTTTATCTTTTCCGTTAGCAAGAGCAAATATGGGGTTATAAAAGCCCTGACCCTTAATTACCCAAAGAGGGATACGTAGGGCAATCTCACCAAGCTTTGGAATTGTCACTTTTGAGTCATCTGTTAAAAAACATTTTTTTATGCCAATAGCGTAGGAGATTTTTTCTGCAAGGAGCACAACCTCTTTGCCGGATAGCGTTTTGCTTTTATGTATGCTAATCCATTCACCAAGTGCATGATCTTCTGAGAAGCGAATCTTGATAAGGGGCTCAGTTTCGCTACCTTGCGAATAGACTGTTACGTAGTGAAACTCGCCCTCTTCAGGATCTAAAAATGTAGAAGATTCCCATTGGCCAGTTGATAGTCTGCACTCAAGTACTTCGCCTTTAGGGGTTACAATTTCTGTTATGGGGTTTTTGAGTTCAGTAAATGCCTCTAGGCTGTAGCGAGCCACCTTTTCTGTAGAGCCTGATGTATCGCCTTCTCGTGAGGGGGATGAAGAAGGGGGAGTGTTTTCTAAAAGTAATGACGGAAGATCGCCTGTTGTTTCAACTACTTGCATAATATATTCTAAAAAAAGGAAAATTTTATTCGATTTCCTTTAAAATTACAAGCAATTTTTTATGATCTAATTATGTCTAAATATTTGTCCATTTCTTCGTTTGTTAAGGCGCGAAGATGATTGTCAGCGACTGGAGATAATTCTACTATTTGAGGCTGTTGTCCTTCAAAAAATGAAGTGCCTAATCGTGCCACTCTAGGAATCACCCCATCGCGCCCATAGTGAACGATCCATTTTTTGCCGCGTATTTCTTGCCAATTTCCTTTGACATCAAACTCCCAGTCAAAAAATCGCAAGAGAAGTGCGGCTATCTTACCAACATATTTTCCGATGCACCCGTCAAACATCCCTTGTACTTGCTGTGTCAACGAAGTAAAAGTTCTATCGCAGCATACGCTAAGACGCGGGTGGTTTTTAGCGACCTCAGTGCCTGGGCCTGCGCCAAGGGAGTGGCCATGTATAATTATTTTGCTTTCATCAAACTGAAGTGTAGTGCGTACGTACTGGAGAATAGCTTGCCCATCAAGAATGAGGCCCTTACGAGTTGCTATATTTTTTTGAGTCCCCACCCCTCTATTATTAAAAAGAACAAGATTCACACCCTTATCGAGCCATTTTGCTGCATCTACATATTTATGGGATAAATATTCTTCCTTGTGAAAAAAAGTGCCATTACAAAAAATTAATAATGGACTGCTTTCATTTGCGACGGGACTTTTAAAATATACTCCGGATAGTTGAAGCCCATCAGCTGTTGAGAATTCAAATTCCTGGCCGTTCAGTTGCTCAACTTGATCCCTATATGTTGCAAAAGCCTGGGAGGAAGGCAAGCGGCTTTGCGCATGAAAAATATAACTTCCAACCCATCGATGACAATAGTCGTAAATCGCAGACATGAGGTGCCTTAGTGTGAAAAATTGCGAATAACTTTACTGTATTTTTTTTAAAATAACAAGTAATTCTTTTTAGCCAGCTCAGGTTAAGATCGAGTAAGGCAACCATCTTACGATGGTTGCCTCCTCTAAGAACCGCGCTTGC
>CAZEQY010000063.1:0-4183 GCA_964514655.1 uncultured bacterium
GGATGCAATAACCGACTCGTCGGGTAACACCGATGGGGCGGTCCAGCGTTTTCAAGCCCCCCAAGCCCCGCGTTGGACCGCCTCCCCTCAAGCAAGAAAGCAAGACCCATGGCCGATGTTCCCGCCGCGCAACCGTTCTGCGAAGACTGTAAGTTCTTCAGACCGTCCCAGACATCGCCGGAAGACCTTAACTTGGCGCGCTGCATGTACCCGCAGCGGATGGCCGGCCTTATGCTCGTTGGGCGCGCTGCCGCGATGCCGCCCCGTCTTTGCCGTTTGGAGCGGCAATTTAGTGGCGACAATTCATGCTCGCCCGATGGAAAATGGTTCCAGCCGAAGGATGCGGGCTGATGCTGCGCTCTATCCTGGTGACGGCAATTCTTTGTGGGGCCGCGATTGGCACCACGCTTTTTATGATGGGGCTCTGATGACTTACGATTTTTGGCACCTGGCGCTGGCCGGTGAAGAGGTGGGCGGCCCGAAGCTGCCCGTGAATGACGGCGAATGCCACGAAGGTTTTTGGCGCAAACGCACCGCGCAGGCCGGCCCCTTCGTTCCCGTCGCCACCTGGGAACAGGACGGCAAAATGGTCGCCCTGGTGAACGGCAAGCCTGCCGATCCGGCGGAAATTTGGACCTACATTTGCCGCCACCCGGTTTCGGAAGAGCATTACCACGAACGGCTGGAAAAGGGCCGCTGGTGGGACGAGGACGAAGCGGTGGTGGCGTCGCGTGGGAGCCTGGCCCATGACGCCAGCACCAACAATCCGCCCGCCACGCCGCTGGAAGACCTGACGGACCAGATTGAAACCGCGCTCAAGGGCGTGGATGCCTATGCCAAAATCGTATCCGACGAGGAAGCCAGCAGGGCCCAGAGCCTGCGCAGCCGTCTCCTGGACCTGTCCGGCGATGCGGAAAAGAAGCGGGTCAAGGAAAAGCAGCCGCACCTGGACGCGGGCCGGGCTGTGGACGATGCCTGGAATCCCCTCGTCCGAACCGCCAAGGCGGGCGCGGACAAGCTCCGGGCGGCGATGTCGGCCTATGAGACCGAACAGAAGCGCCTGCGGGATGCCGCTGAAGCCAAGGCTGCTGCGGAGAAGGCTGCCAGGGAAAAAGCCGCCGCTGACGCGCTCAAAGCGGCCCAGGCGGCTGGCGAGCCCGCCCCTGCCGTCACGCCGCCACCGGAGCCGGAGCCCGTCCCAGAGCCGCCCAAAGCCGCGTCCATGCAAATTCGCGGCGGGTCCGGGCGCGCCGCCAGCAAGCAGATGGTCAAGATTGCCACCGTGGTGGACATCGACAAGGCGTTTCAGAGCCTGAAGACCCACCCGGAGCTGGTGGCGTTGATTTCCACCCTGGCCCAGCGCGCTGTGAAGGCAGGATTCCCGGTCGATGGTGTTTCCGTCGAAGAAAAGGTTGATGTCAGATGAGCAATGGCGGCGAAGAAGGCCACTATGACGATACGCCTGGCGCGCGCATGGAAGATGCGCCCGCGCAAAATATCCAGACACGGGATGCCTATTTCTCCGGCCTGCTGGAAAAGTGGAGTGGCGAAATTGTCGCCATGCTGCCAAAGGGTTTGTCCAAGGACAAATTCTTCAATTCGGCGATCGCCGCAGTGCGCAACAATCCAGAGATTGTCGAATGCACGCCGCGCTCTATTTACACGGCCCTAATCCACAGCGCCCAGGACGGTCTTCTGCCGGACGGCAAGGACGGGGTGATTACGGCCTACAAAAACAAGGCCGGAAAGAAGGAAGCGAAGTGGAATCCCATGACACAGGGTCTGCGCAAGCGCGCCCGTGATCTGGACCACATGATTATCGACGCCCAGGTGGTGCATGAGAACGACAATTTTGTCTGGCGCCAGGGCGACGATCCAGGAATTGATCACAACCCCGCCAAGCTGGGGACCGATCGCGGTCCGATGATCGGCGCCTATGCCATCTTCAAGCGCGAGGATGGCGCAATCCTGCATCGAGAAGTGATGGACCGCACCCAGATTATGGCGGTCAAGGAACAGTCCAAACAGCAAACGTCGCTGATGTGGACGAAATTCGAGACGGAAGGCTGGCGCAAGACCGTGATCCGGCGCGGCATCAAGACGGTTCCTGTCAGCGAAAACCTGATGGCAATTGTTTCTCGCGACGACGACAATTTTACTTTCGACCAGCCGAAGGAAACCGCAGCCACGCCCGCGCTGGTGCCGCCGAAGGCGAAGCCGCCTACCGGAGCCCTGGAAAACAAGCCTGCTGTGGTACTGGATGCCGCCGTAACCAAAGAGCCCGTGCCGGTCGAGGTGGTGCAGAATTCCAGCGCAGAGCCGGAATCCATGGCCCTGTCCGATGAAGCCTATCCGGCCTTTCTCCAGGACAGCTACGACGAGGTGAACGGATGCGAGACCGAAGAAGCGGTTGAGGAATTGCGTGAGCGCGTGCTGCCAGACCTTCGGCCTGACGATGTGCAGCCCTGGAAAGATCGCTGCGCGGAGCGGTCTGGCGAGATATTCGGATCGCGGTAATGGCCGACAGCGAATCCGCCCCGCCGGTCTTGTTCGTCTGGGAAGGCGACAACATGGTGCCCGCCGGCCAGCATTGGGCCAAGCTGGCGGACCAGCACTATGTCATCGGCGAGCGTTACCGCCTGGTTCCGTACCATGATCGGTCTATCGCCTCGCACAACCACTATTTCGCGGTGATCGGTGAGGCGTGGGCCAATCTGCCGGACGATCTGCACGATCGGTTTCCCTCTCCAGAGCATTTGCGGAAATACGCCCTGGTGCGCACAGGCTATGCCGACAGCACTGTGATGGTCCTGGAGACCCCGGAACAGGCGCGCCAGGTCGGCGCCTTCATCCGCCCAGCCGATGAATTTGGCATCCTGGTGGTCAAGGATAACACACTGACGCGCTTCGTGGCGCAGAGCCAGTCTCGCAAGGCCATGGGAAAGGCCAAGTTCGCGGAATCGAAAAACGCGGTCCTGGGCTTCATTGCGTCGATGCTGGGCACGGATGTGGCCGCTCTGGAAAAGCACGCTGGAAATTCTTCGGAAGGGAAACGCTGATGCCGCGCGGTCACAAAAACCCGCCACAGAAAACCGCCCGCGCCTGGGCGGTGTGGTCACCGGATCACGGCATCCTAGAGGGATCGGTTCGCCAGACGCGCGGATCGGCCATCCGGGCGGTCTGGAATCGCACCGCCTGGCGCGCGCGCCGCCGCCAGGGCTGGCGCGTTGTGGCGGTCAACATCACCGCGATATATTTCTCCAGCAATTCCGCCACGATGAAGAAAGTCCCGTGACAAAGCCCGTCACCCGTGCCCAGGCCGTGGACTGCTTGCTGGATCGCGCCAACCGCGCGGGCCACCCGATCCTGTGCGTGGAATGCGGCGAGCCGTGCCTGCCAGGCCAGAAAATCCAGTTTGACCATATCCACGCCGACAAGCTGGGAGGCCCCCACGAATACGGCAATTTCCGCCCGCTGCATTATGACCCCTGCCACAAGCGCAAGTCCAAGAAGGATGTCGCCGCCATGGCAAAGGTTGATCGGATTACCGGCGTCACCGGGAACGGCCCCAAGGCAAAAATCCAGTCCCGTGGATTCCGCAAGGATGTCTCCCGCCGGTTTGATGGTACAGTTCGGAAGAGGGAATCATGACCGCGCGCGCCAAAAGCCCGAAAATTCCAGAAAGTCCGCAGCTATTGACTATCGGACTTTGTGAAAACAAGGACCAGGAAGCGCGGCTTCAGGCCGCCGGCGTGAAGCAGATTTACATGCTTGGGCGCGGATTCGAAGCTCTGCATTGGGCTTTGGACTGGCTGCGCGAACGCGGCGGCGTCTTGAAGGTCGCCACTGATCTTCGCATTTTCGGTGCGACGCGCGCCACGATGATGTCCGCGCTGGAAGATTGCGAGCGCCAAGGCGTGGCGGTGATCGATATCGCGCACCCGGAAGATGTGACGCTGGCTCAGCGCATCAAGCGCGCGCTGACTGCAATATCGAGTGCCAGGTTCATCGGTGACCGTCGCAAAGCGCGACGCGAAGGATCGAAAGGCGGCAAAGCCAAGGCTGCATCGGCATGGATTGCGCGCGGTGAAATAGCGCCGCGCTGGCTGATCGAAAACATGGTGCGGCTGTTCGGCGTCCGACGAACGGCAGAGGCGCTTGAAAACAAAATCAGTGCATCAAC
>CAZEQY010000064.1:0-4139 GCA_964514655.1 uncultured bacterium
CCACTGCTTTCGCAGCGAAATACTCTTCCTCCTGCCGCGTAGCGGTTTAGTTCAAAAGAGTTTTTACTATTCTTACTATTTGCCGGTCCGCAGTGGAATCCGGACGGGGAGGCCCGGAGATCCGGGGCAGCCTGATGCTGCCCTGGGTGTCACGGCGGTTCTGGAACACCCCAAATAGTGGTTTAGCAGGAATTCGCGGCGGCGGCCCTGTTCTTCCGAAGCCACTTACGCTGAAAGCGGGCCTCCATTTCCTCTACGAAGGAATGCTCTCCAAAAGGACGTCCAGCATAGGTGCACTTGCGGAGATCACGGACTTGGTCTGGACTTAGGTTCCTGCTGTGGAGGTCTGCCCAAGAGGTGGCTCCGCCGGCGCGCTCCCAGAAGTCGAGGTCGAGGATGCGGGTTCGATCGGGTGCGCCGCTCAGGTGAACGGCGGCGCTGGACCAGGGGTAGTCGGCAGGGGAGGTGACCATGTTGGCGCGGCAGGGATTTGCCTCGACATAGCGCAAACCGATCCAGAAGTGGGATCTTTCGGACATGGGGCAGGAGTGGAAGCGGGCTTGCCAGAGGTGGCCCGTGCGTCCTTTGCGGATGTTGAGGGCCTGAGCGTAGCGGCCGTTGGCGCGTCCAAAAAGGATGGCGAGGGAGTCCTCACGGCTGGGGATGACGACGAAGTGGACGTGGTTGGTCATGAGGCAGTAGGCGAGGACGCGGGCGCCGGAATCCTCGATGTTGTCGCGGATGAGGCGGAGGTAGAGGGAGCGGTCGGCGGAGGTAAAGAAAACTCGTTGGCGATTCGTGCCCCGTTGCGTAACATGATAGGGGAGTCCCGGGGCGATGACTCTGGCGTTGCGTGGCATCGAAGAGATAGTGTGTGGAAATGGGAGAAAATCTCAATTGGGAGGGTCCGGGTGTCACTTTTTCGCGTGACTGCTCAGGCTGTCCCCCTCGGCCATGCGAGCGGGTTGACCTATCATGCGAATGGGGCAGTCGATTCGATGACGCTCGGGAATGGAGCCGTATCCGGAGACACGGCGGTGGATTCGCGGATGCGGTTGACGTCGATGGCCTGGACGAAGAGCGGGACGAACCTTTTGACGCTGGGATACGGGTATTATCCGAATGGGAACGTGTCGACGCAAGAGATCACGAGCCGGGATAAGGGGAAGGTCACGCAGACGTATCAATACGATGCGGTGAACCGGATTATTTCGGTGCAGGAAGGGGCGGCGTGGACCCAGGAGTTCGGCTATGACCGGTACGGGAACCGGTCGTTGCTGCTGAGCAGCACGTACAATCCCACGCCGTCGGATTTGACGATAACGGCGGCAAAGCCGGGGAGTCCCTGGGTGCTGGGGAGCACGCTGACGACGGGGCCGTACGAAAGCGGGACCAACCGGTGGAGTCTGGCGGCGGGGTCTTATGATGCATCGGGGAATCTGATCAGGAAGCTGGGGGAGGGGGCGGCGTCGTCGAGCTATGACGCGGAGAACCGGCTGGTGAAGGTGACCGGTGTCGGCGGCAAGGATGTGGTGTACGAATACGATGGCGAAGGCCGGCGAGTGCGGCGAATCGTGTGCGCGACGGGATCGGATCCGTGCAGCACGAGCACGCAGGGCGCGGTTGCGACGGTGTTTGTATACGATGCGGCGGGGCAGTTGGCGGCGGAGTACGGAGGAGATGGGACGGCGACGGCCGGTACGAGGTATCTGCTGAGCGACGCGTTAGGGTCCACGCGGATGGTGCTGAATGGTGCGGGGAGTGCGGAGAAGTGCACGGACTACACGCCGTTCGGGACGGAGATTGGCGGGGGGACCGGCGGGCGTGACACGGTGTGCTACGGGAATCCGACGTATCCGGCGGCGGTTCCGGATGCGACGAGTGTGAAGTTCACCGGCAAGGAACGAGATGCCGAGACGGGCCTCGACTACTTTGGTGCAAGATACATGTCGGCGGCCCAGGGGCGGTTTACGAGTCCTGATCCAATTTGGGTCAAGGCGGATCGTCTCGTAGACCCTCAGAGGCTAAACCTGTATGCGTATGGCCGCAATAACCCTCTCCGATTCACCGACCCGACAGGCATGGACATCGAAATCGGCAAATGTGCAATCGGTACAGCGCAAGATTGTTTTAACCGATTCCAGCAGGGTCTTCGGAAGGAGGACCGTTCGCACGTACGGCTGGTGACGGGGAACGGCGAGAACGGCTATAAGAAGGGCCATTCGTACATCGTGGCCGACAAGGACTACAAGAGTTCTTCCCAGAACTTCCAGGTTGTTCAGGCGTTATCAAATGACCGGAGTGCTACGGCTGAACTCAACGTAGTTGGCCCGAAAGATGCCATTGCGTCCGACCTTGGTGTTAAGGACGCCTCAGGCAAGGTGACCATCAAAGATGCAAAGTCGGCCCTCGGTATGTATCTCACTTTGGAACAGGAATGGTTCGGCCAGACGTTTTTCCAGAACTGGGGCGGCCCTGCGGTCGATCAAGCGTGGTACTCCAAACGGGGCATCACCGAGGTAGGCGTCAGTACGGACCAAACGGTCGAGCAGATGGTACAGACAATGCACCATGAGTTGCGGCACGTCTTTCTGGGAGATTTTGGCAGAACGGTTCCAAAGGGTGTTCATCAAGTGCCAGCGGTTGATCTGGCGACGGGTGCAGCCGAGAGGGAAGCAACTGTCAATAGGAAAAGACCGTGACAAAGGGCTTAGCGAATCGAATTGGTCGTGTCTCTCTCTTCGCTGTCCTTGTTGGTTGTTCCTCGTTCAGCCAGGAGTATTGTGCAAGCGCCCCGGTCGCCGAAATCGAGCTTACCGAGAAGCAAATCTTGGATCGAGTGGTGTCGAGAGTACAACCAAACATTCCGGCTGGATTCGGAAGGATTGATGGTGTTGTGATCGTCCAGGCGATCATCGGCACTGAGGGAAAGGTGCTGTGTGCGAAGGTGATCGAACCAGCGCATCCACTCCTTGGGCAGCGTTGCGAGGAAGCTCTGACGCAGTGGCGGTTTCGGCCAATGAAGAAGAAGGGACGGCTTGTTGTTTTTGCAGGACCAGTGCGATTCCGTATCAAGCGTTGACCATTGATACGGCTAAGTCCGAAGCACGGCTATCGAAACGCCCGTCGCTGGACTTCAAGCTTGACGGCGTAGAAGGCCGCTTGGAGCAAATGAATCGGGCCGTGGTTGGCGTCGATGACGAGCTTGCCGTTGGACCAGTCCGAGTTTGCGTGAGCGCCGATTAGAAGCTCCAGGGCGAACTGTTCGAGGACGTGATCGTAGGCGGCTTGGAGTTCGTGATCGGAAAGAGAGCCGAGAACGGCGCTTGGTTCGGTGATGTCTTGGACGAGGAGTTCGTCGGCGAGGTTGGTAAGCAAAGTGGTCATGATGGTTCCTGCTGGTATTTACCATTCTGGGTACGCAAAAGAGGAATCATGCGAAGCATGGACGTTGCTTCAGCAACGTCGTTCTTGAAGTAGTCGTTCACTTCGTTCACGACGCCTTCGGCAGTCTCATTGTTCATCATCATGCGGTTGGTTTGGAGTCTCTATGCAGGAACACGAGTCCTCTGGGAACTCGGCATAGAGACTCGAAAGGTCATGCGTACTGGCCCATCGCTCTCCTCTGATCGTCTGAGTCGTCAGAGGTCTCGGCTACTTAACGCTGGAGGTCTCAGCCAGCGGCAGACTTGGGCATCCCGATTTAGCAGCGCCCTGGCTCTTCGTTTGCGTCCCACAGTAGAGCCGTCCTTTGTCCACGCTGCCGTCGATTGCTCCCGACCGTGGAGGACGTTGAATCAGCGTCCGCAGCAGCGTGGCCTGTTGCCGATCAGGAAGGCTCTCAATCAACTCCAGACGGCGCAGGACCTTGCTGGAAGGCTTCCGGGTAGCTCTGGGGCCAGCGGGTTGCAGCAGATCGTCCGTGCTCACTTCGAGCGCCGTGGCGAACCGCAGAATCATGTCGGTGTTGAGCCGCAGCTTCCCACGCAGTCGACGGAGCCTTTCGCGGGAACGGCGTGGCCGAACACGGGCGCGAACACGAAGTTTCTGACTGGGATGACGATGAGCGGAGTAGGCGTGCGGGGTCATCCGAGTTGCATGATCTGCCGGAGGCCATCTTCCAGCGCCGCCATCTCTTC
>CAZEQY010000065.1:0-4116 GCA_964514655.1 uncultured bacterium
GTCCCTCTTCCCCCCGGGAAGAAGAGGGACACGTGCTTGTCTTTCCTATCCTTTTGGCTTAAAATTAAAGATTCTTCTCGCTGGAGCTTTCCGAGCGATCATGCGTTTATAGTCCTGCAATGGGCCGGGTTTATTTGGGTGTATTGCGGCTGGCGGTTAGGTCTTTTGGCGACTGTATCGACAACATTTTTTATTCTGCCGAGACTTATAGGCGGCGCTCATTGGATGTCAGATGTCTTTATTGGCAGCTTGCCATTGGCACTTATTTTTGTAGCAGTTGCTTGTTACACTCCCCTTTACCCATGGGCGATGCGATATCTTACGAGACTTTCAAATTTTTTGATTAATAAATTTACTGCGGATACAACACATGGCTAAAATGAATGCTAATTATAAAGCCCTTGTAGAGCTTTCAAAACGTGCTCATACGTTAGAAGGTATAGCTCAGCATTTAAGCTGGGACCAAGAGACCTATATGCCAAAAGATGCAAGCCCCATACGTGCAGAACAGCTCAAATTGCTGGCAGAGCTTTCTCACGCTATTAAAACCGGCCCTGAGTTTGAAAAACAACTGAACGCAGTTATCAAGAGTAAGGATTTAACATCTCAACAACAGGCTGCAGTTCGTGCGTTTGCTCACGATTTTAGACGTGAGAAAACCTTGCCGTCAGAGTTTGTGCAAGATTTTGTACACCATACTTCAGAATGTATTGTAGTTTGGCAAAATGCCAAGGCAAATAACGACTTTGCTACGTTTTTGCCGAGCCTAAAAAAGACAATAGACCTTGTGAAGAAAAAAGCGGAGTATATCGGCTATAAAGACCACATATATGATGCTCTTATAGACGAGTTTGAGCCAGGTATTTCTACAAAAGAAGTAGAAAGCGTTTTTGCAGAAATCAAAACTGAAATTAAAAAGCTTGTAAAAGTAGCGAGCAAAAAGAAACATAAAGAACTTACTGTTGACTGCACATTAGAAGAGCAGCTAGAAGTGTGCCATGAACTCCTTCACGATATTGGCTTTGATTTTAACCGTGGCCGTTTAGATGTATCATCACATCCCTTCTCTACAAGCTATCACCCGTATGATAGCCGCATTACCTGCCGGGATGCATCTGATAGTCTTATTGTCCAAATACTTACAACGCTGCACGAAGCAGGCCATAGCTTTTATGAAATGGGTTTGCCAGTTGAGCAACAAGGCACTCCCCTTGGTCAAGCTGTTTCACTTGGTATTCACGAAAGCCAATCTCGCTTTTGGGAAACGCGCATTGGCAGAAGCCGTGGATTTTGGAAGTTTATGCTGCCCAAGCTCAAAAAGCGCTTTAAAAAGGATTTGGAAAAGATCTCACTTGATGAATTTATGGAACGTCTAAACCAGGTCAAGCCCTCTTTTATACGTACCGATGCTGACGAGGTGACCTATCCACTGCATGTAATTTTGCGTTTTGAGATTGAAAAAGAGCTAGTAACAGGCAAGCTTGCTGTAAAAGACTTGCCAAAGCGCTGGAACGAAGCTATGAAAGACCTTATTGGTGTGACGCCTAAAAACGACGTGGTTGGATGTATGCAAGACATTCACTGGTCAATGGGTGCCTTTGGCTATTTCCCTACCTATTCTCTTGGTAACGTGTTTGCAGCTCAAATGTTTGAAACTTTTGAGAAGGCGCATCCTGATTGGGAAAAACGCATAGAAAAAGGCGACTTTGTCTTTATTCACGAATGGCTCAAAGAAAATGTATGGCAGCATGGTCGTCGCTACTACGGGGCTGAACTTATCAAAAAAATTAGCGGCAAACCCCTCTCGGCTCAACCATTCATCACCTATCTCATACGTAAGTACAGTCTAAAATAACGGTTGAGGAATGGTGATTTGGCTTGTGAGTGTTTCATGTTTAAATAGCGGGCCGATGGTTTTATGTACATTCGATTGAAAATCATGTACGCCTGAGTCTTCAATGGCTACTTCTATTGCTTTTGTCATGCTGTTCATACGGCCAAAGCGTTCGGGAAATAAGAGTCTTCCCCTGTAGCCTATTGAAGGGTAGTAGAGAATCACTTTTAGGTAGTCTCCTTCTTCAGCAGATAGCGGGCGTATATTGATGAGCTTGAGCAACAAAAAGAGCTCGATTGTGGCAGGCATACCTATGTCGATGGCGTCTTTACAAGAAAATGAAACGTTATCTGGATGCACAATTTCTATAATTTTAAGTTGTAGAAATACGTAGTAAAGCTCGATAAAATCTACCCTGTTTTGACGGGTAAGTACGTTTTTTTTGCCAAAAAAGACGTCGTGGATAGCATGTGCTAGGTTGCTAGCAAAACCGCTAAAGAGCGTGTTCTTTACTTTTGCTGGGTAAAAATAGCCTGAATTTTCGCTTTCAATATGTTCAAGCAGCTGCTGAATGAATGTATCTGCATGGTTTAATTCTTGGTATGGGCCTGTTTGGTGATAAAAGTCGCTATCTTTAGTCATGCTTACACAAGAAAATGTTTTGGCAAACTCATCTTTTTTTTGCAGTTCTTCTATAGCTTTGCAGCGAGCATGCTCTTTAATACTTGTGCGGTCTTGCAGGTTGAAGAGCAGTAAGCCTTTAGATGTTTCAAAACTTCTGAGAAACGACTTAAATTCTTCGGCAACCTGGGCTTTGTGGATAAATTCTTGAGAAGTCGGCGATGGGATGCGTAATACTGCTATTTTTTGGCCTTTTTCAAAAAGGTCAAATAAAAGTGTGGGCATGTTTTGCATGTTGAGAGGGTCATAGCCGTTAATTTCAAAATCTTGCAAGGCTTCTATCACATAAAGTAGCGGTACGTGAGAAAAGTTTTGCATAGCTCTAAGAAGTGAGTCGTAATCGAGTGCCATTTTGTTTGAAAGTGATGGTACTGTGCCTTCTATTTGCTCATGCTTGCCCTTCACAACAAGTTCATTGATGATATCTGATGTATCTCTTGTGAGATGAAATCCTGTAAACAGCTGACGCGCAATATGTTGCACAAGCTGTACTATTTTGTGCTGTATAGCCTGTTCATTTTTAGGTGGATAGGTAATTACGCGCTGAAATTCTTGATTGCTAAGCAGAGAGTGAAAGAAATGCTGAAAATCTGCGAGATAGGCATTTGAGCTTTTTGCTAATTCTTTTAAGCCCTTTTCTTGATGGGCAGCGAGCATTAATGCCACCACTGCTTTATAGGTAGATGAAACCAATTCTTCGTCGTTCAGCCTTCTGGAGGCCTTTATAAAGGTATCTATCAATAACCAGTTTTGATGCACTATATTGCGAGCGATTTGACGCGCGAGGATGTCTTTAAACGCATGAAGCTCGTTAAGTGATTCAGCTTTAGCGCCTTGTGAAAAATGCTCTTCAAAGTTGCATACGAGTTTGATGTTACGTAAGAGTTTTGGATTAAAAAATCTTGAGCCGTTTTCTTTACGTATAAAAAAGAGTTCATATTCAGAGTCTTTTTTTACGGTGTCTAGGTCAATAAATAGATGCTCACTATTTTGTGGCACTTCTTTAGGCTCTGAAGGATGATATATTTTGGTTTTGGGTATCTCTCGGATCCACTTAGAAAGTGACTCTTGCATGCCTATAGGGGCAATTTTACGTTCATAGAATCCCCAGAGGTCTTTAAACTCTTTTGATTCTTTGACGCTGCCGACGTTGGCTCCAATAAACACGTGAGTGTATTTGTCTACTTTTTTGGCGGCTTCTCCGACTAAAACCATGATGGTTTTTATACCTTCAACAGATTCACGCTTAACGAGTTTGCCATATTCTGTGCGATAAAAATGTCTGAGGTATTGCAAGATGGTGCGGAATGTCTCACGTACGACACCCATCACTTTTTCGGCGTTTTTTCTGTGAAGCCAGTGCACGGTTTTATAGATGACAGGAATGTTCTGTAGCTCAAATTCATGAGCTTCTGACACAGCTATGCTGCCCTCTACTTCTAGGTCGGCAATACTCGTGAGAGTCTCTATTGCCTCTATAATGCCAACGTTTGAGTCTTCATTCTCATAGTATGTCATTTTTGTCTCCTTTAAGCCGTGGGCCCTTAGGAATAGGAAATTCAAAGGGGGCTGGTGGTTTTTCGCCTAGGAGAAAACCGCTT
>CAZEQY010000066.1:0-3984 GCA_964514655.1 uncultured bacterium
CCTTTATTCTCAACTATGGGTCACTTTGGTTGAGTCTCCTACCTTGTACGGTACAAATCCCCCACTCAACCACTAAGCCCGCCCATAATTAACCTCTTCTTGCCTTCCCTTTGGCCGCGACCCGTGCTGACTTGCGTAAAATCCCCTTCTCTGGCGCCTGTTTTCTTCCCTTCTGCAATGATGGCTTCTCAGTTGCTTTCTTAGCCACCTCTGCGTACGTCAGGATCAATGGTTCAGCAAAACGCACCTGCTTGGCCTCCAGGCTCCGCTCATACTTCGCAATGCACTCATCGGCCTTGACCTCTGTTGCAGGAACCCAACGATCTTCATCAGCACCATAACCCTTCCACCGAATGTAATACTCAAGTCCCTTTCCAGACTTTCCGACTCGATGGTCTAGGATCCGCTCCACCTCAAACTCATCCGTCCCACCCTCTGCAGACGTAGTCTCTGGCTCCCCAAAGATACCTGGTGGTTCTTTAACCACCCTTTTCAACCTGTCCACATGCACGCTTCTCTGGTCGCGTGGGTTTGCCACTGCCTCCACCTTTGCATGCTTGTTTCCCCCACCAGTCAACTCTGCCACCGTATACTCCACGTTGGCCGCCTTTGGTCGTAACTTGGGTGACATGCCAAGTGGCGTCCGCTTCTCCTTGACCCACACCATGTCGCCTACCTTCAAATCGTGGGGTGTCTTGCCCTTGTCAGCCCGTTCCTTCATCTTGCGATTTGCCTCCTCATTGGCCCTGGCAGCGATCTCCCTAGCCTTCTTGAGACGATCCAACCAGTGCTCCTGACTCATAACCGGATCTGGATCCACTCCCATCAGAAGATCGATTGGTTCCAACGAGCGACGCCCAAATGTCAGGAAATTGGGTGTCTCACCCGTGACGCTTGACTTAGTCTCGTTGATGACATACATGGCAAAATCCAGGTTGGCATCCCACGTACGCTGCTCTGGGTCGCCAAACATAGCCAGGTACTCCTCCACCTCTGGGTTCATGCGCTCTGCCTGGCCATTCGTCTGGGGATGGTAGGCAGCACCCTTCACATGGGTAATCCCCAGGAGGTGTGTCATGTCAGCCACTACTGCGTTCACGAACTCTGTTCCTTGATCGGTCTGGATCGAGACCGGTGCTGACCCATGCCACAGAATTACCTTAACAATTCCCCGTGCCACCGTCCTAGCCTCCTTATTCGGAAGTGGTAGCAGTACTGTGCGTTTGGAGGAGCGATCCACAACGTTCAGGATATACTTGCCCCCGCTAAACGTCGTCGGTAGTGGACCCACCAAGTCAAAGTGCATGTACTCGAACGTTTTTGTTACGTCCAGTGGCTGCAGGTCCCCTGGGTTGGGCCACGGTTGCTTTGCTCTCGCACAATCCGGACATGACCGAACATACGCTTGAACATCCTCTTTCATCCTTGGCCACCAGTAGCACTTCTTGAGTCGTTCCACTGTCTTCTCAACTCCACGGTGTCCCCCAGTTGGCGAGTCGTGCGACAGCTCAGTCAGCATGCGACGAAGTGACACTGGGACCACGAGCTTCATGCGTCCCGAGTCCCCACAGGAGTAGAGCACATTGTTCTTCTCTGTGAACTTGCCAGCCCGTGCAGCAATCAGTTCTTTCAGGCGTCCACCCCTAGCCCCGTGATCCTTCATCCATGCTTCCGGTAACTCCCCCTGTGCGATCCAGTGCCTGATCGCCACAATCTCCGGACAGCTGCGTTGCGCCTCCACGACATCGAGTAGCTTGTTCTCTGCTTGCTCCTCGACGCCATCAGGCCCAAAACCCATCTCTCGACTGGCCAAGACTCTCGGCTGTGCCTTCTTGTCTGGATCGATGACAGACGATTCTCGGAACATTCGCGACAGAGCATCAGCAAATTCGTTTTTGCTTCCAGGCACGTGCTCCACTCGCAGCCAGAAGTCTTGGAGAAACAGAAACCACCTTGTGATCCTACCACGCGAGTGTTCAGTCACCTGCCGATTCAGGTGTTCTAAAGGTTGGTGGTCAGAGAAGACCACCACGCACCGACCCTCACAGAACTCTTCCCAGTGTTTCACACATGCGTAGATTGCCAGCAGCTCTCCCTCAATCGACACATAGTTCTGCTCAGCTGGTGTCATGCTGCGCGAGTAGCACGCCACGACCTGTGTAAGGCCTGGCTTTGTTCGATGTCGCTGCATTAGGACCCCACCAACCGCCCCTCCGCTTGCATCCAGCGCAAGGCACGTTTCCCACTCCTTATCGTCCTCGTGGAACACTGACAGTGAGAGCGTCTCATACACCGCCTGCTTTGTCGCGTGGAAGCTCGCCATGGCCTCGTCCCCCAACTCAAGCTTCCAATCCGACCTTAGGGGCCGCCCCTGGCTCCTGCGCAGATCATTCTCCTCCTTGACGTGCTGGGGGGTCTTTCCCGCCTTCACCAGCGCTTGTTCTGTCTTTGCCAGGTTGGGTATGAAACGCCGTAGCCACTCTACCATGCCCAGAAACCGACGGAGCTCATCGCGAGTCTGCGGCATGGGATAGGACCTGATAGCCTCCAAATCCGATGGTCGCCTTTCCAGTACATGGTTATGCACAACGTACCCCAATACCTCCAAGGGAGTACTTGGAGGTACCGCGAGATGCAACTTGCCTGGTTTCAGTCGCACGCCCTCCTCCCGCAGTAGTGTCCAGAAATCTCGGACTTCCCCCAGGTGGCGCTCCAAGAGTTGCTGGTCTGTCTCGCCCTTGAGTCGGACCGAGGTCACGAACAGATCGTCCCGCATTGAGCCCGTTGTTGCCGAACGCCCAAACTTGACAATAATCATGTTCATCCACCGGTCGTACGACGCACCAGCGTTCCGCAGCCCAAACAACGCCACCTTCAGTCGGAACAGTCCCCAAGAGTCCTCTGAGATGGGTAACCGAATGGCCGTCTTGTCCCGATCCTCCACAGCCAGTGGAATCGCGAAGTAGCCATCCACACCATCCATCTTAGTTACCAAATCCGCCCTGCGAACCATGTTGTAGATTCGATCCATGGAGTCTGCAGGATACGCGTCACCCACTGTACGCTGATTCAGACCACGATAATCCCCACATGGACGATATCCCCCTGGTTTCCGATCATCGCGAGCACAGTGGGGGTTTGACACCCACTCGGACTCGCATTTCTCAATAATACCCCGGGCCGTCCAATCTTGCTGAACTGCCAGCAGGAATCGCCGTTTCTCCAGTGAATACTTGCGCGGTGCATCCACGAAAGGAGGTGCCGATCCCGTATTGATGTGGTGCTCAACAGATGCCATTCCCGGCTGTTGTAAGGTATTCTCAAACAGATCCTTAAACTCAGTCACCAACTCAATTCCCCCAGGTACTCGCTCCGCACGCTCAACCAGGGTAGCCAACACCCTTTGGCGCTCCTCCTCACTGGCAACTGCTGGCGGCGCCTCCAATTTTGGAAGGTCCTGTTCCTCCTCTACCGGTGGGATATCCTCCAAGGTGAAGTCATGCCAGATGCCCTCAGCGCGCCTTGCCTCAACTACACTGGGATCATTGAGGTCCCCGGCGGTGGCTTCCACCGACCCCCTTGGTGCCACTAACGTCGCCGGTCCTAGTGGGATTGTAGCTGGCTCCAGCGCTGTGCGGATCACCCGTGGTGCCACACTATGCACGCCCAGTTCTGGTGTCCTGGAGCTGACTGTTGGTTCCCCCTCCTCATCGCAGAGCTTGAGCTGCACGGGTATGAACTCAGGTGAGAACAACTTGCCATCCCACCAGAATTGCTGCTGCCCTATGAATAACACTCCTGGCGTACCATCCTCTGCTGGTACCCACCGCACGCCCCACTGGGCACAATCGCTCATCCCAATCACCACGTCGGCGGTTAACCCCGCGATCACGTGAGCCTTCACCTCCCGACGAACCCCGTCGATTTGGACCTCCAGTTTGGTTACACCCTGAGACGATGCCCGCCCCACACCAAACTGGACCT
>CAZEQY010000067.1:0-3962 GCA_964514655.1 uncultured bacterium
CAAAGAGGCCTTCGGCCTCACTTGATAACGTACTGCTCTAGTTTTGCAAAAAGCTTTTAAGACAAAGATTTAAGATCTAGGGAATCTTCACTTAGCCAAAAACTGCACAAGATCGCCCTTTATTGCCTTGTGGGCTTGAGGGTTGAGGTACATCATGTGGCCTGCTTCGTAGGTTTTTACTTGAATGTTGCTTCGAAGGCTTGGGTCGAGGCGTAGGTGACTTAGCGTGTAGTTTGATGCAAAATAGGGCGTAGCAAGGTCGTAGATGCCGCTAAGGACCAAAACGTTGAGGCTTGGCGTGCGCTCTATTATAGTACGCAATTTTCCTGATGTGTATACATAGCCGCACCCAGCCGGCAGCCTATCGATGCTAAAGTTCCAGGGAAAGACAGCACTTGCGTTCAGGATGTAGTATGGATCATTTTTTTCGACATGTAGCTCGTCATAGAGGTACTGCTGAAAGGCAGAAGTAAAGGGGCCTGTTATGGCATCAAAGCTTGGGTCTGATACATACGTTAGCTCTTCGCGGTGGTTTGAATCAAATGCCTTATAGCGCCCGTCAAAGCGTCCAATAACTTTAGCTTCATGTTTGAGGAGCTCATGGTAAAAATTGGCGTTCAGCACCCTGTTGTGACAGGATTTTATGTATTCTTTTTGTAGACCCGTGTACTCGACAAGGCGATCTACAATTTCTTCCTTACTTTCTTCGTCTAGGGTGTCACCTAAGATTAAAGAAGTGGCATACTCATGTAGCGCAAAGTCTTCAACCTCTTCTAGAAGCTCACGTAGGGGCATTTTTTGGAGGTCGTCAGATAGCTTTTTATGATACCAGGCACAAGCTGCATAGGTTGGTAGGTTTAGTATGTAGGGCAGGTCGTTGCCATTGCCAAAGTCGTAAGACTGAAAATCAAGACACATTGAAACTAAGACAATACCGTTTACATCGATAAATGAAACATCGTGCAGGTAGTTTGCAAGGCTAACAGCACGTATTGTGCCATAACTTTCGCCCATAAGATAGCGAGGCGATTTCCATCTATGATAGTGTGTTAAGAAAAGTCTTATAAACTCAGCGAACGAGTCCACATCGCCTTCTACACTGTGAAATTGCTTGGGGTCTATTCCAGGAGTTGTTTTGCTAAAGCCGGTAGAAACCGGATCTATAAATACTAAATCTGCAACGTCAAGAAGGGTATTTGGATTGTCCGTGTAGGTTCCGGGGGGCTTTGTAAAGGTAGCGTCCTTTACTGAAACCATTTTGGGCCCTAATAGGCCCATATGTAGCCAGACGGAGCAAGATCCAGGTCCGCCATTAAAGCAAAACATAACAGGACGCCTGTCAGCAAGCTCCTGGGGCTGTTTTTTGCAATATGCTGTAAAGTAGAGATTTGCCTTCGTTTTGTCATCGCCATTATTGATTGGTAGCGTGCCACATATGGCTTCGTAGTCTATTTTGGAACCGTTTAGCTGGAGAGTATGGCTTGTTCGAGCAATTTCTTGTACATCGCGAAGCGGTAGTTCTTCTTTTTCAGGTTGTGACTCCTCATCGGCGTTTAGGGGGTAAAAAAGCGATAGAGCGAATATGAGAACCATACGTGATAATGAAAATGTCATATCTGTTTCACCTTATTGGGGCTGAAGTTCTATTGGCAATCGAATGCGTTTATTGCGACTTTGGGCTCCTGATACAATTTCGATTTCGGTTTTTGCAACTAAAAAATGCTCTCCAAGTAGTTCTAAAAGTGCTTTGTTGGCTCGTCCCTTTTCGGCGATAGCTCGCAATCTTACGTGCAGTTTTCCCTCTTTCCATCCAACTACTTCGTCCTTGTGGGCATGCGTTGTAACATGAACCCAAATAAGGCTCTCACCATTTTTCGAAATCATTACCGAACAATATCAGGTGGGAAAGAATTAAGTCTACACCCAAACCCGAGACCGAGACCGGATAGTTTGCATAGTGCGCTTTTAGACAAATCGTTCGATCTCTGGCACAGTCTCGGGTTTAGGCAAAAATGCATTTTTCTCTTGATGTTAATTCCCAAATATATTTAAATTGTACCAATTTTCGGCGTAAAAATTTTCCTAGTCACATCAAAACGAGAGTAAATGAGTAAAGAAGATACAGTTCGCATCGACGGTAGCGTAGAAGAGTTACTCCCAAATATGACGTTCAGGGTGCTTTTGCAAAATGGCATTCGCGTAACTGCCTATTTGTGCGGCAAAATGCGAATGAAAAATATCAGGGTTCTCGTTGGAGATGTGGTGACTGTAGAGATGTCACCTTATGACTTAACAAAAGCGCGCATTATTTATAGGCAGAAATAGCGCATTTTTTGTGGTAAATATTTTTTGCTAATTGATTTTATTTGCTATGCTCGCTACACTCACTCGCCATTAGAGCTAGAGTTGGGGGTAATAGCCTAACGTTTTAGCCTGAATCCGAAGGTTCGGATGAAGGATAAGCCCAGATAGCTCAGTGGTAGAGCACTTGCATGGTAAGCAAGCGGTCGTAGGTTCGATTCCTATTTTGGGCAGAGTCTGTTTTTAAATATATTGATGCACTAGAAGGAAAACAAATATGGCAAAAGAAGCATTCCAAAGGAATAAGCCTCACGTCAATATCGGAACCATCGGTCACGTTGACCATGGCAAAACGACATTGACTGCTGCTATTACAAAGTGTCTGGCTAAAAAAGGCGGAGCGAAGTTTCGTGACTACGCATCCATCGACAATACACCAGAAGAAAAAGCACGTGGTATTACGATTAACGCAACCCACGTTGAATACGAAACAGCAAACCGCCACTACGCACACGTAGACTGCCCAGGCCACGCTGACTATGTAAAGAACATGGTTACAGGTGCTGCTCAAATGGACGGCGCTATCCTCGTGGTTGCAGCTACAGATGGTGCGATGCCACAAACAAAAGAACACATTCTTATTGCTCACCAAGTTGGCGTTCCTGCCATCGTTGTCTACCTCAACAAGTGCGATGCACTCGGCGAAGCAGACCAAGAGCTTCTTGACCTCGTAGAAATGGAAATGACAGAACTTTTGGAAGCAAAAGGCTACAAGAACTGCCCAATTATCCGCGGTTCAGCTCTTAAGGCTCTTGAAGGCGATCCAAAGTGGGAAGAGACAATCGATCAGCTTATGAAAGCTGTTGACGAACAGATCCCAACTCCTTCACGTGCTGTTGATAAGCCATTCATGATGCCTATCGAAGACGTGTTCTCAATTTCAGGTCGTGGTACTGTTGCTACTGGCCGTGTTGAGCAAGGCGTTATCAGAATTAACGATAAGGTTCAACTCGTTGGTCTTAAGAAAGACGTTGTAGAAACTGTTGCAGTTAGCCTTGAGATGTTTAACAAGACACTCGACGAAGCTCGCGCTGGTGAAAACGTTGGCGTGCTCTTGCGTGGTCTTGGCAAGGATGATATTGAACGTGGTCAAGTGCTTTGCGCTCCAGGTTCAGTAAAACCACACACCAAGTTCAAAGCTGCCGTGTACGTTCTAACAAAAGAAGAAGGTGGCCGCCATACTCCGTTCTTTACGGGATATCGCCCACAGTTCTTCTTCCGCACTACTGACGTTACAGGAACTGCAGAACTACCCGCAGGCGTTGAGATGGTAATGCCTGGTGATAACGTAGAACTTACCTGCTCACTACTTGCTCCTATTGCTATGGAACAAGGTATGCGATTTGCGATCCGCGAAGGCGGCCGCACAATCGGTGCTGGTACAGTTTCACAGATTATTGAGTAATTACGTGGGGTGACAAATTCCGAGACCGAGTCCGTGACCGAGACCGAGACCGAACGTTTAGCATAACGTAAGGTTCGACAAAACATCCGGTCACGGTCTCGGGCACGGTCTCGGTCTCGGAATTGTGAGCCCCTATTTTGATTGGGTGTGTAGCTCAGCTGGCTAGAGCAGCGATCTCCAAAGTCGCCGGTCGGGG
>CAZEQY010000068.1:0-3947 GCA_964514655.1 uncultured bacterium
AGGTCCAGTTTGGTGTGGGGCGGGCATCGTCTCAGGGTGTAACCAAACTGGAGGTAAAAATCGACGGAGTACGTCGGGAGGTGGATGTCCACGTGATCGCGGGGTTGACCGCTGACGTGGTGATTGGGATGAGCGATTGTGCTCGGTGGGGTGTGCGGTGGGTGCCAGCAGAGGATGGCACGCCTGGAGTGCTGTTCATTGGGCAGCAGCAGTTCTGGTGGGATGGGAAGTTGTTCTCACCAGAGTTCATCCCAGTTCAGCTCAGGATGAGCGATGAAGAGGGGGAACCAACGGTTGGCATCAAGGCGCCAGAATGCAGTGTGCCTGGCGGGACAACACGGGCAATTCGCACAGTGCTGGAGCATGTGGCGCCTACAGCAGCACAGAGGGAACCAGTGGCGGATGGTGTCAATGACGCAGAGGACCTTGACGACCCCAGTGTGATCGAGGCAAAGCGCGCTGAGGGTATCTGGCACAACTTCACCTTGGAGGATATCCCACCAGTGGAGGAAGAGCAAGACCTTCCTAAGTTGGAAGCACCACCAATGGTGGCAAGTGAGGAGGAGCGTCAGAGGGTACTGGCTACGCTGATTGAGCGTGTGGAACGGGTACCAGGAGGGGTCAAGCTGGTGACCGAGTTCAAGGACCTGTTTGAGAACACCTTGCTCCAACCAGGGATGGCGTCAGTTGAGCACCACATCAATACGGGATCGGCGCCACCTTTTGCAGATGCTCCACGCAAGTACTCGCTAGAGAAACGCCGGTTCTTGCTGGCAGTGCAGCAGGACTGGATGGCCCGGGGTATTATTGAAAAGTGCGAGTCTGAGTGGGTGTCAAATCCCCACTGTGCTCGTGACGATCGGAAACCAGGGGGATACCGCCCATGTGGAGATTACCGGGGCTTGAATCAGCGTACAGTGGGGGACGCATACCCTGCTGACTCCATGGATCGGATCTATGACATGGTTCGCAGAGCTGATCTGGTGACCAAGATGGATGGTGTGGACGGCTATTTTGCCATTCCTCTGGCCGTTGAGGATCGGGACAAGACAGCCATCCGCTTACCTATCTCGGAGGATGCCTGGGGCCTGTTCCATTTGAAGGTGGCGCTGTTCGGGCTGCGGAATGCTGGCGCATCGTACGACCGGTGGATGAACACGATTATTGTCAAGTTTGGGCGTCCAGCGACAACAGGCTCAATGCGGGATGACTTGTTCGTGACCACAGTCCGACTCAAAGGCGAGACAGACCAGCAGCTCTTGGAGCGTCACCTGGGGGAAGTCCGTGATTTCTGGACGCTCTTAAGAGCAGAGGGAGTACGGTTGAAACCAGGCAAGTTGCATTTGGCAGTGCCCCCAAGCATGCCCTTGGAGGTATTGGGATATGTGGTTCGCAACCACGTATTGGAAAGGCGACCATCTGATCTGGAGGCCATCCAATCCTATCCTATACCCCAGACGCGCGATGAGCTACGCAGGTTTCTGGGTATGGTGGAGTGGTTGCGGCGATTTATTCCCAACTTGGCAAAGACGGAGCAGGCGCTGGTAAAGGCAGGAAAGACTCCTCAGCACGTCAAGGAGGAGAATGATCTTCGGAGGAAACAGGGCCGAAATCTGAGAAGTGACTGGAAGCTCGAATTGGGGGACGAAGCTGTGGCAAGCTTCCATGCGACCAAGCATGCTGTCTACGAGACACTCTCACTGGCGGCGTTCAATGAGGACGACAAAGAATGGGAGACGTGTCTTGCGCTGGACGCGAGTGGGGGAGCAGTTGGCGGTGTCCTGATGCAGCAGCATCGGACGAAGCCGGGGTTAACGCAAGTTGTCGCGTGTTACTCGCGTAACATGACACCAGCGGAGCGGAACTATGTGTCGATTGAAGGGGAGCTCCTGGCTATCTACGCGTGTGTGAAACACTGGCAGGAGTTCTGTGAGGGTCGCTGTATTGTGGTATTCTCGGACAACCAGCCCTTAGAACACCTGAATCGGCAGGTGACTGAACACTCGCGGGGTAGGATCACAAGATGGTTTCTATTTCTCCAAGACTTCCGGCTGCGAGTCAAGCATGTACCTGGGAGCAAGAACGAGTTTGCTGATGCCCTGTCGCGGATGTTCTTGGAATCATCTGTCATTGATCCGGATAAGAAGGCACAGCCAAGAGTCTTGGCCAGCCGAGAGATGGGGTTTGAGCCTGATGGCGTCGAGGAACAAGCAGAGAACAAACTGCTTGACATTGTGGAGGCTCAACGATGCTGTCCGGAGATTGTGGCGATCAGACACTGGATCGCACAGGGGGAGTTGCCGGAAGCATGGATGAAGGACACTGGGCCTCGAGGGGGACGACTCAAGGAGCTTATAGCCAAACGAGCTGGGAAGTTCGTGGAGAAGAACAGCGTGCTTTACTCCTGTGGGGACTCAGGACGCATGAAGCTGGTGGTTCCAGTGTCTTTACGCCGTATGCTGACCGAACTGGCTCAT
The DNA here is from genome assembly GCA_964514655.1 of uncultured bacterium. Classification (GTDB taxonomy): domain Bacteria; phylum Chlamydiota; class Chlamydiia; order Chlamydiales; family FEN-1388; genus SZAS-7. The sequence continues at coordinate 2,478 of CAZEQY010000068.1, forward strand.
GACTCGCCAACAGGGGGACACCGCGGTGTGGAGAAGACAGTAGAACGGCTGAAGAAGTGCTACTGGTGGCCCAGGATGAAAGAAGACGTCCAGGCATTTATCCGATCGTGCCCAGACTGTGCAAGGGCGAAACAGCCATGGCCAAATCCAGGGGATCTTCAACCACTGGATGTCACCAAGGCGTTCGAGTACATGCATTTCGATCTGGTGGGGCCGCTACCAGTAACATTCAGTGGAAGCCGCCATATCTTGAACGTGGTGGATCGCTCCACCAAACGCACAGTCCTGCTTCCACTCCCAAACAAGGAGGCTCGGACGGTAGCACGCGGGATCGTCAAGGTGATCCTTTGGCACGGGTCAGCGCCAGCGTCGATTCAGACAGACCAGGGGACGGAATTTGTCAACTCAGTGGTGGCAGATATGGCGCATCTGCTCGGGATCACACACGTGAAGGGGGCTGCCTATCATCCGCAAACAAATGGTCAGGCTGAGCGGATGAATCCAGAGGTCGAGGAGTACCTTGCGATTTTTGGCGATCCCGAGCAGCGCACATGGGATGCCAACCTGGATTTCGCCATGTACGTGATCAACGAGACAAAGTCGAGTGTAACAGGTGAAACGCCCAACTTCCTGACATTTGGGCGGCGGTCTCTGGAACCAATTGATCTCTTGATGGGAGTGGATCCAGATCCGGTTATGAGTAGGGAGCACTGGCTGGATCGCCTCAAGAAGGCTCGTGAGATTGCAGCCAAGGCAAACGAGGAGGCGAACCGTAAGATGAAAGAGCGCGCAGACAAGGGCAAGGCACCCCATGGATTGGAGGTCGGTGACGCTGTCTGGGTCAAGGAGAAGCGCACGCCGCCTGGCATATCGGCCAAGCTACGTCCAAAGGCAGCGGATGTGGAGTACAAGGTTACAGAGCTGACAGGTGGGGGAAACAAGCACGCAAAGGTGGAGGCAGTGGCGAATTCTCGCGACCAGCGAAGTGTCCATGTGGATCGTCTGAAGAAGGTGGTTAAGGAACCGCCGGGTATTTTTGGGGAGCAGGAAGCAACATCAGGAGAGGGCGATGCAAACGAGTTTGAGGTCGAGAGAATTCTGGACCATCGGGTCGGGAGGTCAGGGAAGGATCTCGAGTATTACATTCGGTGGAAGGGATATGGTGCAGACGAAGATTGCTGGGTTCCTGCAAAGGAGGTGAATGCTGATGAATGCATCGCCAAGTACGAGCGTGGATTGGAGGCAAAGAGCGTACGTCTTGTAGAGCCAGCGATCCTGACGTATGCAGATGTGGTGAGGAAAGGTACTAGGAAAGCATCGCAACAGAAGGGGATTTCGCGCAAATCAGCGCGGATTGCAGATCGGGGGAAGCCAAGGAGGGGATGATAGCGGGAGGCTTAGTGGTTGGGTGGGGATTTGTACCATGTAAGGTACGGACCCAACCAAAGTCACCCTCATTGGGGAATAAAA
>CAZEQY010000069.1:0-3825 GCA_964514655.1 uncultured bacterium
TGATCGATAAGGAGATTTTGAAATGGGTATCTCGAAAGCGTATGTCGCAAAACAACTTTTCAATGCTGCTCTGGTTGGCGCGGTGGCTTTTGTCCTGTCTGGTGGCTACAACGATTGGGCTGACCGCCAGGCCCGCCAGGTGGTTATTGAGACGAATCCGGCGCTCCAGCTTGAAAGCGAAAACGCCCGCCTGACCGATCGGGACTGGAAGCAGATCGATTGCCTGGCGCGGAATATGTATTTCGAAGCCCGCAACCAGGACGATGACGGCATGGCGGCGGTCTCGGATGTGGTGTTCAACCGGATCGAAGACCCGAAATATCCTGGATCTGCGTGCGAAGTGATCACCCAGCCCGGCCAGTTTTCATGGCTCTGGGACGGCAAGCGCCACGTGATGGATGATAAATTCGAGACCGCGCGGGCCTACAAGATCGCCCTGGATGTCTGGCAATCGCGCGTGGTGCATTACAAGCCTGACCACAAGGACGAGACCGGCGGCGCCACGCGCTACCATGCCGACTATGTGAAGCCCCGATGGAAAGGCTGGTCTCAGACCGTCCAGATCGGGGCTCACAAGTTTTTCAAGACCGGGAATTAGCGCGTCCTCTCGAATTTTCCAGGACGCGCCGCGTCTGGGCGCCAGGCAAAATTCTGAACCTGGTTGCCCAGCGCGTCAAACTGGCGATCGCAGCGCGGGCAGAAAAGCCGCAGCTCCGGGCGCCTGTAGATCATCGGCTTGCGTCCGCAACATTTCCCATCGTCCAGCACCACCAGGTCCGGCGGTGATGGCTCCCAGCGTTGCTCGCGCCTGGTCATATGCCGGCGCCTGTGTCTGAGAACGGCGCCTTGCATGGCGTGTCCAGGAAGTCCTTCACCGGGCACCCGCATGAGGTGCAGCGGTCAGCCCCTTCGGCCTTGATATGCGGAAGGCCCAGCAGGCAGGACGGCTCGTTGACCGGCTTCGGCGCCTCCCATTCGCGCAGCGTGCGAAGGCCGTCATCATCGGCCTGGGTCACAAAGTTATCGCGCTCCAGGATGCCCACCAAATCCCAAGCCTGGAGATGGTTCAGCTCCAATTTCCGCTTGAGATAGCTGGTCACGCCGACCAATTTGCCATTCTTGATCGGCATTGCGCGCAGCAGGGTTTTCGCCTGCTCTTTCAATGCGTTGGTTTCTAGATCGGTCATATCGCCAGCCACCGCCGTAAGATATATTCCACTTTGCGCACCGTCCCCCGCCCATAATACTGGACCCGGCGCCGGATGTTATTTTCGGCCTCTTCCCTGGTGCGCTGGAGCCATATTCCGTCCACATACCGCTCTGGGCCCACCAGGTCTTGGCCCATTTGAAGCGATGCGCGCGCGACAATTCCTTGCATGCGGTCCATCAGGCGTCCCCTCCGTGATAGATCGCCTTGCCGCGCTGGGCGACAACCATCCATTCATCGCCGATGCCGCCTGTGACCGGGATAAACTGGACCGCGATTTCGCTGAATTGGTTGCTGTACTGGAAAATGGCCACATAGCGATCGCGCATTTCCGCCGCCGCAACCACTGCCGCGCACTGGCCAGGCACAATACCCAACATGCGGAAAGTTTCCTCCACCCTGTTGGAATCGAATTCCCAGCCGTTCGGCCCCAGGGTCTCCGGCGGCTTCCGAATTTCGAAAGCCGGGACCGGCCACGGCGAGAATGCCGCAAGCTGGCCCTCAGTCAGAGCTTTTGGTTTTCCCATCTTTCTTCACCCCTTGGTTGGATAACAGATTCGAAAGTCCCGGCCTCCGGCGTCAGCGTGGCGCCACAGGACGGACAGCGCCCGGCCATGACTGGCACAGGCTCATCCAGCAAATCGCGGCGCTGGGGCGCCTGGAAGCGCGCCAGGGACAAGTGATGCCACTTGCGCCCGCAAGCTTCGCCTGTGCAGCGGAAATATCTATCGGTCACCAGACCCGCTCCTTTTTCAGAAGCGCCAGGCCGGCGTCCGTGATGCGCCAGCGGTAATGGCCGGTCCGGCGCGTAACCGCGTCGGCAACATCATTGGTCTTTCCCTCGACAGCCTGGATAAGCCCGTCGCTCTCCAAGACCATGGCGATCGGCATATTGACCTTACCGGCATCCAGCTTGCGCAGCCGTATCTGGTCCAGGATGCCCAGGCTGAAGGACGATAGCTCGCTCACCGCAGGCCACCACTTCCGGCGCGCTCCAAATCGGCGCGAAGCTTGGCGCTTCGGAAAATCGCCGCCTCGGAAAAATCAACAGCAACGGCCTCGGCATAGGCGCGAACTTCGGCGGGCGTCGGTTTCGGGTTAAGCGGCATCTGCAACAGATTTCCGCGTTCGGAATGATTCTCCATATTCGGGGTATTCCTTCATAAATTTGCGGGCGTAAAATGCGCGGTGGTTGTTGTTGATCTTAAAATCTTCCGTGGTGGTGGTGATCCAGGTTTCCCAGCGCACGCGCTCTGTGATCAGGCTGGCGCTCAAGACGGTCCGGCCCGCATTCAAAGCCTGGAAGGCGAAGCGGACGAAATACTCCCAGACCTTGGGATTGTTTTTGTCGAACTCCTTGAAGTCCAATTCCATGGACGCGGGCGTGCCGCCATCGATCGCGCGGAATAGATCGTAATCGTCTGGCTCTCGCATCAGTTTGGCCTTTCACCAGGCATGCCAAAAGGCATGATCTGCACGCCTGGCTCTCGCGGTTTGAATTGCCCGCACCAATGATGAACCTGAAGCGGAGGATAATAGGAATCCACGATTGGTGTTTCAGGCGCGTTTGGTGCGGCGGATTTTGCCCATCCTACTATAAGAGGCGTGGGCGGTTCCCAGCGGCATAAAATTCCAGTCTCCGATACCGGCAAAGCGAAACGGCACGCCCCGCAGCATTCTTGCGGTGGTATTGCATTGGCGGCGGGGCGCGCAGCTTCATCAGACATAGCCGACCTTTTCGATGGATGGACGCCCGACGCCATTGACCGCCCGCATGGTGCGCAGCGTGGCGCCGGCGCGAATTCTGCGAGCGATCGCGGCCTGGTTTTCCATCCACCAGGGCTTGCGATTTGCGCGCTCCGTCTTCTTGCGGGCCATCTTCTGGCGGTGCGCCAGGCTATGTCGCTTCTTCTTGTGAAGTGGGCGAAGGTTATTCGGAATCGGCATTTTCAGCTTCCATGTTGAGGCGCACATACGGGTGCGCAGTGGGGTTGGATTTGATGTGGCGGATGAAATGGCTGCCGAAAGAGTGGTCGGCGATCTTCTCGCCATCGGCATCCATGCCCATCAGCGCAGAATGGTGAGAGGACTCGAAATTGCCGTAGCGATAGATGCTGCGCTTATCGGGCTCCTTCTTGCTGGGGTGGAATTCCACATACAGGTGGTTTTCCTGGGAGTCGTGCCCGATCGCCTTGATCTGGGAAGATTCAACGGGCTGCATCGTCACGCGGTCTGGGATTTTGTCGGCCATGTCATTCTCGCTTTCTTGCTTGAGGTTACAACAGATCGTCTAAGGGGCCAGGCGCGCCATCATTGGCCACGGTCTGGAAGCTGTCATAGTCGAAATTCTCCGGGGAGAATCGCACCAGAACGATAACACCGTTCGGACCAAACCTCTCTTCCAAAGCGGTCTGGAGCGTCTTTTTTGCAAGCTCCGGATTGTTGGACAGAAGGGCACCGAAGGCTATGATGACGCGCTCCAGCAATTCCATGTGGACCCTGGTGGACCGCGACGGCGCGCGCTTCTCGCTGAAGAATTCGCGCATGATCGCGTGCGGGTTTCCCAGGCCAAGGGCGTTCGCCGCCTCACTGTCCGAAAGGCCCAGCCGCTCGCACCA
>CAZEQY010000070.1:0-3361 GCA_964514655.1 uncultured bacterium
TCCCCTGCCTTTACATGAAAACGCAATCAGAAAATCTTTACTGCATCCATCGCAGGTATGGCGACTTTCACGCAGGAAAAGATATAGCTTCTTCTAAATCTGAAGAGGGAATACCCATACATAGCCTGCATGGCGCAACAAGGCGCCCCACAAAAGAGATGCTCAAGGGCATAACGCTGCTAGTGTTTGATATACAAGACATTGGCGCGCGCTCTTATACCTTTGCCTCCACGCTCTATTATGCCATGGAAGAGGCAGCAAAACTGCACATTCCCGTGCTTGTTCTTGATAGACCAAACCCCATAAATGGCCTTATCGTTGACGGCCCCATGCTTGAAGAAGAACTTCGCTCGTTTGTTGGCTATATCGACGTTCCCTACTGCCACGGCATGACAATAGCTGAACTTGCCCGCTACTTTAACGAAGAGTACAAAATAGGCTGCGAACTGCATGTTGTGCCCATGCAAGGCTGGAAGCGGCATATGAGCTTTGAAGAAACCGGCCTGCACTGGATTCCAACAAGCCCAAACATCCCCGAACCTACTACCCCCTGCTTTTATCCAATGACGGGCTTTCTAGGCGATTTGCGCTTTGTTTCCATTGGCATTGGCTACACGCTGCCCTTTAAGGTAGTTGGCGCCCCATGGATACACCCTTCCAAATTTGCAAAAGCCCTTAACGCCAAAAAACTGCCCGGTGTGCACTTTTACCCGTTCCGCTTTCAGCCCGTTGGCGGCTCATTCTTAGCTAAACCCTGCAAGGGCGTGTTAATAAAAGTCACAAACCGCAGGCACTTTTTGCCCGTTACCACCGCATATGCGCTTCTTAGCACCATAAAAGAGCTCTACCCCAAGGAAATGGGCAAGGCAATTAAAGCCATTAAGGCAAAACCCGATACATTCTTTAAAGCCTGCGGCACACACGACATCATCCACATGCTCGAAAAGGAAAAAGTACCCTTCAGCAAACTCACAGCCATTCACGCAAAAGAGCGACAAGAGTTTTTAGAAGTCAGGAAGAAGTATCTGATTCAGGAGTATTAGAGAGCTCTACTCTAGTAATTTACCGCAGAGAACAGTGAGAGGGGCCGGACTCAATTAGATAACCCTGCTTGCTGAAAGGGGCAAATGCCCCTTTCATTAACGCTAGAAAATTACCGAGAGTCTGTTCGGCAATGACTCGGTCCTTTGCGCAAAATAGGCTCATATAGAACATACCCGCCGACTCCAGCATCGACAGGTGCACTACCGCCAAACCAATTTTTTTCTGCCCAAAGCACTAGGCCAGGTTCAACCCAAAAATCAGCCCCTGTAGTGTTTATAAAGCTATTGTGGCCTTTGCTATGCAGTGGGCCGCCACCAAGATCGACAGTCGCATTTCCGAGATCGCTTCCATCAGCAAAATCCGCAAGAGCTGCATTGTGAGCCCCGCCATAGATGACTGCGCCACCATAATAACTTGCGTTATTGAAAGGTGGGGTTTGAGGAATTGGCGGCGAATTGCGAGCACCTGTATTCTGGAAGCAATTTTTTTCCACTTTCACTTTAAGGTCGGTAAATGGTGAATCGGGAGCAACCGCAACTATAAGAACGCTATCATTGTCTTTGAAGCTATTATTGGCGATGTAAAAATTGCCATTCGCTTCTTCTGCACCACCTAAATTGAAATATAGAATGTCAACGCCTGTAGTCGTTCCAACTACATTATTGTCCCGATAATCAGCCAAAACTTTTTGGGATCCGCCTGTAAAATAGAAAGTAATGGCAGGCAACAATCCAGTGCTGTCGGTAATCAGATTGTGGTCCACAATCCAATGCCAAGGTTTTCCGGAGGAAGTTCCATTAAGTTGCCCTTGAATTGCGGCTGAAGCAAATTCTATCCCAGCAGGGGGAGTTTGCCCAGCCAGTCCGCAATCCACAAATTCGCTGTTTTTAACAATAAGTTTTGCACAACCTGCGGTAAGATTTCCGCGAGGGACCGAGAGTATCCCATTTGAGAAGGTATGAGAAAAAAAATTATTCTTCCATTCGTTTTTGCCAAGAGCTATGTTTCCACGTCCAGGAAAATTAGGATTGTTCGCACGAATAGTATCAAATTCTATGCCACCGCCTGCTTGCTGGTTAGTAAAAGTACAGTTCCGTATGGACCCAAAAAGGCAAGCGCCCCCATTTGCATATGGAACTATTGCACTTGTTGCTACGGTGTTTGCAAATTCGCAATTTGAAATGTCATATTCCCTGACATACTTTTGGTTAACAAATGAAGTGGAGACAGAATTTCCCGATCCTACAACAATATCGCCAGAATTATTATAAAAGCTACAGTTATCGATTATAAACCTCCCGCTTCGAATATTAAACGGCTGTATACCTGAAGAAACAGTTGGCCCGGGCTGATCAAAGTCAATAGCTACATATGGCGAAAAGTCCTGATCTGTCGAAAATGCAAGGTAGTCAAAAGGAACTTCTAAATTTGTGGGGTTACAGTTGTTAAACGTCGAATTTGTGACAGTAAGGTTGGCAGAATTTCCGGCATTGATAGCACTACGAAATGCCGTTGTGATAGTGATCCCGGAAATTGAGTTATCACCATTTGCTACGATAATATCGCCGTTATTTACCGTGTCGTCTGAGCTGGCAAAGAGGCATTTAGAGCGGCGTTTACCTTCAATTTCTTGCCCATCTTTTAAAGTAATTCCACCATAAAGCAAAGTATCAGACGGAAGGACTATAAGCTTTTGCCAATTTCCAGCCTGTGCCTGAGCTAATGAGTTATAAGGATGCCTTTTGGAGCCATTGCCGCCATTCGGAGCCCCCCCTTGAATGTATTTTACGTGATGATTAGAATCTGCACTTGCATCCCCCCAAAACATACCTGTAAAAGCAAAAAGCAGAACAAATAATTTTTTAACAAATCTATGCACTAGAAACCTCTTTTTTTTAACCTCTTTTTTTTCATATAAACATGCTCTATTAAAAACGTCAAGACAAAACTAGAGCCTGCGCAAAAAAACCGTAACACCCCTTGCTTAAGAGCGATATTATCAAGAGGAAAGTAGATGCTGCATCTAGGTTGAAGTGATCTTGAACAAACTCGGCAGAGCATTAGCACTCCACGCATTCAACCTCGAAAAGGAAAAAGTGCCCTTTAGCAAACTCACAGCCATTCCCGCAAAGGAGCACCAGGCGTTTCTGGAAGTTCGCAAGAAGTACTTGATTTCGGAGTATTGAAACTTAGTAAAGAAAACCAATAAGATAAAGCGGGATATGTGTTTTAGAGCCTGTGAGGATGCCATCGGCAAGAACATGAGGTGGTCGGCTCTTTTGGACACGAAATCCGCAGAGTTAAGTTAAAAACTTGA
>CAZEQY010000071.1:0-3285 GCA_964514655.1 uncultured bacterium
GCTGGATTCCCGCACTTCTGGACCGTCACCGATTTCAACTGCCCGACTCGCTCCAAAGTCGTAGACTTCCTTCCTGAAGGAACCACCATGGACCGGAGTCAGGCTCATCGTGAACGACGGCGGAATCACCGAAACCTGGAATGTCTTCGTCTGGTTGGTCACGCCCGAACCACTTCCAGTCGCCGTGACCGTCACTTTGCTCGCAGCCGCGCTTCCGGCGGCCGCCACCAGGTTGATTACGGCGCTAGTGGATCCGGCCGCGATCGTCGCGCTGTTCGGCGTGACGCCCGCCGTTACCGGACGGGAAACTTTTGCAGGCTCCCGGGTTGCGCGGGTTCCGGCGCTTTGCTCGGCTGAGGTCAGGCGCGTCGGTAACTTATTGATCTGATTGAGGCACGTTTTCGGCTCATTTCCGGGTAACGTGCTGATTGCAGGAGGGTACTCCGTATAACCCTTGCGGGGCCACTATCGAATTAGCTCATTGACGCGTTTAACGTCAGTCTCGCCAAGCCGTAGGCCCACAGGATTTGGCTGAGCTTGCCTCGGAATCCCGGCGACCGTTAACAGAGAGGCGTAGGCGAAAGCTCGGACATCGTCTTCTTCCTCAAGGTTCTGACACACCCGTCCGAGAGCCTGGATCACATCCTTGTTCTTGGAGTTCCTAAACAGTGTGCCAAACGCACCCGCTGCCTGCCGCCTGCAGTCCTGGTCTTCATCCAGCCTGAGCATTACGTCCATGCCACTCAGTAGCTGCTGACCAAAATCGTCCCCCATGTCCAGAGCGACGCCATGGTACGCCAAGGCGCCAAGGGCGTTCTGACGAACGAGAGGGTCGGCGTGACTCATGAGACGGACCAACTCACCGCGAACGCTGGAACGGTTGAGCAGGGGACTCTCCCCAATCTCACGAACCAAATCCGCCAAATCCTCGTCCGCGAATCGGCCCTTTTCGTACAGCGACCACTTTCGTTCGATAGTCTCCATAAGTTGATCTAATGAATGATACCCGCTTTTCTTAGCTCGTCGAGTTTTTCGTTCGCTTGGCGTAGTTGCCCTTCAAGTTCACCTCGGGCTTTCCGCGTTAGGTTGGAGTCCCCGAGCATTCTCTTAATCCGGTCCGTCGAGTTCATGAGGCCTTGCGCGGCGTTGCGTACTTCGGTTACGTGGTCATAGGGCTGCCCGTCCCTCGGATTAATTTTCACGACCTCACCGGCGAGTTCCCGGACTGCAGCGCTTATATGCTCAGCATCGAGCGCCTTCATATTATTCACGATGTTCCGACCAGGCCTAGTGATTTCTTGACCGAGCGCCACTGGATTCCGGAGGACCAGAATCCCTCCTGCCGCCAAGGACTTCGCGCCCTCTAGATCCTGAGCGTAGTCGGTGAGCTTCATCACCATTGCTTGGCGGGCGTTGGTAGGCATAAGCGCCCGATCAGCCCGATCCATCAAGTTCTCATCGGCGCCCATCGCCCTGAGAACTGAAACGCCCGTCTGACCGAAGCCTTTCAGTGCCCCAACGGCTACGTCCCTGAACCGCGCGCTAATTGCCCCATCCGGTAGCGGACCAATAGTCGCATCCTTCCAATCCTCGCCGTCAGGATCGACATAGCGCAGCGGATTGTTCCGAGTGTATGCGTACTTGTTCCAACTCTGTGGGTCCGTGATGTCGTGCGGCTCCAACTTCGGATCCGGGCTGGTGAACCTTCCCATCGCCCCTGAGAAGTATCGAGCCTCGAAGTAATCGAGGCCAGTCTCCCCATCCCGTTCCTTGCCAGTAAACTGCCTCAATAGAATGTGCTACTGGAAATGCGGCTACGGAAGGACCTGCCTTACCGACAGCCAAGCCCTTATTGGAGAATCGATAGGCAACACACCCCCTTCGGCAAGAGAATTGGCGAGGTCCAGTCGATGTCTGATTCGTCGTAGCCGAATCAGGTCATCGTAGGCATGCGGACGAACACCAGGTTGAGATGGCAATTCACTGCTCGCCAAGTCCTGTTTGACCGCCTTCGCAAAAGCTTCGACCTCTGCGATTGGAAGAGTCAAGGCGGATGTTATCCACTCAAGGACTACGCCTACGTCCAGGACCGGATGGCCTGTTCGAGCACCCACCGCCGAAATAAACAGGCAGCGCAACCGCATCGCCCTAAGCAATGATCCCTCCCGTTCTGCCTCATTCGAGGCTTCACGAACGTCTAAATCCGCGGCTCGAACCGCGACCTCCGCCCATTCCAAGCTTCGATCTTCTTCGGCCGACAGTGCAGCAACCTCATAGATAGCAAGCATGGAATTGCGTTCCGGTCGCAGCAGACCTTCCTCAAACGGCTTCATTGCGTCCAGCCACCTGGCCGGTGGTTCACCGAGGAGTTGCTGAACTATCACTTGTTGTTCCGGTTGCTCCTTTTGCAAGTTGTGCCTCACGATCACGCTGGTCCACGCTTAGGACCTTCGATCTGCTGCCGCACAGTTGGAGGGATAAAAACCGGCGGAAAGATCGAGATCACTCTGTTGAAGAAAATTGAGAAAACAGATCGGCCTGCCTGAACAGCAGCCTCGCTCTGAGCTGCGGATGCTCCGTTCAAGTAGTGTCCGCTCTGCGCGGTAATGTCGGTGATCAAAGCCTCAGCGGCTTCCGCACCGAACACCTCCGCTTCGCCTGCAGCCAAGACTTCTTGACCACCGGCAATTGCGGCATGTGTGACGTTTGCCTCGACGGGAGCCGATAGCAATTCCCCAGCCTTCGTAACTACCCAAATGATTCGCCCCCCTCCACTACGCGCCCAGCTTGCAAGTTGTTGAGGTGAAAACGGCCGGATGCCGTTTCCTCGCATGGCCGCCAACTCTCTTGCAAGCGCACCAGGCAGTTGATTGGCAAACGGTGGACCGACTATTGCCGCACCCATGGGTGGCGCTGCGCTTGAAGGCTGAGACTGCCCGGTAACTGTAATGCTAAAAGTCGGTGCATCTTGTGAGGCCAGTTCTTCGTTAGTATGGAATCCGCGCCCAGTGAATCCATTCTTGAGACGCTGGCACCAGTCGCAGTGTCCATCAGGATCTGTCCGGGATAAGGGATTGTTCCTGGTATAGGAATACAGATTCAAGCTTTGGGGATCGGCGGGATTCCCGTAAGGGAGGGGTCTTGGAGTCCGCGACCAATCAGGACTCGTGAACCGCCCTTGCGCACCTGAGTAGTACCTGGCGAGAAAGTAATCGAGCCCGGTTTCGGCGTCCCGTTCTTTGCCGGTGAACAACGTCGGCACACCGGAACCCTCGCCATACTGCA
>CAZEQY010000072.1:0-3227 GCA_964514655.1 uncultured bacterium
CGCAATCTACTTAGCGTATCTCAGTTAGTTCAAAAAGGACTTCAAGTGATATTTACCCAACAAGAGGCAACAGTAAGCAGAGGAAACAAGTTAATTCTTAAAGCAAAATGCATTGAAAATATGTTCATTGTGGAAAATGATGGAATCCCAACAACAGAAAATCAAAAAAATCGCATCAATCAATAATTCTATTGAACAACATCCTATTCCTTCTCTTTCCGACTCCCGTCAATATTCCACAATGTTGTGGCATCATCGATTGGCTCATTGCAATATTGAGAAAATTCCCACAATGCAACGTCATTGGATAGTCGATGGATTATATTCAATTCCGCGAACCGATTCAATTCACTCCATGAACTGCAAAGGCTGTGCATTAGGAAAATCTACCCGTGCTCCTTTCCAACAAGTGTCTTCTCGAATTCCTGCCACGAGACCTTTGATGAGAATATTTCACGACAACAGTGGCGCGGTCAATATTCCAGATGAAAAGACAAACTCCATCCGAAACTGGATAAAAGCCTTGGGTACTGAGAAATATCTCTCTCTCATCGTGGATGAATACTCCGGATATCTTATTGGGAAACCGATTTATACCAAGGATCAATCAGTGGATCATATCATCGACACCATCACTCTGGAAGAAAATCAGACAGGTCATCATGTTCAGATTGTGAATGGAGACGATTCTGGAGAATTTCGAACTGCAAGATTGTTGGAGTTCTTTCGAAAGAAGGGAATCATTCGAAATACCACGACGAAGGGAACTCCCCAGCACAATGCAATTGTAGAAAGAGCAATGCGAACAGTATTCAATGCGACGCGTGCAATACTCATTCATGCAAATTTGCATTATGTGTTTTGGGGATATGCGGTCCTGGCCGCCATCTATGCATTGAATCTCCTCCCAACCTATCGCAACGAAAGAAAGTCAAGGACTGAATTGTTTCGAAGATACAAACCATCAGTAGGGAGATTGCGAGTGTTTGGATGTGACGCAATCGTCAACATATTGAAGGAGGATAAAAATTCCAAAGTGGAACAAAATGGCATTCTTTGCATCTTCATAGGATACGATCAGTCAAGAGAGAATGGATATCTATTCTTTGATCCAGAGCAAATGCGGGTAATTACCAGCAGAGATGCAGTGTTTCATGAAGATCGTTTCTCCTGCGGAAGAGACAAAATTCAAACTCCCAAAGGTGTGGGAGAACTACTTCTCGAAGAAAAGAAAAGAGATATTGTGGAAGATGACGGTGGAACTCCAATACCAGCAACCTTATCGTTAGGACCTGGCGTTGTAATTGAACCAGAGAACATGCCAGAAAATAAGTCTTCAGGAAACAATAATGTCGTTGGAGTTGATTCTGTAGTGAGAATGGAAGATTCCATCAGTGAATCAAAAGAAATCAATTCAAATAATCCTGTATTCAGCATTTCTCAACCTTCTCCAATGAATGATGAAGCGACAAGAAGATCTACCAGACGTCGGAAACATCCAGATTATCTTGGAGATATGATACCCTCTGAGATATTGATGTCAGAAGAATATCACTTGGTGGAAGAAGGACCTTCAAACTACACTGATGCAATGAGTCTTCCCGAAGCAAAACAATGGCAAGAAGCATGTCAAGCAGAGTTGGATTCGCATGATAAAAATCAATCTTGGACGTTGGTGAAACGAACTCATGACATTCATGTCATTCCAAGTCGATGGGTATTGGTAGTGAAAATTGATCCAAGCAATGGAAAAAGAAAATATAAAGCAAGATTTGTGGTAAAAGGATTTCGTCAAGTGAATGGTGTGGATTACTTCGATGACCAAATATCTTCTTCAGTATTGGCTTCCAAATCATTGAGAATTATTTTAGCAATCTCTGTCATTGAAGGACATGAATTACATCAAATGGATGCTATTTCTGCATTCACTCAATCTCAACTGGATCAAGATGTTTATGCAGAACAACCTGAAGGATTCCAGAAAGGACAGTCACTAGTATGCAAACTGAATAAGGCTGTCTATGGACTCAAACAAGCTTCCTATTTGTGGCAGCAAGATGTAAAGAAATTTATGATCAAACTTGGATTTACGCCATGCATTCTGGATGACAATCTGTTCTTCAAAAGAAGCATCACTAAAAGAATTATCTTGGTTGGAACTTATGTCGACGACATTCTCAGCTCTTTTCATCCTGAAGATCAGAAAGAATTCATGAAATTCGTCGATGAGATGCAAAACCGATTCACTCTCAAAGTGATAGGAAACCCACAATCTATACTGGGAATGAAAGTCGAATATGAGAAGGGCAACAAAATTCTTTCCCTCAGCCATCGACAATACATCGAACAACTATTGTCACGGCACTCAATGGAAAGGGCCAAATCCCAACCCACTCCGCAAACAGAAGAACAATTGGGTCCTGAGCACTGCCCAACCATGGAGAGCGAGAGGCGAGAGATGAGTCAATATCCGTACCGACAAATGGTTGGAGAATTACTGTATCTTGCAAACACATCGCGACCAGATTTATCTCATTGCGTTGGAGTACTGTCGAGGTTTGTGGAGAATCCTGGAAGAAAGCATTGGGATGCCGCGAAGAGAGTACTACGATACCTCGAAGGGTCGAAAGATATCGGATTGATCTTTAATGGAAACGCAACGGTGCAGAAGAATCAATATCTTACTACAGATGGAACCATTGAAATCAATCCGCCAAACCTCCAATACCAATTACAAGCATTTTCTGATGCTGATTGGGGGAGAGACATGCATGGAAGAAAGAGTATCTATGGATACATTATTCATTTGAATGGATGTCCAATTGGATGGACTAGTAAGAAGCAGACATTTGTCGCACACTCCACATGCGAATCTGAATATGTGGGCATGAGTGAGGCCACACGAGAATTACGATGGATCTTTCAAATTCTTCAGGAGATGAAAATGTCAGTAAATGTTCCAATCTTATATGGCGACAATCATAGCGCTATCTCCATTGCGTCGAACAAACGAATGGACAATCGAATCAAAAGTATTGATATCAAATATCACTATATCAAAGATGAAGTGAATTCAAAACGCATCGATCTCCGTGATGTACCATCCGAAAATAATATTGCAGATATATTCACAAAACCTTTGGCAAGAATTCGATTTCACCGATTGAGGAATCTTGTAATGGGATATTCGGTAAAGGAACAGAATGTGGATTGAAGGGGGAGTATTG
>CAZEQY010000073.1:0-3127 GCA_964514655.1 uncultured bacterium
GAAATTGTCGAGGAGGCTGAGTGTGCTTTTGTAGCTTAAATCAACACCCTAGGCCGGACCCCGTTTTTGACCCCGTTTTCCGTTTTCGTTGATAATCACGCTTAGAGGGTTATTTTGAGACATTTTTGTGGTAACTGATTGTATCAGTCACGAGGCCGCTAAATCACTTGCTGCATACACTTTCTGTTTTGCTGCAATAAGTGGCTCTTGTATGATCACAGCCATTGTTAGCAAGCTGAGGATGCCAAATAGGTACTTCTTTGTTTTCATAGCGAGCTCCTTAGGGTTCTTAAGATTCCACTATCCTTTTTTTCCTTTTTGGCCCAGACAAAGAATAACAATTAAAAATGACTTCGCAAGGCCTGCAGTTCCGCTTCGACAATCTCTTTGAGAAAGACATCTAGACCTCCTTACAAGCCATAATGCTCGAGCATTATGAGCCTTCAAGCTGGGAAAAGAAGCTTCGCTTTTAAGGCCGCCGATAGTTATTGACAAAAACAGGTAATTTTAATTTATCTATAGTATAGCTTGGAGAGAAAAACTATGAGTAGCGGTATAGGTGGGGCTGGTGGACCTGAAAAGACAGGTAGCGGTGCATTGCCGCCCAATAAACGTAGAAGAACTGAGGCTGAATCTAAGACAGATGATGTTGCCGAGAGTGCTTTAGAAAGTAGCGACGACGAGTCTCTTGTTACGAGTTCCCCATCACATTCCTTTACACGTAAAAGAGGAAGAGATGAAGATGAGGCGATAGAGCCTAATCAAGCTGAGGAGTCCCTTCTTACCCGGACATGGGGATTAGCACGAAAAATTTTTCGAACTGTATACTCATCAGTTTTTGGGGAGACGCCCGCACCGGCAACAGGGTTCGCCAATATACCAAAAGATGTACGTAAACATCTCATTTTAACAAAGTTTGATCTACCATCTTTATTTGTAATAGGCCAAACTAGTAGAGAAAACGCTCAGATGGCTCTTGAAGAAATCCACCGGCGACACCCAAACTTATTGCAAATTACCAATGAAAATCTAAATGAGCGTACAGAAGAGGTAGAGCGGATAATAGCATATAAAATTCTGTATGAAACGATCAGAGGCCAGCAAGAGCTTCTTCATGCACTCAATGAAAAGGATCAAGCATTGGCTGGGTTCAACACCTTACCAGAAGCTTTAGCAAGAAAAGATCTTATCAATCCAATTACCAACCTATTTTTAATAAATTGCGACGGGGGACCGATGAGGCTTCCGGAAGAAATTAGATTCTTTAGCTCCCTTGAAACTCTTGAAGCACAAGGTTGTAATCTAACAAGAATTCCTCCCGAGATAGGGCAATGTAAAGCTCTTAAAAAGCTCAATGCTTCCAATAATAAATTAATAGGATTGCCTAATACGATCAGCGGCTGCAGCCAGCTTGTAGAGCTTGATATTCATGGAAATCAACTCACCGCTCTTCCTACCCAAATTGGTGCGTGCGTTAATCTTCGACAGCTTTCAGCAAGTCATAATGCACTTCGTGAGCTTCCAACGGATATTAGCAGCTGTAAAGCTCTTCGCAAGCTTGATGTGTCAGGTAATAAGCTGACAGGGCTTCCACCAGAGCTTGCAGGATGCAGCCTTCTTGAAGAGCTTGATGTGAGCACAAATAATCTTGAAGAAGTTCCAGACTGGATTAGTCAATGTAAAGCACTTACTGTATGCACATTACACCACAATAATCTGACACAACTTCCTGAAGAGATTGGAAACTGCAGCAATCTTCGCAAACTTGATGTGTCAGATAATCAGCTCACAGAGCTTCCTCGAGCGCTTATCAAATGCACCCACCTAGAAGAGCTCAATATTGGTTCGAATAACCTTAGAGAGATTCCTCTTTGGCTTAATGAATGCCCCTCGCTTAAAACTATTGTTATTAGACCTATTAGTGATGAAGAACTTCAGAAACTTCGTCCCCTGTTCCCAAATATTGAAATTACTGAGTGGCCTTTAACTACTATGACATGGTCCTCAAGAGGGGTAAGAATAAAGCAGCACCAGATTTTTTAGCGGGAACCAAATCGGCGGCGGCGAAGGAAAAATGGGGTTCTCTAATTGCGCATTAAAGTTGCAACATGTTTTTCCCTTTTTCTAGAACTTTGATCAGTTCATCATGGTGACATTTTCAGGGTTCTCTTCGGGATCTTATTGGAAAATTTTGGGTTTTTTCCGTCCCACCATATGTTTCGAACGAAAGTAGTAAGACAATGTCAGGCACGGCGTCTTATCGCGCCAACCCCGTTTGAGTCTTTACTACTCTCTTCGAAATGTCCCATAAATCGTTATCAATTTCTACAATTCTTTTCTTTAAGTTCCTGTTTTATGCTAAAACTAGTACATCTGTCTTAACAGTCTCTATCCAGCTGCAGGATTTTGGGAATACATGAAACTCCTCACCAAAACTGCCTGATAAAAGCTGTCCAAGCTGCCCTAATAATTGTACTTTACAATTAAACATTGATTTAGTAAAATATTTACTTACTTTATAGGAGAAGACTTATAATGCATATTAGTGGAGAATGGCGATCACCAAAATTTGTAGCTGGCACCATAGAGAGCTTTAACAAATGCCCTTCCTTAGACCAGGCCGTGGTGGTTGAAGAAAGGCTAAAGCGACTACTTCAAAATACTGAAGTAATCGATAGTAGAGATGCTCGAAAAGTTTGCAGGCGGCTAGCGGTATCGAATTTTCAATCCATTCCACACCTTGCATGGTTAAGCAATAGCATTATTGATGCGTTAAAGCAAGCCTATCCTAATCTTATTTCGAATATCCGGGTTCGCTTGGGTGAAGTTGAGGAGACTCTTTCAAGAGATGTGCTTCGAAAACGAAGCGAGTTTGCTGCAACAGAATTAAAAGATGAAGATGTTGATATAAAGCTTGTGTGTCGAGACACCATCTCATATGAAATGAGAGAAGAATTTTTGCGTTATCTGAAAACAGGCAGAATTGAGATTACATCTAAAAACGCTGTAGACATCTGTTACTTAGCCTTCCATAATAAGGTTCACCCCCTTTTAGATATGTATTATGACTACTTAACCCAGCCCTTTTTACAAAGCCAAAAATTTACAGATCTTGCTCGTTTAGCTT
>CAZEQY010000074.1:0-3097 GCA_964514655.1 uncultured bacterium
CAAGTTTTTAACTTAACTCTGCGGATTTCGTGTCCAAAAGAGCCGACCACCTCACTACCCCTAGGCAGGAAAAATCCTGCCTAGGGGTGCTTTTAGTTATTGAGGTGCCTGAAAGAAAATTGAGGCATCAACAATAGCATCAAAATAGCGCTCGTCCGCCACTTCTTCTGTCACGCCATTCACATGAATCAAAACAGGTCTGCAAGAAAAGCCCTTTGGACGCTTGAGATTCTTAATTTTTGTTTCAACTTCTTTAATAACACGCATGCCTATGGGCTCTTTCGAGAATTTGATTTCACAGACATACAGAGTGTTGAAGCGCGTTTCGATTAAATAATCAATTTGGCACCCTGCTTGTTTAGTTGTTGGATTTTGATAGAATGGATTTTGGCTTAGGATGTCATCTGGACTGATCTGTAAATAGCGGTGCAGTGTGTGCCTGTTATTCAATACAATATTCTCAAACTGAAGCCCCATGATGGTATTCCATTCAGAAAAAGACATTAGTGACTTGAATTCATAGCTATTTCTCTCAATCATTGTTCGGTATTTTTCGATATACTTTAGGTAAAATCGAATATAATTATCGCTCAATCGATACTTGCTTAGTTTTGAATCATGGCCTGACTTTATATTCCATGTGTAGTCTCTTTGAATAAAACCAGATAGCTCTAGTTCCTCGAGGTATTCACTAAATACGCCAGTCATCTGAACACCAAGGGCGCCTGCCAGCTCATTTTGCTCTTTTGGGCCTAAGGCTAAGGCCTCTACAATGGCACGATAGAGAGGGGATTTTCTTTTGAATATATTTGCAAACAGGTTTTCAAATTCATTAACAAGAGGGCCCCCTTTTTGAAAACAGAGTCTTTTAATATTCTCCTCAGCGCTGATTGCCGGATCAATTTCTTCAAGATACTTTGGAATCCCACCTGTTACGCCAAGAAGCTTTAGCTTTTCAAAATGTGATATGCGGTTGGTATTTTTACCCCAAAATTTATTGCACTCGTATAACGGCAGTTCCTCCAAAGTCATCGTGTATGAAACACGCCCTACAAACCCATCAGAAGATATAATATTTTTTTCAATCCAGGCTGATGCGGACCCACAAAGAACAAAAATGAGTTCTGGATTATTCTGGAAACGCTCGTCCCAAGCGTCCTTTATAAGCCCAAGAAACTCGGGATCTTCAGACCCCATCCATGAAATTTCATCAAAAAGAAGTACAACTCTGCCTTTTTTTACCTTTTCCGCAAGAAGCTGAAAAAGCTTGCTCCAGTCATCTGCCCGCACTTCTGGAAGGCCCGTTTGCTCACTCAGTTGCTTAGAAAATCTATCGCGTTGCATTTGAGCTGTGGTTTCTGGAGTCGGTGCAATCCCTACAAACGAATAAAAGCGCCCGAGTTTTGCAAACTCTTTAATCAATCGGCTTTTACCTACGCGCCTTCTTCCTCTCACAATAATGAGCGAGGCGGATCTCTTATCTAAAAATCGCCGAAGCATGGCAAGTTCTTTTGTGCGTCCAACAAACATCCTCTTCTTATCCATATATAGGCTCTTCTCCCTCATTTCATTACGTCAAATGGCATTTTTACCCTTTACCGTAATAGTTTAACAGTATATTTCATTACTGTAAACAGCATTTTTTCTGTTTGCCGTAATGATTTTGGCCCATATTTCGCTTACGCCAAATCGTCATTTTACCCTTTAGCGTAACGGGATTAGGATGCCAATGACAGCAGATTCATGATTTTTTTGTAGCGGTAAAATACGGGGGGGGGGGGGGGGGGGGACAAAAATCATTTTATGAAAAAAGAGGAGGGGTTTTTTTTGATAAAAAATGTGGACATCTGTGCTGCTTTTGTTTCGCAGGTTTGTGTTTGTGTTGTTGTTGTGTTGGTATAGGGGGGGTTGGGGGGGGGGGGGGTGTGGGGGCGGGGGGGGGGGGGGGGGGGGGGGTACATTGCATTTGATCAAAATGGAGAAGGAGTTTTTTTATGAAAAAGATGTTGGCCCTCGTAGTGCTCTTCGTAAGCGGATTTGCTTGCGTAAATGCTGATGTGAACCTGAAGGCGCATGAAAAGCGCATTAATGTCCACCATGCCAAGATGATAAAAGAAGGCAAAACACTTTCAAAAGAGCTCGTGGTCGTACATCAAGGCATGAAGAAAGGTAACTACACATACGATCTAGAAACTGCCCGCAAAGTAATGCGTGAAGTACATGCAAAGCGCATACCAGCAGCCCCAAAAAATCTACAATAAAGGACATTCTCATATGAGATATATATTTACCCTCATGATGGCGCTTGCAGTACTGCAGCAACCCCTTTCTGCTGATAAAAAGCATTCATCCTCTTCAAGCGATAAATGCTGCAAAAAAACGCTAAATTGCTTAAAGCACATCAACGAAACGACCCAACAAGATTTGGTTGTCGATCAAACAACGCTTAATGTCGTAAACCAGATTAATCAAACCACACAAACGGACCTCGCCGTTGACCAAGAGACTCTTGAAATAGTCCAGCATCTCGTAGACTGCAGCTGCACCTGCAGAGTAATTCTGCCTTCAGATTTTGAGGACGATGAAGGCAACCTTAGCGTGACCTACTTCATTACAGAGCCTGGCAACTACTGCCTTGGCGCAAATGTTGCTTTTGCTCCTGATGATGAATTTACTCCGGCAATAAACATTTTAGCCAATGATGTGCGCCTGGATCTTCGCGGCTTTACCTTAAGTCAAGATAACGACACCCCAAATGCGTACGGCGTGCAGATTGGACAAGGGTATAACTATGATGACCCAGATACGGTGCTCAAGAACATCACGGTCTTAAATGGAAGTATCATCGACTTCACAGCCATCGGGGTCTTCTGCTACAACGGCAGCTTTGATGAGCCAACCGCAGAACTTGCATTTGAAGATTTGCATTTCTTCGATTTAAATATTTTGGATTGCGGCTCATCGCCCTCATTTGATTATGCATCGGGAATTAATTTGGATTCACTTGCAGACATTCCATCTTTTATCGTGACACCTACAGATCTGAGGTGGTAGGCGTTTTCTGGACAGAAACCTAAGTTAATAAATTTGACCTCCG
>CAZEQY010000075.1:0-2931 GCA_964514655.1 uncultured bacterium
CGACGCTGGTTTCGGTTTGCCGTGAACCCGGATGCCTGGCTCCGGCCAAGGCGGTATCGGGGGATTCGATCACGTTGCGCGTGAGGGGATCGAACACGAACTTCATTCAGGGCACGACGGCTGTTGCGCTGCGGATGAATTCGAACTACCTCGCCGCGACTCGTGTTACGGTGATCGGCGGCCAGGAGTTGCTGGCTGACTTCCAGTTAACGGGCGTTCCGGCGGGAGCCTATCCCTTGTACGCCATCACAGGTGGCGAGACGCTATCGTTTGAAAGCGCGCTCGAAGTATCATCCGAGCCGCCTGTGTTTACCATCAGCCCGTCTTCCGGGAAACAAGGGGCATCCGTCCCGGTGACGTTCAATATTACAAATGGAGGGACGCTGCCGGCAGCCTGTCCGGCGTTGTCGTTTGGCGCAGGCGGCGGCACACCGACGGGGATCGTCTGCCAGAATTACGCGCTATTGAGCCCTTCACAGGCAACCGCCACGTTCGTGATCGACAAGTACGCGTTTTTGGGGACCCGCGGGGCGACGGTGAGCGGCTCGGTTGGAGTCTTCAGCGTAACGCCCAGCGATGCGGTTCTGGTCTCGATCTCGAAGACGAGCGGGTCGCCGGGGGAGACGTTGGACGTCACGTTGACGGGCCAGAATACGAACTGGTGCCAGGGCGCCGTGTCGACCTGCCCGAGTCCGTCCACATTGACCTTTGGCGGATTTCCGGTCTCGATTTTCACGGTGAATTCGGCGACGCAGGCGATTGCTCGGGTGACTATTCCTCTCAACGCCGAGATCCGAGCCAATACCGTATCGGTTGCTACTGGCGGTGAGGTCGTCAGTCTGCCCAACGGGTTCTCGGTAACGGCGACTCCCGTTGTACCGCCTTCGATCACGTCGGTGGCGCCGAACTCGGTTCCGCAGGGACAGACCGCGACGGTCGATATTGCCTACGCGAATCTGGCGCAGGCAATTACTGGCGCCACGCCGATCACCGCAAACTTCGGACCGGGCATCACCACCGTGTCGGTCACCGCGTTGACCGCAAACTCGATTCGCGCGGTGATTTCCGCAGATCCGCTCACGGTGATCGGGCCGAGGATACTTGCGACGACGATCAATGGCGTGGCGATCTCGGGCAACTTCGCGGTCACACGAGGTCCCGCGGCGATTCAAAGCATGACGCCGTCCGCGGCGCGGCAGGGACAAAGCAACGTGCTGGTGACTCTCACGGGCAATAACGGTACGCACTTCGCGCAGGGCGCCACCATTGCGGATTTCGGACCCGGCATTACCGTGAATGCGCTGGCTGTAACGTCACCGAACTCAGCCACTGCCACGATCACGCTCGCGTATGCGGCGACCTTAGGGGCTCGTACGGTCCGGTTGACGACCGGCGGAGAACTGGCGGATGGCGTTGGGGTGTTCACGGTGAACGAACGCCTTCCGCTGGTACTGTCGGCCACGCCGTTTCGCGCCCGGCAAGGTGAAACAGTTGATGTGACGGTGCTCGGTGAGGCGACCAGTTGGAGTGGAGCAACGGTTCCCGACTTCGGCGCCGGCGTCACAGCGACGCTCCTTTCCGCGCCCGCGTTGGATCGTGCGATTGTTCGTGTGACGGTGTCCCCAACTGCCGTGTTCGACCCACCAGGGGTCCCGTGCGCCCGCAGTGTCCGCATGACGACCGGCACAGAAATTGCGACGCTGTTGAACGGCTTCTGTGTGGATCCAGGACCGGCCGCGATATCAGCCGTGTCGCCCAACAGCGCAACGCAGGGTGAGAACAAGGTGATCACGATCACCGGTTCCGCGACGAGTTTCCAGCAGGGATCTTCGATCCTGAGCTTCGGCCCGGGCATTACGGTGGGTACCATCACGGTGTCGAGTCCCACTTTGCTGACGGCGCAGATTGCGGTGGCGCCTGGCGTGGCAACGGGATTGCGCAACGTGACCGTGACGACCCTCGGTGAAGTTGCATCCGGCGCGAACCTCTTCACGGTTGGCGCTGCGACTCCGATTCTGACGCAAGCTGCGCCGAATTCGCTGGAACAGGGCGCAGGTCCAACGGAAGTCACGCTGACTGGACAGTTTACGTCGTGGCAGCAGGGTGTGAGCACCGTGACGTTCGGCGCAGGAGTCACAGTTGACAGTTTTACGGTGGATAGCGCCACGCAGGCTCGCGCCACGGTGCGGGTGGATCCACTAGCCTTCACAGGCGGACGAACACTTACGGTTACGACGGGAGGGCAGATCGTCAGCGCGCCGGTGTTCTCTGTGGCTACGGGTCCCGCTGCGATCTCGACGGTGGTCCCGTCGTCGGCCAATCAAGGCGACAACAACGTACAGGTGGTCATCACCGGTACGCAGACGCATTTCCAGGCGGGGCTCACGACCGTCGGACTCTCGCTGTTCAGCCCGCCCAACTCGCTGGCCCCGGTGTCTGTTGTGGTGACGAGTCCGACGTCGCTGACCGCCACGTTCAATATCCCTGCACAGCAGGCGCCCGCAGCATACGACTTGTTGGTTGCCACCAGTGGCGAAGCGCTACGCCGCGCGTTTGGATTCACTATCAACCCGGCCACTCCGCAGATTACGAATGTGAGTCCGTCCAGCGCTCCAGCCGGCACGAACTCGGTTGCGGTGATTCTGACGGGTGTCTATACGCAGTGGGCTCAGGGATCAACGACGGTCAGCTTTGGCGCTGGGATCACGGTAGATAACGTGTTGGTCAACAACACGACGAGCATCACCGCTACGATCTCGCTTTCCCCAGGAGCAACGTTGGGGTCGCGTTCTGTGACCGTGACGACTGGCGCGCAAGTGCTCACATCGAACTTCACAGTAACGCCGCAGGTGGTGCTGCTGTCGATGACGCCGAACGCGATTCTGCGCGGACAGACGGCGAACCTGGTGATCACGGGCCAGAACACGCAGT
>CAZEQY010000076.1:0-2901 GCA_964514655.1 uncultured bacterium
CGTTAGTCGCAGAATCGCCAGAAGCTAAAGACATCTCGATGTCAGTCCACTAGTCTCCCGTGGGTTTTCGCTTTCGGATCTCGTGGGCCTATTGACGGCGACCTCACGGACGAAGCGCAGAATACAATCTTCCGTTCCGCCACCAGCGGCGTATCTGACCAGGTTGCTGTCGCCCTTCCGCAACTTGCCTCGCTGGGGAAGGAGCGTCGTTGAGTCCACGTTTCGATCATGAGCTTCTTACCCAGCGCCTACTTCTGGCGGATCCCGAGTTTGTATTTCAGTGGCTGCAGGAACAATCTAGGCCATCCAGTTTGTGCCCCGCAATTGCCCCTCAGGCGCGGTCTTTAATTGAACAGGCACTGCTGAGTAGGAACGTGCCGTTGATCGACCTTGGCTTGGCGCAGCACGCATTTAATCCCGAGGTCGCGCGGACGTTGTTCACCGAACCACGTGCGATGAGGAGTCCTACCCTTCGCCTCGCTGTTCTTGCAAATAGAAACTGCGGAAGTGTCCCGTCCGCATTGGGCCTTCGCGGCTCGGAGATCGTGAGCCAAACTACCAACGAGGAGTTGGCGGCGTTGCTTCAAAATCCGCGAATCGATTGCCGGTTGTTAACCGAACTCTTGACGCACTCGGGATCCTTCACGACAGTAACCCGATCAGATTGGACTAGACTCGTCAGCATATGCGCGGAGAACTCCCTGTTTGAAATCACATATGGCGACAAGGAGAAGATTAGAGATGGAGGCAGCAGCGAACTCGTACAACTCACCCGCGTCGTTGAGGTCTTCGATGTGTTCAAGGCAGCATGGCGAATGACGCTAGATGCTCCTCTTGAGGAGGGCTGGGCTACGTTGCTGGTTCGGCTACTGAGCAGAGATCGCACCATGTACTTTTCACGCATGATTTCGCAATTCTGGATGTCCTCGGCCGAGGCCGCAACAGCGCTTCGGCGGTGGGAGCAACCAGACTTGGTAGGGCAATTTCCGCTTAACCCGTTCGGTGAGTTGCGGCGCTTGTTAGTCGCTGCGTTCCCGCAGGATGACCGCAGAGCACTAACGGCGACCCAAGACCTAGCCATCTGGCGTGGATACTTTCGATACGGCCATTTCAACACTGCACAAGAACTTTTCAACGCATTGGCACAGGCCGGAGAACTACCGATTAACTTTTCGACCGACATCCACGGCAGGTTTGCAGCGAGAGTCAATTATGCCACAAGATTCTGGATGCGGGGGGTGTACCTGATCGATGCCATGAATAACCCTTCAATTTGGGGGGCAGAATCAGTGTTGGATTGTTTGCTCACCGAAGTCCATAAACACGACAATAGTGAAGAACTTCGAGGCTATCGCGATTTGGAACACTTGTTTCATCCACCGTTGGTCGAAGTGATGGAAGATCAGGAACGTCACATGAATCAGACCCGGTGGGGGATCACCCGTCAGCAACTTGCAAACTACCGCGCTCGGCAGCAGAACGAACAGAACGCTATCGCGTTATCCTCGACGTTCAAGGACATTGCCGAGGAGGCAGCTGTGCGATATCAACAACAAAAATGCACGCGGTGGGCACCCTTAGTCGGCTTGGCAATTCAGTCTCTGCTGAAGATCGCTCTTTTTGCCGTCGCTCTTGTAATGGCCAGAACATCAGGACTGTCAACAATCGTCACGATTCTGGTCGCGTTGCTATATTTGCGCCTAGAAAGCTTTCAGCTTGAGCAAGGAAAACAGTTGCGGCAATGGCATTTGGAAGCACTCGGAAAACTGAATGCATTACTCGTCTATAGTGGATTTGTCGACGCGAGCCAAAAGGAGGGACTGACAGAACACGCCGTCAGCGTTTTCGACAATACACATCATTTTCACGCCGTTGAATGGATTATCTCAATCTATCGATTTGCTGTATTCAGCGAATTGATTATAGCAGCGCTGGTTTCAGTGATGACTTGACGAGAAGTGACTGCTCCCTTCTGGCAACAATCAATGGCTTCGGCACAATTCTCTGATGAGTCAAATTCGAACGCCTGACGGTTTCCGTCACCGACGCCTCAAGGCGATTGTTGTACCTAAGTGCAGATGGCTTCATAAGCGACCTTGAGCGAGTGGCGAGAGCGCTTCCTTACGGGAGGTGAGGCCGGGCTCAAGGGTCGCGAGGCGGAACCAGACCACGAGGGCGAGCGACGGTTGAAGTCCGTAGTCGCAAACCTCAGCGTAGAGAACGAGCTGCTCCGCGAGAAGATCGCACGCCTGGAACAAGATCGCCCTTTTGTTTATTGGTTCCAGTATTCGACATCGGGTTTCTCCTTCATCAAGATACTCCCCCAAAACTGTCCAACTTTCACCCGGAGCGCAATAGGCTAGAATGAGACATGAACTCTGTACCCTTTGTGTATGTTCTCGGCCTGGAGCATAAGGTTCAACATTTCCATATTTTGAATTCGCCTGAGATTGAGAAGTTCGGAGCAAAAGTAGACGAGTTGGTAGCGGTTCATGATTTCGACCTTTACTTTGAAGAAGCGCTCCATGGAAGTACAAGTCTCTTGGAACGTCATGCGGAGTCGGTTGGAAAGAAGTACTTCAATATCGAGATGACGCCTGAGGAAAGGGATAGTAATGGCATTCCTTCAGCATATCGGCAACATCTTGACAGATACTCTGAGGAAGAGTGCATGAAATGGGACCAGCTCAGGGAGCAGTACATGGCTGATCAAATTGAGCGCCTTAGTTTTAAGGGCTCGAAGAGTCTCTTCTTGTGCGGTGATGCTCATCGCGAACCCATAATTGCGCTTTGTCGGGCTAAAGGTTTTCGCGCGGATGGCAAGAACGGCATCGAGCCTACCCCTTAGTATTGCGCTCCGGGTGAGAGTTGGACAGTTTTGGGGGAGTATCTTGATGAAGG
>CAZEQY010000077.1:0-2662 GCA_964514655.1 uncultured bacterium
TTTAGATATTGAACTGCCAGGGAAGGCCTAGTTACAATTTCCACGGGAATTGAGGCTCCTAAGCACTTCTGAGGAACAGTTTGTCTATGACAAAAATGGCAACCTCATAGAACAAAAATCACCCACCAAAACTTTTCACTTTACCTATGATGCCTTAGATCGTCTCACCAAAGTCTCTGATGGTAATCAAGATGTCACATACATATACGATAACTTCCATCGCCGAATTGCCAAAGGCATTAACAGCGAAGATCCGAAATATTACGTGTACTTTGGCCAGCGAGAAGTTGGTTTCTACGACCCTGCAACGCAAGAGCTCTTAGAATATCGCGTCCTAGGCCTTGGAAAAGGCGCGGAACTCGGTGCAAGCATAGCTATAGAAATTGCAGACAAAATCTACTGCCCACTTCACGACCATCGCGGCAACATCGTTTGCCTTCTTGACATCGAAACAGGCCTTCCCCAAGAAACTTACCGTTATACAGCCTTTGGTGAATCTGAAACCTACCCTACAAAGCAGCTCCTCAACAACCCCTGGGGCTTCATGAGCAAGCGGCATGACCACGAAACTGGCTTCATATATTTCAGCCGTCGCTATTACGCACCAGAAACTGGTCGCTGGATTACTCCAGACCCACTAGGCTTTGCTGACGGACCTAACATGTATGCCTACGTCCATAACAACCCGTTGACTGGATTTGATCTCTATGGGCTGTGGGACGAAAACATCGACTATGATGATGATGATCTTCCCGGGTATGCTTTTATCAAACAGGTGATAACGATCTATAGCGCTAATCAAGTGGATACAGTTAAAAGCATAGGTAACTTTAGTTACGACCTTGTCAGGCATCCCATAGAGACAACGGACAGGATGGTTAAGGGTACGAAAAATGGCTTGAATATACTTTCTACGATGAGTGTTGCAGATGCAAAGGAAGGTTTTTTATCCATGACAAATTCTATGGTTGATTTATTGCGTGAAAGTGATTGGACTACAATTTCGGCTCATGTAATCGCAAATATACTGCCAGGAATAGATAAACTTAACCCATTAAATAAACTATCGAAAGGATCAGGCAAAGCTGCTATAGTCCTCGAAAAAGAAGGTCATCTTGCAAGCGATACGGCAAAAGTTGCCAATGCAACAAAGATCATGGATAAGGCAGGTGCAGGTACTAAATTACCTGATGGCCATATGTGGACAAAGTCGAGTCCATTTATAAATAAAAACGCTGATGAACTACATGAAATGTTTATCAAAAAAGGATTTGATCCGCATGGGTTAGACCCTAAAAATGGATTAGGTAACTATATTAACCCTAAAAATGAAAGACAATATCATATTGATCCTAAAGATGTTGGTAGATATAGAGAGCCCAATCATGTTGATATTTCAAGACTAGAGAATTATACAGGATCGCTTGAGAAAAAGAGGATGGCTTATAAAAATGATTGAAGTAACCGCACAGATTATAAAATTTCGAGATTTTCTGGTGCATTCGTGGAATGATCTAGACCTTCTAATGGCAAATCACGACTGGGATGATGATGGTAGTTTTATAAGTCAATGGTTACAGGTAAATTGGGAATTTTTAGTTGAAAGAGAATTACTAGAAAAAAAAGGGTTTTTAAAGTCTTATTCTAACTTAGATTTTCGCATAACACATCGTGACGCTTTGCCAACACATGAGATTATTTGCAGCTCAAAAGAAAATAAACAACTTGTAGATGACAAAACTCAGTATATAATTCCAGCTACTACAACACTTGTTTTCGGCGGCTTTGTAAAAAAAATTCAAGGTGGGTATGGATGTTATCCCCCCTTTGACTTTGTCACAGCTTTTATCCAAAATAAAAGACAGTATTATCGAATACCTGTTGTTGATATTGATTTTTATATGTGTCCTTTAGATAGTTTGCAAACCTAAAAAATGATGAAACACTACGTCCACGCATGGATAGCAACCCATGGTAGCTTTTAGAATATCGCGTCCTAGGCCTGGGAAAAAGCGCAGAACTAGACGCAAGCATAGCTATCGAGCTTAATGGCAATACCTACTGCCCAGTACATGACCATCGTGGCAACATCGTATGTCTGCTAGATCCCCAAACAGGCCTTCTCCAAGAAACTTACCGTTATACAGCCTTTGGTGAATCTGAAACCTACCCAACAAAGCAGCTTCTTAACAACCCCTGGGGCTTCATGAGCAAGCGGCATGATCCTGAAACTGGCTTCATATATTTCAGTCGTCGCTATTACGCACCAGAAACCGGTCGCTGGATTACTCCAGACCCACTAGGCTTTGCTGACGGCCCTAACATGTATGCCTATGTCAAAAGCAACCCTTTAACTAAATTCGACCTTTACGGATTATTTATCGAGGACGAAGCTATCAGAGATGGGTACAGTGCCAAGGCTTTAGCCGCTATGGCATATGGATTTGGTGAAGCTCTAGTAATGGGGGCTCATGATTTTATTTGCATGCTTCACCCGGCAGAGCGGCAAGCAGAGATTTTTGAAACAGGCACACTAGAGGAAAGTAACCAAGCCTTTTTAGATGCTTATATGGCAACATCTGCTCTTGTACATCAAGCGGCTAGTTCATGAGATATGATCGAAAGTTGTGTTTAAAATAAAAAGAGTATACCCTCAATAAAT
>CAZEQY010000078.1:0-2605 GCA_964514655.1 uncultured bacterium
TTTTGATTTAGCTCGCATCCTTCGACTTATTATCAAGGCAGTATACCACACTTGATAGTAGAGCGTCCATAACTGCCAATGTTTGGGCAAGTGGCGCTTCGAGAAGTCCCAAGAACTGAGCTCGCATTTCTGGCTTAGATGGAAGCTGAGAAAGTCGCTTCATGTCTTCGCGGCCTATTAACAGCCCGTCGACTCTTCCACCGAGCAGCTGAAAGCAATTTTCATTGCCTTCGCTATACTGAAGCACGGCTTTTGTTGCTTCGATAGGATCATTTTTTGGCATAATAATGCCAATATGTCCTGGCAGTTGGTCAACAGAAAGCTCAATTCCAGAATTAGCAGCAGCTTTTACAAGTACTCGTTTACGAACTACTTCAAAATCTACACCAATTTTAGCCATTTGGCGACGAAACTCATTCGCTTTGTTGGCTGAAAGCTTAGCGTATTGGGCAATCAGATATGAACCTGACCGTTCTATTTGACCTTTTATCTCGTCAAGGAGAAGCTGTTTTTCGTGTTTCATGCTTTTTTAAGCTCCTTTTTGAGCTAAGTCAATTTCGCGAAGGTCAATTTTAAGGCCTGGTCCCATCGTTGAAGATAGGTAGAGGCTTTCAAAAAAGTGCCCTTTTACGCTGCTTGGTCTTGATCTAGCAAGATTAGACGCAAGAGCTCGAAAGTTAGCTACGAGATTGTCTGCAGCAAAGGAGAGCTTGCCAACTGCACAGTTTACGATACCGTAACGGTCAGTTTTAAACTCAATTTTACCGCCTTTTAATTCTTGAACAGCCTTAGCTATATCTGTTGTAACAGTTCCAGCTTTTGGCGTTGGCATTAAACCTCGTGGTCCAAGCACTTTACCAAGTTTACCCACTTCCCTCATCATATCAGGTGTGGCAACTACGGCATCAAAGCCTGTCCATCCGGAATTAATTTTTTCAATAAGGTCGTCACTTCCCGCAAACTCTGCACCTGCAGCTAGGGCTTCAGAAATCTTGTCCCCTTTTGCAAGTACTAATACAACGCATTTGTTACCAGTACCGCTCGGTAGCGATACTGTACCACGTACGTTTTGGTCTGATTTACGGGAGTCGACCCCCAGTTTGAAAGCACATTCTACCGACTGGTCAAATTTGACCGGTGGGCAGGCTTTCAATAATGCGATAGCTTCTTCCAGGCTGTACAATTTGTTTTTGTCAACCTTGGATGCTATCTCCCGATTTCTTTTGGTTAATCGACTCATAGATTAGTCCACTATATCTATGCCCATTGAACGGGCCGTTCCTGCTAAGGTATTCATAGCAGCTTCAACACTTGCAGCATTCATATCCTGCATCTTGTCTTCCGCGATTTTGCGAAGACTAGCTTTTTTGAGCGTTCCCACCTTCTGACGGTTTGGAACACCCGAACCTTTTTCAACGCCGCTTGCTTTCTTCACAAGTTGTGAAGCCGGCGGTTTTTTTGTAATAAAAGTAAAACTTTTATCCTGATAAACAGTAATTTCTACCGGCAGAATGTCGCCGCCCTTATCTTGCGTTTTTGCGTTAAATTCTTTACAAAACGCCATGATGTTTACGCCTGCCGCACCAAGTGCCGGACCAATAGGCGGAGCTGGGTTTGCCTTTCCTGCTGGAATTTGCAGTTTAATTACTTTTACAACTTTTTTTGACATTGTCTACTTCCTAATTTGCTAAATTGTATTACGCTTGGCTAGGCTCTTCTGTTGCCGTTTCCACTTGCCAGAATTCAAGATCATCAACGCGAGTGTCACGTCCAAAAATAGAAACAAGCACACTCAAGCGTCCACGATCTGGGAATACCTCAACTACAGAACCTACAAAGTTTACAAACACACCATCTGTGATTTTAACCTTATCGCCAGCTTCAAACTTATGCTTCTGGCTGACTTTGGTTTTGCGATCTTCGATGTCCTTGAGGAGCTCTTCAACTTCACCCTCTGTAAGCTCATTGGGTTTTTCGCCGCCCAAAAAGTCTACCACACCTGTGGTATTTTTTACATACATCCATGAATCTTCGTTAAGCTCCATCTTTACAAGAAGGTAGCCGGGCCATAATCTTTTTTCGACAATTCGTTGTTGGCCGCGCTTAACTTCGGAAACATTTTCCGTAGGCAATACCACACGTTCTATGAAATCTGCCATTCCATGGGCTGTACGGTTTTCCTCAAGGGCTTTTTTAGCCTTTTTTTCTTGAGATGAAAGAACCTGAACTACGTACCACTTATGCATGTACTTTTTCTCCACTAACCAAAGATAAGCTTAAAGAGGCTATCGAACCCATAAAGTACTCTGTGTACGATAAGATCGGTAAAATATATCAACATCCCAAAAACGAAGGTACTAGCTACAACAACCTTAGCGTAGGTAAACACCTCGCCACCTTCAGTCCACGAAATCTTGCCAAACTCTGCCTTAATGTCTTCAAAGTACTCATAAGCTTTCTTAACAGGCTGAGTAGGTGCACTGCCTATTCCTTCTTGCTTTTGACTCAAACTCATACGCTCGCTTGTAGTTGTCATAGTTTGTTCCTCAATAAAACGAGTGCGGAGGGATTCGAACCCCCGACCGGCGACTTTGGAGATCGCTGC
>CAZEQY010000079.1:0-2573 GCA_964514655.1 uncultured bacterium
CGGAGGTCAAATTTATTAACTTAGGTTTCTGTCCAGAAAACGCCTACCACCTCAGTGTATGCAGTAAGAAAATCAAATGGCGGATATATCCCATAACCTTTATCCATTTTGTTCACAAAATAACCAAAGCAAAGCTCGACGTGACTTGAGATATTATATCCCGTTGCATCATCAACCAGATATTCATTATTTTTAGGCTTACAGATAATTTCACATGTTGCATCAGTATTTGGGTGAGTTACTCGAACGTTACAGAAAAAATAGGATTTTAGAAAGCCTGAGTCATGAAGCAACTGCCTTTCTACTAAAAATTCCCAATTTACTTGTAACCATTCATCTGTGAACCAGACGTCATCATCCCAGTCGTGATTTGCCATTAAAAGATCAAGATCATTCCATGAATGCACCAGAAAGTCTCGAAATTTTATAATCTGTGGGGTTACATTAATCATTTTTATAAGCCATCCTCTTTTTTCCAAGCCCCAATCATTGAAGGCGTTTGATAAGCAGATCAGGGTCTGTTTTAATATAGTTTTTATCGATAGCAAATCTGATACTATTAAAACCATCATCACCTGAATTAACTAGTAGCCCGCCATCTTTTTCAAATTGCTTAGCACCCTCTGTATAACCGATAATCTTGTAAGGCCATGAATTTCCGCGTAAGACATTATAAGCAAACACAGGGTATTTTAGATGCTTTTTAAACATACGTTTAACTTTATTGAAGAAAATAAGACTATCTTTGTTTTCGCATTTGTTATTTTCTTCATACCAATCATTTTTGATAGCAAAATACCCTTCCCATAATATTGAATCTCTCTCTTTAGGTGCAACAACCTGTATCCACCCTTCCCTCGGAAGATTTATTTCAGAAACGGAAATACCTCTCTTAACTTCTTTGTCTGTTAAAAAAAATTCACGAGTTAATGTATTAGTAATGTCTATCTGTAAAGGTAATGGTAAAATTCGAACTAAATCACCTTCAATTCCATTCACCGATATTGCTTGCAAATTTAGTAAACTTATAATGTGATTTACGATCTCAAGAAACTCATTGGGCTTTGCTAGAAAATTCAATCCACGAGTTGCCATTTTATACCCTTTAATATTTGTTTGTTTAGAATAGTTTTTGTGCATTGCAATTTTATAATTGTTTCACTCATTATAAGGTACAAATTCCACCTTTTTACCCATAGATTCTATGTCTATTTTTGCGCGACGCTCACGAGCAATAGGATCACCAGCTTTTGTTTGCCGGCCAACTTGTACATGATATTCAATGCCATCAGGGCGAACAAAGGTGGCATCACCTCTTCTATATGCTTTTTCACTATTATCAATTGGAATAACAACTTCTTTTTTATTACCCCCTCCCTTATGTGCATGACCTAGTGCTTTTTTCTGTTCGATGACTTCTTTTATTTTATCCCTGTGTTTCGGGCCTCCTTTGCATCCAGGACGCTTTGGATTAAACGAAGTTTTTGACCCAAGCGATATACCATTTTTCCCCTTTGAAACTAGTCTTAAGCAAACATCGATGCCCAAATCTATAGCACGATCTTTTAAATATTCCCTATAAAAGTCGTCTTGGGAATTTATCATATTAGACAATTCTTTTTCAGTAAGATCATTTGAAGGATCAGACAACATTTCAGCTATAAGGTTTCGTTTTTCAAATTCATGTTCTAAAATATCAAACAAGGGATTCCCCCTTACCTCTCTGATCTGCTCTTCGAGGCTATCTCCATCCAATGACATACCACAGTTTTCCCACTCCCGAAGATTCGAATATGCATCAGACCAAAAATTCTTAAAATTCTTTTTTTCTGGCTCCTTTTCAGGAAAATAGCCATCAAAAGACCAATTTCCTTTACTGTCTTCTACATATAGCCCATATAAATCAACCATTGTTAAGGGGTTATTGTGGACATACGCATACATGTTCGGACCATCAGCAAACCCAAGTGGGTCTGGAGTAACCCAACGACCTGTTGTGGGAGCATAATAGCGCCTACTAAAGTAGACAAAGTTTGTTTCCTGGTCCTGGCGCTTACTCAAAAAACCCCACGGGTTGTTAAGAGGCTTACTTGCAGATTGTGTTTCAGATTCACCAAAAGCCGTGAAACGATAGGTCTCTTGAGGAATGCCAGTTTCCGGATCTAGCAGACATACGATGTTCCCTCGATGATCGTGCAGAGGGCAATAAATTTTGTTATTAAGCTCTATGGCTATACTTGCGCCAAGTTCTGCACCTTTACCTAAGCCTAAAACCCTATATTCTAGGAGTTCTTCGGTCTCAGGATCGTAGAGGCCGACCTCTCGTTGACCAACGTATATGTAATATTTAAAATCTTGGCGGTTTACACTTTTTGCAATGCGTCGATGAAAGCTGTCATAGATGTAGACGAATTCTTCAGTGCCATCAGAAACTATAATGAGCCGATCTAAGGCATCATAGGTAAAGTGAAGAGTTTTATAGGACGACTTTTGCTCTATGAGGTTACCGTTTTTGAGGAAAGGAATAGGAAAAACAAGCACCCCAACCTACTTTCTCCCGGGGGAAAGTAGGT
>CAZEQY010000080.1:0-2573 GCA_964514655.1 uncultured bacterium
TCCTTGTACTCAAGACTCAGTACGGGTGGGTGGTGCCCTTTCCCGGTCCCCATTTTAGGCGACTGTTAATAAAGCGCCTCGTGGCGCACACGATAAACACGATAAAATACAGAGCCTTTTGCAAAACTAGTGGCATAGGCATACGTGCGCGAGTGAGGCCGAAGGCCTCTCTGCGGCTTTCCGCGCTCTCAATTGGTCACGAACCTTATTAAGAAAATGCTCAAGAAATAATATGAACTTATTTTTGCTTTGACGTTGCTGAGGTAAAAGTGTGCGAAAATTGAGAGCGGTGCATACTGCCCCGCACTCCAGAGAGGCCTTCGGCCTCACTCGTAAACGTACTAGTTCTGCAAAAGGCTCTCAAGATCAAGAATAAGAGAAATCAGCTTAAGTTGACGCCATTGGGACCGGCCCCTTTCATTTTTTTAAATGAAATATTCGGAGAATTATGCTACTTTCGTTATTGTAGAAATAATGGTTATTTTCTAATGAATTTCTTATCTAGTCCACTTATAACTGACAAAGCTCTTGCATACTCATTTCAAAAAAGGTATTTGGATATAGGCTCATTAATGAACCTATCAAGCGCGTCCAGGCAAACTTTTCAAGTCT
The DNA here is from genome assembly GCA_964514655.1 of uncultured bacterium. Taxonomy (GTDB): domain Bacteria; phylum Chlamydiota; class Chlamydiia; order Chlamydiales; family FEN-1388; genus SZAS-7. Next base: position 613 of record CAZEQY010000080.1, read on the forward strand.
ATCGAGATGCACTTATGGAGCGTATTGCAGAGCTTTTTAGCTTAAAAATTGAAATGAAACGTGACCTTTCTTTTCAAAATGAGGTTATCATTAGCCTTACGACAAAATTAGTTGTGGAAACCCCTCATATTACCTTACAATTATTAGCAAAAAAGGGGCAAAAAAAGTATCTACAAACCTGTGATCCTTTGAGTATTAGACATTTTTTATATGCACGCATTACTACTCTTTGCAAAAGAAATAAAATTATAAAATGTTTTCAATCTAACGATGAAAATCATATATATTTTTTACTTTCCTGTGCCAGACGCTTACTAAAGGTTGAACCTCAAAATCCAAACTATCGCCTATTTTTTTTTAAAGTAATTGCCAGTTGTTTTCAATGGGGCTGTGTTGATAAACGGTTTCTAGATGGCTGGAATTTTTTAACCTCTGAATGGAAAAACATGGAGGCGAATGAACAGGCTAAATTTTTAGTAGAAATTAGTAATCGTTTGGGCAATGAAAAAACTTTTAAAGTTCTGCAATTATTGCGAGTTTTTACATTAGATACCTCTGGATGGGTAAGTGAGGCAATGAGGTTGGGCTTTTATTGGATGCTAGAAAACCCAAATTCTAACGACAAATGGCAACAAATTTATAGGATTTTGGTTTCTATTTCTCAAACCTATTCTTATGCAAATTTTAAGCCAGTTCTAACTGTTTATGACGCTCTACTGGAAACTCTTAATGCAGATTTATATGATGATTTCGCCAACATTGAACCATTAGTCGTTACAAGGCAACTAAGGGCAGAACTTGAATATCTAAAACATAATCTTGCAAAGATGAGTGCTCGAGAGCAAGTCATTGTTGTGCGGAAAATTTCTCAAGACCTTGCTCGCGATAGCGAATTACGCACTGAAGCAGCCCTTTTACTCACAGATGAAACATTGGCTTGGGCACATTTTGCCATTCCGAAAGCCATCATTTTTACGAGCAAATATGACCTCTTAGGTGAAAACGCGCGATCTCTTGGATTTCAAGCAACGGCTTCGCTTAAAATTCTATTAAAGTTGCTTAGTAAAACATCACCTACAGTTACCAGAATTATAAATATTCATTGTGATGCCATGTTCAGTCTATTCAATTGTAGAACCAAAATAGCTTTGGAGTGTGCCCTATCTGTACATAGAAGTAGACTCCTATCAGCTTTAAAAGATATATGGCATACATTGACACCAATAGGACAAATAAGAGAGCTCACAAATCTTGCGATACTAATTAATGAAGCTATTCTCCGTGACGAATTTTTAGAATTTAGGGTTTTTTTGCAGGATAATGCCCTTGTATGGGAATATCCAATTATGAGGGATGGCTTATTATATCTGCTTGATCTAAAGGAGCACAATTCCATGTTGCCGCGCACCCCCCAATATAAAAACACGTGCAAACTGCTAAAAATTTTTCAGCAGTTCGCGAACATTGCTGAAAGCACATCACTGGAAGGGATGACTGACGGTATTACGGAATTGAGTACCCTAATCAATGATGAAAACCCTTTAGAAGAAATCGAAGAAAAAATGAAAGCACTCAATCTTGAAGACAACGATCCGTCAACAGAAGCAGTTGAAACGGCTACATATTCTGTAAATTTCAACGATAATGACCTAAGTGACAGGCCAGCTTCACTATCGTGGCCGAATTTTGTATATAATCCTGAGTTAGAAGCGTATCCACTTTGAGCGCCAAAGGAATAGGAAGAACAAGCACCCGAACCTACTTTCCCTGAAGAAAGCAGGTTGAAATTTGGGTCAGGACTGAGCTGTCAAAAATTGGCATATTTCTATCTAATAGATACCCTAACACCGATTACATTTTTCTTCCATATATCCTGCCTATCCTGCCGGCGAAGCCGATCCTGGCGATCCCATACGCATCAGGCCAACCTCAAATTACAATATATAAGACGTTAACAATTA
>CAZEQY010000081.1:0-2503 GCA_964514655.1 uncultured bacterium
TACGATCCGTATGGCGATAAAAAATCTGTGCCCAGCATTGTATGACTGACTGTGTGATGGCCTAGATAAGGGGTATTCCTGCTTTTTTGGCAGTCAATTACATTACGTTTTATGCCTAAAGTGGAGTTTAATGGGCGATAGACCCCACCTTTGAAGCTATTTTCTTACATTTTCGACTTATGCGTATGCGTTGTCGAGGTCTCGGTGCCGTGCAGCCTATCGTCGGGAGTCTTGCTCACATGGTCAATCGGGCTGATAGCGTTTGCTTCGGGAGCTTGCTACATCGGTAGTCAAGAGCCTCGGTTGCGTCGCAGGCTGGTTTCGGTCAGACGTTAAGGGTACGTTTAGCCTGCACGCAATCCGTGAGGGCTATGAGTGGCCACTCTTGGGGCTGCATCTGTAAATGCCGCCAAAGCTCAAGTCACAAGTTTCCCATCCGCGACTGGATCAATCGCGCTGTTGTTTTTTGACTTTATGGTGAATGGATGTGTTCGACAGCCGGAACCGGGCCACTACTGAACGCCTGTCAGAGCAGAGAATTGCTTTCCATCTGAAATCACTTCGACGGCCCGTGAGATTGCAAAAGGACCCACACGGGAACCTGCAGCGCTATTGCTAGACGCTCAATATTATCAAGAGAAATGTTGCGCACTTGGCGTTCCACATGCGCAACAAAAGTCCTATGCAGGCCGGCCGCGAAGGCCAGGTCCTCCTGCGACCATCCCTTCTCCCTGCGAAGCCGGATGATATTCATCGCAAGGAGTTCACGTGCTGTAGGCGTGCTTGAAGTCGACAATGATTCTCGAAGAGACATCAAGTCAGTCTCTCGATTTGCCGCTTTTAAGTCAGCCGTGTTTACGTCACAATTTCAACTTGAACGAAAGATCCATTTCGGTCCGTCATTTCAAGTTCTCATTGATCTTTAGCCAATTCAAGTCGATTGGCCTGTTTCCGCTATGAAAGCCCACCATGTTTGTGACTGATGATTCCGCTCACCATCCCGTTGCTACCAGACTGTTTGGTGAGGGGCGAAATATATGGAGAGCTGTCAGCCTTGCGACGCACAACGAATGGTTTTACGTGAGTTGCGACGTCAAAACTCCGGAGGGGGTGTTTGGCGAGACGCTCTTGATTTCCCATCCTGCACAAGATCTGCTCTCATTTGTTGACCAGCCCCGTGATGAAGCGATGTCCATCACAGACATCCAGCTTGTTAGCCCGCCTCACTTGAACGGCTCCGATCAATGGAGAATGGAGTCGCTAGTCCGGATCTGGCGTAACCCCCAAGACCTTTGGTCCACTATCTATGAGGTCGCCAGCGGCAATCGATACTGCACGGTCACCCAAAAAGAAGCGGAAAAGGCAGAATTTGAGCTGTGTCGGGAGTTCACGTTTGCTCACCAGTTGGAGCCGAGCGCAAACTAGAATGATTCAGCATCGGTTGTCTGCAATATGAAGCGTCAGCAACCCAAGCCTCAACGTTTCACGCCAATCTTCGATCTGAGCGTCGCTTCTCCTAGGTCATTCAACGCATCGTTACTGCCGCCGCTCATATGGGCTTCAAGGTCATGCTGCTCGACGCGGAAGATCTTTGGTGCGGCACGCCAACGCGTGTCCGCGATTCTGAGCTGGCCTTCGTATTGCTCCAATTCGAATGGGGGGCAAAAAGTTCAGGAAAAGTAGAAGGCGACTGTTTACGCGGCCGCCCTCTGCTCTTCTGTTAGTTCCTGAGATGTCGTATCCTTTCGGCATGAGCGAATGGCAATCCTTGGCGATTGAGAATCCCGAAATCCCCGAAGTCTTGGATATGGACAGTGGGGAGATGATCGGTGCCACCGACGCGATCGGAGACGACTACGCCAAAGCCATCCAGCTCAGGTTGGAGCTGCGCGCATCCATCGCCCGGCAACAACCCAAATTCCTTTGCCCACTCTGCCAGATCCCCGTCTACCTCGTATCCCGCAAGGAGAGTCGCCGATTCTTCTTTCGCCATCAGATTGAGGACGGCCGTTGCTCCGCACGCACGCGTGGCGAGCTCAGTGAGAAGGAGATTGATGCCCGCCGATACAATGGCGCCAAGGAGAGCCGCGACCACCTCCGGATGAAGGAGATCGTCTCCAGTAGCATCGCTTGTGACTCTAGGTTTTCACCGCCGAAGACCGAGAAGACTTGGAAGGGGGCGCCTGGGGAGTGGCGTCGACCTGATGTCCAAGCTAAGTTCGGAGAGCTGCGGATGGCTTTCGAGATTCAGCTATCCACAACCTACATCCGCGTCATCGCCGAGCGCCGGGAGTTCTATCTTAAGGAGGGCGGTCTGCTGGTCTGGCTCTTCAAGCGGTTCGACGAAAGCGGCAATCGGCTCACGCAGGACGATGTGTTCTACAACAACAACCGTAATGTGTTCCTGGCCAGCGAGGAGTCGCTCGCGGCTTCGAGGGCAGCCGGCAGGCTATGCCTCGAATGCCGATGGACAGAGCCAGTTGCGGATGGTGACTCGATTGTC